>DGOW01000082.1 GCA_002390225.1 Gemmatimonadales bacterium UBA4456 | reverse complement strand
GGCAGGACGATCACGTCCCAGCGCTCATGCAGATCCCCACGCAGGATCTCCTCGTCCATGATCGTCGAGTAGGCGAACTCGAAATCCTCGAGAAGCCAGCGGGTCCACCCTTCATCCATGTTACCACCGTAGTGGCGCTGGAAGAGGCCGATCCGCTGCTGCGTGATCGGATAGGTGCCCGCCGTGGGAGTGCTGGAAAGCGGAGTGAAGTCGACGCCGGTCTCTTCGGCGATCTCACGAACAACCGCCATGTCCGTGCCTGTTCCGACCAGGAAGTCACCCGTCCGGAAGCCATCGCCGTCCGCATTCGCCCGACTCACGCTCGCGCCCGCCGTGAAAAGCCTGTTTACAGCCTCGAACGCGTCGTTCAACCGACCGTCGAGGACATAACCACCGGCCCCTTCGGACACCGTGCCGCTCGAGTCGATCTCACGCGTGACGCGCGTAAGAGCCGCTACGACCGATGACTCCACGGGATCAACGCGGACGCCCATGAACTCGGAAATATTGTCCGTGGTCATGTCGTATGGACGGATCGGGTTGCCGTCGCGATCGCGGGAGTAGGTGTTGTCCGGGTAGTACGTCTTTCCGAGCAGCCAGCGAATCACACCACGCTTCGGCTGCGCCATCGATACCACGTAGCTGCCCGCGCCATAGACGCGGCCTTCGTGCTCAAACTGCCCCGCCGAGCGCTCGATCGTGATCCCCTGCAGGTACAGCTTGTTCATCATCTTCTGCATGGTGAGCGGATCGTGCTGCTCCGCGGGGATGATGAACGCTTTGGTCTCTCCCTCCTCTCCACGACGCGCCTGACGGCTGGCCTTGTTATAGGCATTCCGCAGCACCATCTCGCGGTTCTTCGCTGCAATCTCCAGCGGCGAGAAGGTCGCGACGATCTGACGGTCGACGATGTCCCGCACGCGCCACCATCCTCCCATCCACGGATTCGGGAACGTGGTCTGCTCCTCGTATTCCGGGAGCTGGCGTGAGCCACCCAGCTGGTCAGGGTGCACGTACAACGGCGTCGCAAGGCGGGCGCTGGCCGCTTCGGTCAGCATGCCCGCGATATTGTGGAAGGGCGTGATCCAGTGGAAGCCGAAGTGCCCCCAGCCCGAGTAGATGGCTGCGCCAATAGCACCCTCGAGTTCGTACTCGTCCATCTTGTACGCCATATGCGCTCCGTACCACGCCATCTCACGCCATACGAGCGGATCACCATCCGGGCGAATCGGCTCAGCATACGGCGGCAGAGAGATCCGCGCCGTATACGCGCCCATCTGGTGATGGTCGATGAACGCCTGCGGGATCCAGTCGCGGAACATGATCTGCGCCACGTACTGTGACTCGACCGTGTTCTGCATGAAGGCGTCACGATTGTTGTCGTGACCGATGTAATGGTGGTAGAGCTCGGGGAGACCCACGGCCTCGTACTCGGTCCCGACCCACTCGTCATACCAATCCGTAACGATGTTGATGCCGTCCGGGTTCATGCCGGGGACCAGGATCGATACGGTCTCATCGAGAATCAGATTGATCTCGTCGTCGTCCCGGGTCGCGATCAGATACATGATCTCGGCAGCCGACTGACTCGCCGCGACCTCGGTCGAGTGCAACGCGTACGACTGCACGAAGACGACCTTTCCGTTCTCGATTGCGTCGTCGATCTGAGCCTGCGTGTGCCCGCGCGGATCGGAGAGGATGTCGTTCATCCTCTGGATCTGATCGAGGTTGGCCAGGTTCTCGGGTGACGATGCGTAGATCACGAGGAACGGATTGCCGAGCGTGGACTGTCCAACCTCTTCGACGATGAGTCGATCACTCGCATCACCGAGAAGCTGGTAGTACTCGACCAGCCGGTCCCAGCGAGCGAGCTGTCGGTCCGCGCCCATTTGATGGCCGAAGAACTCTTCGGGTGTTGGGATGGCGCCCGCATTCGCCATCTCTTGAGCATGGATCGCAGCCGGAACTGCAAGCAGGGCGAGCACGGCCCAGAGCACGCATGCGCGAGTCCGGGTGAGGGGTCGAATACCGTTCGAGGCAAACATCATCAGAATCTCCGAGAGATCACGAACACCAAGTAAAGAGCCTAGAGGGGCGTTCGAGACCGGACAAGCGGCCCACGTATTTCTGCTACGCGGTGGAACACCACCCAGGCTCCGTAGCAGGTGTCGACGAACCCTCAGTGGGGGGCGAGAGTAACACCGGGCCCCAGTGCGCCGATCAGAAGTACGGCGAAGAAAACGCCCGTAATGAGCATCGGCACGCTTCGAGTGACCTCGAGCGGTGGTCCGGGAACGGGTCGCTCCTTGACCATCACGGGTGCGAGCATCGTGGGGGCAGTCATGAGGCCGAACCCGATGAACGCGGCACAGAGCCCTACGACGCCACCCAGAAGGGTCGGGTCCGGAAGCAACTGACCCGTGTGGGTCAGCATTGCGTCCGACGGACCCCAGATACCGGTAGCCGCCCCGGCCAACGCGGCGGAGACCGTCCCAGAGACCCACGCTGTTCGCGTGAGGCGGCGTGCACACGTCACGCGAGATCCTTCAGGACCCCCGCCGGTGACCGGCGCCAACGTCTCGTGTGTACCCTTCCAGATCACACCACAGACAAAGAGGCCCGTCACGAAGGTACTGGCACGCAGAGGCCCGCGATTGGCGAACAGATCTACGACGGTCATCCAGTCACCCGCACCGATCACAGGGGAGAGCACGAGGTGTCCCGCTACGGTCCATCCGCTGGCAGCGAAGAGCAGCCATGCGACGACCTCCCGAAGCCCGGGAGACCCAGTCGGTCGCATCCTTCCCCACGCGCCAGCCATTACGAGCATATTGACGGACGTCCCGGCCACGCTCGTCATCAGAGTGCCTGGAGTCCGCAGTGCACCCCAGCGACCCGTGACGCCAAGCGCGGTAACGGTATCAACAGAAGCCCCGAGCGCAGTCGCGATGAGGGCATGTCCGGCCTGATGGCCAGCAATGGCGACACTCCAGGCGACCACAGCAGCAGCCGCCACAGTCGGGATGTCCACGGCGGCCTGATTCGGCTTGGCCCGGATGTTCAGTCGGACCTGGACCGCGAGCGGGCGTTCGAGCGAACTGCTCCGTAGATCTCGACGAAGCGATCGACAGGCATCTGACCGACCGCGTCCCCGATCACATCGCGTGGCAGGTCATCGAGCCTCCGGAAGCGCACAAAGGACTTGCCGGCGTCGAATTTCCTGCCGTTAGCTCGGTAGGCCTGCTCGAACGTATCCCGCTCCGCCTCGTCGGCGCAGACCGCGGACCGATAGACCGCCATGTGGCCCTTCTGTGACGCGAGGGCCGCGTACATGAGCGGCTCCCCGTTGTCCGTCCCAGGGTAGGAAGCCAGAGGTGCCTGGCACCTGATCATGCCCCAGTTCATGGCTTCACCGTACCCGGCGGGTAGCCGCTCGAGGAGCGTCGTTCGGACGGTCTCGATCGACATACGGCGATTCTCCGGTAGCGAGTCCAGATACTCCTGGACCGTCCTGGTATCCAATCGCATCACGTGTCTCCCGTTCGCGGATCAGCTGACACAATCGGTGCACTCAGGCGCTTCCGGAAACACGAACAGCCGTTCGAACGGGATTCCTCGCCCGCACTCGGTACACACGCCATACGTCCCCTCCTGTGCACGCTCGAGAGCATCCCGGATCTGGGATAGACGAACCACTTCCCGCTCCCGGAGCCCCTTCGAAAGGCTCTGGTTCTGAAGGGAGTCTATTCGAGACAGCCGCCCTACCGCCGTCTGATCCAGCTCTACGGTCCGGAGCGCCTCGTCGGTGACCTTCATGCTCTTCTGGAGGCGGGCCAACTGTCTCTCGAGCTCCGTTCGGAGCTCATCGACCTGATCAGCGGACAGAGGGCTGGTCACCGTGCGGTCTCCGTGCAGCCGTCTACGCGCAGTGCGTTGAACCGGAAGAGCGGCTCTGCGATCAGATGCCCGAATGTGACGAGCGTACGCGCGCTGTTTCGCAGGGTCGAGGCTGCGATGTCAGTGGACTCAGTCTTCATGGGCCAGACCAATCTCCGCGGTCGACCCGTTGTCGCAACTCTGCGATCTCCCTCGGGCCGATCCTGCAACAGCCGCCCACGATGTTCGCTCCGGCCTGGATCGATGCCTCGACCGACGCCATCCACGCCTCATCTGTACCATGCCAGGAGCGGGTAGTGGCCTCGTAGCGCTCTCCGGAGTTCGGGTAGACGATGATCGGCAAGTCGGTCACGGAACGGAGTCGCTCGACGAGCTCTGGCACCAAACGCGGAGCCGTGCAGTTCACGCCGACAGCCGCCACGCGGGCCACCTGGTCACACGCTGTCGCGACCTGTTCGATCGGGGTGCCATCCCAGAGATGTCCACCATCCCGGCAGCAAAAGCTGAACCACGCCCAATGGCGATCATCACCTGACAGCACGTTGAGCAGAGCCTCAGCTTCAGTTTCATTCGGGATCGTCTCGCACGCCATCAGGTCCGGGGTACTCGTCGCGAGCGTCTCCCAACGCTCTCGGTGAAAGGCATCGATCTCGGCCAGAGAGGCCTCGTAGCGGCCGGTGTACTCCGAGCCGTCGGCGAGATACGCTGCGTACGGACCGATACTCGCCGCGACGAGTGGCGTCGACCGGGTCCCGGGCTCTCGGGCCTCGACGGTACGTCGGGCCAGCTCGGTCGAACGGAGCAGGAGTGCCGTCGCCTCCGCTCGCTCAATACCGGCCGCGGCGAATCCGCCGTATGACGCCTGATAACTCGACGTCGTCAGGCAATCGGCGCCTGCCTCCAGGTAGCTCCGGTGCGCGAAGGCGATCGCCTCGGGATCGTCCTGTAGCAGTCGTGCCGACCAGAGTTCATCGGCGAGCGAGTGTCCCCTCGCCTCGAGCGCGGTCGCCAGCCCTCCGTCGAGTACGGCCAGCCCGCTCGCTTCGAGAAACGGACCGAACGGATTACGGCTCAGCGACTCCACGGAGGCACGACTTCGTTCGTGCGGGCGTAAGCAATACTCTGACCGAGGTGTTCATGCAGATGGACCACGGCCCGGATCCAGACGTCCCCAACCGTCGTAGGCGTTCCAAGTATGACTTCTCGGTCCAGTTCGCCCGCGCTCTCCTCCATGGCCCCGAGCAGGAAGGCGAATGAGCCGTCCAGAACCCCGAGCATGTCCGTCCGCGACATCTCCTGTTCCTGGTACGTCCGGAACGTCGCGACGTCGTCGGTCACACCGGTCTCGTCCGGTGCATCCCAGCCCATCAACGCGGGCACGTACCAGTTATCGGCCGCAATGTGGACGTAGACCTCCGAGACGGAGCGAACGCCATTCACTGGTCGCCACGCGAGGTCGTCCTCGGGCATCGCCTCTGCCAGCGACGTGAATTTCTCGTGGAGGACATGCGTCACGCGGATCAGATCCTCCAGCTTGAGTTGAGCAGCAGCCTCGGCCGTAACCGCAGCCTCCGTCACAGCGGTGTTCTCGTCGGGCGCGCTGCAGCCGGCCATGGCGGTCAGGATGAGGCAGAGTGCGAGTGAACGGACGGACCCCATGGGCGGCTCCAAAAGAAAGCGAGCAGTGAACAACCTGAAGGGGCGAAGGTCGATCACGCGCACGCAACCAGCAAGCGATCGCGTGTCGTCCGCACGCAAACGCCCGACAGCTCGACACCCTCGCAAAGAGAGTGACCGGACCTCACCAACCGTGGATCAGTGCCTGATCAACGCACGGACACGGAGGTGATCGAGTCGAGCAGTGGGTACTCACGATCGAGGAACACATTCCCCTTGGTCGCAATCGAGTCCTCCCACTGCATGGCTGTATCCCCATAGCCCGAGTACAGCCCATCTACGGATTCCATTCCGGACACGACTCTACCCACAGGTGGGAAGCCCACAACGTTATTCCACGCCATTGCATCCAGATTCGAGTTGTCATCCAGGTTGACGAAGAGGATGCTGGATCGTGTGCCTGGCCCACCACGCGCGAACGAGACCGCACCGCGCACGTTACTCGAGCGAGCCGGTTCGTCGGGGATGCCATTCTGCACCCACTCGGCATCCAGCTCAGGCTGACCAGAGTATCCGAACTGGGCATATCGGTCGTTGACGCGATAGATACGCGAGCCGTTCCAGTAGCCTGCTTGGGCCAGCGCCCAGATGCGATCAACCCCGATCGGCGACCATTCCCGCAGGAACTCGACCTCAAACGGACCCTCGCTGGTTTCGAACGCGACGGTGAACGTCTCGGGGGCCGAAGAAGGGGCGTCGGCAGGCGCACAGGCGGCCATGGCCGCGATCACGCCAACTGCAATGCGTCGCATACGTGCATTGAATTGATCCATCAGGATGTTCATGGGTGGACGGCGTCTTCACCCGCAGACGAGTCCAGCCAGGTCGTTTCTGTGCCCACGTTGATGGCCAGATGCACGCCAGGACCTCCAGGAGCGGCACCATGCCAGTGCTCAAGGCCCGCTTCGATCACGACGACGTCACCGGGGTCCAGCAGCAGCTCGTGACCATCCCGGTCCACCACGGCACAACGCCCGCTCACCCCGAACAGAAGCTGGCTATCAGTGTGCGTGTGCCAGTTCGTTCGGGCGCCCTCCTCGAACGAGACCCGGTAGAGCCGGACAGACTCACCGTCGTCGCGACCCAGTAGCCGCTGCATGGTCGCGGGGAGCACGAAGTTGTTCGAGTCCGCTGGGTTGTGGGGCACGGAGGCCCCGTCGATGTGCCTCATACGATCTCCATGATTGCCATCACGGGGTGCGGCCCGCCGCCATGGAGCGGCGGATTGCGCGTGCCGTGATCTCGGCCCGGTACTGGACCAGCCGCTGCCCGTTCTCGATCGTCTGCTCGAGCGGATTCAGGTCGACACCGTTGATACTGAAGAGACCCTCCTCGATCCGCTGACGGACGCGAATTCGCTCCGGGTCGGTCGTCGCGATGATCGACGAGTAGTGATAGTCGTCGTGGTATTCGTCCCGCGTAGCGACGCAATTGTCCGGCTCCTGAAAAATCCCCAACTCCTCCTTGAGGAAGTCGCAGCTGTAGATGTCTTCAGTGTAGTACTCCGGAATGAAATGCACGCGAGACGGCTGGTTCGCCCACGCCTCGTTGAGCGCCGCAGTCACGTTCTCCATTCCCCGAACGTTCCCACCGCTGTCCCCGATCAGAACGATGTCCCGGAAGCCGTGCGCCTCCAGAGACATCACGACGTCGGTGAGCAGCATCTCGAACGTCTCCTGACGCACGGAGATGGTCGCGTGGTAGCGCATATGTCCGCTGGGCGGATCGATCGACCCTTCCGGGACAAACTTCACAATCGGTGCCACCAGTGCGTCACCTAGCTCCTCCGCGATCGCCTCAGTCGTCGCGCTGAGCACGAAGTTGTGCTTGCCCGAGGCAACGTAGGGACCGTTCTGCTCGACACCCCCCGTGGCGACGATCGCTGTCGTCATTCCGTCCAGGAGGGCATCGCGAACGTCCATCCAGGTCATCTCTTCGATAAACACGGTCTCTGTGCCGGCAATGGGTCGCGGCGCGCTCAGGTCCTGAGCTTGTGCGGGAGTCGCCACGGCGAGAAGAGCGACGGCCGGGGCAAGAGAGTAGAGAGAGCGCATGCGTGATCCTCCAGGAACGATTCGAACGGTCCGGCAGACTGCCGCCCTAAACGCAGGGCGGCAAGTCAGCAGGCTCCATCACCGCCCGAAGAATGACATGCCACTGCACACCGTCTATTCCACTGGAGCTGCACCGAGTTCGGCGGCCTTCACCTCACCGGCGCGGCCCACATCCAGCGCGATGAAGGCCCAAAGAATTGCCACGGGGGCAGCGATGAGGGCAATGGGGCCAACCGTGAGACCCACAAATGCGAGTCCGGCGTAGATCCAGCCGCTCGCCAGGTCACCGCCTCGATAGACTGCAGCGTCGATGAAGGCCTTCGATTTGTACTTCTCTTCCCGGGACACGACCGTGAAGAGAACCTCACGCGCCGGCTTGGCCAGCCCATAGCGCCCAGCCCGATAGATCACCTGCACGACAACAAGCGTCCACAGCGTCGGCCAGAGGCCGAGCGCCACGAAGCCCACGGCGACTGCGACCGGCACGATCGCAAGGGTGACCGCCACACCGAACCACTTGATGATCCGCGCCGTGAGATAGACCTCGAAGAGGATCGTGAGCACGTTCACGATCAGGTCGATCCGTGCGAGGAACGCGCGCCGTTCCCCGCGGTCGGTCATCGTTTCGTACACGAGATCCGACTGCGCGAAGTAGAGGATCGTCGACGCAAACGTCATCAGCGCGATGAATGATGCGATACCAAGCAGATAGCGTGATTGGAACACAGCTTTCATGCCCGACAAGGCGTCACCGGACAGTGGCTTCTCGGACTCGCCAGCCGCATGGACATCGCCGGTGGCGAACCCCCTGTGCAAACCAACGGCGAACCAAGACGCAATCTCCAGAGGGACGATCGCGATCAGCAATAACGTGAAAACTGGCACCTGTGTTGCGATTGCAGCGGTGATCCCCGACCCAATCGCTGCGCCAACGGACGCGCCGACGGCGATAAAGCCGAAGAGTCGCTTCCCCTGATCGTGGGTGAAGCAGTCCGCAACCAGACCCCAGAACACGGTCACGACAAAGAGTGCAAAGACGCTGGTCCA
Organism: Gemmatimonadales bacterium UBA4456; assembly: GCA_002390225.1. Lineage (GTDB taxonomy): Bacteria > Gemmatimonadota > Gemmatimonadetes > Longimicrobiales > Gaopeijiaceae > UBA2589. The sequence goes on along the minus strand of DGOW01000082.1, from coordinate 180,161 downwards.
GACGTAGAAGACCCGGTCGACCCAGATGTAGGTCGCTTCGGGCAGGAATCGCAGCGCAGCCCAGAAGCCGATCAGACAGGCAATGAAGAAACGATTTGCCAACGGAACGAAGACCCCGCGCGAATACCGCGATGCGATCCACGAATACCCCTGGACCGCCGCGACCATCACGAAGAAGACAACCGTCCACAGGATCTGGAGGTTCCCACGATCAGCTGCGGCAATCTCGTCCCGCACCGCCCGGAGGATGTAGTACGAGAGCATGATGAAGAAGCCATAGGCCGCAGCCTGCAGCATTCCTCTCGGCTCGTCATCGGTCTCGAATTCGACGAGCCACCCGAGCATGGTTCTCATCACGTATTACCTCTGGAAGAATGACCCGCACATCGGCTCATGGACATCAGCCTGACGGCCCTCGGTGACGGATGCGCGGCCTGCGCCGAACAACGCGTCAGCACCACTAACCCTGAGTCGCGTTCCAGGCCGTGAGAATCTCGCGCTCGCGCTCCCGGCTCATACCGAAGCGCCGGTTGGCGCGCTCCTCCGTCGGGCGTGTCTTGTCCCACTCAAGGGTGTCGCGAGTCGTCATCGCTAGCGGTCGGAAGGTCAGCCCTGCTGCAACCGCGTCACGGACGTCGACATACATGAGCGGATCCCCCGGAATCCACGCCGGGAGATCGCTCCACGGAGCCACGCCCTGCTCCTCCAGGAAGGATTCCGGCACCCAGGTGAGCTCATACGGCGTCTCGATTGCGCTGCCGATCTGGTCGAGCATGCTGCCCATAGAAAGGCGCTCACCCGGCCCGGTTGCATTGAAGTCGCCGGTGGTCCGGTTCTCCGCCAGCCGCACGATCCATTCGGTGAGGTCCCGCTGGTCGATCACCTGGTTGGCGTGCTCCGGATCGCCCGGGGCCAGCACCTCGCCGCCCTCGTCGAGTCGCACCGGCCAGTAGGTGAAGCGGTCGGTCATGTCTCCTGGCCCCACAATGAGACCCGGTCGTACGATGGTCCCACTCCCGGGAAACGCAGCGTGGACAATGTCCTCACTGAGCGTCTTCATGAGGCCGTATGGAGCGTCATCACCGTCGCGCCATCCTTCGGGCGGTGCGACCCGGTCATAGTCTTCGTCGACCAGAGGTTCACGCATGATGTCCTCAGCCCGGTCATACCCGAAGCCCTCGAGCGCGTACGCCGAGATCGAGGACACGAAGACATACTGCGAGGTGGCCTCCGCGAGCAGCTCCGTGCTCTTCTGCACCCAGCGGTAGTCCTGCGCATTGTTGTCGAGGACGACGTCCCAGGTGCGCCCTTCGAGCGCCGTATGGTCGTCATTACGGTCCCCGACCAGCTGCTCGACGCCCTCGGGTAGGTCCGTCTGGCGCCGGCCTCGGGTGAAGATGCTCACCTGATGACCCCGCTCCACGGCATAACGGACCATATGTGGTCCGATAAAACCCGTCCCACCGAGCATGAGGATCTGCAGGGACTCCGGAGGGGCCTCGTCGCTCCCTGCCGAGTCGGACTCTGGGCCTGCGCACGCTGCAGTCCCACCGAGAGCCAGACCCGCGCCCACGACGCCCGTCGTGCGAATGAAGTCCCTACGTGTCGGCGACATCGCCCCGCCCTCGTCTATCAGGATCCGAAGTGACGACATGCACCATGTCGGCACGCCGCCCGGCGGGCAAGACAATCACCGACGCAGCGGCCGGCCGATCCGTACGACCACCCCGAACGAACGGTTCTTCGCGGAGACGAAGTTCCCCGTATACGCATCGCCGAGGCCCTCGAAAAGTCGAGCCTCGATCTCGGCAAAAAGGGACGCATTGATGGGCACGGCGACGCCGACCCCCGCCCCCACGCCATAGGCCGTTCCGACTTCCTGCACGGCGACGGCCAGCTCGGAAGTGAATCGATTGCGCAGAACCACCTCGAGCATGGGTCCTGCCACGCCAAATACCTCCAGCTGCCCAATCCGGAGGGCGGTCCGAGGCTGCACACCTACCGTCAGATAGTCGGTGCGCGTCTCCCCAACGAGGGGATCTCCGCTGATCTGTCCGGTCACGCTGCCACCGCGCTGGGTCCACAGGAACTCGGCCCTCACGCGGAACCACGACAACGGCGTCGCAGCATTCACGAAACCCCCGAGCTGCCCTCCACCTACGGCCTCGGTCTCGTACTCGGATCGCCACACCTGCTCGTTCGTCACCCAACCAGCGACGACACCCACGACTGAGCCGGGCACCTGGGCGGTCGACGAGAGGGGAACCACAGTCATGCCACCAGCGACCACGAGAACGGTCGTGAGTCGGATCCAGATCGTCTTCATCGGCTCGGAGCTGTCAGGTATCTGAGGGTGGTAGAATCAGAAAGCGCAGAGGCAATGAAGGCCGACTTTGCCTCGGTGTACCCCCTACGATAGCCCGCAAAGTTACGCGCCAGCTCCCGCTTGAGTTCTCCATACGCGTCAACCAGCGCCGTCGATGCCCGCAGTCGGTCGCGAAAGAGGATGTGCCGATTCCACTCGGAACTCCCGAGTACGAAGCAATGCACGTGGTAGGTACGCGGGGGCTGAAGAGCGCGGCGGAAGTACCGCCGCTCCGGCATGCGGTCTTCATGCTCGGGTACATACATGTTCCCTACAGCCTCGAACGCCGCGAGCCGGATGCATTCACGATTGAAGTTTTCGGGCCACTCGGGCCGCCAATCGACGACGTCGATTCGGCCCACAGACCCGAACTCGTCAGTCGTGCGGATGCTGATTCCGATGCTCACGGAGCAGATCCCGACCGAAGTCACCGTCGAATTCCCGCCAGACGGAGTGGATGTGGTTCGCTCCGTTCTGTGTGTTGTCGTATTCGATCAGGAAGGTCCGGCCCTGAACGCGGTAGTAGTGTGGCTCCCCCGGCTCCGTACTGCCGGCCCAGGCGAACCGAATCGCATCCGTGTCATCCGCGAGGAGCCGGTCGCGCCGATGATCAGCGATCTCATCCGACATCATCGACAGATAGACGTCGATGAGATCGAAGAGTATGCCCTGCTGTTCATTCGTGAGCATTCCTGCTTCGATCCCGACCCGGTCGAGGGGACCAACAACCGGCTCCGCACCCGTGAGGATGTCGCGCGGCGCCTCGACGTCGATGATGGTCTCCGTGCGCTGCGCGGCGTTCAGGGCCTGCACCAGCGCGCGGCCAGCGTCTTCCCGGTCTCCGAGTACACGCCGACCGGCCTGCGGCCCCTCCTGCACCTCCGCAGGATTGGCGCCCACGAAGGCGGGCGTCACCACTGCAACATCACCTCCGACCACGGTGAAGTGCAGCGAGATATGGTGGCCCTCGAAGCGCCAGCCCCAGTCCTGACCTGCGGAGGGTGTGCCGAAGATACTGATCAGATACTCGTCACGATCGCGAGCGAACCGCTGCCCACCCTCCAACGCGAGAAGCACATCCTCGAGCTCCATCACCTGAGTCGCCGTCATATAGCCACGCTGGCTCAGTCCGGCCTGGAGAAGATCGTGCGCCCTGTCACGTTGAGCGTCATCCATCTCGGCGAGCATCACCCCTTGCCGCTCGAACATCTCGATCGGGATGAAGTGGAAGCGGGTCCGCTCGTCGTCATGGAACCCGAAGGTCGCAGCGACCCGCTGGTCGTCGTCCAGAGCCTGCAAGAACGCCTCAGCGGCCTCAGTCATGCGACCGATGTCTTGAGACCCCTCCCATCGAGCGCCGAGAGACGCCAGAGCAAGGGTTACCACGGCAATCAGAATGGGTAGACGGCGGCTAGGCATGAGAACTCTCCGAGCAGACTGGGTTCAGCGACGGTAGCCCCGTTGCACCCCCTCGGCCACCGAGTCCCACAGGTATGCCGCTTGGATCCTCCGGCTCAGCTCGGCGATCAAGGCATTGCCCTGATCAGCGTTGGTCATGATCGCGAATCCGTACCCCTTGGCGGTGTGGGCGAGCAGTTGAGCCCTGAAGCCCCAGTTACTTCCACCATGACCGAAGTACCAGCCCTCACCCAGCTTGCTGATCGAGAAGCCTACGGCGTAGGGACCCACGCCGACGGGCCGAAGCATCTCGTTGATCATCTGACGACGGAGTACGGCCCCCTCGTCGCGTCCCGCCGTGCGCTGCACGTCGATCGCGAAACGAGCGAGGTCCGACGGAGTGGTCCACAGACCTGCTGCAGCCTTCTCCGGGTACACATGCCACTTCGGGCCTCTGGAACGACCTTCCTGATCATGCGCGCGGGCGGCATTGCGATCATTCTCCGCCGAGATGGGCTGCTTGTAGGAACTCCGCGTCATCCCGATCGGATCGAGCACATGCGCCTTCACCAACTCGTCGAAGGGCATGCCGCGCGCGTCGCTGAGCGCGAGTTCCATGACGGTGACGCCACCCCCCGAGTATTCGTAGAAGGTGAGCGGCTCACGCTCCATGAAGACGTCACCGACGTTCGAGCGCTCATGCCCGTCGAGGATCTGAACCGTCGTCGGAAGCGTCTCGCCCGGATCGTAACCGGGGAAGCCAAAGCCGTCCCCGAGCCCTGACGTATGACTCGTAAGCCCACGGGGCGTGACTGGTCGCTCCGCGGTGAAGGTTCCTCCATCCAGCTTCCACGACGTCAGGATCGCGTTGATGTCGTCGTCGAGTTCAAACAGCCCGTCCTGCACGGCACGAACCGTCGCCATCGCTGCGACGGGCTTACTGATCGACGCGGCCTGGAACATGGTTTCCGGATTCACCTCCTGCCCTGTCACGACATCCGCAACGCCGTAGCCCTTGGCCCAGTGAATCTCGAAGTCGCGAATGACCGCTACGCTGACTCCAGGCACACCGAAGCGATCCATCAACTCTCTCAGTGTGAGTGACCCCAGGCCCTCCACGCCAGGCTCAGGCTGGACACCCTCGATCTCAGACTGAGCCTCGGTGGGGGTTGGCTCCTGCGCATCTACAAAGCCAGGGCCAGCCCCCGCGAAGACGACGACCAGGCCGACGGATCTGAGGGTCAACGTCCAACGATGTGGCGTGGTCATGCCAGTCTCCGCGGGGGGATGTCGGATGGTGCGATCAGAGCAGCGTTTCGGTGAAGAGATCGCTGTTGTACCCGACGATGAAGCGGTCACCTGATCGAATGGCCGGAGCTCGAAGTTTACCCGAACGACCGAGCATGAGCCCCAGCAAATCGTCGTCGGAGGGTCGTTCCGCTGTCAGGTCGACGTGGAGTGACGATTTCCCCTTCGCCACGTACAGATGCTTCACGCCATCCAGCATAGCGAGCGCCGCGGTTCCCTCGATGGGGTCTTTGCCCGTGCTCTGAACCTCTCCGTCGGCGATTTCGTTCTGCTCGAGAAACTCTCGAGTGCGTTTGCAGCTTGTTCAGCCAGGGCGGTGGTACCGCCATTCGAGGCTGCGTGTCATAAGAACTCCTCAGTTTCAAATGGATTGAGCCACTCGTTCCGGAGCATGCCCCAGACGAGACTGTCGCGCAGTACCCCCCGAATGTTCTGGTCGTGCCGGAGGTGGCCCTCAAGCGACATGCCGAGCTTCTGAAGGACTCTCGCCGAGGCGCCATTGTCTGGGTCACACGAGGCCCAAACCCGGTCCAGCCGGAGTACATCGAACGCCACCTCCAGCATCGGGCGGACAGCTTCGGAGGCGATCCCCTTCCCCCATACCTCACGCCCGAACGCGTATCCGAGCATCGCGGAGTGGGCGTGTCCAGACGGCAGGTAGATGCCCACTGTGCCTACGAGCTCAGACTGACCCTTCGGCACGACAGCCACCACGTACTCCAGCCTTGGGTCAGACTGGATCTTCGAGCGGCAGTTCGTGATGAAGTCACGGGTGGCCTGTTCGGTATTCGGCCCCCAGGCCATGTGCTCCACGACCTCCGGATCGGACGCGTATGCATGAATCGCATCGAAATCGCTCTCCTCCACCTCCCTGAGAAGGAGTCGCTCGGTCTGGATCAGCACGATCCGCCCGTCAGCGCTCGATGATCAGACGTTCAAGGAGGGGTTCCCAGCTTTCACGACCGGCATCCATGTCGCCGTCCAGCACGCTGATCGTCACGAAACCGGCATCGAGCAGCGCCAGATCCGAGCCCTCCTCCGCTCGGTCCACATTGGCAAGAGCCATCTCGACGCGGGCGGGTCCAGACGTGCCGGCCACAGAAAACACCTGACGAAAACCTCTGAGCGACGAGACCGTGGCAAACCGTACCCCATCCGGCTCATCAGCTCCAATCGCGGGATAGTTGATGTTCAGGATCGCACGCGGCGGAAGCAGCCCCGCGCCACCGGTCTCGGCGAGCTGACGCACGACCTCGACCACCAGATCGGCAGCAGGATCGAACGCATCACGTGTCCCCGCGAAGGGTGCAGACCGCCCAGCCTGGCGCGGGTCGATCGCGACACTCACCGCGATCGCAGGGACCCCCGCCCGTGAGGCAGTGAGGGCCGCACCCACGGTGCCTGAGGAGACTACGTTCGCGCCGACATTCTGTCCGAAATTGGCGCCCGAGATCAACACATCCGGAAGGTCCGAGCGCATCACGTGCACCAGTGCAAGTGAGACCGCATCCGAGGGCGTCCCGTCAACAGCCCAGACGCCATCCTCCTGCGGGTAATAGTCGATGGTTCCGGAGGTCGTGATGGCCGACCCCACCCCGCTCTGGTTCTCGAGCGGAGCGATCACCGTCACGCGATGTCCGGCCTGAAGCAGGGCCTCTCGTACCGCGACGATGCCCGGAGCATCGAAGCCATCGTCGTTGGTGAGGAGCACATTGAGCGACTGCCCCGCGACGGGTGACCAGCTGCCCGCCGTGACCGTGAGAAGCAGCGATGCCATAGCAGCACGCAGGATACGCTCCGTTCCGTTCATCATCTTCCTCCGGCACTCGGTCTCATGGTCCAGTCGAACTCTCTCGTGTACAGCCGCACCGTTCCGGGCAAGGTCACGACCACCGCCACGGATTCCACCTCCAGCTGCTCGATCTGATCGTTGGGCACCGGATACCCGTCGAGGTACAGGGAGCCGCAGCCGCGCCCGCCCTGGCCGCTCTCCTCGACGGTAGGGATGACACGGCCACGATCACCGATGGCTTCGCCCTGGTCCGGGGTCGTCGAGCGCGCCAAACCGTTCCTCGACGGAAGGACGGTCCCGCCCGAAGCCACCGCATTGATGCAGACCTGGCGGCCATGAGACACCCAGATGTTGAGCCTCCTCAGAATTTCGGTGTTGTCCACAGCTCCCAGCTTGGCCTCCTGCAACATGGATCCCTGGTAGGCTCGGTACCCGAAGAGCCCGTTTGGATTCTCACCAAGCCGAAGCGTCAGAAAATTCTCGAGTTCCTCGTTTCCCACCGTCACACTCAATGCATCGACCCGGAAGGGTTCAGGGCGCATCTCGACATCCACGGAGTACGTTCGATTCGCCTCAGCCCGGAAGAGAGGCGTCTCGTTCTCGAAGTAGCCGATGCGTTGTACATACAGGTAGAACGCGCCAGCGGTCGGAGCCTCGACTGAATAGAAGCCATCCATGTCGGAAGCCGCACGGACCAGTAGATCCCGATCTGCACCCAGAATGAAGACCCCGGCCAACCCCACTGGCGCACCGTTCTCAGCGTCAACCAGCTGACCCCGAATCGTCTGAGCCTGCAGGTCGCCCGGTACCGATAACAAAGCGAGGGTCACAAGCACGGCCACCGACAGACGGGCGATGGACCTCTCGTGGTCTCCGATCACGTCAGTGCCCGGTATCCGTCCAGAGGATCAGGTCCGAATTCGTTCGGTCCGTCCGTGCCCTTCTGAAAGACGAGTACGATACCGAGGTAGATGTTGTAGATCGGGATGATGAAGAGCAGCCAATGCCACGCCGGTCTCCCGAGGTCATGCAGGCGCTTGATGGTCACACAGACACCCGCCCACAACCCGGCGACGCCAACGCCAATCGCCGGCAGGATGAACAGCGGCGTCCTGGTGATGACCGTCAGCAGGCCAAACAGCAGGACCCCGCTGACGATCGCGAGATCATCCAGCAGGATGTGCCACAGGTACCATGCACGGTTGGCGCGGCCTTCGGTCTTGAAGAGGTCTACCAGTTTGTCCATGCGGGTTCCTCGCGCAGGGTTGAGCGCTGTTCGAATCTAGGGGCAGAGTCGGATGTCACCCAAAAGGACGACGCCCGGACATGGAAGGACTCTGACGTACCGCTTGCCGCCGGGGACGACGGTCTCATAACGTTCCGCCCTATCCTCCGCATCTTCCCCACGCTCCGTTTGACCATGCCCGATCGCCGATCGTTCCTCAAGACGTCCGTCCTGGGGGCTGCCGCGGCCCCCATCCTTCTCGACGGCTGTTCACCCGACGGAGACACCGACTCGTCCTCCCAGTCGAGCACCAGTCCTGTTGCAGAGGTGCGACCTGTGGCCCTCTCCACCTGGGACCACGGGTTGGCCGCAAACGATGCCGCATGGCCCATCCTGACCGGCGGGGGCAGCGCTCTGGACGCCGTAGAGGCGGGCGTGCGGATTCCCGAGGCCGACCCATCGGTCACGTCCGTGGGTTACGGCGGGCGACCTGATCGCTTCGGGGTCGTGACCCTCGATGCGTGCATCATGGACGAGCGTGGGAGGTGCGGCTCCGTCGCGTTCCTCCAGCACATCATGCATCCCATCTCCGTCGCGCGGCAGGTGATGGAGAAGACGCCGCACGTCATGATCGTAGGACAGGGTGCGCTCGATTTCGCTCTCGCAAACGGGTTCGAGCGCGAAGAGCTGCTCCATCCGGACGCAGCAGCGGCATGGGAGCGCTGGAAAGAGGAGAACGGCGAGGTGCAGCCCCAGATCGACGTCCACAATCACGACACCATCGGTATGCTCGCCGTAGATCAGGCTGGGAACCTTTCGGGAGCTTGTACCACGAGCGGTGCAGCATTCAAGTACCATGGGCGGGTCGGTGATTCACCGATCATCGGCGCCGGCCTGTACGTCGACAACGAGGTCGGCGGGGCGACGGCCACTGGCTGGGGCGAAGCAGTGATCCGGGCCGTAGGCTGCTTTCTCGTCGTGGAACTCATGCGTCAGGGCCACACGCCCCAGGAGGCGTGTGAGCTGGCTGTCGAACGGGTCATCGAGAAGAACCCGGACTGGCGCACCATCCAGGTCGGATTTCTGGCGCTCGGAAAGAACGGAGAGCACGGGAGCTTCTGTATCGCACCCGGGTTCAATTACGCGATCTGCACACCAGAAGAAGGGAATCAGCTCATCGACTCGGGCAGCCGCATCTGACCAGCTGTCCCACCGAACTCGCTCCACTATCGATATGAAAGATGAACGCAGATTCACCGACGAGGAGGTCACGCAGATCCTCGATGACGCGGCCGAGGCACAGGCGTCAGCGGGCGACCTGGTCACCGGTCAGACCGGACTCACCCTCCGAGAGCTGAAAGAGATCGCCGGAGAGGCGGGTATCTCGCTAGAGGCCGTTGAGCGTGCTGTCACCAAGCTGGATGCGCCGGCGCCGATCGCAATGTCGACTCCAAGGCATCTGGGTCAGACGATCGGGGTCGCGCAGGTGATTGACCTGCCCCGGCGCCTGACCGAGGACGAATGGCACCGGCTCGTGGTGGATCTGCGAGAGACATTCGACGCAAAGGGCAGGATCAGCGACGAAGGCCCCTTCCGTCAGTGGACGAACGGAAACCTCCAGGCGCTCCTGGAGCCCAACGGCGCCGGCGAGCGTCTCCGCATGAAAACGCTCAAGGGCAGCGCGCGAAGCTATCAGACGATCGGCGCGGCCTTCATGGGCGTCACAGGCATGCTGGGCATCGCGCAGTTCCTCGGTCGACCGGGTGACATCTCGGACCTCTTCCTTCTCGCGATCATGGGCGCCGGCTTCTTCATTGGAAGCAGACTCACCGTACCAAGCTGGGCACGAACCCGCGCCCAGCAGTTCGAGCAGGTGATCGATCGGCTCCAGCATCGCGTCGCATCGCAGTCTCCGGCGGCGTTAACGGACGGAGAGTGACCCCTCGGAGCGCCCGAGCAGCGGCTCGCGGCCTTCGATCACCATGACGACCCTGACTCCGTCGTCGTCACTCATTGGGTCCGCACCATCGACAACCACGTAGCCTCCGCGCTCCACACCATTCTCATCGGTGACACGCAGGGAAAACGCAGCCCATTCACCTTCGGACTGTAGAAGTCCGAAGCGCACGTGAGAGAATCCTCTTTGGCCGCCTTCATCGGTCGCGATGAGAGATCCTCTCGCTGACAGGTCTTCAGAGGCCTGCTCGACCTCAAACGTGACCTGAAACGGTGCGCCGCCGACCTCGGGGTCAGGAGTAACGGTGCCGCTGAAGGACACCGAACGGTCACCCTCCAGAGCCATGGGCCGAGCCGGATGAGCGGCCAGTCGGCGAAGTGTCCGGCCCGCACGATCGCCAGTCAGTGCCCCGTCCTGCCAGGCCAGGACGCCGTTGACGAGTACGTGCTCGATGCCGGTCGATGGACGTGATGGATCCTCGAACGTCGCATGGTCCATCACCGTCCGAGGATTGAAAACGACGAGGTCAGCGGCCATGCCGACCGCAACGAAGCCCCGGTCCAGCATTCCGATCGTAGTCGCGGGCAGACCGGACATCTTCTTCACGGCCTCTTCGATCGTCAGCACGGCACGCTCCCGAACATACCGCCCCAGCACACGGGGGAAGGTGCCATACCCCCTCGGGTGGGCCACGTCGCCCACGGCAGCATCGCAGTCACAAGCAACAGACGTGGCGGGATAGCGCAGGATCCCTTCCAGATCGGACTCTGATCCGAAACGCAGGATCGCAGTGGGATTGTCGCTCTGCAGGATACGTACGACGGCATCCCCACCGGACGTTGCGCCCAGTTCGCGCATCATCGTCGTGAGCTCGACGCCACGCTCCGGAAGATAGACACCCTCAGGCCCACCGAACCGGGCAACCAGCGCCTCGTCGGCCTCCATCACGATGCGTGCCCGAAGGGCGGGATCCTCGAAGCGAGCGCGCGTGGCATCAGCACCACCCTCCTGTGCCCAACCGGGGATGATCAATGCCGCGAGTGACGTTTGCCCAGCCAGGTACGGATACGCGTCCGCCGCAGTGTAGACACCCCGCTCGGCGGCTGCATCCATCATGGCCGTCACCTCATCGATCGACCCCTGCTCGTGCCCCTGAACCTTCATGTGGGTGATGACCGGCATGAGGCCAGTCGCCTCGCCGATCTCGATGGTCTCGCGCATACCGACCATGGAACTGAAACCACTCTGCGGAGTGATCCGATCGTGATTGGTAAAGACCGTCCGCCACGAGGCGGTGCTCTCGAGCGCAGCGACGATCTCCCCGGTGGTCGAGTAGTAGGAGGGCTTATAGTCGAGACCGGCCGCGACACCCCATGAGCCCTGCTCGAGTCCTTGCAGGACAAACGCGTTCATCTGCGCGATCTGCTCGGCGCTCGGGCGCGTATCCTTCTGCCCGTTGACCTCTGCCCAGATGCTCCCGAGTGCGACGTTGGTGCCGACGTTGATCGCTAGTCCGGCGGCTTCGATCTCCAGAAGCTGCTGATCCAGATCGATCGGGCCGCCGCCGTCCGCGTTGATGATCTCGGTTGTGACACCCTGCCCCAGAACGTTCTCGGCGGTGGGCAGGCCCTGATAGCGTGCGTGGCTGTGCAGGTTGATGAAGCCAGGGGCGACAACCAACCCGGTCACATCGATCTCCTCGACGCTGCGGATCGACCCGATGTCACCGACGGCCGCGATCGTTCCGCCCACGATGGCCACGTCACCTGTGTAGGCCGTCCGACCCGTTCCATCCACGATGGTGCCCCCGCGAAGTACGAGATCGGCACTCGGCGATCCATCGCACGAGGTGATCGCCAGGACCGCAACCAGCGGCAGCCACGTCATACGAGCAGATGTGACCCGGACGGATCGGATCCCGCCCGCTGGATGCGCGCGAGCACTCAGCATCGGCAAGAGCGTTTGCCCACGAACGCCAGAATGATCGCGCCGGGAAGCGTCAGCCCGATTGTCCGCATGATGCTGACTTTCTCCACCTCGAGGCTTCTCACGTCTCGCACGAGAACCGCTCCGGGTGCGGCAGTGGCCACGAGCGCACCCGCCCGAATCACGGGCATCTCCAGGATCAGCTCTGCGCCCTCGTTCGTGACCACGCGAACTCGTTCCGGCGGCTCGGGCTGTAGAAGGAGATCCACAGCGCTCATCCCGGCCGGACTCCAGGTGAGACAACCGGCGAGCGGCAGAACGAACATCAACGACAGTACACGAACACGACGCATCCTGGACACACCATCTCCTTGGGCGGAAGGAGGCAGGAATCTGAGAAGGGACGGGTGTGAACGCGAGCGCGAGCGCGAGGTGGCCTCCGCCTCCCTATCTGCTCGGCGAGGCGGCTTCGCGAAGAGGGCTAAGCCAAGTCGCTGACCCACACGGCGATCAGGGGATCGCAGCCAGGACCTCCGTCGCCTCGGGGCGCCTCGTGTAGTCCGGCTCGGCCGCGGAGTACACGATCATACCGTCCATGTCGACGATGAACGTCGCCGGAATGGCAAGCTCCCACGACTCGTCGCCGTTCATCCGGGACAGGTCCAGTCGAAGCCCGTTCACATAGACCTCCCTGAGGTCGTCCGGCAGGCCGAAGGTCAGCCCGAACTGCCTCGCGACACCGTGGCCGAGGTCCGACAGCACATCGAAGGTGATCCCGTCTTCGTCTCGCCACGCACGCGAGTACTCCGGAAGTTGCGGCGACAGGGTCACGAGCGACGCGCCGCGATCAGTGATTTCGGGAAAGAGATCCTGGAGAGCAACCTGCTCAAGACGGCAGTAGGGTCACCACCGGCCTCGGAAGAAGCTGACCACCAGGGGGCCGTCTTTGATAAGCGTGGTGAGTCGGACCGTATCCCCATCCAGATTTGGCCGCGCGAAGTACGGCGCGCGATCTCCGACTCGAGGTACGCCATCCAGAATGTCCGTGGCCACCAGATCTGCCGTCGCGCGATCCATGACGGCGGTCCAGTCGGGATTCCTTGCGGCATCTTTCTCCGCCTTCAGGGCAGCAAGGCGCGTGTTGAGCTGCATCATCCTTCGACCTCCAAGTCGATGATCTCTCCTGTGACGGTTCCGTCATCAGTCACGGTAAGACGCCCCACCGTCACGGGAAGCGCAAACCGCCGGTGTCCTGCAGCGCCCGGATTGAAGTACAGAACGCCCTCGCGCCTCTCCATGGTCGGGCGGTGAGAGTGTCCATAGACGACGACGGAAAAGCCAGCAGCCTTCGGATCTAGTGAGAGAAGTCCGATATCGTGCAGCATGTACGTTAGCACGCCGGGCACACCACCTGTCAGCGACACGACTTCGCTCTCAGGCCACGCTGCGGATGCAGCGCCATGGTCGGTGTTCCCGCGCACCACGAACACGGGTGCGATCTGTGACAGTTGCTCCAGGATCTCCGGCGGGCCCACATCGCCAGCGTGCAGAATCAAATCGCTTCCGTAAAGCGCCTCGATCGCCTCATCCCTGAGCAGCCCGTGGGTGTCCGAAATCACTCCGACGGTTCGCACCGCCCACCTCCCGTAGTATTGTCGGCCTTCGCAGTCACGGTCGCGTACACCCTCGCTCCAAAGCAAGCAGCCCGATGGAACTGACCTTCTACACGCTCGACGTCTTCACCGACCGCACCTTCGGCGGCAACCCGCTCGGCGTCTTCCCCGACGCGACACATCTCTCGACCGATCTCATGCAACGGATTGCACTCGAGATGAATCTGTCAGAGACGGTCTTCCTCGGGCCGCCAGAGACCGGAGACGGTTCGGCTCGAGTACGGATCTTCACGCCGCGGCGCGAAGTCCCCTTTGCCGGTCACCCCACGGTGGGCTCGGCGATCTTTCTAGCCGGTGTCTCTGCGACAGCCTCGGGTGAACGTTCTGCCGGAGGATGGTCCGCGTCGGCGATGCCCGCTCCTCCCTCAGACGGGAACATCACGCTCGTACTCGAGGAAAACGTTGGTCCAGTACCAGTCATTGTGCGCTTTGAGAACAGTACGCCGGTCTTTGCGAAGTTCACGACGGCCCTGCTTCCCGAGCACCGGCCGAACCCACATCCGCTGTCCGATGTCGCGGCCCTAATCGGTTTGGAGGAAGCGGACATCGGTGGAACCGGTCCGTCAGGGTCGGAGCTCATCATCGAGCAAGTGAGCTGCGGGCTCGAGTACTTCATTATCCCGGTCCGGACCATCGAGGCGGTACGTCGTTCAGCACTCGATACCGCCCGTTGGCAGCGCATGTTAGCCGATGCGTGGGCCCACCATGTGTACGTCGTGTGCATGCACGGAGAGGGCGATGACGTCGACGTCCACGTCCGCATGTACGCACCCGGCTCTGGCGTGGCGGAAGATCCAGCCACCGGTTCTGCTGCTGCTGCACTGGGCGGATACCTGTCGGCCTCCGACGGTAGTGACCAAGCAGCGCTGTCCTGGACGGTCGAGCAGGGTATCGAGATGGGGCGCCCGAGTATTCTGCACGTTGAAGCGGATCGGGCCGGCGGAACGACGTCGGCCGTGCGCGTTGGTGGAAGCGCTGTCCGGGTCAGTCGCGGTACGATGGTCGTCCCTGACTGAAAGACAGACTTATGCCAGCGCTTACAAACGAATCCATGAGCATCTCGAAACGATTTCTCCCGAAGCCCTGCGTCCTCCTGGTCGCTGCCTTGTCCATCGTGCATGTGATCCCGGCTAGCGTACAGGCGCAGACGATTCTTGGCCGTGTCCTCGATCAGGTGAACGAGGCATCCGTGGGCGGCGTGATCGTGCGGCTCATCGAGCGAGACGGAGCCGAACGTGTGCGTACCCTGTCCGACTCGGTGGGCCGATTCGTCATCGCCCCGCCCGAAGCGGGTGATTACGTCCTCGCAACGGAACGATTCGGGTACCTGGAGACTCGGTCACCCCTGATCGCCCTGCGTATGGAGGGCGAGGCACCGATCGAGCTCATGATCTCGCCGGAGCCCCTCGGACTGGCCGGACTCGACGTCTCGGTTCAAGAGCTGGCTGCCGAGGAGCTGACCCAGATGGGGCTCAGCCCGAATCAGCTGGGTAACCGCTGGATCAACAAGGAGACCATCGACGCTATCCCGATCAAACGGGACATGGGCGTCGTCCTGGAGAATCGTGCTCCGGCGGGGATGCAGATCCTCCGCTCCCAGAACCTGGCCCCGGGGAGCGACGACATGGGTCTGTGCGTGAGTCAGATCCGCGCCCGCACCGGCGCTGGCCGGGGGACATGTTCTCTGGTCGTGCTCGACGGAATTCCCATCTCGGGCGTCCAGGCGATGGACATCGATCCGGATGCCATCGAGAGCATCGCGATCCTGACACCGATCGAGGCGGCGACGTTTTTCGGAACCATGGGAAGTACTGGAGCGGTCCTGGTATGGACCCGCAGAGGTAGGTGATGGACCCGCAGAGGTAGGTGACGGACGGGCATCGGGGCCGGAGGGCAGACAGTGACGATGACAGAGGCCGCCGACTCTCGTGTGATTCTGGTCTGGACGGCACGTAGGAGATAGGCTGAGGCAACTCGAACGGAGCTGCTCCATGTCGTCACATTTCGTATCTCGCCTCGCGGTGACCCTTCGCCGTGCGGCGTCCTTGATGCTGGCACTCGCCATATCGCTTGCTGTGGCCGCGTGCGGAGTCCCTGACTCCCCGGCTCAGGATCAGGCATCGCCCGAACCGTGGAACTGGTCGGAAGAGTTCGTTCGCTCCGCCGTCGACCAGGTTCGGGCCGGTCGTGACCTGAATCCCGACTCGTGGCCAGGTGGGACTCGCGTTGCAGTCCTCCTGTCGTACGACGTGGACAACGAGACCGTACAGGGGCTGCGGACCGGCGACATCAGCATCGGTCCACTCTCGCAGGGGCAGTACGGCTCCCGGGTGGCGCTGCCGAGGGTCGTAAACCTCATGAACGAGAGGGACGTCCCGTCGACGTTCTTCTTCCCGGCCTGGAGCCTGAAACTCGCGCCGGAGCAGGCCGACCTCATCCAGGCGTCCGGTATGCACGAGATCGCCGTACACGGCTGGATCCACGAGTTGAATACCGCTCTCGACGGTGAGACGGAGGAGCGCCTGTTACGCGACGCAGTCGATGCGATCGAAGAGATCACCGGTACACGCCCGGTCGGATACCGCGCACCGTCGTGGAACCACAGCCCCAACACCCTGCGGATCGTGCGGGACATCGGCTTCCTTTATGAGAGCTCGCTCATGGCGGACGACCGCCCGTACGAACTGGTCCAAGACGGTGAGGCGACGGGCATGGTCGAACTCCCGGTCGAGTGGATTCTCGACGATGCGCCTCTCTTCAACCCGCGCGGGAACAGCTACATGAACCCGCGCGACGTCATGCAGGTGTGGATCGACGAGTTCGACAAAGCGTGGGAAGAGGGCACCATGTTCCTGCTTACCATGCACCCGCACGTCATCGGGCACCGGTCGAGGATCATCGCGCTCGAAGGGTTGATCGAGCACATGAAGTCCAGGGACGGCGTCTGGTTCGGCACCCATGAAGAGGCAGCCCTGTGGGTGCGTCAGCAGGCGGGGATGGACTGACGTGCGTAGCCGCCTCTGTGTCGCCGCAACTCTGGCCGCCTTCGCCCTGATCGGATGCGACGCGGAGATGGCTGAAGATCCTCAGGTCGAAGACGGCGCGCCGGAACTCGAGGCGATCTTCTCTGAAGCGATGCAGTACCGCACCCGTGTCGTCATGCTCGGCACGGGAACCCCGAACGCCGATCCCGAGCGCTCCGGACCCGCGGTCGCAGTGGTCATCGACGATCAGGCGTTCATCTTCGATGCCGGTCCCGGTGTGGTGCGAAGGGCGTCCAAGGCCGCGCGCGACCTGGAGATCCCTTCACTCGGCGCGGGGCGTCTCAATCGGGTGTTCATCACCCACCTGCACTCCGATCACACGCTTGGCCTGCCCGACCTGACGTTGAGCCCCTGGGTACTGGATCGACCCGACCGACTCCAGGTCGTCGGCCCTCCGGGTATCGGCGCGATGATGGACCACATCATCATGGCGTACGGTGCGGATATCGATCGACGGATCAATGGCCTCGAGCCTCGTGATGCAAATCGGGACGCATACCTGCCAGAGGTCACCGAGACAGAGGGCGGCGTGGTTTACGACCAGGATGGTGTGCGCATCGAAGCCATCCCGATCACGCACGGTGACTGGCCGTTCTCGTTCGCGTACAAGGTGACGGGGCCCGACCGGACCATCGTCATCAGTGGAGACGCTGCGCCCAGCTCTCCGATCATTGACGCCTGTAACGGGTGTGACCTGCTCGTCCACGAAGTCTACAGTGGGGAGCGCTTCGTGACTCGGCCGCCGGAATGGCAGTCATACCACAGTGTATTCCACACCTCACCGACCGAGCTGGTCGATATCGCTACGCGAGCCGGCGCCCAGAAGCTGGTGCTCTATCACCAGCTCTACTGGGGCACAGACGATGCCGGACTGCTTGCCGAGATGCGGGCCGCCGGCTGGGGTGGCCCGCTTCACTCAGCGGTCGATCTGGGCGTGTACTAGCCCCTACATCACCATGCAGCCTTCCGGTCGATCACACTCAGGATCGATCGTCGGGAGTCCGAGGTCGCTCAGGATCCGGTTGACCTCAGCGAGTTCAGTAGCCCAGATGGCATCGAGCTGCTGCTGATACCCGGCCAGCTCTTCGACCAGAATATCGAAGATGACCGGCATGTTGTTCCCAGGCCGCCCGTCACCCCGCTCCGACATGGAAAGGAGGTTTGCCAGGCGGTTGTTTACCCGGATCGGGAAATTCAGTGGATCCTGACCAGCCTCGTTACGAACCTGGTAGATCCACTGCTCGACCTCCGACGCCTCGGTATCGAGCTGCTCACCGGCCAGACCCAGACGGCTGTCGTCCGAGCGGTCTATCCGGTTGTCGAGCTGTGCTTTCACGTTGCGCACCATGATGACCTCACGGTTCGCCTCCGTGACCTTGTCCCGTACCATTTCGCCAAACTCGTACTGAGCCTGCAGGTCAGCATCGCTCACTTCGGTGATCCATGGGTTGCGCTGCACAGTCAGCGACGCGCTGAATGCCTGGCCACTGGTGATCAGACGGACCGTATACTCACCCGGCGGAACCGCCGGTGCGGCGCTGCGAACGCCCCAGTAGATCATGCCCGGGAAGACCTCGAACGGCTGCGTCCGCAGGTCCCAGTGCACAAAGTTGAGTCCGGCTTCGTTCGGGAGCGCTGCGCTCCGATAGCGACCTTCAGGTCCCGCTTCCCCTGCATCCGGATCCGCCGGAAGGAAGGAGCGAAGCACCTGGCCGTCGGCGTCCACGATTTCGAGCCGTGCGTCGTCCGCCGCCTCCGGCTGCCACCAGGAAATCGTCACACCACCGGCGGAACGGGTCGCCGTCGGTGGCGTGAACAGCTTCGGCTCCCCGGTCATCCCCGGCATCGCCTCACGAAGCGGCGCCATGTTGTCGAGCACCCAAAAACCGCGTCCGTGTGAGCCGGCGACCAGCTCGTTCTCCTCGACGATGATGTCGATGATCGGGAGGTCGGGCAGGCCCGGGTTCAACTGCTGCCACCGGTCACCGTCGTTGTACGAGATGTACACGCCGCGGTTCGTGCCGGCGTAGAGCAACCCGTCACGATTTGCGTCCTCCCGTACCGCGTGTACGAACGCCCCGTG
Source organism: Gemmatimonadales bacterium UBA4456 (assembly GCA_002390225.1). GTDB lineage: Bacteria > Gemmatimonadota > Gemmatimonadetes > Longimicrobiales > Gaopeijiaceae > UBA2589. The sequence goes on along the minus strand of DGOW01000082.1, from coordinate 161,390 downwards.
CGGGATCCCGTTCACGATTTTCGTCCATGACTGTCCGTAATCGTCGGTCCGCCAGATGTACGGGTTGAAGTCGTCGAGCAGCGGCTTACGCACAGAGATGTAGGCTCGGCCGGAGTCGAAGGACGATGCATCGATCTGACTCACACGTCCGAAGTCCGGCATGTCGGGTGGCGTGATGTCAGTCCAGGAGTCGCCGCCGTCGCGGGTCACGTGCACCAGACCGTCATCGGACCCGGTCCAGATCACGTCGACATCGAGCTTGCCCGGGCCGACCGAGAAGATGGTGGCATAGACCTCAGGCCCGTTCATGTCTCCGGTGATCGGACCACCTGTCCGCTGTAGCGTCATCGGATCCGCCCGCGTCAGGTCGTCACTGAGCTGCTGCCACGTGCGACCCGCGTCCTCCGTCATCCACAGGCGCTGGGACGACGTATACATACGATTGGGGTCCACAGTGGAGAAGATGATCGGGAAGGTCCACTGCCACCGTTCCCGGATCTCGATCGCCGGCTCACCCGAGTAGAACCACGGATACGGGTTCACCTCGCGATGTGTCTGGAGGCGTCGGTTGAATTTGTCGATGTAGGAACCGTTGTTCGTGCCCGAAAAGAACACGTCGACGTCGTTCGGATCCGGCGCGATGTAGCCGGGCTCACCCCCACCTGCCTGGTACGCCACGTTCATCGAGCCCTCGGTGATCGAACCATCCCCACCACCACCGAAGAATCCAGCCGAACCGAAGCCCATGCGGCTCGCGTTCCAGTTGCCCGGCAGGCACAGCGTCGAATTGTCCTGCTGCGACCCACAGATGTGGAACGGCTCGTGGGCCGTAGTTACCGCATGGTAGAACTGCGCAGTCGAGAACTCCTGGTCGCTCCACTTTCCGCCCGTGTTGTTGCTGACGGCGCCACCGCCATCGTTTGCTACGATGAGGTGTGACCCGTCGTCCGGGTTGATCCACAGGTCGTGGAAGTCACCGTGTGTGCCGTTGTTGATCGACTCGTAGGTCTCGCCGCCATCCGTCGAGCGGAAGAATGATGTGTTCTGCATGTAGACCACGTCCTCGTCCATCGGGTCGGCGAAGACGTGGGTGTAATAGAAGGCGCGCTGACGAATCGCCCGGTCGTCGTTGACCAACGCCCAGGTCGCACCACCATCCTCGGACCGGAAAAGACCACCATTGTCATTCTCGACGAGTGCCCACACGCGGTTCGAGTTCGCAGGCGAGACGGCAAGTCCAATGCGGCCGACCAGCCCCTCCTGTGGCATCCCCGTATTCCGGGTCATCTCCTCCCAGCTGTCCCCACCGTCGGTGCTCTTGAACATCCCGGAGCCGGGCCCGCCGGACGACATCTGATACTCCTTCCGGTAGGCCTCCCAGAGTGCGGCATAGAGCACGTCCGGATCATTCGGGTCGATCACGATGTCGATCGCGCCAGTCTCGTCGTTCCGGTACAGAACGCGCTGCCATGTGTCTCCACCGTCCGTGCTACGGAAGACTCCGCGCTCTTCACTGGCCACCGAATATTTTCCAAACGACGCTACGTAGATGATGTCCGGATTCGTCGGATGGATCCGGATTTTGGAAATCCCGTGCGAGTCCCGGAAGCCGACGTGCTCCCACGTCTCTCCAGCATCTCGACTGCGATACACCCCGTCGCCGGGTAGGATATTTCCACGGATACACGTCTCGCCGGTACCAATGAAGACGAGATCGGGGTTCGACTCGCTCACGGCGACCGCACCGACAGAGGCCGACGTGATCTGAAAGTCGGTGACCGGGAACCAGTTCTCGCCGGAGTCAGACGTCTTCCAGAGACCACCCCCCGTCGCGCCGAAGTAGCCCTCCTCCGGGCGCCCCCGAACGCCGCTGACTGCGATCGAGCGTCCGCCCCGGTCAGGTCCGATGTTACGCCACTCGTAGCCGGCCAGCAGTGCCGAGTCGAGAACGACATCGATGCCACGTGACTGGGCCGCCACCGCTCGGGGTGACGTACCTGCAGCGGTGAGCAAGAACACACCAAAGGCGATGATGGAGAGGGGTCTCGACACATTCATAAGGTCGTTGTCCGTCTGTTCGGGTTATCAGCAGATTTGATGCACAGCCATACTCGCCAGGTCACACGCAGTCGGCATACATCGACGTCGTCGGGAGCACATCGAGCCGTTCTTCGGAGATCTATTTGCCGCAGGAGCCGCACGTCCCATACGTCCCCTCATCGAGGTGGCAACGAGCGCGTGCCAGATCTTCCATTCGTTCGCGTATGCGTACCTCAAGTGCTTCAAGTACCTCGTCGTTCTCCATGAACTGAGCCATGTCGAGCCTGGCCTCATCCCACGTCTGGCTGCATCGCCTCGTCCACTGCGGCCTGCACACGGCCCTTCGGCGGGGCCCTCACGATCGAGTCACCATCCCGATAGACGCGGCAGCGCGGGCCTGCGTCGGGCTCGCGCGCGGTCCAGGGGTGCGGGCCTGGCGCCACGTCCTCTCCATTCACCAGCACCGTCGGCGAACCAAGATTGATCGCGTGCGGAGGGCACTCCGGATCCTCGCTATTCCACTCAGTCCAGACGGCGGGAACGTCGGCGTTGCGGCAGACCTCACCGAGGATATCACGAGCGAGATCGACATTCGGGCAGCCGGGATCGTACACGAGTTCGATATGGAGCTTCAGGCTCAGGAGTGTATCTCCGGGGGTAGCGGCCAGGGTGTAGCGGTCGCAACCTACCCTCTTCACCCAACCCCCGGCCACAGCTTCGCCTCCATGCGTCTCTCCCTGCACCCGCTTCGCACCCGTCCCGCCATACGTCCGGACCTCGCAGTCCTGGTATGCCTCCTCCTCCTGCCTCTCGGCTCGACTACCCTTGAGGCGCAGGCCACCAGCTCGACACAGGGGGCTGAAGTCCAGTCCACCCCGGAGCAACGGTACGGAGACTGGGTTCGTCGACTTCCTTTTCGTGCCCAGGAGTACTCCTTCCGACGCAGCAACATGATCCGGCTGCTCGATGAGAGCGGAGGAGGAATCTACATCGCGCCGTCGTCGGATGGCCTCACGCACGGTGATACGTTCCGACAGCTCGAGGACTTCTGGTACTACACCGGCCTCGAAGTCCCGAACTCGATCCTGGTCCTCGACGCAGACGCGGGTCGATCGATTCTGTTCATGCCCGAGGATGACTACCGATTTTCGAATCCAGGACGGGCCAACGACTTCCCTGGTCGTCCACTGCTCGACGACTACCAGCTGCGCAGCATCGCCGGAATCGAGGAATATCGGCCGATGCGCGAATTCGATGCCTTTCTCGCGCAGATGGTGCGAGCCCGCCGCATCGTAAGGGTGAACGGAGGGACAGCCGGCGCGCTCGTCACACCTGAGCTGCCGCAGTTCGGTGCCCTGAGTGCGATGCAGACGATGATTCTGCGCATCCAGGCCGACCACCCGACCGCCCACCTCCAGAATGCCTTCGAAGAGATCGCGCAGGGGCGAATGGTGAAAAGCCGCTACGAGATCCAGAAAATGCAGATCGCGGCCGATGCGACCGCTCAGGCCATCCTCGCTACGGCGGCACTGATCCGGCCGGGAATCGACGAACGCACGCTCCAGGGTGAATTCGAGTCGACGTGCCGGGCACTCGGCAGTCAGACGATCCCGTTCACACCGATCGTGAAGTCAGGGCCAAACAGTCTCTGGCCGTGGCGCGTACTCGCCGCCCACTACGACCGACGGAATCGACCGGTCGAGTCCGGCGACCTGGTGATTCTCGATGTCGGATGTGAGATCGACGGCTACATCAGCGACGTCGGCCGGACCTTCCCGGTCGATGGGCTTTTCACAACCGAGCAGCGACACAAGATGCTGGTCAGCCTGAATGCGGCGGACGCGATCATCGAGGCCATCCGTCCAGGTGTGACCTTCAGGCAACTGACCGCTATCGCGTACGAGGCGATCCCGGACGACGAGGAGCGCTACATGCAGACCCCGTCGTTCTTCGGCCATCACATTGGAATGCAAGCCGGAGATCCTGCTCTCATCGACGAGCCGCTACAGCCGGGTATGGTCTTCACCGTGGAGCCCTGGTACTACAACCATGAGCTCGACATCTCGGTCTTTGTTGAGGACGTGGTGCTGGTGACGGAGGAGGGTGTCGAGGTGCTGACAAAGGACCTCCCCCGGATGCCGGAACAGCTTGAGGCCGTGATGCAGGGCAACCGATGAGCGGCATCGAAAGGTCAGCCGATGCAGAGCCAGCCGGAGGGCACGCCACCGGCAGCTCGGATGACGAACTGAGGGCACGTACGGAAGACGGCAACGGTATCCTGTGCGTCCGAAACCCCGAGACCCACCGCGGCTGGAATGGCATTCGGTACCGGACGGGGATGTCTGCGAAGAACGTGGGGTCGAACAAACTCTCCATGAACGTGGCGACGGTCCCCCCGGGTGCGGTCGCCTATGCTCACATACACGTCGACTTCGAGGTGATGCTCTTCATTCTTCAAGGCAGGGTACGGCACGAATTCGGTGAGAATCTTGAGAAATCGATGGACAATGAGGCCGGCGATTTCATCTTCATCGAGCCAGGCGTGCCGCACGAGGTCATCAACCTCAGTGACATTGACCCGGTGATTGCCGTCGTAGCCCGCTCGGACTCGACGGAGTGGGAGAACATCGTGGACGTTCCATCGAAGCGGAGGCCGGGCGGCTGAGGTCGCCCCAGGAGAAAACATGAACGGAAAGGTCGAAGCACTGTGGATCAAACGCGCTCATCGCAGCGTCATGGATCCGGCGGAGCATGTCACCCTGGTCGAGGGCAAAGGCATTGATACCGACGCCAATTTCGGGCGCTCGAAGCGACAAGTTTCGGTGATCGAAAAGGAAGTCCTCGACCGCATCATCGCGGAGCTTCCGGATGTTGAGCCGCACATGCGCCGAGCCAACGTCATGGTCAGCGGTATCCGTCTGGAGAACACGCGCGGCCATATCCTCACACTTGGCGAGACGAGGATCCTACTGTGCGGAGAAACCCGACCCTGTGAGCGTATGGATGCTCAAGTCCAGGGCTTCACCGCAGCACTCGATCCCAATTGGAATGGGGGTGCCTTCGGCGTCGTGCTGACTGACGGGCACATCCGCGTCGGCGACGAGGCCTCCATTGAAGCCCCCGCCACGGCGTCGGGTTAACTCAGCCCCGCACTGCCTCGCCTAATGCCCCTATCGCATCCCGGATCTGCTGATCACTCAGATACGGGGCCGGGCCAAAGCGCAGTATGCTTCCGCGGTAATCCGTGCGCACGCCGCCATCGAGTAGCGTGTGGAAGAGCCCATCAGCATCTCCGCACTCGAGAGCCAGAAAACCACCTCGCTCGTCCATCGGCACATCAGACTCCAGCCGAGCCAGGGTGGGGTCCAGATCCAGGGCCAGGAACTCGTCTCGTAACAAGCCGACCTGATGCTGACTGATCTCGCGTAGCCGCTGAGGTGTCAGCCCCTGCTCGACAAAGAAGTCCATGACGGCCGCACCGCGGTACTGAGACGTCGGATCGTACGTCGATCCTGCAAATCTCGCTGGGCCTACGCCGTAGCGGATTTCACCAGGAATCCGCTCGTCGGCCAACTCGGCGAACTCCGCAAACCAACCCGTGATCAGGGGACGCATCGTGCAGCCCGGCGGCACCCGAAGCGCGCAGTTCCCCTCTCCGAGCTGGAGGTATTTGTAACCACCCCCGACCACGAACGCCGACTCCATGCCCTCCAGACTGAAGGGCACCGCACCCAGCGAGTGGTAACTGTCGATCAGCAGCTCGGCTCCGTGACGCCCACATGCACGCGCAATTTCTGAAAGATTCGGTACGATCAATCCGGTGCCGAACAGCACGGAGGATACCATGGCACATGCCGTGCGGTCGTCGACATGAGCTGACACTCGTTCTGAGAGCGTGGCCACCGGCGTTGTCGGAACCTTGACGACCTCGACCCCCTCTTCAGCGAGGCGATCGAGTTGCCTTCGAATCGAGTAGAACTCGCCGTCGGTGGTGACGACTCGTGGACGGTCTCGCAGCGCAAGCGCGGATAGAAAGCGCACGATCAGCCCATGTGTGTTCGTCTCCAGGGTAATGTCTCCAGAGCACTCACCCATGAGCATTCGATACCCATCGGAGACACGATTCACCTTCTCTTCGACAGCCCCCCACTTTCCGTCAGCCATCGCAGCCGCGTCGAGCCAGGCCTGCTTCTGCCCTTCAAACGCTACATCGGGCCATGCCTGATGAGAGTGACCGGTTAGCAAGAGTCGGTTCGCGACGTCGAAGTGCGTGTAATGCCGCGACAGCGAGCTCGGGTGTTCGGAACTCTCCGTCATCGTGTCCTGGCCGTCAAAGCTGAGACCGGATCTCCCACAGATCCGGGAAGAGTGGCTGATTCAAGGTGGTGCGGAGGTACAGTGAACCGGCCGAGTCACCGGTCCCTTTCTTCGAACCGATGGTTCGCTCGACCATCTTCACATGCCGATAACGCCACTCCTGAATGCCCTCATCGAGGTCCACCAACCGTTCACACAGCTCGGCGTTTCGGGGATCGTTCCGATAGACCTCCACGAGCACCGCCTGAAGATGTTCCGACGACTCGATCGGCTCGGTCACGTCTCGCTCCAGTTGATCCACGGGCAGGTCGTAACCCTGGTCAACCAGGTATCGGAGCACCGCATCCCATAACGTGGGAGCAGCCCAGCGCTTCTCCAGCCCGATACGCGCTCGCGAGCCTTCAGCGAACCGCTCGAGGGAAGCACGCTGCTTCCGACCTAGCGCGAATTCGAGCGCGCGGAACTGGTCACTCTGAAACCCGCTGGCGCTGTCGAGTCGCTCGCGAAACGTCAGGAACTCGGTCGGCGTCATCGTCTCCAGCACGTCGAGTTGGGATACCAGAACCTTGAGAATGGTCAGCACGCGCTTCAGGGTATGCTGCGCCCGCGGTGTGTCCCCATCACCGAGCAGCTGGGCACAGTAGTCCAGCTCGTGCAGGACGACCTTGAACCAGAGTTCATAGACCTGATGGATGACAATGAAGAGCATCTCGTCATGCTCGACGTCGTCTCTCGGCTCCTGAAGACCCAGGAGCTCGTCGATCTTCAGGTATTTTTCGTACGTCACGGCCTCGGACATTGACTTCCTTTCAACCTGTGCGGCTAAGCATGGACCCGGTGGTTCCGGGCACTCATACGAAGGCGGAGAGCGCGCCCATGTGGGCGACATAAGAAACCACGAGCAGTACGCCGGTGACACGTCCAATCTTCCAAGGCTTCCTACTCACCCCCGAAGTGGAACTCGAATCGCGGCGTATACCGCGCGACCGACTGATACTGGTCCGGCCAGGGCAGGTCGTATCCGAGCATATACGCTGCATGCCTCGTCCAGTATGGGTCGAAGAGGTGTGCTCGCGCGATCAGGCACAGGTCCGCCCGACCCGCCGCGATGATCGTATTGACGTCCATCCACGACGAGATGTTGCCTACCGCCATCGTCGAGATATCGACCTCGTTCCGTACCTGGTCGGCAAAGGGCGTCTGATACAGTCGTCCGTACACCGGCCTCTGAAAGGGCACGGTCTGCCCCGATGAGATGTCGACCACATCACAGTCATGGTCTTTCAGCATCTGGGAAATCGCGACCGTATCGGCAGGCTCTAGACCGCCCGGCGCCCAATCTACCGCGCTGAGTCGGACACTGGTGGGCCTCTCCTCAGGCCAGTTCGCCCGACAGGCATCGAACACTTCTAGTGGAAAACGCATCCGATTTTCGAGGGAGCCACCGTACTCGTCCTCCCGCTCGTTGGTCAGCGGAGACAGGAAAGAGGCAAGCAGATAACCATGCGCCATATGAATTTCGAGAAGATCGAAGCCCGCGTCAGCCGCGTATCCGGTCGCGCGCACATAATCCGCAATCGCTGCATCCATATCCGTCCGCGTCATCTCGCGGGGTGTCTGGCTTCGCTCGGGAAAATACGGGATGGCCGACGCCGAGATGATGTCCCAATTCCCCTCCGTCAGCGGCTCGCTATCCCCATCCCACAGATTCTTCGTCGAACCCTTTCGGCCCGCATGCCCGAGCTGGATCGCTATCTTCGCAGGCGTCTGACCGTGCACAAAATTGACGATCCTCCGCCAGGCGTCGACGTGCTCCGGTCTGTACAGGCCCGCACATCCCGGCGAGATCCTCGCCTCCGGTGACACGTCAGTCATCTCGGCGAACACCAGGCCGGCTCCGCCAACGGCCCGGCTGCCCAGATGCTGGAGGTGCCAGTCACCGACAAGCCCGTCGTCGGCTGTGTACTGACACATCGGCGATACGACCACCCGATTCGGAAGCACCATGTCCCGCACCTTGAACGGTGTGAACATGGGTGGAGGTACCGGGCCACGGGCCACGGATTGACCCGTCTGCTTCTCTGCATCGGCGGCTATGAGGTCATCGACTCGCTCGAGGAACTCCGGATCCCGTACGCGGACATCCTCGTGCGTAATCCGCAGGCTCCGTGTGAGCAGCGTGAACGAGAACTGCCTCGGGTCCATGTCCATGTAGCGCTCGGTCGCCTCAAACCACTCGAGGCTCGCCTGTGCAGCGCGCTGTAGTGATTCTACCGGTGGACGCCGGGCCGTCGCGTACTGTGACAGTGCCTCGTGGATCGATTCCGTCGTCAGGAGAGCTTCTCGAAGAGCGATCGCATCGAGCATACCGAGACGCGTACCCGAGCCGATAGAGAAGTGGGCCGTGTGAACCGCGTCTCCAAGCAGTACCACATTTTCATGGTACCAGCGCGCGCAGCGGATCGTCGGGAAGCTTCGCCAAACGGACCGATTCGGGATCAGCTCATGGCCGTCCAGTTCCTTGGCGAAGAGCTCGGTACAGTAGGCCAGGGTCTCCTCCTCGGAGGCCTGATCCATACCGGCATTCGTCCACGCCTCTTCCGTACATTCGACGATGAACGTCGATCGACCCGGCTCGTACTGATACGCGTGAACACGCCACAGACCGTGCTCGTTCTCACGGAAGTAGAATGTGAACGCGGGAAAAGGTTTGGCGGTGCCAAGCCAGACGAAGCGGTTAGGTCGCCAGTCGAATGTCGGCTGGAAGTGCTCGGACCAGCTCTCACGCAACGTTGAATTCACGCCGTCGGTGCCGAGTACGAGGTCGTAGGCCGCAGGATCGACAGAGATCGACTCCCTCTCTCCGCTCATCGACACACCGGTAACGGAGGCCCCAGCCTCGAGCCCGTTGAACTCGCACTCGAATCGCAAGTCGATTCCGAGCGCCGCTGCCTGATCATGTAACACGGTGAGAAGTGTCTGTCTGCTCAACCCGGAGAAGCCATGCCCTGACGAGCGAATGACCTCACCGCCGTAGTACACGTCGATGTCGTCCCAGCGCACGAAGTGGTCGGTGATCGCCCGGTAGGTCTCTGGATCTGCGCTCTCCACTTCAGCGATGGTCGCGTCGCTGAAGACGACGCCAAAGCCGAAGGTTTCGTCGGGTCGGTTGCGCTCGAGGACGATGACCTCGTGCGCGGGATCGGCACGTTTCATCAGGATACCGAAGTAGAGCCCAGTCGGCCCTCCACCCACGATCAGGATCTTCACGCCGCTACTCCTCCAGCATCGCCCGGGCATCGGCAACCATGCGGCCGGCGATGATCAGGTGCTGAATTTCGGTCGTTCCTTCATAGATCCTGAGCGCGCGGACTGACCGGTATAGACGGTCGACAATGTGCTCAGCCATGACGCCACGTCCGCCGAGGATCTGGATCGCGTCGTCGATGATGCGCTGCGCCGCCTCAGTCGCGTACGCCTTCGCCATGGCCGCCTCGATCGTGATGCGGTCCGCGCCGAGGTCCTTCTCATACGCTGCCCGGTACACGAGCATGCGTGAGGCCGTCAGCTCGATGGCCATGCGGCCGAGCTTGTCCTGGATGAGCTGAAACTCAGCCAGCGGCTTCCCGAACTGCTCACGCTCAACGGCATGGCTCAAGGCCTCCCGCAGCGCTCGTTCAGCCATGCCACACGCGGCGGCACCCACGGTCGGCCGAAGCTGGTCGAGGGTCGCCATACCGAGCATGAAGCCGCGCCCCTGGTCTCCCACCATGTGGTCGGCGGGCACACGGCACTCCTCGAAGGCGAGCTCGCCGAGCGGATGAGGGGCACTCATGACCTGCGCTCCTGCGAAGCGGAGTCCTTCCGTTTCAGCGGGAACCACGAACGCGCTCATGCCGCGACTTCCCTGATCCGGGTCAGTCGACGCGAAGACGATGTAGAAGTCGGCGATCCCCGCGTTGCTGATGTACCACTTGTGCCCGTCGATTACCCACTCGTCGCCGTGCCGTTCGGCACGCGTCTTCATCGATGCGACGTCAGTCCCTGCGTCGGGTTCCGTAATGGCGAAGCCACCCATGAGCTCGCCGGCGAGCGCGGGCGCAGCCCATCGTGCCTGCTGTTTTTCGGTTCCCGCGATCAGGAGTGGGGTGATCCCCAGTCCCTGCAGCGCCCACACGGCATCCGCGAGTGGCGAGGCCGAAGCGATCGCCTCTCGAGCCAGGCATGCACCCCGCAGATCCCAATTACCGATCGGAGCATAGAGACCTGCCTCGCCCATCAGGCGCACCAGCTCGCGCGCATCCGAGCGGGCGTCCTCGTCCGACCCGGGCTCCGCACGTTCCAGCAGCTCCCGGGAGGCGAACGCAGTCATCTCGGCGGCCCAGGCGTGGTGCTCTGCCTCGAGAAACGCTCGGACGGTATGGGTATCAGACATGAGGGCCGCTCCAGCGCTCAGTTACAGGAAGTTCGGGTCGCGCTTCTCGACGAATGCATCGTAGGACTCGCGAAAGTCCGGATGTAGCATGAGTGACGCCTGGATCTGGGCTTCGGCTTCGAGCGCGCCGGCAAGATCCATACTGGCCTCGCGATTCAGCGAGTCCTTGGTGATCTCGAGCGCGAACGACGGGCCTCGGGCCAGCTTCTCAGCCAGTTCGGTCGCCGCGTCCAAGGCCTCTCCGTCCGGAACCAAACGGTTGTACAGGCCGATGCGGTGCGCTTCTTTAGCGCTGATGAAGTCTCCCGTCATCAGCAACTCACTCGCCTTGGCCATCCCGATGATTCGTGGGAGCATCCACGCCGCACCCATGTCCGCACCGGAAAGGCCGACCCGGGTGAACAGGTAAGCGATCTTCGCGGACTCCGCCCCGATACGCATGTCACACGCCGTCGCGATCACCGCGCCCGCGCCGGCCACCGTACCGTTGAGTGCACCGAGGACCGGCTTGCGACAGCGACGAATCGCGAGAATGAGATCGCACGTCATGCGCGTGAACTCTAGGAGCCCGCGCATGTCGCGTTCGAAGAGGCGACCGATGATATCCTCGACATCTCCGCCGGTGCAGAAGCCCCGACCCGTGCCCGTGATGATCACCACGCGCACGTTCTCTTCGTCGTGCAGCGCATAGAAGGCGCGCCGCAGCTCGTCATATACCTCGAACGTCAGGGCATTCAGCCGCTCTGGCCGGTTCAGCGTGATTGTGGCAACACCCGTGTCAGCGTTGAGGGCGTACTCGAACGAGTTCGGTTTGAACATCAGATGACCGCCGTAGTTTCGATTTCAACCTTGCCGTTGGGATCGACCAGTCGGGAGACCTCGACAAGCGCCATCGCGGGATAGTTGCAGTCCATACGAGCCCGCCAGATCTCACCGATCGACTTCCGGCTTTCTCGGTACGCGTCCAGATCAGTGACGAAGACCGTCATCCGGCCAATCGACGACGCATCACCGCCGGCATCTCTGACGACGGCGAGAGTCTTCCTCAGCGCAATATCGAACTGGGCGACGAAGTCGTCCTCCTCGACAACGCCCTCAGCCGTGGCGGCGTCCTGTCCGGCTACGAACAGGATACGACCGCCCGCCGGGGCCAGCATGCCGTTGGTCCACCCTTTGGGTGGGCCGAGTTCGTCAGGGTTGATCGCGTCCCACCCGGAGGCCCCGGCCGTCATTCCGGCTCCGAGGCGTCGAGGAGGACGAGCTCACCGTTCGGCGCGTGAGCCCCGACATGACAGAGGCCGACGATGGCTTGAGCGACCTCACCCGCTCGGATCAGCCTTGGCTGGCCGGCCTGCTCGAGCACAGACGAGAGTGCGTCCTCCCGGGACGACCCAGTGTGATGCATGATCCGCGCAATCGTCTCGTCCGTCAGCGGAGTATCAACGTAGCCCGGGCAGACTGCATTGACGGTGATTCCGGAACCGACCGCTTCTTCCGCCATTGCCCGAGTGAAGCCGACCACAGCGTGCTTGGCGGCCGTGTAGGCAGAGATGTACTTACCGCCACTCAACCCCGCGGTCGAGGCCACATTCACCACCCGACCCCAGCGTCGCTCTGACATCCCATTCCAGACCGCCTGAGTGCACAGGAAGGTGCCCGTCGCGTTGACGTCCATGATGTGCTGCCATTCGGCATGGGAGATTCGCGAGATCCGATTGGATGTCGCGGTACCCGCGTTGTTCACGAGAATGTCGATGCGACCCATCGCCTCGCTCGCGGACATGGCAAGGTCTCGCACCTGGTGCGGATCAGTCACGTCACACCGGAATGCGAACGCCTCGTGGCCATTCTCGCGGAGCTGCGCCGCTACCTGGACCACCTGGGCCTCGTTGCGTGAGGCGACCGAAACCTTGGCCCCGGCCTCTGCGAGCGCGAGCGCGGCGGCCGCCCCGATCCCGCGTCCCCCACCCGTAATCACCGCGTTGTACCCGACCAGCCCGCTCACTGCATCTCTCCATCGAGGATCGCTTCGGTCAGAAGGTGTCCCAGCGTCTGCACCGTAGACCGCCCCTCCTCGGCTGTGGCGTCTCCAGGCCAGCCGAAGTAAGCGCGCGGGCCACCAGCCTCTTCGAAGCTCTTGTGACCGTCACGGATTGCTGTCGATAGCGACGATGGATTGGGCTCGAGGCCCGCCGCGACATCCGCCCGAAAAAGTTCAGGGCGCTCGGACCGCACAATGCTGCCTTCGAATCGGCCCGCATGACAGGCACCCGTCTGGAACTCTTCAGTGAGGCGTTCAGCCGCACGACGTCGGGTAAGGTCGAGCATTACGATCCGTGACCCGTCCGGCGACTGATCCGCTGCCGCATACAGAGACGCGAGATGGTCGGGGTCGAGGTGGGCATTCGCGATGGCCAACGTGCGGATCTCCTGCGCCTCGAGCGAGCTCGCGATCTGAACGATCAGGTCGGAGACGAGGGGGCCGGCCACACCGATCGTTCCAGGGAAGTTACCGGCGAAGCCCGCCGCCGTGTACCACAGCGGAGGCAGGATCAGGCCGGTACGCCCCTCGGTCGAGAGACGCTCGGCGCATGCTCGCGCCATGCCCTCGGCGATCACCACGTCCGTACCGAGCGGAAGGTGCGGCCCGTGAGCCTCGACCGCTCCGACAGGGAGGATCGCGACGGCGGAGGACCGATCGAGGTCACGGACCTCTTCCCACGTCATCTCGGCAAAACGGTGTACGGGCATTCGATTCCTGCGACAGGGCGACGATTGACCTCCATTCTAGCGTACGCCTATCGTCACGCCATGATCACACAGACGCACGCGCCAATGAACATCTTCGACGACTTCCTCGGCGACCGCATCCGAGAGGGCTACGGTGATCGAAGAGCCCTGCTCACGGATCGTGGGGCCTGCACGTACCGCGACATCTTCGACGCGTCCGGCCGCTTCGCCAGACTGATGCAGACGTCCGGTGTCGGCCCTCGGGATCGCGTGCTTATCGCGCTTCCTGACGGTGAAGAGTACGTGGCTGCGCTCTTCGGTACGCTGCGGCTCGGAGCGGTCGTCGTGATGGTGAACCCGCACCTGCCTGCAGAGCAGATCGAGTACTTCCTGAAGTACACCGAGCCGCAGGCGGCCTTCGTAGGCTCTGAGTCGGAACATGCCTTTCGGAATGCGGCTTCGCGAGTGCCCGGAGCTCCGAACATCACCGTCGTCGGCGGCTCAGCATTCGATGAACACCTCGCGGCGCTCGACTCCGACGTATCGGTCCATCCGACGCAAGGCCATGACCCCGCGGTATTCCTCTTCAGCGGTGGTACCACAGGGCACCCCAAGGGCGTGGTCCAGACGCATCGCTCATTTCGAAACACGACGATTCTGTACGGTCAGCGAACCCTGAATATCGGGCCGGATGACATCACGCTTTCCGTACCGAAGCTGTTCTTCGGGTACGCGACCGGGACCAATCTCTTCTTTCCATTCTCGGTGGGGGCGACATCGGCGCTCTTCCCGGAGCGGTGCAGCGCCGAAGCTCTGTTCGATCGTATCGAGCAGTTTCGGCCGACTGTGCTCGTGAACGTGCCGACCATGGTGAACAACCTGGTGAGCCATCCTGAGGCGGGCTCGCGCGACCTGTCGTCCTTACGGATCTCGACATCGGCAGGCGAAGCGCTCCCAGCAGAACTCCATCGGCGCTGGAACGAGCTCTTCGACGCGCCGCTCCTCGATGGGCTCGGGACAGCAGAGATGTGGCACATCTTCATCTCAAACCGGCCGGATGACGTGAAGCCGGGCACGCTCGGCAGGGTCGTCGAAGGCTTCGAGGTTCGGGCGTGTGCCCCCGATGGTACCCCCGTGGCAACCGGTGATGTAGGTACGATGCGGGTCCGGGGCGATTCTCTCGCGCTCGGATACTGGAGGGACGAGGAAAAGACAGCGACCGCGTTCGTGGACGGGTGGTTTGTCTCTGGTGACGTGATCTCCTTCGACGGAGACGGCTATGTCACCTATGCGGGCCGGTCGGACGACATGCTCAAGGTGAGCGGAAAGTGGCTATCTCCGAAGGAACTTGAGAACTGCCTCCTCGAGCACGATTCGGTGCGTGAAGCCGCCGTGGTCGGAGTCCCCACATCCGACGGGCTGGTGAAGCCGAGTGCCTTCGTCATCGTGGGCGACGACGTAGTGGCCGGGGAGGCGCTCGCCGAAGAGCTGCAGCAGTGGGCGAGAGATCGCCTGGAGCCCTACAAATATCCCAGATCCGTACACTTCATGAACGATCTACCTCGCACCCACCTCGGTAAGGTGGACCGCGGCAGCCTGGCCCGCGGCTCAACGTGAGCCGCACGGGCACCACCATCGCGATGGACCGTGTTCGGGGACTGCTCGCGACGCTGTGGTGGTCGGCCTGGATGGCCAGCGAGGTCTGACCCATCACGCACTCAAGCAAAGCCCCTCTAGCGAGCATACCTTGGCGACC
This sequence comes from Gemmatimonadales bacterium UBA4456, assembly GCA_002390225.1. Taxonomy (GTDB): domain Bacteria; phylum Gemmatimonadota; class Gemmatimonadetes; order Longimicrobiales; family Gaopeijiaceae; genus UBA2589. The sequence continues at coordinate 146,112 of DGOW01000082.1, read as the reverse complement.
GAAACAATCAACACGCTGGAGGCGCCCGCCTGAGTCCTGATACCCCGAGCCCGAGGAGACCGTCGGACGCGCCTAAGGCGGACTTCGAGGAGCTACAGTCGCGTATCACCGGTTGCCGACGGTGCCCCCGACTCGTCGCGTGGCGCGAACAGGTAGCCGTCGAAAAGCGTGCGTCATTCCGGGATGAGACGTACTGGGGCCGCCCCGTGCCTGCGGTTGGAGACCCGCGTGCTCGGATCCTAGTCGTTGGACTCGCCCCCGCAGCACATGGGGCAAACCGCACCGGACGCATGTTCACGGGGGATCGATCTGGTGACTGGCTTTATCGCGCTCTGCACCGAGCGGGCTTCGCAAACCAGCCGACGTCGGTTGCCCTGGGTGACGGCTTGGAGCTGTCCGACGTCCTGATCACGGCAGCCGTGCGGTGTGCACCGCCCGCCAACAAGCCGACAACCGAGGAGCGGGACCTTTGCGCACCATGGCTGCATGCGGAACTGGACCTGCTACGCGACACGCGGGTCATCGTCGTGCTCGGCAGCTTCGCATATGTGCAGACACTTCGTGTGCTGGCCGATCGAGGGGTCGCGGTTCCTCGCCCTCGAGTGCGATTCGGACATCGTGTGGAGGTCCTGCTCGAGGACGGCAGCGTTCTACTGTGTTCGTATCATCCCAGTCAGCAGAACACCTTCACCGGTAAGCTGACCGAAGACATGTTCGACGCGATCTGGTCCCGGGCGCGGGTGCTCGCAGAAGGTCCGCCCGATACCTTGGCATCATGAACGGACTCACGCTTCAGCGCCTCGGGCGCCTCCTGACGATTTCGCCGCTTCTCGCTCTGCCCGTACAGGCCTCTGCTCAGCAGATCGGGGAGGTCGATCTCATCGAGTTGACCATCGCCGAGGCGCATGCCTCGATGCTCGATCGGACACTCACCGCTCGGCAGCTGGTCGAGGCATATCTCGACCGGATCGACGCATACGACCGGAACGGTCCCACGATCAATGCCATCATCATGAGCAATCCCCGAGCGCTCGCTCGTGCGGATTCCCTGGACCGGGAACTCCGGCAGACCGGGGCGCTGACCGGACCGCTCCACGGTATCCCGTTCATCGTGAAGGACAACTACAACACGCACGACATGCCCACGACCGGCGGCTCCGCGTCACTCGCGGGGTCCATGGCTGCGGATGACGCCTATCAGGTCCGAAGAATCCGAGAGGCCGGGGCAATCGTGCTCGCCAAGTCGAACCTCGCCGAGTTCGCCTTCACAGCTCTGGAAACGGTCGGTTCCATGCTTCCCGGATGGACCTTCAATCCCTACGCGCTGAACCGCGTCACGGCAGGCTCGAGTGGAGGTACCGCGGCCGCGGTTACCTCGAATATGGGGCTGATCGGACTCGGTACGGACACCGGCAACTCGATTCGTGGACCGTCGAGTCACAATGGCCTCGTCGGGATCCGCTCGACGCAGGGGCTGACGAGCCGGGACGGCATCATGCCGCTGTACGCCCATCGCGATATCGGCGGCCCGATGGGACGCACCGTCGAAGATGCCGTGCGCGTCTTTGACGTCATTGCCGGATCGGATCCGAACGACCCGGTCACGCGTGAAGCAGACGAGCGGCGCGCCGCCTCGTACATGGATTATCTGCAGACCGACCTGACAGGTCTTCGTATCGGCGTCGTCGGCCAGATCGCCTACAAGGAGTCGGCCGACCCCGAAATTCTCGTGCGCTTTGCCGAGACCTTCTCGGTACTCGAGCGCCTGGGAGCGACTGTCGTGCGTGACTTTCACATCGAGAACCTCGACGAGCTGCGCAGCGGGACAGGCTGCTCCCGCTTCCGTTACGACATCGAGAACTACCTGGCGGCCATCCCGAATCCCCCGGTCCGAACCCTTCAGGAGATCGCAGAGAGCGGCCGCGTGTACCGGACCGTGCTGCCGACCGTCGAGCGCTTCCTGCAGTTCGAGGGCACACCCGATACCAACGAGCAGTGCATCCGGGGACGCGCCCAGGAAGAGCGATTCAGAGACGGATTACGGGCTGCAATGGCCGAGTACGAGGTGCAGGCCCTCATCTACCCGAGCTGGAGCAACCCCCCACGCCTCGTAGGGGACATGACTACGCCGCATGGAGATAACAGTCAGTATCCGGCTCCACCCACCGGCTTTCCAGCTCTGACAGTGCCGATGGGCTTCGTTCGGGGAGAAACGCTTCCAGCTGGCCTCCAGGTCCTGGGAGACGCCTGGGCCGAACCCGTATTGATCCAGATCGCCTACGCATTCGAGCAGGCAACGCATCACCGCAGGCCACCTCCCACGACGCCGCCGCTTCCGAACTGACCTTCGCGCGTCACCGAACTAGTGGACGCCGGGGATCATCATCCGGCGGTATACGATGTCCCCTGCGGGCGCGATGACCTCGAATTCGAACTCGGGGCGTGTCATAGCGAGACCCTGCCCGGAGAGCACAGAGCTGACATCGAAGGGCGTGCGTACGTCCTCCACCGCTGTATCTGGATCGCTCCCTCGCCATCCAGACGGCACTTCGCCAGCCTGGAATCGACCACGAGACCCGCGATCTCGACGGCCCAGACATCCATTCGAAGTGGACGCTCTACAGGATCGGTCGAGAACTCCATGAACGCGTCTGACGTCATGGTCGTGAGGCCGATGCGCTCAGCTCGCAGCGGGTAACAGCCGAACCGGTTGACCTCGATGCGGAAGTGACCTGTTTCATCCGACAGGACCGCACCTACCGACCGCCGTCCTCATAGAGCAGTGAGACGAGGACCCCGGCCAGTGGGGCCTCGGTCTCAGCATCAAGCACCAGCCCCTCTATTGGCTGCGCGTGCGCAGAAGCCGTGAGGGCTCCCCACAAAATCATCGCCAGCGGGGTCGAAGATCGAGTGCTCATGGATGCGACTGCATAGTGTCCGTGCTATCGTGTCGTTTCCCGACCCTGGACCCGATCAAGAGTACGTCAACATGGATCGACGCGACTTCGTACGCACCACGGCTGCAGGTGTTGCGGCCGCAGCGACCCCCTCCGCGCTCACCGCCTCCGAGTCGGCTCCCGACACGGCGCCCGCTGTTCACCTGGGACGAGCACGTCCGCTCTGCGTCGCCGACGTCAGCAGCATTCGCTACAGGAATGGGGGACCAGAAAGTGCGATCGAGCGGGCATACAGAGGCATCACTGAGGGCGAGGACGTCCTGGACGCGATCGTCGCCGGCGTGAACATCCCGGAACTCGACCCCGAGGAACGAGGCATAGGATTCGGCGGTCTCCCGAACGCCGACGGAGTCGTACAACTCGACTCCTGCCTCATGCACGGACCCAACCGGTGGGCCGGTGGCGTCGCGGGTATCGAGGGCGTACGAACGCCATCCCTCGTCGCAAAGGCGGTCGCCGAACTCACGGATCATCACCTCATTGTCGGGGAGGGCGCCCGTGAGTTCGCACGGCAACTCGGCTTCGAGGTCGAAGATGACTTGAACACGGATCAGTCGCGTGCCCTCTGGTTCGAGTGGAAACGGCGTATCGATCCTGGTCACTGGCTCGATCCCGAGGAGCGCATCAACGGTCAGGGCCACGCCGGCGAGAACACCGACCCCGATACGATCCGGCGTCGGCGCGGGAACGGGTCGAGCGGGTGGCTGAGAGATCGGGAGCACGAGGCACGCCTGCAACTCTTTCAGAACGCATCGCTGACTGCAGGGCTGTCGATGGTGGACGACGGACTCATCGACCCGGACTCCTTCTGGGGCACGACGAGTCTTGAGGCCGTGAACGCCAACGGCGACATCTGTGGAGTCACCACCACCAGCGGACTTTCCTGGAAGATCCCGGGTCGCGCAGGCGACTCACCGATCCTCGGTGCCGGACAGTACGTCGACAACGAGGTGGGTGCCGCCGGCTCCACCGGACGCGGCGAAGCGAACCTGTACAACTGCGCCTCGTTCCTGATCGTCGAGAACATGCGTCAGGGAATGAGCCCCAAGGACGCAGGCATGTCCGCCCTCGAGCGCATCCAGAAGAACACGGTTGAGAGCCGCCTGCTGAACCAGCGCGGACTCCCAAACTTCGACGTCCGCTTCTTCATCCTGAACAAGTCGGGCGACTACGCAGGTGTGGCGATGTACGGATCAGGTGAGTCGATGTTCGCCGTGTGCGACGACAACGGTGCGCGTGAGGAAGCTCTGGAAGGGTTACTCGAAGGCTCACCGCGGGACTGATGCAAGACAGCAACAATGGAGCGGTCCGGATGACACATTCTCAGGAAAACCAGAACGGATTCAGGCGGGCGGCCCTCGCCATCGGAGCCGTGCTCATGATCGGCGGATGTGCGCCGACCTCCGCGGGCGACGACACCGAACCCTTCGCGGGGCTCGCCGAGGGCTGGAACCAGATCGCAGCGCCTGAACATACGAGTTGCGCGCACGGAACCGATTACTCCTTCTGGTTCCGACCTGCATCCACCGACAACGTGGCGATCTACTTTCAGGGTGGTGGCGCCTGCTGGATGGGAGAGATCTGCGCGCTCGATCGTCAGCCCTCGTACGACCCGTTCGTCGACGAGTCGGATACCCCACCGACATCAGGCATCTTCGACTTTGCGTCGGAAGAAAATCCGATCCAGGACTGGAGTGTTCTGTACGTGCCGTACTGTACCGGCGACATCCACGTCGGCACTGTGACGCGCTCCTACGATGTCACCGCGAACGACTCGCTGCCTGCAGGAACCGTCCAGATTCAGCACGCAGGGGATGCCAATGCTACCGCGGCACTGGCGTGGTTGTATGACCGCATCGATGACCCCGCACAGGTGCTCGTGACCGGCGTCAGCGCCGGTTCGCTGGGTTCTGCGGTGTTCGCACATGAGGTTGCATCACGATTCCCGAAGGCCGACGTCGTCCAGCTCGGTGACGCATCGGGTGGGTACAGGGCGCCGGACGCCGTGCCCGCCGTCCTCTCTGCCTGGGGTGCAAAGCAGACCCTCGAGCGGGTGACGGCCACCACCCTCGACCGATGGAGCTTCGAGTCCGTTTATATGGACAAGGTTCGGAGCGCGTCCAATCTCCGCATGGCCCAAATCAACTATCACGAAGACGAGGTTCAACTCAGCTTCCTCGCCCTTCTGGGGCAGCGAGACGTACGCCTGATCGACCTGCTCGATGCGAATCTCGAAGAGATCGAGACGTCGTCGACGGACTTCTCCAGTTACATACTGCCGGGCAGGCGCCACGGGATCATCCGGGATGATGTCTTCTACGACGCGGTCGTCGATGGCGTGCGATTACGCGACTGGACGGCTTCTTTGATCGACGGAGAAGAGGTGACGTCAGTCGACTGCGCCGAGTGTCGCTGAGCTAACGACGCGAGGGTTTTCGAGCCACCACTACTCCCACAGGTCCCTCGTTCCACACTCGGGCCGCTTCGAAGCCGACAGCCCTCAACGCACTTAGCTCGTCTACGAGCGGCAGATACGTGTCTTCGCCGGCCCACACGTCGAAGTTGGCCCACGCCTGATCTTCGGAGATCCCGTTCGCGACCTGATGCTCGGCCCAGAAGCCGTACAACGGCTGAGCCTCGTCGAGGTCGGCCGGCATGTTGATGTCTCCATTCACCAAAACTCCCCCAGGTCGGAGCGCAGCAAATACGCGACGGAAGAGATCAGCCTTGCCCTGGAGTGTCGAGATGTGATGCAGCGACAGAGACGCCGAGAAGGCATCGCACGACTCGAACGGGTGGTCATACGACTTCAGCATCAGACGGGCACGATCGTCAAACCGCTCGACGCGTCGTGCCCCCCGCTTCAGCATCTCGGGATCGATGTCCAGGAGTTGTACTGTACCCACCGACCCATGTTCGAGAATAGCCTCCGCGAGAGCCCCCGTCCCTGAGCCGATGTCGACCACGAGGTCAGGGCTGATCTCCGCCACTGCCTCCGCCGCGGTACCGATCATCCTCTCATAGCCGGGAATCCAACGACGAATTTTTTCGTCGTAGTCGTCGATCTCCAGACGGAGATGTGAGCGCACAGAATGTGACATGGCGGGAGTGTCGGTACGGCCGGCCAACCTGTCAAAACGTAGAGCGACCGAACGAGGAGCAAGCCTTCCATCGCCATAGCCCTCATTGCCCACGCATGCACCGTGATCTAGGCTGACTTTCCCTCAGCGCTTCGAGGCGTTGAGGGGTCAGAAACTCGACTGTCAGGATCGGGGAAAGCTCCCCGAAACACAGGTCCCACCACGGAGTCACCCAGCATGTCCCTTTCCCGCAGCGCGTTCGCAGCGGTAATGCTTACCAGCCTCGCGGTCATGGCTCAGCCAGTCATGGCTCAGTCGGTCACGGAAGCGACCCTGGCCAACCTTGAGTACCGCGAGATCGGCCCCACCCGACAGAGCGGTCGCTTCGTCGACATCGCAGTCCCGAGCGACGACCCGCACACTTTCTACATTGCGACCGCCTCCGGGAGTCTGTGGAAAACGACGAACAGGGGAATCACGTTCGACGTTCTCTTCGACGACCAGCCCGACATTTTTTCAATCGGAGCCATTGCAGTAGCGCCATCCGACTCGGATGTCCTCTACCTCGGATCGGGAGAAGCGAACAACTCCCGCTCCTCGTACTGGGGCAACGGGGTCTACAAGTCGATGGACGCCGGTGAGACGTGGACTAACATCGGACTGCCAATGTCTCAGCACATCGGCAGGATCGTGGTCCACCCCACAAATCCGGACATCGTCTATGTCGCTGCTCTCGGCCCCCTGTATTCGGAGGGTGGGGAGCGAGGGCTCTACAAATCGACAAACGGGGGAGACAGCTGGGAGCTGGTCCTGAACCACCAGTCGGAGGGCCGTGACATTGGCGTCGTTGACATGGTGATGGACCCGACCGACCCAAACACGCTCTACGCTGCGACCTACGACAAGGTACGACTCCCGTACACGTTCGATCTGGCCGGTCCGGGCAGCCGTCTGTTCAAGTCGACGGATGGCGGTGAGAACTGGATCCAGATCGGTCAGGGGCTACCGGAAGGGATGCTTGGCCGAATCGGCGTCGACGTCTATGAGCGTGACCCAAACGTCCTCTACGTCACCATCGAGAACGCGAACAAGGAGGACATGTCGGACGACGAACGCCGTCAGGAGCTTCTCGACCACATGTCGTCACGCGGCATGATCGGTGGAGAAGTGTACCGCTCGGACGATGCTGGGTTGAACTGGGAGAAGGTCAGCCCGGACGGGCAGTCGATCGGTGGCGCTCCAGCGTACTACTACGGCCAGATCATCATCGATCCGAATGACTCTGATGTCGTTCACGTGCTGTCCGCCGCCTCATGGGGCACGTATGACGGAGGTGAAACGTGGGAACGTCGGCCGTACAACTTCGGCGGCGACGACCATGCGCTCTGGATCAACCCCATGGACTCCCGCCACATCATCCTCGGCTACGACCACGGCATGGGCATCTCGTACGACGGCGGGGAGAACTGGTACCACCCGGACTTCCAGTCACTTGCTCAGTTCTACGCGGTTGGCGTCGACAACTCCTACCCGTACCGCGTTATGGGCGGCCTGCAGGACAACGGTTCTCACATGGCGTATCACACGAACCCGGCTGGTGGCCCCGTCTACTTTGAGCAGTGGGAGCGTGTCGGGGGCGGTGACGGCATGTACAACGAGATCGACTGGTGCGAGAACCGCTACCTGTACAACGAGTCACAGTTTGGCCCGCTCCGTCGTACCGATTTGCTCACGGGCGAGGTCAAAGGAGTCCGCCACAACGACCCTGACATGCGTTGGAACTGGAACTCGCCGATCCTCATCTCGCCGCATGACTGCAACGTGATCTTCCACGCCGGCAACATGCTGCTTCGTTCCGATTTCCGCGGGGAAGGCTGGGATGTCATCAGCCCGGATCTGACAAAGAATGATCCAGCAACACAGACCACCGGCAAGGGTGGCGACGGCAACATCCAGTACGGGACCATTACGACCATCGACGAGTCGCCGCTGAAGGCGGGTGTGATCTGGATCGGCACCGATGACGGGAACGTCCAGGTCACCCAGGACGGTGGTGATACGTGGACGCTCCTGAACGACCACATCCCGAACAACCCGGAGTACTGGGTCAGCCGGGTCGAAGCGTCACACCATGAACTCGGTACCGCATACGTGACGTTCACGGGCTACCGTCGCGACGACTTCCGCCCATTCGTCTACAAGACAACGGACTTCGGAGACAGCTGGACCGACATTTCGGCCAACCTGCCAGACGGGCCGGTCAATGTGATCCGTGAACACCACGAGAATCCGGCTCTTCTCTTCCTGGGAACGGAGTTCCAGGTATGGGTCTCAAACACAGGCGGAAACAGCTGGACCAGCATGAAGCTCGACATGCCGACGAGCCCCGTACATGACATGAAGATCCAAGAGCGGGACGACGACCTCATCGTCGCAACGCACGGTCGCGGCATCTACATCGCGGACATCGCGCCACTGGCTGAGCTCACCCCCGCAGTGCTGGCAGAAGATGCGTATTTCTTCACGCCCGAGCCTGAGATCCAATGGATTGCGACCGATCGCACCAACTACTCGTTCGCGAATTTCGAGGGGGAGAGCGAGCAGCCCGGTGCGTCCCTCTTCTTTCATCTGAGGACCGACGCAGCGGTTACGCTGACCGTCTACCAGGGTCAGGTCGCGATCTCCGAGATCGAACACGAGGCGACATCGGGAATCAACGTTGTCCAGTGGGACATGCTCAAGAAGATCGAGCGCAGCGCTGAGGAGCAGGAACGCATCCGCGCCGAGCGCGAAAACCAGGGCGGCCGTGGTGGTGGCTTCGGTCGTCAGCGGGGGGATACGACCCGCTTCGCCATCAGCGACGCGGTCCCTGGCACCTATCGAGTCGTCCTCTCCGTGAACGGCATGGAGATGGAGAAGCACCTGACCATCCTCAAAGACGAGTGGTGGCAGCAGCGCAGGTAAAGATTTGAGGGGCAGCACCCCTCGAGTGCGCGATCCATGCTTCTGACCCTGGGCCCACCGGGCCGTCGCGAGGTGCGGCGGTCCGGTGTGTACAGAGAGGGCTACTTCCCGACGGCCTCTCCGCAGGCATCAACCCTCGCGGCGGCCAGCTCCCTGTGTTCGATCGTGATGCCGATCTGATCTGCGAAGTAGTCTCCGGTACCGCCGATCCCGAGGTCAGTAAGCGGCGCACCTAGAGTGGCTGCAATGGTCTGCCAGACGGCGCACGGAATGATGATCACCTCGTCGGTCTGATCGATCTCACCTGAAGCGTCGAAATCGTACTGGTCCACCAGATCGCTCTTCACCGCGCGTGCCCATGGAACCGAACCGGGCTCGGTGCTGCTTATTGAGCGTGCGAGGCCAGATGCGGTGAGCAGATCGAGGAATCTGCTCAGCCCCTGTGGAACGGCAGGACCTTCGACGACGACAGCCGTCTCCACCGCCACCTGCACACACCCGCTCGCACGAGCCAGCAACTCTTCACGTTGATTTGCCGCCACCCCCAGGTGGTCCCCCGAATAGAGGTCGCCCGAGAGGAAGCCCATCCCGTACGGGTAGGCTGGATGCGTCGCCGCCATCGCCTGCCATACGTCGCACGGTACGGAGCGGATTTCGATGGCTCGATCCAACAGCCCAGACGCGTCTCGATCGAACCGATTCTGCATAATTGCTCGGACGGCAGCGGCCCAATCCTCAGAGGTCGTTCCAAGCCTGCCGGCCTGCTCCAGGATCTCCCCGGCCGCTTCGAGCCGCACAAAACGCTCGACATTTTCCGGCAAGCGGTTGCTCGTTTCGGGCGGCGGCACGGTCGCCGGATCTGTCGGCGGCGGATCGCCTCCTGCCAGACATTCAAGAGCGCGGGTGTACGCCGGGGGCTTCACGTTTTCCGAGATATTGAAGACTACGTCCCCGACGTAAGGATCGCCCGTATCCCCGAAGCCGTAGAGTGTCAGGTAGTTCGGGAACGCTTCGTTCAATGCGCTCCACACCTCACAGGCAGGTGCGTCGATTTCATCGGCCTGATCGATGGCACCCGACCGATCCAGATCGAATGAGCCGAGCAGGACGGTCTGGGCCGCGAGGATCCGCATCTGCTCTTTCGGCAGCTGCGTCATACCCTGCAACGCTCGACCTACGGTGACCACCGCCTGCCCGGTCGCGTCCAGTGACATCCCGGTGCCCGTCGCGTTGCGCCCGGCCACGTATCCCACGTTGCGGAGCATCTGCAGGACTGCCGTGATCGCCGTGTCGGCCGCGAACTCGGGTCGCGGCGCGTAGGTCATCGATGGTCGATTGTAGTCCCAGAGCTGGAACGTGAAGCCGACGGAGTCACGCTGGAACAGGAGCGCGACAGGAAGGTCCCGGTAATTCCGTTCGACCGCCTGCACGAGATCGAACAGGAGCGCTCCCTCGGCCATGCGGGTGCTGTCCGACTCGCTGCCGATCAGGGAGCCCAGCGCGGACGCTGACATGTTGCCGGAGTCCATCCGGTACTCGACGTCCGGCGCCCAGCTGCTCATAATCGCCTGCACCGAATCGGGCAGGAACGCCGAGATCGTGAAGACCTCGACCGACGGGAACGCGATCATCACGTCGTCCGGACCAAATCCGTTCTGTGTGACGTCGATGATCTGAAGCAGACTGGGCAGCGTCGAGGGCTCCACGAACAACTCGAAGAGCAAGTAGTCGATCAGGACCGAATCCGTGACCTGAACCACGGGCCGCGTCACCTGAGTGAAGTCAACCTCGGTGACCTGAGCATGAAGTGCTGCACCAGGCCAGGCGAGTAGCAGGCCGGCGAGACGCAGGAGGCAGCTGGTCCGAATTCGCTCAACCACCGCGCAGCGCCCGGTATGCGTCACGGTATCGACGGGCGGCATCGAAGTCGCCCATACGCCGATGGAGTTCCACAAGGAGGCGGTACAGGTCGCCGCGCTGCTGATCGTTCAACGAGGTCTCTTCCGCCAGCGCAAGGTTGGCGCTCTCCAACCCAGCCTCGACATTGCCCTGCACGAGACGAGCGGACTCGAAGTACGCCACGGCCCGACCCGACCAGGGAAAGGTCGTCGCCTGGGTGAAGTACTTGAGCGAAGTCCGACGATCACGCTGCTCGACGCGGAAGCGTCGCCCGAGATTCACCAGAAGCGTTCCGAAGTCGTCGAAATACCGCTGATATCCGTCGGCGGACGGGACCCCGTCCGGTCCGGTGGGCGCTCGCTCGATCAAGGCCTGCAGCCGATTCGCGGCATCCACGTCGTTACCGAGATTGTAGTCCACAATGCCGAGGCGCCAGTCGGTCTCGTCGATCGCCGACTGGGCACTGAGCGTTGGGATAAGCGCAGCGTACCCGCGTCGGGCACTGTCCATGTCTCCTCCCTGTTCCAGCGTGAGCAGGGAGTCCCGGGTGAATGCCGAGCGGAGGTTCTGGTCGTTCCAGGCCATCCACTCGAGCTCTCCGTTCACGTACGCGCTATCCTCGGCAGTAGGAGCGAACAAGAGCGCTCGCTCGTAGCCCGTCGACGCACGAGATGCGTCGAGGCGCTGAAGGTGCATGTCTGCTTGCGCCTGCACGTAGGCGTACACCATAGCCGAATCGAGAGGCTGGGGATCATCGATTACGAGATCGTACGTCTGGAGGTAGATCTCTTCCGCCTTCTCGTAGTTGAGGGCGGCGCCATCCCAGTTGTTCACGTAGAAGTAGTTGTTCGCGAGCATCGCATAGACGCTATGCTGATCCGGCGTCAGCAGCGCGAGCTTTTCCAGTTCGTCGATCGCACTCTGGTACTGCTCCGAGCGCCCTAGTCGCCGGGCCTGTAGCTCGTACACCTGAGCCAACCATACCCGGCTGCGCGTGTCGAAGGGGTTCATTCGGAACGAACGCTCGAGTGATACCTCGGCACTGCCGAGGAGCACTGCGGACTCGCGAGCGAGTGCCTCCTGATCGAGGTCTGAGGTCCGGATCAGCGAGTCGAGCTGAACCAGCGCCACACCCCCTTCGGTCGCCGCGTCTCGCGCCTGCAGCGAGTCGGGCTCCGACACAGCGTCCTGCGCGTCGATAAGCGCGGACATGACAATCCACATGGAGTCGGTTCGCTCCACAATCAGGCGGGCCTCCTCCTGGAGCTCTAACGCCTGACCTTCCTGAGCTTCCGTCACGAACGACGCATCGGCGATCGAATCGACCTCCATGGCTGTCGTCGAATCGACGCCCGCGGGTACCAGCCTCTCCAGGACAGGAGATGGCGGTGGGGGCGTTTCCGCTCCGCCCCCCCCACAGCCGGCCACGAGCGCGGTCACGCCGAGCACCCAGAAACACTTACGAAGCAGCATCGGACTTGGTCGTCTCCCACCAGGAGAGGAACACGTTGTAGAACTCACTCGCCCGATCGCCCGAGGCCGAGCCCGAACGAGAGTCCACGGCCATGATACGACCCCCCGCCCGACGAACAGTCCCCTCGCGTAGCGACCGGCTCTGCGCCTGGAAGCCGCGATCGATGAGATACACGGACCGATCACCCTGCACCAGCACAATGTGTAACTCACGAAGCGCCTCATTGAGCATGAGGTAGAGTTCCCAGCGGTCGCCGCCCGAGTCGAACGAAATCACGGATGTCAGGAACGTGGACTCATAGTTCATGTGTACCTGCACGCCCACAGGCAGAGCGGCCGGATTCGAGCGCATCCAGGCGCCGAGGCGCGCAGCCTCCGAACCATCGAAGCTCTCCGCCTCGTACTCGTTGATCTCGACCGTGGGAGCCTCGACTTCTTCTCGCTCCATCCCGGTTTGCACAGCGACATCGGGGCCTTCCGCAACCGCCGCAGGTGAGGTCGGCGAGTCGGGGTCGGGCTCGGCAAGCCTCTCGTTGATCCCGATGCCGAGCCCGCCGGCGCCACCTCGCGCCGATGTCCGACGATCCCGACCGATGCGACCTGTTGGACTGTCGCCCCGGGCACCGAAGAGCGATTCGAATCGGGCGTCGTCTGCGGTCGCCGCGATGCCGGTCGTTAGATCGGACCCTGTGCCCGGATCTCGCGCAGCCACGGTCGGCGTCACCTCGTCTCCGAACAGGTCTTCCAGACCGGCGACAGCGGCCCCGACTTCATCGTCGAACGAGACCTCATCGACTATGTCCTCCATCGCCTCGGGGATCTCCTCCTCTACAGTCGCTTCCTCAGGCTGGGCGAACGCGAACCGTTCCAGCATCAGAGCGTCGAGCTCTCGAATCATCTCACGGCCCGACATGAGCCTCGGTAACGAGGTCGCTTTCAGACTCGCAGCGGCGCCGAGCAGGAACGCGATGGTTAGGGCCCACGCTCCGAGGCGCGGACCCAGCTGACGGCCCTTGGGCTTCGGCCTGATCAAGATGGCTCCTCGTCAGTCGGGGAAGCCACCTCGATGTCCATTTGAAGACTCTTCACCAGGCCGAGGCGGTCGCATACGTCCATCACGTCGACCGTGAACTGAACCGGAGATGCCGGATCCGGCTGGATAAGAACAACGGTCTCCGTTCCTACCTCTGTGTGTACGCGATGCCGTGCAACGAGCTCTGTAGTCAGCGTTTCGAGGTTCTCCGCTCCCATTGATACTGCACCCGGATCGCGCGGGTCCGACAGCAGAAAGCGTCCATCCGGCAGAATGTCGACAACAATGAAACCACGTTCATCGTCCTCGGTTGCCGCGGCCCGCGAACTGCCCCCACCTTACCGCATCCAACATTCGGTACCCCGACGAGGTCGATGATGAAGAACGCGCACAAGCCCCTCCTCGCCGTCCTGGCGCTCACCATCACTGCGCCCCTGGCGGCCCAACAGGTCCCATGGAGCCCGCTGAACCGCGGCAGTGACAACATGGAGGTGCTCGGTCACCTCCCGCTCGGTCCACAGCTCTCCGTTGCCGATATGGACCTCGAGCAGGAGATGGACCGTCCCTATGCGTATATCTCTCGCATGGTCTACGGCTGGGAGGGGGCCAAGGGAACCGACATTATCAGCCTGGAGGATCCCGAGAACCCGGAGCTGCTCTACGAGTGGAGGATCGAGAACCAGGATCTTCATCAGCGCACCGGCGGCATGGACGTCAAGCACTTCAAGTGGAACGACCGCTACTACCTGGTGCAGTCGCTCCAGTTCGGGCAAGGTGGTCCCAACACAGATCTGGGTGCGGTCATTCTCGACGTGACCGGCCTGCCGGACGCGTCGACGGTCCGTGAGGTCGCGCGCATCCGCGAGCCGGAGATGCCGGGTGGCTTCCACAACATCTTCATCTACAAGCACCAGAACGACCGGGTCTATCTGTTCACGACCGCTCGCGCCCCGGGAGCACTCGTCTACGACCTCGGCATGGTGGTCGACGGCGATCTCGAGAATGCGCGAGTCGGCATGGTGCCGATCCCCGAGTCGCCGCTCGGTCAGGGCAGTGGTCGCGGATACCACGACTTCTACGTCGGCTACCATCCGGACACAGGCGAAGACCGCTTCTACGGCGGCGGTACCGGCGGATACTACATCTATGACGTGACCGACCTTGAGAACCCGGAGTTGCGCGTCACACTGACGGGCGTCAGCGGGGTGAGCTACGGCCACACCTTCACGCCCAGCCCGGACGGTCGGTACGTGATCGCCGAGACCGAGTACCAGTACGCGCCGTTGCGCATCTTCGACCTGCAGCCCGCGCTCGAGGGGCAGACGACGAACGTGCGCTCACCGATCTCCGCGTTCACCGCAGACTGGCGAAACCTGGTCCACAATCACGAGGTGCGCTGGCCTTACGTCTTTGTCTCCGGCTACCTCGACGGTCTGCAGATCTTCAACCTGCAGGATCCACACAATCCGGTGACGGTCGGCTACTACGACACGTATATCGGCCCGGAGGTCGAAGGACGCCCCGCCATGTTCAACGGGGCATTCGGTGTCGATGTCCGCAACGAGGACGGCCTGATCGTCATCAGCGACATGTCGACCGGCGTCTGGACCTTCAAGATGGACGGCTTCCAGGGCTGGAACGGTGAGCATTGGGGGCAGCCGAACATCTCGTCCGCGCAGGACTGGGATAACCCAGTTGTGAAGCGTCCGGTCAGTGAGGAGGACCGCTAGGGTCGGTCGCTGACGCAGGTGCCGCCTGCGAATGCTCGAACAGAAACGGCCCGGGCTCCCCTCACGGAGCCCGGGCCGTCGTCTTTGACATCGCGAGCGAGCGGTCGTCATTCGCAGTTCGACACGTCTCACGCGACCCAGATCGACGTCCGTTTCTACAGCCTGGCTGCAGACCCTAATCCTCGATCGCGTCCGACCCCTTGGCCACTCGTGCCGAGAGTACCGCCCACACCGACACGAGCGCCGACGTATAAAGCATCAGCTGCGCAGCCATGAACCAGATCGGGTGTAAAAACGCCCCCCAGTTGATCAGGCTCCCAATGGTAGCGAGCGCCACGACCACACCACTCACGACCCGAAGTGCGTCACGCGATCAAGCCGGAAACGAATGCACCCGCCGCCACGCCCGCAAGTTTGCCTGCAAACATCCGGACCATTGTTCCTTCTCGATGGTAGGCTCGTTGACGCCTTGTCGAGAAACACCCCGAGACCTACGCTCGAGAATGATTCCGATCCTAGCTCTTCTTGCCTCATTCGGCGCCTCTGTCCTCAGCGGAGCCGAGGCAGGCGCATCCCTGCCCCACGCCCCGGCGGCCGTGTGCACCGACGGCTCGTCATACTATGCCTTCGAGCTTGTCACCACTAAGAACATCCCCGGTACAGGACTCGCAACCGGCGCGGTGGAAGCATCCGTAGCGGCTACGTCGCCCTTCTCCGTACAGCTCTCGGCCGACGGAAGCTACGCGTACGATCTGCACGTCTCCCTGGACCGCATGAACGTGCCCCGAGAAGGCCAGCTGGTGGCGTGGGTTACAACTCCTGACATCGACCAGATCGTGCGAATGAGCGCCCTCGACGAGCATCTGCGGGCATCCGGGCGCGTGGACTGGAACAAGTACATCGTCGTGATCACGCTGGAGGCCTCAGACGATCCGGATCAGGAGATCTGGACCGGCCCGATCGTCATGCGAGGCATGTCACGCAGCGGCATGATGCACACCATGGTCGGTCACGGTGCGCTCCAGCAGGAAAACTGCGCGGCGTTCGGATATGGGAACTAGGCGGAATGCACGCATGATTTCGTTGCACAGCACGGGCACTCTGCTCGCCGTCGTCACGCTCCTGGCTCTGCCAGGAGCCTCCAGCGCTCAGCACGAGATGCATGGCATGACCATGGGCGGCGGCTGGCGAATGGTCCCGATGGATATGAGCATGCCCATGCTGCCCGGTATCGAGGGCGCCGTTCCTGTCGTAGGTCCGTTCATGCCGGGTATGGGCATGGATCCGGCGATGCTGCCCGAGGCTCGACCCTCCGAGGTGGTGCCGCTCGCGGACATGGACACGCTCGACATCTCCGTGTCGATGGTCCGTCGGACGATCAGCGGTCAGGAGATGATCATGTTTGGCTACAACGGTCAGTATCCCGGCCCGCTGATTCAGGTGCCCAAGGACGCGACCGTCATCGTGCGGGTGACAAACGAGATCGAGATGCCGACCACGATCCACTGGCACGGTGTGCGGATCGACAACCGCTTCGACGGTGTCCCCGGGGTAACGCAGGACCCGATTGAACGCGGGGAAAGCTTCACCTATGAGGTGAACGTCCCTGACGCGGGCATGTACTGGTACCACCCACATGTGCGCGAAGACGTCCAGCAGGACCTCGGTCTGTTCGGCAACCTCCTGGTCACCTCCCCCGACTCGGAGTACTACGGTCCCGCACACCGTGAAGAAGTCTTTGTTCTCGATGACATTCTGATGGACGAACAGGGGGCGCTGCCCTGGGGAAACGAGTCACCGACCCACGCCCTGATGGGGCGCTTCGGCAACGTCATGATGGTCAATGGCGAAACCGACTATCGCCTGGAGGCCAGGCGCGGTGAGGTCGTACGCTTCTACCTGACCAATGTCGCCAACTCACGGACGTTCAACGTCACGTTCGGTGGGGCCAAGGTGAAGGTGGTCGCGTCGGACGTGAGCCGGTTCGAGCGGGAGCAGTGGGTCGGATCCGTGGTCATTGCCCCGGCCGAGCGATACGTGGTCGATGTGCGCTTCGACCACCCCGGCGAGATTCTGATCGCCAACACGGTCCAGGCCATCAACCACTTCCGTGGCGAGTTCTACCCCCAGGTCGACACGCTTTCCATCGTAACCGTATCCGACGAGGCAGCGGAGCCCGACGTGAGCGCGGCATTCGACACGCTTCGTGAGCACGATGACGTCGTGGCCGACATCGAGGCCTTCCGACCACATTTCGGACGCACACCGGACCATGAACTGGTCACAACGGTCCGCGTGCAGGACCTGCATCAGTCGATCGTGCTCTCCATGGAGGCGGACACGTTATACGTCCCACCCATGGAGTGGAACGATGCCATGCCGATGATGAACTGGCTCTCGACGGCCGAAGAGGTGACCTGGATTCTCGAGGACGTCGCGACGGGTGCTCAGAACGGAGAGATCGACTGGGAGTTCGAGGTCGGTGACGTGGTGAAGATCCGCGTCCACAACACGCCGGACTCATTCCACCCCATGAACCATCCGATCCACGTCCACGGGCAGCGCTTCCTCGTACTGTCGATGGACGATGTGCAGAACCAGAACCTGGTTTGGAAGGACACAGCGATCGTACCGGTTGGTTCGACCATGGACATGCTTGTCGAGATGTCGAACCCTGGTGAGTGGATGATCCACTGTCACATCGCTGAGCACCTGCACGCGGGCATGATGTTCGGCTTCACGGTGACCCAACCCGCACCGTGAGGCCCTCGGTGCGGGCAGGGCTGGCTTCCGTCGTCGCGATGGTCGCGGGTGGGCTCCTGTTCCTCAGCATCGACCGGATTCTGGAGCAGCAGCGCACCGAGGATCACATCAACTCACTCCGTGAGGAGATCTATCGCGGGCGAGTCGCGTCAGACCGCTGTCGCGGCTCCTTACAGACGAGCCAGGCCGCGCTGCTCGAGCTCGGGGTTGCCATCGACTCTTTGAAGAGGGTTGTGGACGACTACGAGACCGTCCCGGGCCGGGGCGTCCCCGCGCAAAACTACGATGCCTACATGTCGGTGTTCGATGAATACAACGACTCGGTGGGCGTTTGGGACGGGCGAGAGAAGCGGCTACGCACGGCAGAGCGTGCATGCCGGGCTACGATCGAGGCTCACAATGTCCTCACGGACTCTCTCCAGGCTGTTCTTGTCGCGGCGGGCATCCTCTCGGAGTAGCCCGCTTGAAGCGATCCATGGAGATCCGCAAACGCGAACATCTCCCGCGGCACACGGCAAAGCGTCCTCTCCACCTTCCGCAGGAGGTGCCATCAAGCATGCTCCGCCTGTGCATATGTTGTTACATGCTGAATTTGACGCATGCTATACATGAGTCTATTTTTTCCCGATGCAAGAATCAACTGAGCCTCGTCATCCAATCCGCGTCGTCTCGCAGCGAACGGGACTTTCGACCCCTGTCCTCCGTGCTTGGGAGCGTCGCTACGGTGTTGTGACGCCAACTAGAAGCGAGGGTGGCCAGCGCCTGTACTCAGACGCAGACATCCGCCAGCTCCAACTTCTTGCAACAGCCGTGGACGGGGGCCGCAGCATCGGTCTGGTTGCCGGGCTGGACCTTCCGCAGCTCGAAAAACTGATCGACGAGGATCGTGAAACGCCCGTGCACCCGGTCGGCGACGTCGTCGCTCCGGACGTGGAGCGGGTGAAGACCGCGCTCGATTACATCGATCAGATGCAGACCGAAGAACTCGAGCAATTCCTCATGCGATGTGCCGTCGAATTGCGGCCGCACGAGTTGGTCGAAGGTCTGATGGTGCCACTCCTGCAGGAGGTTGGTCGAGGCTGGCAGGCTGGTCGCATGGGCCCGAGTAGCGAACACATCGCGTCCGTCGCGATTCGCCGCTTCCTGGAGTGGATGTCGTCCACGAACCAGAAGGACACGAGAGCACCGCTGGCCCTCACCGGCACACCCGCGGGTCAGCGCCACGAGTTCGGCGCACTGCTCGCGGGCGTCGTAGCAGCCTACGAAGGATGGAAGGTTCGCTTCTTGGGACCGGATCTGCCCGCAGCGGAGATCGCTCGGGCCGCTGAAAAGCTTGACGCACGGATGGTGGCCCTGTCCGCTGTTCATCCCCGGCTGGATGCGACCGGAGTTCAGGAGGTTCTCGAGGTCCGGCGCAGGCTCCCTATGAGTGTCAAAGTCGTGGTCGGTGGCGCGGGGGCTGACCCGCACCGTGATCGGTGGCGCGATGCCAATATCGTGAGCCCTTCGTCGTTCATAGACTTTCGCGACACCCTTCGGGTCCCCACCGACGCACACTGACGTACCGCCGACAGCCCCGGCTCCCTAGTCTTCGGAGAAGGCCGCGTCGAAGGCGGTACTAGACGGTGGGAAATCAAGCGCCCGGACGAAGGAGCACGCCTCCTCTGCGCCGTGCTCTCGGTCCATCCCCGAGTCCTCCCACTCCACCGACAGTGGACCAGTATATCCGGCACCGTTGAGCGCCCTCACGACGTCCTCGAAGGGCACGTCACCCCGACCGAGGCTGCGAAAGTCCCAGTTGCGGTCGCGGTCACCGAACGGAAGGTGACCCCCGAACACTCCTGATCGGCCGGGTCGCTCTGCCCACCACACGTCTTTCATGTGTGCGTGATAGATCCGATCCCCGAATCGATGAATGAAGTCGATGCAATCGACACCCTGGTAGGCGAGGTGGCTCGGGTCGTAGTTGAAGCCGAACGCCTCACGATGGCCAACTGCGGCGAGCGCGCGTTCGGCCGTGACGATATCAAATGCGATTTCCGTCGGATGGACCTCGAGGGCGAATCGCACACCGACCTCATCGAAGACATCAAGGATAGGAGCCCACCGTCGAGCAAAGTCGGCAAAACCCTCCTCGATCCAGGATTCCGGTACCGGAGGAAACGAGTACAGAAGATGCCAGATCGAGCTTCCCGTGAAGCCATTGACCACCGGGACACCCATGTTCGCTGCTGCACGGGCGGTGAGCTTCATTTCCTCCGCGGCTCGTTCGCGAACACCCTCCGGCTCGCCGTCCCCCCATACGTGCTCGGGCAAAATCGACCGATGCCGCTCGTCGATCGGATCACACACTGCCTGGCCCACGAGGTGATTACTCACCGCGAACACATCGAGGTCGTGCGCGCCGAGCATCTCGCGATGCGCGACGCAGTAGGCTGGATCAGAGGACGCCTGATGGACATCGAAATGATCTCCCCAGCAAGCAAGCTCGAGTCCGTCGTATCCCCACTGAGCGGCTTTTTCCGCCAGTTGTGCCAGCGTAAGATCTGCCCACTGACCCGTGAACAGCGTAACAGGGCGAGCCCCCCCCACACGATCGTTCCAGATACTCATATCGTCGTGTCCATGTTGGCCGAGACCTGACTCATTTCCACCCATGTCTTCGACTGACTGCTCTCCACGGCGCGGTGTACGAAATGCACGCCGACGCAGCCATCTTGCACGGTAGGGTAGTCAGGAGCGGCCTCGCCTTCATCGCCCTCGTTTCGGATCGCCCTGGCCACTCCCCGATAGATGTTCGCGAACGCCTCGATGAAGCCCTCTGGATGACCGCCAGGGAGCCGCGTAGCGTCCACGGCACCAGCCCCGAGCTCACCACCGCGAAAGAGCATTGTCTCTGTTCCGTCCGGATCGAGAAGTCGAAGACGGTTCGGATCTTCCTGACACCAGTCGAGAGCGCCGTCTGCCCCATACACACGAAGGCGGAGGTGATTCCGTTCCCCGGTCGCCACCTGCGATACGAGCATGACACCGCGCACTCCGCGGTCGAGTTCGAGGAGGACCGTCGCATCATCTTCCAAAACCCGTCCTTCGACAACAGTGCCTGCATCGGCGAAGACTCGGTGGGTTTCCAGCCCGGTTACATAGTGCAGGAGATTGAAGGCGTGGGTACCAATGTCCCCTAGAGCCGATGAGACCCCCGCACGGTCCGGGTCGCCTCGCCATTCCGCCTGCTTCTGCCCTTCGGCTTCAAGCAGCGTCCGGAGCCAGCCCTGGGAGTATTCCACGACCACTTTTCGAAGTGCGCCGAGTTCACCAGCTGCCACGCGTTCACGCGCCTCCTTCACCATCGGATAGCCCGTGTAATTGTAGGTGACCGCAAACACGAGACCTCGCTCGGACGCCATATGGCACAGCGTATCCGCATGTTCTGTCGTCGTGGTCATCGGCTTATCACAAATCACGTGCAAGCCAGCCATCAGGCAGGCGTGGGCCACTGGGTAATGCAGGTGATTCGGCGTGACGATCACAACGACATCGATCCCGTCTTCCCGCTCTTCCTCGGCAGAGATCATTTCACGGAAGTCGCCATACACCCGCCCACCGTGGAGTCCGAGTCCTTCACCCATGTCCCGCGACTTCGACGGATCGGCTGAGAATGCACCAGCGACGAGTTCAAACTCTCGGTCGAGCGATGCCGCCATACGGTGCACCGCTCCAATGAATGCTCCTGGTCCACCCCCGACCATACCGTACCGGATCGGCGTCACGCGCTCGCCTCGATACTCTCGATCCGGTATCCACCGGCGTTACGGTCCCGCAAGTAGAGACCGGCAAAGATCACGGTGAGGATGCCGCACAAAGGCACCACCCAGCGGAAGGAAATTTTCCCTCCAAAATTGTCAGCTGGTCCGAGAATCTCTTGAGCTTCACCCACGAGTCCCGCATCCGCATCCGATGCGATCAGCGACCGAAGTGCGTTGGCAGTCTCCGGAGCCGGCAGCGCGTCGTTCGTCTGCCAGGCGCGCGCGACCATGGCGATCGCCTCGGCGGCCGCCTGAGAATCCGAGTCCGTCCGTGTAGCCAAGGTCCGCTCAGCTCGCTCAAACAGCTGGACCGTCTCGACAACGGGCAGCTCAGCATGGGCATACCGATCGGCGATCGCACCCATCTGGGGCGCAGTTACAAGGCCGACCGTCGCCATCCCGACCGTACCCATGAGACCGAGACCGAGCGCCCCTGATCGTGGGACGCGTTCGGAAACGACGCCAAGCATTGTCGGCCAGAAGTAGCAGACGCCCAGCGCAAACACGGTCGCCGCGGCAAAGGTCGTGACGATCCCGCTGGCGTAGCTCAAGGCGAGAAGCCCCACGCCGGAGATGACCGCGGAGGCCAGAAGAAGTCCGGTCGGAGACGCCCTGTGTACGACATCCCCAGCTCGGTACCGCATGACGGCCATCAGTCCGTTGATCCACACGAGTACCAGGATCCCTGCGACCCCGCCTGCCTGAAGTACGGCGGGAACCCAACGGTTCGGCCCCAGTTCCACCGACGCGGTCATCGCCATAGCAATCAGCATGATCCACATGAGCGGTGTGGTGAATGAAGCGCTGAACATTTCGCCCATGCTGACGCCCGCCTCGACGCCCTCGGTCGGCGGGAATGTCTCGCGGAGCAGTAGCGCACCGTAGGCGAGTGTCGGGATCAGAATGAGCCCGATCTTGATTTGCCAACCGGTCACTCCCACGGCATCCAGGCCGAACGCAGCCAGCCCACCGATGACGACACCGCCTGGAAACCAGACATGGAACTGGTTCAGCTTCACCGTCTTGTTATCGGGAAAGAGCGCAGCCACAAGCGGGTTGCATGCAGCTTCCACCAATCCGTTGGCCATCGCGATCACCAGCGCTCCTACAAAAAGCGTAGTGAAGCCGCCGGCAAAGATCATCGTGATGGCGCCAATGAGATGCCCAAGGAACGAAAAGCGCAGCAGCGCTTTCATGCCCAGAGAATCCGCCAGGGGCGCGAATGCCAGCTGAGAAACCGCAAAGCCCCAGAGAGCGGCCCCACCGATCCAGCCAACCTCCTCATTCGTAAGCACGAACTCCCGCTTGAGCGCAAGCATCACGGCACCCACCGTCGCAAATGCGACGGACGTGGCGATCAGTGCAACACAGCTCCCGAGGAAAAGACGATCGGCGTTGATTCCTTCTGACTTGGTATCGGTCATGACGTGTCGCTGGTGAAGTGATCGGACCGGTGCGCTCGAGTCGGCATGGCCCCAGGTCCGGTGTCCGTGGCCATTAGAGCCCCAAGTGCCGAAGCACCTCCTGGGGCGGGGGATCCCACTGCGCGAGCGGCACGTTGCCGACGTACCCCAGATCGTCCATTCCGACCTGAGTCGTCCAGAAGGCAGTCGACGTCAGGTCTCGCACCCGATCGAAGAACCGGGCCGCGGCCTCATACCCTTCTGCAGCATTTGGAAGAAAGCAGATGTCGTCACAGATCGCATGCTGCTGTTCAGGGGCCAGTGTCCTGAACCGCTGCCCTTGTCCGAAGCGCTCCGCAGCTTCCCGATCGAGCCAGACGACTCCGCCACGCACGAGTACGAGATCATTCTCATTCCCGTCGTATGGGGCACTGACCCACTCGTCGATGAAGTCGTGTGCGCCGACCTGACTCCCTGACGGTGACCGGTCGTCGGCCGGGATGATCACATCCGCGATCGCCGCGAGAGATTCGAGTTCGTCCGGCGTGAGCGTACGCTGCCAAGGTACCGATGGAGCAACCAGGTCGGGATCCCACGCCGTCCCGGCGGCCTTGGGATTGCTGACAGGTGCTGGTAGCGCTGCCGGATCAACCTCAGCCTCTGGTGTGCACGAGACGACGGATGGTGCCGCGGCCGCGATTGCCATGACTTTCAGGGCCTGACGCCGATCCATCGGCAGCGAACTCTCCGCCCCGGGCTGACTCAGGATCGGGAGTTCGGTCCGGGGCGGCCGTGCCTCCTCGGAGGCGTCCCGCTTCAACTCGTCACTCATCCGAGGCTCCCCTGAGCGAGCTGTTCCACGATGTAATCGGACGCACGCCACGCGATCGCCATGATCGATAGAGTCGGATTCTTGTCGGCGTTCGAAACGAAGCAGCCGCCGTCCGTCACGAAGAGGTTGTCTACCTCCCACGACTGGCAATACTCGTTCAAGACCGAACGATTCGGGTCGTCACCCATGATCACGCCACCGACCTCGTGAATGATCTGGCCGGGTCGTGCGATCGCGCGGGCTCCATCGTCCTGAACGGTGCTCAGAACCCGCCCACCCATGCCCTCGACGATATCGCGAAACGTGTGCTGCATATGACGAGCCTGATTGAGCTCGTGCTCAGACCACTCCCAATGGAAACGGAGCGTCGGAATCCCCCACTGATCGACCTCGTCCGGATTGATCTCACAGTAAGACTCCTCATTCGGGATCATCTCACCGCGTCCATCGAAGTACATGAACGAGCCGTAGTAGCGTCGGCAGTCATCCTTGAAACTCTGGCCGTAGGACCCCTCTGTGAGCGGCTCGATTCCAGAGAACGCACCATAACCGGGCATTCGCCGCCCACCCCCAAATTCGATGTGGTAGCCGCGAGCAAAGTCGAGCTGGCCACGGGCCTGCTCCTGATATAGCCACCACGGCATGTACAGGTGCATGCCGGACGCACCATCCGTGTTGTGGGGCGGACAGTTCTCAAGCGCCGGAATCTGCCCGGAGACCCCTGCCCCGACCGTATCCATTACGTACTTACCGACCAGCCCACTTCCGTTACCCAAGCCGTCGGGGAACGAAGCGCTCTTGGAATTCAGCAGAATACGCGCGGACTCACACGCACTTGCCGCAACAATCACCACTCGTGCGCTTACGTGTTCATCGAGGCGTGACGTCTTGTCGATGTAGTGAACACCATTCGCCCGACCCCGAGAGTCGACCGTGACCTCGCGCACCATCGCGTCGGTGACGATATCCAGGTTGCCAGTCGCCAGAGCCGGTGGCAGCAGCACAGTCGGGGACTGGAAGTTTGCCTTGATGGAGCAGCCTCGACCGCAAGGTGTTGCGTAGAAGCACGCTGCTCTGGATCGCATCGAATCCGCGGTGACACGTTGAGCAAGCGGGTTGTTCGGCCACAGGGCCTGAGAGAGCCGATCAGCTTCCTGCCGCTGCGTCATGATCGCCAGGTGCGCCGGGATGACCGGAATATCCATTTCCTCGTCGCACACCTTCTGCGTCAGGAGTTCGGTCGCCCGAGGCGCCGGCGGGGGCTGAAGCACGCCAGGTGAAGAGTTCGGCGTATTTTCGAGACCTTCGTTGGAGCCATAGACCCCGATGAGCATCTCAGTCTTGTCGTAGTAAGGCGCCACGTCGTCGTAGCCCATCGGCCAGTCGAAGCCGAGACCGTCGCGCGAGTAGGGTTTATAGTCGTATTCACCCATGCGGAGGGAAATGCGGCCCCAGTGGTTCGTACGGCCACCCAGCATGCGGGCCCGCCACCACATGAAGTCCGTCCCGTCCGCGCTCGAATAAGGCTCCCCCGGCACACGCCAACCACCATCCACGGTAGCGTCGTAGAAGCCAAACGGTTTCTCCGCTGTACCTGCAGCCCGCAGAGGTGCATCACGCGGCAGCTGGAACATCGGGGTCTCGCTGACCGGGTCGTAGTCTCGACCCGCCTCGAGCATGAGGACTTTCACACCAGAGCACGCGAGTACGTATGCACACATACCGCCGGCGGCCCCCGATCCGACGATGATGACGTCGTATTCCTCCTGCGCCTTCCGTTTCACCCAGACACTCCTCTGGTCATGTGTTCGAAGCTGCGTCTCACGCTCGTGATCGGATCACCCGGGAAATCGTGCTCGATGAAGCCGTACCGTAGTCCCTGGTCCTGTCCAGCAGCTAGAATCCTGCCGAAGTCGATCACCCCGTCTCCGACATCGACCATCGTGCCTCCGGCCGTGCGGTCCTTGATGTGCACGCTCGTGACCCGGCCGGGATACCGCTCGAGCCAGGTGAGGGGAAATTGACCACCATCTACGGTCCAGTAGACGTCCATCTGCCAGTCGACAATGGCGGGATCGGTCTCGTCCAGGAGGACGGCCATCGGCACGACACCGTCCGTCACCTCGAATTCGAACGCGTGGTTGTGATACCCGAACCGCAACCCCATGCGCTGCGCAGCCTCACCCGCACGGTTGAAGTCGTCGGCAACCTCCAGATACCCGTCCCCTGTCCGCACATGTTCAGGAAGAAAGGGCACGACGATTAGCTCGTGACCCAGTTCTGCGGCTGCATCGAGTGTGCGTTGCCAGTCGCCGCGAACCTCGGTGAAATCGATATGACCCGACACGGCGCGTAGCCCTGCATCGTCCAGTCGACGGCGGAACGCCGCGGGTGTCATCCCATAGGTGCCTGCCAGCTCGACATCGCGATATCCTATCTCGGCGAGGACCGCGAGGGTGCGATCCGCGTCCTCCGCCATCGCCTCGCGTACCGTGTAGAGCTGGACGCCCGGGCGATCCAGGAAGAAGCCGGAGTCCAGGTGAGCCACGAACGGAACGGCAGACAACGCGGCGACGAACGAGCGGCGATCCATCAATCCAGCTCCCGGATCTTGATATTACGATACCAGACCGGATCGCCATGGTCCTGCAGCCCGATGTGCCCATCTTCGGCCTGACCGTAGGCGGGCCACTGGCTGAACTTGCTGGCCGCCACGAGTTCGGCCCACGCTGCGGATCGGATCACGTACTCGACGATCTTCTCACCGTTGAGCCAGTGCTCGACGCGACCATCGTCGACTGTGATCCGGATGTGGTTCCACTCGCCGACAGGGTTCACGACCCCACGGGGTGCAGGGTGCAGCCCGTAGTTCGCGCCTGCGCTGGTGAGTTCGCTTTGCCCATCCGGATGACGGTCGTCGTCGAGGATCTGCATCTCGGGCGCGCTATGGTAGATGTTCTCCTCCCCCTGGGCCGCAAGGTAGAAGACACCACTGTTACCGCCCTCTTCCAGTCGCCACTCGAGCGTCAACTCGAAGTCGCGGAAGGCCCGACCGGTCATGATGTCTCCGCCTGGACCCGTGCGCATAATCATGCCGTCGTCGACCTGCCACCCCCCTGGCAGCTCCGAATGGTCGTACGCCCGCCAACCGGCGAGTGAGACTCCGTCGAAGAGCAGCTCCCAACCCTCAGCAGCCTCCACCGACGTGAGCGTGTTCGTCGCTGCAGGAGCCTCCTCCAGGTCGCCTTCCGAACTCGCAACATCACTCTGTCCGGAGGCACACCCCGCACTCATGACGAGCGCCACCGTGACCGCAGTCGCACGACTCCGTCGCTCCATTACAGGCTCCATCCTTCACGGTATTCACGCGTCAGGAAGCGGTTGGCCTCCTCTGAATTCGTGACTCTCATCGCCGCCGCATCATACTCGATCTTCACGCCTTGTCCCGTACGAAGTGCTACGAGACCGAGCAACATCACTTCGGTCAGCGGCGCGGCATATGAAAACGGACAGGTCGCCTCCCTCGCCTCTTTGCACGCGTTCGCCCAGTTCATCTCGTGACTTCCTTCTACGCGGTCATATCGCTGTGGGACAGCATCCGCCTCCTCGTGGAGTTCCTCCGGGAAGAGGCGCGGGTTCCGTCCGTAGGTCTCATGCATGAGGAGCCCACGTTCGCCCACGAAGATCACGCCCCCTTCTCGCTCCAGCGTGACATCCGCGGGAAGTCCCTCCAGCCGCTGCGGCATCAGCCCCCCGTCGTACCAGTGCAATGAGACAGGCGGCAGGAGCCCGCGGCGCGGGAACTCGTAATGCACCTTCGTCGCTAGCGGATAGGAAACCGGATCCTCCGAGGGTCCACCCCACGGAGTCGAAGTAGCTTCAATCGTCTCTGGATACCCGAGGTCGAGCGCCCAGAACGGGTGGTCGATCAGGTGGGCGCCCATGTCTCCCAGGGCCCCCACGCCGAAATCGGTCCAGCCGCGCCAGTGGAACGGGTGGTAGATCGGATGGTAGGCGACATCGCGGGTGCACGGTCCGAGGTACTGGTCCCAGTCCAGTTGCGCCGGGACCGAGAAGTCACCTGTGAGACCCCAGGAGTGAGCCTCGGCAAGCGATCCGGGCCACCACGAGCGGTCGACAGAGCTCGGATCGAAGTCGGCCGGCATCGACGTCGGACGGAGCAAACCCTGACCCCAGATCGGGCGGTTCGTCCACACATGGACTTCGCGCACGTTGCCTATCACACCGGCCTGGACCCACTCGTTGATCAGGCGCGCCTCATCTGATGAATGTCCCTGGTTCCCCATCTGGGTCACCACACCGGTCGACGCGGCCAGACCCTGAAGGGCGCGCGCCTCGTGTACCGACCATGTCAGAGGCTTCTGTACATAGACGTGCTTACCCTCCTTCATGGCCGCGGCCGCAATGACCGCGTGCGTATGGTCAGGCGTAGCGATCAGTACCGCATCGATATCGGTCTGTCGCTCGAGCATCTCGTCGAACCGCGTATATTTGGCGGCAGCCTCATACTGCTGAGCCCAGCGGTGCCCTTTCTCGCGCGGGTTGCCGTCACCGTCGGTCATGCGCTCACGAACCTTGCCCATGACCAGTTCCAGATCGACGTCACACACGGCAACGATATTCTCCGAGCCAAGCTCCTGGGCGTTCTCGGCTCCCATGCCTCCCGCTCCGACGATCGCGACGTTCAACGTGTCGCTCGGCGCCTGGAATCCAGGCCCACCAAGGACATGCCTGGGCACGATCATTCCGCCCAGCGCGACCTTGGACGTAGTCGAGACGAAGTCCCGACGGCTGACATCACCCATAATGCCTCCCGATCTGGAAATGAGATTGGGATAAACTAGGCTCAGGGCGCCTTTTCGCTAATCAGCACAGTCTCATGGATCAACGCTGGCATGGCCGATTCACGCGCCGCGTATACTCATGATCTAGCTTACGCCGACTAGGAACCCTTCGACACGCTTCCATGCGCACATCCATCGGAGTCTCATGACAGACGGCCTGCTGAGCGGACAGGTTGCACTCGTCACCGGAGCGAGTCGCGGAATCGGTGCCGCGATCGCCAAGACCCTGGCCACGGCGGGGGCTAGGGTGGTCATCACGCACCGCAACAGCCTGGAGGGCGCGAACGCGGTGCGCACCGGTCTCCCGGGAGACGGCCACCGAGTCGTGCAGGCATCTGCTGAAGATTCACACGCACTCAACGAGCTGGCGTTGTCGATCGCGGAGATCGAAGGGCGACTGGACCTGCTGGTCAATAACGCCGCGACGACCCGGGTGATTCCGCACGACGACCTCGACGCGCTGGACGATGACCTGTTCGACCAGATCCTTCGGACCAACGTCAGGGGAGCGTTCGCCACAGTTCGGGCCTGCCGAACCCTGCTCGCCGCGGACAGTGGCGGTGTCATCGTGAACATATCCTCGATCGCAGCGCGGATGGCGAACGGCAGCAACGTGGCCTACTGCGCGTCGAAGGCGGCACTCGACAACATGACAGCATCCCTGGCCCGGGCGCTGGCACCGCACATACGGGTCTACTCGATAGCGCCAGGATTAGTGAACACCGAACTCACCCGTGACTGGGCTCCGAAAACGCGTGAAGCAATGATCGCACGCACCCCGCTCCGACAGCTGGCCACCCCCGAGGACTGCGCCAAAGCGGTCCTCGCGATGGTTACCTCGTTCCCGTCAACAACCGGAATCGTCATCCCTGTCGACGGAGGGTTCCCGCTGGGTTGAGCCCTCAGATTCCTTCCGGTGCCGCAGCGATGCAGTCCACCTCGACGAGGGCGCCCAGGGCGAGGCCGCTACCCGCGAGCGCAGCTCGAGCTGGCGGGTCAGACGTAAAGTATTCCGCATAGACCGCGTTCATCGCCTCGTAGTCTGCGATGTCGGCGAGGAAGACCGTGCACTTCAGAAGATCCTCCAGCGTCGCCCCTGCCGCATCCAGGACGGCGATCATGTTCTCCATCGTCTGACGAGTCTCGGCTTCGATTCCACCCTCGACCACCTGCGGTGGTGACACGCCTGGGATGGCTCCGAGCTGACCGGACAGGAAAATGAGGTCGCCTGACCGAACAGCGAGGGAGAAGACGGGCAGGCTCGCGACTCCCTCTGATCGGATCACCTGCCTGCGATTGGAATCGCTGGACTCGAGTGGGTCCCGATCCGTACGCTCCTGGAGCGAGCAACCGCTCGCGAGTAGCCCGAGTGTCAGCAGTGTGACGGCTGCGCGAACCCGCATGTGGTTCTCCTGAGGTATTCGTGAGGTGTTCTGCCAAGGTCGTGGCGAAATGATCGCCACGCTATAGTGCGAGGTATGATGAATCGACGACGTTTTACTCGACTAACTTCGATGGGTGCGACAGGTGCCTGGCTCGGTACAGGCTTACCGGGCGCCGCCGCCGCGTTCACCGTATCCAGCGGTCTCGCACAGTCTCTGGCCGCGGACTCCAGCCGCCTCGGTGAGCGGCTGCGGATGCTGGCCACCTTCGGTGCGAACCAAGCCGGTGGCATCGATCGAGTCGCATTCAGTGACGCCAACATCGAAGCGCTCGACTGGTGTGAAGGGCACCTTCGTGAGGCTGGGTTCTCGGTGGAGCGCGACCTCGTCGGCAATCTCGTGGCCCGGAAAGCAGGCACTGATCCTTCGCTCGATCCAATCATGTTCGGATCGCATGTGGACTCAGTGCCTGGCGGTGGGAACTATGACGGTCAGGTCGGCTCGATGGGTGCAATGGAGGTCGCGGTGGTACTCGCGGACGCCAACCACACGACGAGGCATCCGCTCGAAATCGTTTATTTCACGAACGAGGAGGGCGGAAAGACAGGGAGCCGAGCCCTCGTGGGTGAAGTCGAACCGTTCGAGCTGGAGATCGAGACCGCCTCGGGCTACACAATCGGCGAAGGCCTGCAGCGACTGGGAGGCGACCCCGACCGACTGGCCGACGCGCGACGCGATGCGGGGTCACTGGCTGCTTTTCTCGAGCTACACATTGAGCAGGGCGCAGTACTCGATCAGGACGGCATGGACATCGGTGTCGTCGAAGGCATCGTCGGCATCATGCGCTGGAACGTGGTCGTCGATGGTATGACCAATCATGCGGGCACGACGCCCATGGACCGGCGTCAGGACGCGATGGTCGGAGCCGCGCGTTTCGTCACGGCTGTCCACCGCGTCGCGCGTGACACACCTGGTCGCCAGGTCGCGACCGTGGGCCGACTCGAAGCGGAGCCAGGTGCCCCCAACGTCATCCCCGGCCGCGTGCGCATGACACTGGAAATCCGAGATCTCTCCATGGAGGGGATCGAGCGCACCTTCGACGCGATCCGAGCGCGCGCCGAGGACATCGAGGAATCAACCGGGGTGAGCTTCTCCGTCGACCAGTTCTACATCAGCCGTGCCGCTCCGACAGACCTCCGCATCCGCGACATGATCGAACAGAGTGCCGACGCACGCGGGCTCTCATCGATGAGGATGCCATCGGGTGCCGGTCACGACGCTCAGAGCATCGCCCTGCTCTGCCCCGTCGGCATGATCTTCGTCCCCTCCGTGCGCGGCATCAGTCACGCACCCGACGAGCGAACGGAACTCGCAGATATCGTCAACGGCACGAATGTGCTACTCGATACGCTCCTTGCCATCGACACGGGCGGACTTGGGTAGGGCCCTCTGCACCTGAAGGCTACCGGCAACAGGTTTGTGAAGTGGGCTCAATCCGTCAGGTCAGGTCAACGCGGGAGTAGCCTTCGGGTCGTTCACCCGCTGAAGCAGAAGCGCTCCGAGCACGAAGAGCACGCTGATCGATATCACCGACAGCTTTTGATTCCCTCCTGTCATCAGCGCAACCTGGCCAAACACGAGAGGCCCGATCACCGAGGACGACTTCCCGCACAATGCGTAGAATCCGAACATCTCGGACTCGCGCCCATCTGGAATCAAGCTCGCCATGAACGCTCGACTCGCCGCCTGGATAGATCCTAGTCCAAAGCCCGCGAGCATGCCGACGACGGCAAAAGCCGCCTTCGACTCGATGAAGAAGATGGCAATAGCGATTCCGATCCAGAGTCCCAACACGCCCGTGACCACCTTCTTGGGGCCGATCACATCTGTCGGCTTCGCCAGCATGAACGCACCGATCAACGCGGCAATCTGAATCGCAAGGTAGAGATAGATCAGCTCGGTCTGTTCGTAACCGAACGTGTTCGACGCCAACGTGCTCGACATGTAGATCGCCGTGAGCACGCCGTCGATGTAGAAGAAGTACGCGAGTAAGTAACGTCGCAGCTCCTTCTGCCCCATGACCTCGCCCCACAGTTCGCGAAAGCTGGTCAGACCCCAAAACGCAGCCCTTGAGACGCTCATGGAGCCCTCCTGATCCCTCGGCAGGTACAGGAAAGACGGGATCGAAAAGACGAGGAACATCGCCGCGACCAGGATCCACACCATCTGGACGTTGGTTGTCGCGAACTGAAGCGCCATGACCAGGCCCAACGCAGACCCGGCGTACCCCACGCCGAAGCCGAGCCCGGAGACCCAGCCCTGTTTCTCCGGGGGGACGATCTCCGGCAGATAGGCGTTGTAAAAGACGAGGCTGGCCTCGAAGCCGACATTCGCGATCAGGAACAGGATGAAGCCGTAAAGCACCATCCCGGGCTCGAGGGTGGTAAAGAGGGCTACGCCGGTGATGCACATCGCGACACAGAGTGCCATGAACCGCTTCCGGACGCCTGCGCGGTCCGCGACCGCACCGAGCACAGGGGCACTCAGTGCGACGATCAGTGCAGAGAGCGACACAGCCCGGCCCCACCAGGCATCCCCTTCACCGGCCTCGTTCCCTACGACGCTTTCAATGAAGTAAATCTGAAAGACGACCGAGACGATGACCGCTGGGTACACCGAGTTGGCGAAGTCGAACATCGCCCATGCCCCGACCTGCTTCTTGTTCATGCGCACTCCCTCGTGGATTCGCGGTCACGGTAGCATGGACTCGCCCCCGTTGCATCCTCGCGTCGGCTGGGCGAACCTCAGCCGACTCTTCACCTCGCACATCTCTTCGGTATGAACAGACTTGTTGGGAAACGCGTCCTGATCACCGGCGCCTCAGCCGGTATCGGTGAAGCCTGTGCCCGTTACTTCGCCGAGCAGGGCTCCGACCTGCTGCTCTCCGCGCGCCGACTCGACCGGATCGAGGCGCTCGCCTCCGAACTGGCCGAGGCACATGGGATCGAAACCCACACCGCTGCGGTCGACGTAACCGACAGGGACGCTGTATCGGCATACGTCGACTCACTCGCCGCCAACGGGCTGATCCCCGATGTGCTGGTCAACAACGCCGGAAAGGCAAAGGGTCTCGACACCGTTCAGGAGGGCGATCTCGACCATTGGGACGAGATGATCGATACCAACGTGAAAGGACTGCTCTACGTCACCCGCGCGGTATTGCCCCTCATGGTGGAGCGGGACAGCGGTCACGTAATCAACATCGGATCGATCGCAGGGCGCTGGGTCTACCCCAAGGGTGCTGTCTACAACGCCACAAAGTTCGCCGTTCGAGCACTCAGCGAGGCGATGAACATCGATCTTCTGGGCACACAGATTCGCGTATCGAGCGTCGACCCGGGGCTCGCGGAGACCGAGTTCAGCGAGGTTCGCTTCGATGGTGATGCCGAGCGGGCAAAGTCCGTCTACTCGGACACGGTCCCTCTGACCCCGAACGATATCGCAGACGCAGTCATCTACGTCGCCAACGCACCGCCCCACGTAGACATCTTCAATCTGGTATTGATGCCGACAGTCCAGCGGTATCCTGGCTATATGGACCGGAAGGGCGGTTGAGAGCTTCCGGCGCGCCATCCCGCCTTGAACCCTACATCATTGTCTTCACCCTCTGGCTGCTCGTCTTTTCGTCGGCCAGCCAGACGATGATTCTCTCACCGATCCTCCCCCGGATCGGCGACGAGCTCAACATCGCGGACTCGGTTCTGGGCACTCTGGTGTCTGTCTATTCGATCATGGTCGGGATCTTCGCGATCCTCGCCGGCCCGGTATCCGACAAGGTTGGTCGACGCCAGATCCTCCTGCTCGGCTGCGTGACGATGGCGGTGGCCCTGCTCCTGCACGGCTTCGTCGCGGGGTACTACTCCTTCCTCGCAGTCCGGACCTTTGCTGGTTGTGCGGGGGGAATTCTGAGCGGTGCCGCTGTGTCGTACATTGGCGACTACTTTCCGTACGAGCGCCGTGGATGGGCCACCGGTTGGGTCATGAGCGGGGCAGCTTTCGGCCAGATCTTCGGGATCCCTCTCGGGATCTTTATGGCGGCGCGCTGGGGCTTCCGCTCACCGTTCTACCTCTTTGCCGTGACGATGGGGCTGACGGTCTTCCTGCTCTTCTTCCGTGTGCCTCAACCGAACGTCCAGCGGAGTGAGCATCGACTCTCAGTGGGGAAGGCCGCCTCGGATTACATGGCGATGCTGCGTCGCCCGGAAATCGCATGGGCAGCGTGCGCCTTCTTCATGATGTTCCTGGGTGTCTCGATCTTCGTCATCTACCTCCCGACATGGCTCGAACGTCAGGTCGGCCTCACGGGTAATCAGATCGCACTGATGTTCCTGGTCGGTGGTGTCGCGAACGTCCTCACGGGGCCCAACGCCGGGAAGTTATCCGACCGCATCGGCCGCAAGGGGATGATCCTCATGTCGTGCGTCGGCCTCTCGATCCTGATGGTGCTCACCACCCGAGTGGTCACTGGGCCTGGGACAGCCTACGTCTTCTTCTTTCTGACGATGGTGTTGGTCGCGATGCGTATCAGCCCCTTCTCCGCACTGCTGACCGCACTCGTGCCCGACGAGCGTCGCGGCTCACTCATGAGCCTGACCGTCGCGCTGGGGCAACTCGGCTTCGCGCTCGGCGGTGCGATTGCAGGACCGCTCTACGCTAGCATCGGCTACGAGTCGAACAGCACCCTCGGGGCGGCGAGCGTCCTCATCATGGGTCTCATCGTCTGGTTCTTCGTTCCAGAGCCGCAACGGAAGCCGGCGTGAGGGCCGAGGCTCGATTCGCTTGCGGAAGAGTGTCGAAGACGGCGAGTTTAGCGGCCCCCGGCATGTCTCTGGGGCCATGACCGCAGAACACTGGCGATTGCCGTGCATTTAGAGTTTGAGCGCGACATTGTCGAGATCCAGACGCAGATCGACAAGCTTCTGGACCTCGCCGATCGGCGAGGAATCGACGTGTCCGACGAAGTGACGGTCCTCCGGGGCAAGCTCCAGGACCTCAAAGTGAAGACGTTCGCGAACCTGACTCCCATGGAGCAGGTCCAGGTCGCGCGTCATCCTCAACGTCCGTACACCCTCGACTACATCGCCCGCATATTCACCGACTGGGTGGAGCTACACGGCGATCGTTCCTACCGCGACGACGAAGCAATCGTGGGTGGGTGGGGCCGACTAGAAGGACGTTCCGTCATGATCATCGGCCAGCAGAAAGGCCGGAATATGAAGGAAAACCTGCGGCGCAACTTCGGCATGCCACACCCCGAGGGATACCGCAAGGCACTTCGCCTCATGCAGCAGGCCGAGAAGTTTGGCCGGCCGGTCATCAGCTTTATTGATACGCCAGGCGCGTATCCGGGTCTCGGGTCCGAGGAGCGAGGCATCGGTGAAGCCATCGCCTTCAATCTCCGTGAGATGTCGCGGCTCAAGGTCCCGATCGTGTCGGCTGTTCTTGGAGAGGGTATGTCCGGCGGGGCGCTCGGCATTGGCGTTACCGACCGCATCCTCATGCTTGAGCACTCGATCTACTCGGTGATCTCGCCCGAAGGCTGTGCCGCCATCCTCTGGCGGTCGGCCGAGCACAAGGAAGAGGCGGCGAACGCGCTCAAGCTCACGGCCAAGGACCTTCACGCGATCGGCGTATGTGACGAGATCGTGAGCGAGCCACAGGGCGGAGCACACGAGAATTGGGACGGAGCGGCCGACTCCCTGAGCGAGGCTCTCGATCGGACCCTCGCTGAGCTCCAGAAGCTCTCGGCGAAAAAGCTTCTGGCGCAACGCTGGGCTAAGTACGAGGCCATCGGCTCCTGGCGCGAAGGCTGACCCCGGAGCATCCATGGCCGGCTTCGCTGAAATCCGATTCAAGGGGACTCGCAAGGAGTATTACGCGTACCGCGATCTCGATCTCCGACCAGGTGAGTACGTCGTCGTGCAGGCCGACCGGGGAGAAGACCTTGGAGAAGTATCAGCGGTGGGTATCATCGCGGAGCGTAAGTGCTCGTCTTCAAGCGGCGGGTGTGCCACACCGGCACCGGATCATTCCGTAGTCCGCGTGGCGGGACAGGACGAAGTCGATCGGTGGACCGAACTACGGACCGATGAACACCGGGTCCGCTCCGAGAGCAGGAAGCTGGTCACAAAGCACGGCCTGAAGATGAAGGTCACCGAGGCAGAGTGGCAGTTCGATCGTAGCAAGCTGACCATCTACTTCACCGCCGAGAAACGCGTCGACTTTCGCCAGCTCGTTCGGGATCTTGCACGGACCTTTCGCGCTCGGATCGAGCTCAAGCAGATTGGCGTGCGGGACGAAGCAGCTCTGTTGGGGGGCGTTGGGCGCTGCGGCCGTGAGCTCTGCTGTTCGACCTGGCTTCCCGAGCTCAAGCCAGTGTCACTGCAGCTCGCCAAAGACCAGAAGCTGTCCCTGAATCCCGCCCAGATCTCGGGATGTTGTGGTCGCCTGATGTGCTGCCTGATGTACGAGCACAAGACGTACATCGAAGCCCGGCGTCGATTCCCTCGGGAGGGCCGAACGATTCGTACTTCTCAAGGGGAAGAGCGTGTGGTAGGGGTCGACATCTGGCATGATCTGGTGACGTTGAGGAGCAGAGATGGTGAGCGCCGCACCGTGCCGCTGGACGAGCTGAAACAGGAAGTCGGCTCCCCCGTGTCACATCGGCAGGAACAATAGGGGAGCAGCAGTTGAGCAAGGCAGAGCGACGGTTCTTCACGACCCCGATCTATTACGCATCCGGCGAACCGCACATCGGGCATGCGTATACGACGATCCTGACGGACGTTCTGGCGCGCTTTCACCGACAGGACGAAAAGGACGTTCTCTTCCTGACCGGTACGGACGAGCACGGTCAGAAAATCCAGGATGAGGCGGAGAAGCGTGGCGTCGAGCCGATCGAGCTCTGCGACCTGATGGCCGAGCGCTTCGAAGAGGCTTGGAAACGCCTCGACATCTCTCACGACCGCTTCATCCGCACGACCGAAGCCGAGCACAAGGCTGTGGTCACCGCCTTCCTGCAACGGCTCTGGGATCGAGACCAGATCTACGAGGGAACGTACTCCGGCTGGTACTGCGTCTCCGACGAGCGCTACTGGACGGAGAAAGACATCGGCGAGGACCGCCGCTGTCAGGTCTGTGGACGCGAGGTCGTCTACGTCGAGGAGAAGAATTACTTCTTCAAAATGAGTGAGTGGCAGGAGAAGCTGATCCAGCACATCGAAGAGAACCCCGACTGGATCGTCCCCGAGGTCAGGAAGAACGAGATTGTGGGCTTCCTCCGGCAGCCGCTTGGTGATCTGTCCATCTCACGCCCGAAGTCACGCCTTTCCTGGGGAATCGACCTCCCTTTCGACTCAAACCACGTCGCCTACGTCTGGGTCGACGCCCTCATCAACTACCTGACGGCCTCGGGCGCCATCGACCCTTCGAATCCGGTTGGAGAGCAGGGCTTCGACGATGTCACAGATTCATGGTGGCCTGCTGACATGCACCTCGTCGGCAAGGACATACTGACCACCCACTCCGTGTACTGGCCAACCCTGCTCATGGGTGTCGGCCTCCCCGTGCCAAGACAAATCCTGGCGCACGGTTGGTGGGTAGTCGGCGATGCGAAGATGTCGAAATCGCTCGGCAACGTGGTGGACCCGCTCGAATTGCGTGAGACCTTCGGCACTGACGCAGTCCGCTGGTACCTCATGCGAGAAATGCCGACTGGCGGTGACGCATCGTACACGCCGGAGCGATTCCTCATCCGC
This sequence comes from Gemmatimonadales bacterium UBA4456, assembly GCA_002390225.1. GTDB lineage: Bacteria > Gemmatimonadota > Gemmatimonadetes > Longimicrobiales > Gaopeijiaceae > UBA2589. Next base: position 108,108 of record DGOW01000082.1, on the reverse strand, counting down.
TACGAAGAGCTCGCCAATGTGCTAGGGAACCTCGCCAGTCGTGCGACGTCGATGATCGTGAAGTACCGCGACGGTGTCGTTCCTGACGGCCCCTCTTCAGGCCTCGATGCAGCGATCGATCAGACACTCCAGGAGGTGCGGTCTTCGATCGAGCGCTTGAAGGTGCACGAGGCATTTGCCGCTGCGATGGATCTCGCCCGGGCAGCGAACGTGTACGTCGAGGAGCGACAGCCGTGGGCCCAGGCGAAGGACCCATCTCGCAGCGTCGAACTCGACGAGACGCTTGCTACACTCGCTCGGGTCCTGGTCGTCTTGTGCGCTCTTTTCCAGCCGGTCACACCGGAAAAGATGGAGGTGCTCGCAACGCGGCTCGGACTGTCCGGTGTCCCCACGCTCGACGACGCGATCGCGAGTCAGCCGGGCGGTCGTGCGGTGACCATGGGGGATCCACTCTTTCCGCGGGTCGACCCAGCGCGGGAAGCTTCGTCGGATTAACCCACGGCGCCCGGCTCTGCTCGCGCCATTCCGCACAAAGCTTCTGTCGGTGGCTTGACGGCAGTGCGACTGCTCGTAGCTTACGCGCCCCGAATATTGAGGCTACCGATCCAGGCTCCCCCCTGAACATGCCTCTGCAGCACTGTCACGGAATCACAGGTGGACTTATGACCGGAGACAGATGGACCTTCCTCGTCATGCGAGAGCAGGGCGACCCGGTCCAGCAATACTCTCTCTCTTCGCGCACGCTGAAGTTGCTGGCTGGTGCGGGTATCGTCGCGGTCATGACCGTCGTCACGAGTGGAGCCGTCATCGGGACGAGCACACTCGATCGCATGAACACGCGGAATCTCGAGGTCCACAACGACGCTCTGGCAACCGAGCTCGTACAATTCCAATCCAGGATCGCCGATCTTGAGAGCTCACTCGACCGGGTCGCGGAGAACGACGCACAGTTCCGTAATCTCGCCGGGCTCGAGGTCATTGATCCCGAGGTCTTGCAGGCAGGCGTAGGTGGTCCCGGTCTTGGTGTGCCCGAGTCGTCCCCACTCTGGACGACCGACTCGCTCGCCACGAAAGAGATCTATGCGACAGGGTACGATCTGAGCGCACTCGAGCGCCGCGCTCGACTCCTGTCCGAAAGTCTGGCTGAGGCGACTGATTCCTTACAGGCGCACCGCGAACTGCTCGAATCCACGCCCTCCATCCTGCCGACCCGAGGCTGGCTCACGAGCCGGTTCTCGCAGTCACGCATGCATCCAGTGCACAACCGCCCTCTCCCGCACGAAGGTATCGACATATCAGCCCCGACCGGGACACCGATCGCGGCTGCGGCCAAGGGGCGTATCATCCGCTCAGGCTGGGTCGTGGGCTATGGCCTGACCGTAGAGATCGACCACGGCTTCGGTTTCACCACCCTCTATGGCCACGCTTCAAAGCTCATCGCACAAGTCGGCGACGAGGTGAGCCGTGGTCAGGTTGTCGCTCAGGTAGGCAGCACCGGGATCACGACAGCACCGACCCTTCACTACGAAGTAAAGGTGAACGGCGTGGCACAGGACCCATCCGGCTTCATCCTGCCAGATTACATCCGCAACTGAACGACGCCGGAAGCGCACTCGGTGTCAGAGAATCATCCCGAAACCCGAAGCTCCACGAGGTTGATTGGCCCATTTTCGGCCACTAGATTGCAAGGCTTCCGGTTCCTCGTTTGACGTCCGACGGAGACAGTTCCATGAGAAGGACCCTCCTGCTCGCCCTCAGCCTCATCCTCGCCGCGTGCGGCCCGGCCGAAGTTGTGGTGACGATGGAGATCGATGTCCCGAATCCCGATGCTGACGGCACGATGCAGCTTGCTCTCGCCGACGTCGAGGTTCAGCTGATCCCGTTTGACCGTGACGCGGTATTCGATTCGATGACGATGTCGTTCGGAACATCCGAGCCCGAGGTCCCTCAGGACCTCATCGAACGCCGTGCTGAGGTTCAGGCCGCACAGGCCGAGTGGGACGCGGCAACCCGACGTTGGGCAACGATCCGCGACACACTGACAACCATCAGCGAAGTCCTCGAGACGCTGAACCGCGGCTCCGGAGACTACGTGGTGCTGTTCCGTGAATTCAACGATTGGGACAGCCAGCTCGGCGCTGCCGAGCGTGAGCAGGAGAGGACGTTCACGATCTTTGACGAACTTCAGCAGGGCACGATCCGCGCGTCCGATTCCGTGCGCGTGTTGCAGGATAACTGGGCTGACGACGCGTATACGGACGTTGGCACGGTCTTCAGCGAGAAGCAGCGCGTGCTCGGGCTCGACTGGGGCTTTGACACCACGGACGCCAGTGGCGTCGCCCGAGGGGGTCTCATGGTCAAGCCGGGTCAGTACTGGGTGCACGCCCGGTACGAGATGGCCTACACCGAGCTCTACTGGAACATCGAGATCACGGTCGAGGGCGGTGAGCCACTCGAGGTCACGCTGACTCGCTCGAATGCTCAGGAGCGTATCAAACTCTGATCACAGGCCCGCGCAGGGCTGACGCACCGAAGTTCTCGAAGCCGCCCGGGCGCACACTGCGTCCGGGCGGCTTTCCTTTGTGCCCCCGTTCGGTATCCTTCGACGTTCCCATTGCGTCGAAGTAGCAGAACCGGCGCCCCGGCAGACGACTTCCCTTCATTCCGTATGACCGCAAGCCCAAGCCCCACCTTCAAGATCGACGCCGACGCGATCGGGTGGATCACATTCGACGACCCCACGCGTTCGTTGAACGTGCTGTCCGAGCCGGTCATGAAGCGATTCGCCGAGACGATCGATGAGGCCCGGACAGCCGCGCGCGATGCACGGGTCCGCGCGGTCGTGATTCGAGGGAAGGATAAGTCTTTCATCGCCGGTGCCGACATCGAGGTGATCGGGCGCGTCGAGAATCCTGACCTGGCCGAGGCTCAGATCCGCCTCGGCCAAGCGATCTTCTCGAACGTTACCGCACTGCCCGTCCCGACCGTGGCCGCAGTCCACGGCCTCTGCGTCGGGGGCGGCGTGGAGATGTCACTCTCGTGCGACTATCGAGTGCTCTCGGACTCCGAACGGACCACGATGAGTCTGCCTGAGGTTCAGCTGGGCATCCTCCCTGCGTGGGGCGGAACGACGAGGCTACCACGCCTGATCGGACTACAAGCCGCGCTCGACATGCTCCTCACCGGAAAGAGGGTCCGAGCCTCCAAGGCGAAGCGGATCGGCCTCGCATCGGCGGTCGTGCCAGCCCCGATCTTTCAGGAGGCGGTCCGTGACTTCACGCTGGGACTCATAGGAGAGAAAGGCGCGCCCCGAACGCGGAAGCGGTCGTTCGTCCAGCGAGCGCTCGATGACACCCCTCCAGGGCGCCGGGTTGTTCTGCACACGGCACGGAAGAAGGTCCTTCAGCAGACGGGCGGCCACTACCCCGCCCCTCTGGCTATTCTCGACATACTGGGACAAACACTCAGCAAGTCGGTGGAGGAAGGCCTCGCGGCCGAGGCGCGCGAAGCGGCAAGCCTCCTCGTCGGCGCTGTCTGCAAGAACCTCGTGCACGTCTTCCACATGCGTGAGGCGTCCCGAAAAGGAACTGGGTTGCCCACCGGTTCATCAGCAGAGCCCCGGTCGATCTCGAAAGTGGGGGTTCTCGGTGCCGGTGTCATGGGGGGCGGCATCGCACACCTGGCGGCCTCACGCGGCATCGAGTCTTGGATGAAAGACATCGAGCACGAGGCGGTCACGGGGGGACTCCAGCACGCACGCGGCCTCTTCGACAAGGCCGTGAAGCGGCGTCGGATGAACGTGCGTGAAGCTACGCAGGCGATGGAGAGTATCTCCGGGGGCGTCGAGTACCATGGCCTTTCGGGATCGGACGTCGTGGTGGAAGCGATCGTCGAGAAGATGGAGGTAAAGAAGGCGGTCCTGGCTGAGCTCGAGGATCATGTCTCTGCCGACTGCATCATCGCGACCAACACGTCGTCGTTGTCGGTCGAGGAGATGGCGAGTGCGCTATCCCGGCCCGAGCGCTTCTGCGGGATGCACTTCTTCAATCCCGTGCATCGGATGCCGCTCGTGGAGGTGATCCGCGCGCCAGGTACATCGGATGAAGCCGTCGCCACGATCTATCGACTGGCGCTCGACCTCGGAAAGGTGCCTGTCGTGGTCGGAGATGGTCCGGGCTTTCTCGTGAACCGAATCCTGGGACCGTACCTGAACGAGGCAGGCTTTCTCCTCTCGGACGGAGCATCGATCGAGATGATCGATCGGGTCGCGAAGCGGTTCGGTATGCCGATGGGTCCACTGCGTCTGGTCGACGAGGTCGGCATCGACGTCTCCAGCCATGCTGGCGCCTCCCTGCATGGGGCCCTGGGGGACCGCCTCACGCCCGCTCCTGCGCTCCTCGAACTCGGACGCACCGGCCGGCTCGGCAAGAAGGGAGGGCTCGGCTTCTACCGATACGAAGACGGCAAGGACAAAGGCATCGACGACTCGATCTACGCAGAGCTGCCGTCGGTTCCCACACCAGGCGCCTCCGAAGCCGGCACCATCGCCGGGGCTGACGGCGAGCGGGTGGTCCGACGTCGTCTGGTGCTCGCCATGATCAACGAAGCAGCCCGGATCCTTGGAGACGGAATCGCAGCATCCGCGGCAGACGTCGACCTCGCCATGATCATGGGGACGGGCTTCCCGCCCTTCCGCGGAGGCCTGCTGCGCTTTGCGGACACCCTGCACCCGCGAGGCCTCGTGGACCGACTCGAGCAGCTCGCAGAAGTACATGGGGAGCGATTCACGCCGGCGCCAACCCTGGTACGGCTCGCCCTGAAAGACCAGACTCTGTACACGGCCTTCCCGGCGGGCGACGCTTGAGACGCGCATGGGCAGGGCCCCCTTGAGGACTCCCGTGACGCTGTGACCACCCCTCCCTACCTCAAGACCGTCGGGGTCGTCCCGGCATCCGGCGCGTCCCGACGCATGGGCCAGCCCAAGGCAGCGCTCCAGCTCAACGGTAGGTCATTCGTTCAGCGGGTGGTTGATGCACTTCGGGGCGGAGGGTGCACCGAGGTAATCGTCGTCGTTCCGGAATACGACGATACGATCAAGCACGCAGCCCTCGAGACGGGCGCCCGGCTGGTGATCAACACCGACCCCGGCGAGGGGCCGATCACGTCGATGCGCCTTGCGATCGAATCGCTGTCCGACGACGTGGAGGCCATCGCGTGGCTCCCGCTCGACTTTGCTCTGGTCGATGCTGGTATCGTCCGCAGCTTGCTCGACGTCGCGATGACGGACATGGCTCCACTGGTCATCCCGCTTCACGAGTATTCGGTCGACGGTCACTCTCGGGAAAAGCGGGGTCATCCCGCCATCTTCGCCCGAGCATTATTCTCGGAGCTGACAGACCCTGCGCTCGAGGGAGGAGCCCGCACTGTCGTCCAACACCACCTCCCCAGCGCGGCACTCTGGAGGGTTCGAGATCCACGGGTCGTAACCGATATCGATACGCCCGAGGAGTACGCCGCTGTCATGGTCGGTCAGATGCAATACGCTGACGACGAGACCGGTCGGAGCACGGAGCGGCCAGCATGAGCACTACACCTTTAGAACTCGGCGCCGCGGAGGCCTCGAGGCTCCTTCTGCAAACATCTGCCGAAGGCGGCAGCGCTGCGGTGGGTACGGTCGTCGGAGCCTCTGACGGTGCTCCGCAGCACCGCGGAGCACGAATGGCGCTCGTGCGGCATCCCGAGCACGGAGCATCCACGCACGGCTCACTGGGTGATCCGTCCGCTGATGCTGCCGCGGTGGAGCGTCTCGCGGCTGCCCTCGACGACCGCCGTGCTCGCGATGGAATCCGGGCGCTACACGTCGGCGACCGACAGATCGAGTTCTACGTCGAGGTTCGCCGACCGATCAGAGAACTCGTCGTCGTCGGAGCCGGGCACGTCGCTCAACCGATGGCACACATGGGCGCGATGCTGGGCTATCGCGTCACGGTGCTGGATGACCGTCCAGACTTCGCCACCCGTGAACGATTTCCCGAGGCGGACCGGCTGGTCCGAGCGGACTTTTCCGACCCATTCGCGGACGTCAGCCTGAATGAGCGTTCTTTTCTGCTGCTCGTAACGCGTGGTCACAAGTACGACTACGAGTGCCTCGTCCGTGCGCTGCGCGCACATCCACTACCCGCGTACATCGGTATGATAGGAAGTCGGCGGCGGGTTCGTGCCACGTACGTCCAGCTTCTCGATGAGGGCATCGATCGGGCGCTGCTGGCGCGCATTCATGCACCGGTCGGACTCGATATCGGCGCCGAGACTCCAGAGGAAATCGCGGTGTCCGTGGCGGCGGAGCTCGTTATGCTCGATCGTGGCGGGACTGGCGTTCCCCTCAGAGAAGTAGAGCGCGTCGCGGACCGCTTCTTCAAGGACCAGGACAACATATGACCCATGAAGACGATAAGACCCTGACCGAGGCACTCGTTGCTGCCCGCCAGGCAGGTCGTGCATGCGCTCTGGCCACGATCGTCGGCACGCGTGGGTCCACGCCTCGGAAGGTCGGCGCCCGTATGCTCGTCGATCTTTCGGCCGGTCTCACAGGAACGGTTGGCGGAGGATGCGGCGAGGCCGAGGTCATCGACTCCGCGCACCGTGTGCTTGAGACGGGCATTCCGGAACGGGTGCGTGTCGACCTCACCGAGGATTTCACTACGTGGAGCCCCGCCGTGTGCGGTGGCGTCATGGACGTCTTCGTGGAAGTCGTGTGAACTCTGCTCCACGGATCGCGATTCATTACCGGCGCCTGCCTGACAGCCTGCGTATCTACGACCAGCGCCTAGTACACGAGGAAGAAGACGTAATCGTGACACTGGCCCAGCCGATCGAAGCTGAGGTGGCGATGCAACAGGATGGCAGGATCATACTCGAGCAGGGCTCACTGGCCCTCTGGTTCACCTTTCCGCACGTCTGGCACGACATCGGACGCTTTCATCGCGCCGACGGCACCTTCACGGGACTGTACGCGAACATCCTCACCCCACCGGTGATGGACGGACCGATCTGGCACACGACGGACCTCTTCCTCGACGTGTGGCAAACGCCAGCGGGCAAAGCGCTTCTCCTCGACGAGGATGAGTTCGAAGAGGCGAAGGACCGGGGGCTGATGGACGAGGCCACGGCTTCTCGAGCATGGCAGGAGGGTCAGGACATCCTGTCAGCCGCCGACCGGGGTGAATGGCCCCCGCGATGCGTCACTGAGTGGACATTGAAACGCGCCCTGGAGGTACTGGGAGACGCCTGAGCGACGCGCAAGCGCGCCGCCCAGGACCCACTAGGTCTCTCCGGAGATCAGTCGTCGAGCTGGGCCGCTACAAGGCGATCGACGTCGACGAAGATCTTCTTCTGAACCGCGTCGTCCTCACGCAGGCAGTCGATGAGGCGTTGATGAGCGTCGATCGATCCGGCCGGAATCTCCACAGTCTCGTGGTGGTACTCACCATCATCGACGAAGAGGAGCCGGACTTTCACGGTCTTGCTCACAGTCAGTTCGAGCCTTCCGAGCCGGTCATGGCCGCGATCGCCGATGAAATGCTCTGGAAGTCGTTCGAGTTGATCCGTCGGAGATTACCGTTCGCGTTGACCATGACGGTGGGCGTGCCGTTCACACCCATGCGCGTGCCGAGCTCCATGTTGGCTGAGACGACGTCTGCGTATTTGTCGCTGTTCAGACAAGCCGAAAAGGTGCCGCCATCCAGGCCGACTTCTTCCGCGTAGTCCTCGAATGCGCTGGATGGCATCGTCGCCGTCGCCCAGCGGGCCTGGTTCCGGAAGAGCGTCTCGTGGTACTCCCAATACCCATCCTGCTCGTCAGAGCAGCGAGCTGCCCGCGCGGCCAGGAATGCGTTGGGATGAATCGAGATGAGGGGGAAGTCGTAAAAAACGAACTTCACCTCACCCGATGCCACCATCGTTCCCTCGAGCTGCGGCTTCACGGACAGGGCGAATGCTCCGCAGCCAGGACACTGGTAGTCACCGAACTCGACGACCGTGACCGGAGCGTCGTCGTCCCCGAGCGTAACACCCTGCGCCAGCGCTACCAGCGCTTCGTCGTCGGTCAGATCGAGCTCGATCGGTGCCGTCGCGGCCGAGCTCAGTACACTGTTACCGACATTGAACCCGACGACGCCGATGCCGATGACCACGACGACGCCGAACAGGTAGTAGAACTTCTTCATGTCGGACTCGGTCTCGCGTGCAGCCCGTCGATCTTCGCCTCTGGACACGTTTTACTCCTTTGAGCGACCTGGTTTCAGGCCAGCCAGGTGATCTCCGCATCCATCGAGGCGGAGCTTCCCTCGTCAATCGAGGACAGGAAGATGTTTCGGACGGCGAGGGGGATCAAGGAACCTCGACTACCGTTGAACGCTCGATAGAACGCTTCAGCTGAGCAGGAGATCCACCACAGCTCTTGTCGACGAGAAATCTGCGAGGACGTGGTCGGGGTCGTGAACGCTCAGTTCGTCGACGGTGAACGATCCCGTGGCGACCGCCATCGTCGCCGTTCCGCCGGCCTTACCGCACTGGATGTCGCGTGGGGTATCCCCCACCACGATCGCCTTGTCGGCCGTCACGACCTCACCCCACAAATTCCTCGCTCGCGCGACAGCGATCGACGGGAGTTCGTCCCGGAGTTCATGATCCGAGCCGTAGCTGCCGAAGTCGAAGCGTCCCCACAAGCCTCCGGAAATCAGCTTGAGCCGGGCTCCACCCGCTACGTTGCCCGTCAGCAATCCAACACCGACATCGTCATAGGCAGCCAGTGCGTCGAGGAGTTCACGCACACCCGGAAGGACGGTCACCGGGTTCTCCGGCAGCCGAGCCTCGAGGTACCCCAGGTAGCGGCCGAAGAGCTCTTCGAGCCCACTCACGATCTCTTCGTGAGACATGCCGGCGCCATGAAGTAGCTCACGAGCGATCTGTGGATCGGTCTTGCCTGCGAAGCTCACGTTCTCGACATCACCGGGCATTCCATACGTCTCATTCATCGCATCGACAAACGCGCTCTTCGCGGGGCCACCCCACAGGAGGGTCCCATCAATGTCGAAGAGTATGATCTTGCGCATGGCTGGGTCTCGTTCGTGCGGTCAGGTGACGCGGAAGGGCGCGGCGGGACAATCTTCACACTCTAGCGGCATTCCGAGGTTTCCCCCTGAGACCACCGCGGCGATGCGGCCACCGTCGATCTTCACCTTGCCCGACAAAATCGCAGCGGTCGTAGCTGCACCGCTGAACTCGACGACCAGTTTTTGCCTGTGCACCAAGACCCCGGCGGCCTTTCGGATGGAATCATCGTCCACGGTGACGACGTCGTCCATCAAATCACGCGCGTGCTCGAAGGTGAGTTCGCCGGCGATGACCGGCTTGAGCCCGTCCGCGATCGTGTCGACCTCGGTCAGCAGGGTCGGAGCCCCGTTGTCGAGCGCGTGGCGCATGGACGCGGCGCCCTGCGGTTCGACTCCGATGACCTTGACCGATGGAAGCAACCGCTTCACCGCCGCAGCTACACCACTGGCGAGGCCTCCACCACCAATCGGTGCGAGCACCAGGTCGACGTCCCGCCACTCGCGTGCGATCTCTAGACCGACCGTCCCCTGGCCCGCAATGATGTGCCGGTGATCGAACGGTGGAACGATCACCAGGCCGTCGTGCTCCGCGATCATCTGAGCCCGGCCCATACGCTCGAGCGACGTCGTGCCTTCGAACACGAGTTCCGCGCCGAGTCGTTCCGCTCCGTCTCGCTTCACCTTGGGCGCATCGGTCGGCATGACTACGACGACGCGAACGCCGCGCAATCTGCCCGCCAGCGCTACGGCTTGCGCGTGGTTTCCCGACGAGTAGGTGATGATTCCGTTCGCGACCTGATTGTCCGACAGCTGCGAGACGAAGTTGTGGGCCCCGCGAATCTTGAACGACCCCGCCCGCTGCAGGTTTTCGCACTTCAGACGAACTTGCGCACCCACCATGTCGGACACGGCATCGGCAGGAATCAGAGGCGTCGGAACGATGATGCCCGCAAGCCTCCGGGCTGCCGACTCGATCTCGGTCAGCCCGACGAGGCCCTGGCCCTGAACGACGGCACTCACGATCCGTCGTCGTCAGCGCCACCGTCATCCCCGTCCCCGTCATCCGAAGCATCGGCATTCGGGGCCGCCACAGAAATCTCTCCTGCTGGTGCCTCCGCGCCCTCCAGCCCATCCTCATCGTCATCGTCGATGATGACCCGCGCTACGTCCATCACGACGTCACCGTCGTCGAGATTCATGAGTTTCACGCCCTGAGTCGCTCGTCCAATGACACGGATCTCTTCGACCCGCTGGCGGTTCACGACTCCCTTTCGCGTGATGATCATGACCTGCTCATCTTCCGAGACAGCTCGCACGGTGACGACCTGACCAGTCTTCTCTGAGACCTTGAGGTTGATAACACCATAGCCGCCACGCTTCTGCAGGCGGTACTCGCTGATCGGCGTACGCTTCCCGAGTCCCTTTTCGGACACCACAAGCACAGTCGAGTCCTCGCGCGCGACGACCATTCCGACAACCTCGTCATCGTCTCGGAGATTCAGACCGCGAACACCGGCCGTAGCGCGACCCATGGGCCGTGCGTCGGATTCGTTGAAGCGAATCGACATGCCCTTCCGGCTGGCGATGAGAATCTCATCGCCATCAGACGTGACGCGTACCTCGATCAGCTCATCGCCTTCCGCAATGTTCATCGCGTTAAGCCCGACCGTACGGACATTCCCGTAGGCGGACAGCGCCGTCTTCTTCACCACGCCGAGACGCGTACCGAAGATCAGATACTGTTCTGCGCTGAATTCACGCACGGGTACGACGGCCGCGATCTTCTCGTCCGGACCGAGGTTCAGGAGGTTCACGATCGGCTTGCCGCGCGATGCGCGGCTTCCCTCGGGGATCTCCCAGACCTTCTTCCAGTAGCACTGGCCCCGACGGGTAAAGATCATCAGGTAGTCGTGTGTCGACGCGACGAAGAGGTGTTCGACGAAATCCTCTTCCTTCGTATCCATTCCACGCAGCCCTCGGCCACCCCGTCGTTGCGCACGATAGGTGTCGACAGGGAGACGCTTCACATACCCGCCGTGGGACACGGTCACGACCATGTCCTGCTCGACGATCAGGTCTTCGACGTTGAAGGACCCGATGGCGTGCGTGATCTCGGAGCGGCGCTCGTCGCCGTACTTCTCGCTGACCTCGGCGAGTTCGTCCTTGAGGATGCCCATGCGAACCTCCTCGGATCCGAGAATGCGCTGCAGTTCCTCGATCAGCGCACGAATCTCGGCAAGCTCCTCCTCCAGCTTTTCGATCTCCAGACCCGTCAGGCGGGCGAGCCGCATGTCGAGAATGGCCTTCGCCTGACGCTCAGAGAGTTCGAATGACTCCTGAAGCTGAGCGGACGCACTCTCCGTGTCCTTCGAACCCCGGATGATCTTGATGACCTCGTCGATATTGTCGACGGCGATCTTCAGACCTTCGAGGATGTGCTCTCGGTCCTGCGCCCGCTTGAGGTCGTACTCGCTCCGGCGGACAATGACTTGCAGACGATGTGCAATGAAGTGCAGCAGCGTCTCGCGCAGCGACATGACCTTGGGAACGCCATCGACCAGTGCGAGGAGGATCGTTCCGAACGTCGACTGCATCTGCGTATGACGATACAGGCGGTTCAGCACGATCTCGGGCACGGCATCGCGCTTGAGCTCGATCACGATCCGCATCCCTTCGCGGTCCGACTCGTCTCGCATGTCCCTGATGTCGGTGAGCTTTTTGTCGCGCACAAGCTGAGCGATCTGCTCGATCAGGCGGGACTTGTTGACCATGAACGGAATCTCGGTGACGACGATTCGCTCACTGTTGGCATCGATCGACTCGATATTCGCCCGGGCACGCATGACAATTCGTCCCCGACCCGTGCGATAAGCGTCGCGGATTCCCTCTCGGCCGCAGATGAAACCACCCGTCGGGAAGTCTGGACCGGTTACCAGGGTCTCGAGCTCTTCCTGAGGCAGGTCGGGATCGTCGATGAGTGCCGTGGTCGCAGCTACCACCTCACGCAGATTGTGCGGCGGGATGTTCGTCGCCATTCCGACGGCGATCCCGGAAGAACCGTTGATCAGGAGGTTCGGCACCCGAGCCGGAAGAACCGTCGGCTCCATATGGCTGCCGTCAAAGTTCTCCGCGTAGTTGACCGTTTCTTTTTCGATGTCCGCCAGCAGCTCGGTTGCGAGCGCCATGAGGCGGGCCTCGGTGTACCGGTACGCCGCCGCAGAGTCACCATCGACAGACCCGAAGTTCCCCTGCCCGTCAACCAGCGGATAGCGCAGGGAGAAGTCCTGTGCCATGCGCACCATCGAGTCATAGACGGCGGAGTCGCCATGCGGGTGGTACTTACCCAGAACGTCACCAACGACTGTTGCGCTTTTCCTGTAGGCCCGGCCGGGGCTTAGGCCTGCCTGGCTCATCGCGTACAGAATACGGCGATGCACAGGCTTCAAGCCGTCGCGCACGTCGGGGAGGGCTCGCTGTACGATCACGCTCATCGAATAATCGATGAACGACTCCCTCATTTCGTCTTCTAGGAGGCGGGCCAGAACGGTCTGTCCGCCCCCGTCATCACCTCCAAGCTCGAGCTCGTCACTCATACGTGCGGTCGTCCTGTCGGGCGTTTGAGCGAGCTGCCTGCGGGCCGTTCAGCGGGGCTCCGGGATCAGGCAAGCACTCGCTCCTCGTCGTAACCGTCCGCAACTTGCACGGAGGCGTGTTCTGGCGTGTCCAGGGAGGGTTCCCGAGACTGTAAAAACTAACCCTTCCGAGGCCTCGGACCAAGCTGGATTTGGGGTTCTGCGACTATGCGCAAAGCCATGCATTACAAGGGTTTTTCCTGTTCGAAGTCTTGTTCGGTCACCCAACCGCGACGAAGTCTGCGCCCGGGGCCATTGCAGCCCCTTCCAGAAGGGCCTCTATCCGGGCCCGCGCACCCGGCTGGCCTACCGCCGACGCGTGTAAGGGACCGCGGATTTGGAGCGCCTGCCCCGTGTCCAGAACAGGTGCTCCGTGGATCTCCTGGCCGATCTTCCTCGGGTCGAGCTCGACGAAGGCCGCGACTCTGATGCCCTCCGCCTGAAGGGCTCGAGCGAACGTCTTGCCGACGGGGCCTGCACCCCAGACCACGACGTCTCGGCCGTGTGCCAGCGGTCCCCGAACCAGGTGGTGGACGCGGCAGCGCAGGAAGGATCCGAGTGAGTACCGAAGGTCAGTGCGCGACAGCCTGTCTGCTCCCTCTCTCCAACGGTGGAGTACCTGCGGCACATTGGCGAGCCGGTGCCCGGCTCGATGGAGGCGCAGGATCAGGTCGTAGTCCTCCGGCCACCCGGTATCTGTGTAGCCTCCGACTCCCTCGACCGAGGCAGACCGAAGGAAGAACGTCGGATGAGCCAGCGGACATTCGACCCAGACGGATCGCGCAACGTCATCGGGGGATCGGATCGAGTTGATCCATGCCTCGTAGCGGCGAGCCCCGCCCCGAACAGCCTCTGGTGGGAAGTACCGGACACCACACCCGCACCCGGAGAGTGTCGGGTGGTTCTCCATCATGGAGAACTGCGCGGCGAATCGGCGGGGGTCTGCCACATCGTCCGCGTCCATACGCGCGAGGTAGCGGCCACGCGCTTCACCACGCCCGAGCTCCAGCGCGCGCACGATCCCGACAGGCTCCGAGGTGATCACGCGGACCCGGTCGTCTTCCTCGGCCCAATGCTTGAGTTGGCCTGGCGTATCATCCGTCGACCCATCGTCGACGACCAGGATCTCGAAGTCAGGGAACGTCTGCGCAAGCAGCGAGGCCATAGCCTCGTCGAGGTGCAGCTGACCGTCGCGTACCGGCATCAGGACGCTTACGGCGGGGGAGTCGTTGAACATGGGCTCGTCGGACTCACGGGTGATCACATCACTCGACCTGCGAATGGCTGACCTCACGTGGGCTTCAGGCTTCGGTAAGTTCGGCTAGGGGGCCTTCAGGCTCTGGCGTGCGGCCTCACGTATTGCCTCAGCTAGATATCGGCCGGTGTGACTCTCGGGAATGCTCGCGATCGTCTCAGGGCGCCCGACACCGACCACCTGGCCGCCGCGGACACCTGCGTCTGGTCCGAGATCGATCACCCAGTCGGCAGCCCGAATCACATCCAGGTTGTGCTCGATGACGACCACGGTGTTGCCCGCCTCCACCAGCCGACCAAGTACTTCGACAAGCTTGCGGACGTCCTCCCCCGCGAGGCCGGTCGTCGGCTCATCGAGGATGTAGAGTTTCCGTCCCTTCTTCCCCGACACCCGGGCCAGTTCACGCGCAACCTTGAGTCGCTGGGACTCACCGCCCGAGAGCGTCGTTGCGGGCTGGCCGAGACGCAGGTAGCCAAGTCCCACCTGCTGCAGCTGCCACAGCGTCTTGCCAAGCCGGCGCTCGCGGATGAAGAAACGGATCGCCTCATCGACAGTGAGCTCGAGCACTTCGGCGACAGTCTTGCCGCTGATCTTCACGTCGAGGACTTCCCGCTTGTACCGGCGACCTCCACACGCCTCGCACGGCACATAGACGTCGGCCATGAAGATCATCTCGACCTCCACAGCCCCCGCGCCCTTGCACTCCTCGCATCGGCCACCTTCGACGTTGAAGCTGAAGTGCCCCGGGGTGTAGCCGCGCTCCTGTGAAATGGGTGCAGCGGCGAAGAGCTTTCGGATTGCGTCCCACGCCTTGATGTACGTCACCGGATTCGAGCGAGGAGTTCTCCCGATGGGCGCCTGGTCCACCAGCACCACTTCGTCGAGGTTCGCGAGCCCCTTGAGGGAGGAGTAGTCCCCTACGACCTCCCCCAAGTGCTCCTTCGCGCTCGTCTCTCCCGAGCCCATCTCCCGCTCCGCTGCCCGATACAGGACGTCGTGGATGAGTGTCGACTTGCCCGAACCTGACACGCCCGTGACCAGAGTCAGCGTGCCAAGCGGGATCTCCACGTCCACGTCCTGGAGGTTGTGCTGTGTCGCGCCACGGAGCACGAGGGCGGGTCCATCGATTGGACGCGGACGCTCGGCACCATCGATCGGCGAGCGCCCGGACAGATAACGACCAGTCACCGTATCCACGGCCTCCAGCTCATCCGCCGTGCCTTCAAACACGATCTGCCCACCATGCTCACCCGACGCTGGCCCGAGTTCGACGATGTGGTCGGAAGCGCGGATCGCCTGCGTGTCGTGCTCGACGACGACGACCGTATTGCCGGCAGCCCGGAGTCTCTGCAGAAGATCGAGGAGTGCACCCGTATCACGAGGGTGCAGCCCCACTGTCGGCTCATCGAGAACGTAGAGCGTGTCTACCAAGGCGGAGCCGAGCGAATTCGCGAGGTTGATGCGCTGCGCTTCTCCACCGGAGAGCGTGCGCATCTGCCGACTCATGGACAGGTAACCGAGTCCTACGTCCACGAGGAATCCGACTCGCGACGTAAGCTCGCGCATGATCGTCTCCGCGATCTGCGCCTCCATCTTCGAGAGCTCGAGCCCAGCAAGCCACGGCGCGAGGTCTTCCAACGGCAGCTCGGATACATCGCCGATCGTTCGGCCTGACACCCGAATGTTCAGCGCCTCTGGACGCACGCGCGCGCCACCGCACTCTCTGCATGTCTTAGGCGCCTGATACTTCCGAAGCCATACCCTGATGTATTGCTTGTAGCGCTTCTTCTCACGGGAGACGAGGAACGGGATTACGCCCTTGAAGCCCTTGGTCCCGTAGAGGACCTCCGTCCTGAACTTCTCCGGGAGTTCGTTCCAAGGCGAATAGAGCGAGACGCCCGAATTGGTCCCGAACTCCTTCAATTTCGCACGTTCCCGCTTATACCGAGGCGCGGACCATGGATCGACCACGTCCTCTGCGAGCGACCGTTCTGGCACCGGGATGATCAGCTCGGGATCGTAGTCGAGCGTCGCACCGAAGCCGGTACACAGGGAGCACGTCCCGTACGGGTTATTGAAGGAAAAGAGCTGAGGTGTGGGCTCCAGGAACACCACTTCGGGGTGATCAGGACACCGGAAGTGTTCCGTGAAGAGGAGCCGGTCGGGGAGCGTGTCGTCACCTGAAGTGAGGACCACAGCCTCCCCCTCTCCTTCGAAAAAGCACGTGCCGAGTGAGTCGGCCAGGCGGTCGGTGTCGTCAGGGTCGGTTTTGACACGATCGACGACGACCAGCAGCTCGTCGGAGTCGGTGAGATCACGTCCGAGGTCGCCGGGCGTATCCGCTTCGGGCCCCGAAATGTCGACGGGCTCTCCGTCAACGAGCAGTCGGACGAACCCGAGAGTCCTGAGGTTCGAGACGACCAGCTCGTGCTTGATCTCGGCGCTCCGCGGGAGGGGGAAAGCAACCTGGATCCGCAAGCCGGATCCGAGCTCGAGCACCCGATCTACCGCCGTGGATACGGTATCCGGCTGGACGTGACGATCGCACTCAGGGCAGTGCGTCCGTCCGACACGCGCCCAGAGCAGGCGCATGTAGTCGTAGACCTCCGTCGCTGTACCGACAGTCGACCGGCTGGATTTGGTCGGATTCTTCTGCTCGATCGCGACGGCCGGGGAGATTCCCTCTACGGAGTCGACATCCGGCTTCTCCATCCGCTCGAGGAATTGCTTGGCGTACGTCGACAGCGACTCGACGTAGCGGCGCTGTCCCTCCGCGAAGAGCGTGTCGAGGGCGAGGGAACTCTTCCCCGAGCCTGACGGACCTGTGATCACGGTGAACGCACGACGCGGGAGATCGAGGTCGATCTCCTTGAGGTTATTCTGCCGGGCGCCCCGGATCCGGATCGGATCGTTCATAAGGGGGATGATAAAACGAACACCAAGCGGGTTGACGCCCCTGGCGACTGTTTCGAGCTTTTCCGCCCTATGACAAACCTGATCCACGCCCGACATCATCACCATCACGCGACCTCAACGGGTGGCGAGAGGCTGCTGTAGCCGGACGTTCCGATCTGCCAGCATGACCCTTCGCGGCCCGTCTCGGACGGGGCGCGATTTTTTTTGCGACTCGTTCCGGGCCGATCCGACCTGAACCGATCACATGGATAGAGCCATGACTACCGAACCCCGCGCGATCCGCGTTGCACTCCCCAATAAGGGTCGTCTCTCCGAACAATCGCTCGCGCTCTTCGAGCAGGCGGGCCTCAAGGCCGCCTTTCGCGCAGATCGTGCACTCGTTGCGTCGCTCGGCGGTGAGTTCGAGGCGATCTTCGTCCGAGCCGGAGACGTGCCCGAGTACATCGCAGATGGCGCGGCCGAAATCGGTGTGACCGGCGCCGACCTTGTCGCAGAGAGCGGGCGTGACATCGAGGAGGTCCTCGACCTCGGTTTTGGGCGCTGCAGACTGGCCATCGCGGTAAAGGACGAAGCCCGCGTAGAGCGAGCGAGCGATCTTCCAGCCGGTACACGGGTCGCAACCTCGTTCCCGGCGATCGCGCGCCGGTACTTTGAACGCATCGGCACAGAGATCCAAGTCGCCCCGGTTGGTGGCGCGGCGGAGATCGCTCCTCACCTGGGCGTCGCGGACGTCATCGTCGATCTCGTCTCCACCGGCTCTACCCTGCGCGTCAACGGCCTCCGCGAGGTCGAAACGATCATGTGGTCTACCGCCCGACTCGTTGCCTCACCGGCTGCGCTTGCCGACACGCGCACGCGTACCGCGATCGATGAGCTCTCCAACGCGCTTGAATCCGTGATCCGCGCTCAGGAGAAACGCTATTTGATGACCAATGTGCCCAAGGCCCGATTAGAGGAGGTCCGCACGGTCATTCCCGGGCTTTCAGGACCGACAATTGTAGAGGTCCTCGACTCCGGTGACTGGGTGGCAGCGCATGCAGTCGTGGACGCGGATCGTGTCTATCAGACGATCTCACAGCTCAAGGAGCTCGGTGCGGAAGGAATCCTCGTCACCCGTATCGAAAGGCTGATGCCATGACCGACGTGAACGTCCCCGACCTCACGTTTCGGGTGGCTGGCCGAATCTCGGACCTGACCGACGCGGATCGGGCCACATTGATCCAGCGCGAGCCCATGGCGGAAGCGGGCGTATCGGACGCAGTTGCATCACTGATGGCCAACGTCCGAAGCAAAGGCGACGTGGCCCTGATCGAGATGGCTGCACGATTCGACGGCGTAGAAGGACTGGTGGTGGAGGTCCCGAGTTCCGAGTGGGCTCTGGCCGTCGAGCGACTTCAACCCGACGTGCGCTCTGCGCTTGAGCGGGCTGCCACGAACATTCGTCGCTTTCATGAGGCGCAACTCCCACAAGGCGTGACGGTCGATATCGAACCAGGCGTGCGCATCACACGCAGCTGGGTCGCGCTCGAGCACGTGGGCGTCTACGCCCCCGGCGGGACCGCCGCCTACCCGAGCTCGGTGCTCATGGGTGTCGTACCGGCACGAGCCGCCGGAGTGGACCAGGTCGTGGTCTGCTCCCCTCCGGGACCGCATGGACGTCCTCCCGAGGCCGTCCTCGCCGCGTGTGCGATCGCCGGTGCGGACCGCCTTTTTTCTGTCGGCGGGGCCGGCGCGGTCGCGGCTCTCGCGCATGGAACGGAAACCGTCCCCGCGGTGGATGCTATCGTCGGTCCGGGCAACCGATGGGTCACAGAAGCGAAACGACAGGTCGCCGGGCAGGTCGTCATCGATTCGCCCGCAGGTCCGTCCGAAGTTCTGGTCCTCGCCGACCACACGGCTGATCCAGTACTCGTCGCGCACGAGGTGCTCGCTCAGGCAGAGCACGATCCGGACGCAGCCTGCGTCGTGGTCACCACCCGAGCGGATATCGCGGCCCGGGTCAAGGCTGCGATCGAGCGACTCGCGGCGACCACGCCGCGCCATGAGATCGTGCGGGACGCCCTGGCTGGGTGCGGGGCCATCCTCGTGGCCGACTCCATCGACCAAGCACTGCAGTTCACGGACGACTTCGCGCCGGAACACCTCTCCATCATGACAGAGGCCGCAGCTGAGCAGGCCCGAGCGCTGCGAAACGCCGGTACGACCTTCGTCGGCCCGGCTGCCTCGGTGGCGTTCGGTGACTACATCACAGGCGCGAACCACGTTCTTCCAACTGCGGGGCGCGCCCGAAGTTTTTCCGGTCTGTCCACACACCACTTCCTGCGCTCGTTCACGATCCAGGAGATCGACGCGGGCGGCGCGGCCGCGATGTCAGACGATGTCGCCCGTCTCGCCGACGAGGAGGGTCTACCCGCTCACGCTGACGCCGCCCGCGCTCGTGCATCTCGGCCGAAAGAGACTCGGGCATGACTTCTTTCCCTCGCCCCGACTACGACGCCGTCCGCCGCTATGACCCGGAGCGGGCACCTGTTCGGCTCGATCTCAGCGACAACACGAACCTGTGGGGTACGCACCCGGGCGCTCTGGAGCGGATTCGAAGCGCATCCGTAGATGATCTCGCCCGCTATCCCGAGTTGTACGCCGACGAGTTACGACGTGCCGTCGCTGAACGCTTCGATATATCCATAGAAAGTGTCACGACAGGCGCCGGTTCCGACGACGTTCTCGACTCTACGTTCCGAGCCGCGTGGGGTCCCGGAGCGCACATCTCGTATGCAGCACCGACGTTCTCCATGGTCGAGCCGTTCGCGCGGATGAACGGACTCAAGACTCGAGCCGTGTCCTGGGCCGCAGCGGACCGTGACCCCGCTCTGCTGCTCCAGGGCGGGCCAGCGGTCGTGTACATCTGCCGGCCCAACAACCCAACGGGACACCTCACGCCAAGAGAATGGGTCACCCATCTCCTCGAGGCGCGAGAGGTGAACGGACCTCTCATCATCATTGACGAGGCCTACGCCGACTTCGCTGGTGAGACGATGGTCCGTGACGCGTCGAACATGCCGAACCTGCTGGTCGCGCGCACGACGTCGAAGGCCTGCGGACTCGCGGGCCTGCGCTGCGGCTTTGCCGTCGGTACTCCCGACGTCGCGCTCGCCATCGAGAAATCGCGGGGACCATACAAGGTGTCAGGGCTAGCCGCCGCAGCAGCAGCGGCCGCGGTTCGGGACGAAGAGGGATGGCTCCCAGACATCATCGCTCCATGTCTCGAAAGTCGGACACGACTGAGCGAGGAGCTTACCGCGCGCAATCTCCGCCCCCTGCCATCAGCGGCGAACTTCATTCTATGCGCTGCCCCCACAGGCGCGGCTCGTGCCGATGCCCTCGCGTTGCGGGAGGTGGGCGTCGGTGTACGTCCCTTCACCGGAATTCCGGAACTGGGCGAGGGCCTCCGAGTGACGGTCGGACCATGGCCGATGATGGAGGACTTTCTCGACGCTCTCGATCGCACCTTCAACCTGACTGTCGTCTCATGAAGCTGGCTCTGTTCGACTATGGTGCGGGTAATCTCCACTCGCTTGGAAAAGCCCTCGAGGCGGCGCAAGCCACGGTTACCGTGACATCGGACTGGGACAAGGCACTGCGGCTCGATGGTCTCGTTCTTCCAGGTGTGGGCGCGTTCGGGCCTGCCGCTCGCGCGCTACCCGACGACATCGGCCCGCTGCGCAGGCGCCTCGAAGAGGGCTATCCGTGCCTCGGGATCTGCCTGGGAATGCAGCTTCTGTTTGATGCCTCGGATGAGTCAGACGGGCACGGCATCGGGCTCGTGCCCGGTCGTGTGCGACACCTCGAGTCCGCCGTTGTACCTCACATGGGGTGGAACGATGTAGAGACCGCGGAAGACCCTATCTTCGACGGGATCGAGCAACTGGTGGCGTATTACGCAAACTCGTACATCTGCGAGCCCGTCGATTCGGCCGCAGCGATCGCATGGTCAACCTACGAGGGACGTCGCTTTGCGGCCGGCCTGCGGGCCGCAAATACGTGGGGCCTTCAGTACCACCCGGAGAAGAGCTCTCTGCCAGGGCGCCAGATCATCACGAACTTCGTTCGCCTTGCCGCCGAGACGAGACAGGCCTCACCCGATTCCGTCGAGAGTAGAGCATGATCGCGATCCCTGCCGTGGACGTAAAAGCCGGCCGGTGTGTTCAGCTCGTTGGAGGCCGCCCGGAGGAGGAGCGTGTCTCTCTGCCGGACGCGCCCGGGGTAGCCCGAAACTGGGTTGACCGCGGTTTCTCAACGCTGCACGTCGTGGACCTGGATGCTGCTCTCCGATCGGGGGACAACCTCGACGTGGTACGCGCCGTGATCGGCTCGACGGACGCCACGATACAGGTCGGTGGAGGCGTTCGCTCCGATGACCGAGCCATGACTCTTATGGACGCCGGAGTCGACACGGTAGTCGTCGGCACCCGGGCGCTCGACGAGCCTGACTGGTTTGCGGAATTGGCCCACGCCTACCCTGGCCGGATGTCCATTGCCCTCGACACACGCGACGGGGTCATTCTCAGACAGGGCTGGACGGAAGCCACGTCGCTGCGGGTCGATGAGTATCTGCCTGAACTGGCTGATCTGCCCCTGGTGAGCGTCCTTTCCACCGACGTGGGACGCGAGGGGCGGCTCGAAGGCATCAGCCGAAGCGGTTGTGCCCGAATCATCGATGCAAGCCCGCACCCGGTGATCATCTCGGGTGGCGTCACGACACTCGAGGAGATGGAGTGGCTCGGTTCCGCCGGTGCAGCCGGCGCAGTCCTGGGCATGGCGATCTACACGGACCGCATCGACATCGACGAACTCGCCCGTCGCTTCGGCGGCAAGGAGTAGATATGAGCAGGCTCGAACGTGTGACCAAGGAAACCACGATCGTCGCTGACGTGCGCCTGGGAACCGGCGTGTCCAACGTGGTCATCGGCGACCGTTTCCTCGCGCACATGGTCGAGACCCTCGCGCGGTACTCGGGCCTCGACATCGATATCGAGGCGAACGGCGACCTGCGACATCATCTCGTCGAGGACGTCGCCATCGTCCTCGCACAGGCGCTGAAGGAAGAACTGCCTGATGGGATCGCACGCTTTGGCTCCTCGCTCATCCCGATGGACGAAGCCCTGGTCCAGGCCGCGATCGACGTGGGCGGGCGTCCCTACTACGTGGGAAAGATCCCATCGAAGCTCTACACCCACTTCCTGCACTCCTTCGCCAACAACCTCGACGCCACCCTGCACGTCAAAGTCATGCGTGGGGAGGACCGCCACCACGTAGTAGAAGCAGCCATCAAGGCAACCGGGATGGCGCTGCGTCAGGCCCTCGTTCCGGCCGAGGGCGTCTTCAGCACGAAAGGTGTGGTTCAGCAGGAGCGACTCGACTGATGCTCCGGCCGAGAGTGATCGTGTGCCTCGACGTGAAGGACGGACGCGTGGTGAAGGGGACGCAGTTCAAGAACCTTCGCGACGTGGGTGATCCTGTCGAACTCGCGCAGCGTTACGAAGCGGAAGGCGCTGACGAGATCGTCTACCTGGACGTATCCGCGTCCAGTGAGTCCCGTGGGACCCTGCTCGATGTCGTGCGTCGGACCGCGGAGACCCTGTTCATTCCGCTCACGGTCGGGGGGGGCGTGCGATCCGCGGATGACATCGGACCACTCTTACGCGCCGGAGCAGACAAGATCAGCGTGAACAGCGCGGCGGTTCGTGATCCGGAGTTGCTATCCATCGGCGCGGAACGGTTCGGAAGCCAGTGCGTCGTGGCGAGCATCGACGCCGCCCGCGACAACGACATCTGGCGCTGTTTTACGCACGGGGGATCGAAACCGAACGAACTCGATGCCGTCGCGTGGGCGGAGGAGTGCGTAGAGCGAGGGGCGGGCGAGATCCTGCTCACCTCGATCGATCAGGACGGTGCGCGGACCGGGTATAACCTCGATCTGACCGCCGCCGTCGCCAACCGGGTGTCTGTCCCGGTCATCGCCTCCGGCGGGGCTGGCGAGGCGGTCCACCTCCGAGATGCGTTCACGTGCGGGCATGCATCCGCAGCCCTGGTGGCGGGAATCCTACACGATGGACTGACGACCGTCACAGAACTGAAATCATCCCTGATCGACTGGGGAATCAGAGTCCGGGGATCAGAGATGATGGAGGCAAACAAGGGATGACCGAACTTCCGTCAGTGGGCATGACAGACCGCCGCATTCAGTCAGAAGATGCCCTTGCTACGCTCGACTTTGAGAAATCAGACGGCCTGATCCCCGTGGTCGCTCAGGATGCTGTCTCGGGTTCGGTACTGATGGTCGCCTGGGCCAACAGAGAAGCGGTCTGCATGACCCTCGAGACCGGCTTTGCTCACTTCTGGTCACGCACTCGGGGGGCACTATGGAAGAAGGGCGAGACGAGCGGAAACGTCCTCGCGCTTCAGTCCCTGCATGCCGACTGCGACGGGGACACCCTGCTCGCGCTCGTCGAGCCGACGGGTCCCGCGTGTCACACGGGCGAGCACACGTGCTTCGGGAAGGGTGCCACAACCGATTCCTCGGTGTCTACCCAAACCCTCGCCCGACTCGACGCGACCCTCGCTGCCCGAGCTAAAGAGCGACCGGAGGGCAGCTATACGGTAAAGCTTCTCGATGACGCGAATCTCCGACTCAAGAAGCTGGGCGAAGAGACCGCCGAACTCGTCGCTGCACTCGCAACCCGTGACGCGGAGCGTGCTCCGGAAGAGGTGGCCGACCTCCTGTACCACGCGCTCGTCGCCCTGCGGGCCGAGGGCATCGGCCTGGACGCGGTCCTCTCGGCACTGGAGGATAGAGCTGGCTGACAGATTGACGCTGCTGGAGCCCCGGACCCCGACCCAGCCGGTCGGGTAGCTCCTGACCATGGCTGACGGCACCACGTTCCAGGAAGAAGAGGCGCTCGGAAAGGCGTACGATGCACGCCTCATGCGTCGGCTGCTGAAGTACCTGAAGCCCTACCGGTGGCACGTCGCCGGAGCGCTACTGGTGCTGCTGCTTGGGTCGTGGATGGCGATCATCGGGCCGTGGGTCACCCAACGAGTCATCGACGAGGCCATCCCCACCCGCGATCGCGGATTGCTGATCCAGCTCATCGCGATCTACGGTGCGGCGATCACCGGCGGATTCATACTGGAGTACGCGCGCGCGCTTGTGACGACATGGCTCGGTCAATCGGTCATGTACGACCTCCGGAAGGAGATCTTCGAAAAGCTCCAGAAAGCCGATCTGCGCTTCTACGACCGGAATCCGATCGGGCGTCTGATGACCCGGATCACGAACGACGTCGAGACACTGAACACACTCTTCAGCTCCGGTCTCGTGACGGTCTTCGGAGACATCTTCACACTCGCCTTCATCATCGGGGCGATGCTGACGATGAACTGGCGGCTCGCTCTGGTGTCGTTCAGCATTCTGCCGTTCGTCTTCTGGGCCGCCTTTCTCTTCCGATCCCGTATCCGGACCGCATACCGGGACATTCGGGTCCGGATCGCGCGCATCAACGCCTTCCTGCAGGAGCGCATAACAGGTGTGCGCGTCGTACAGCTCTTCAATCGAGAAGCGGCCGACGCAGGACGTCTGGCAGAGCTGAACGAGGATCACCTGCAGGCTCATCTCCGCTCGATTACCTACTACGCGCTCTTCTTTCCCGTCATCCAGTTCTTCACGGCGCTCGCTCTGGCGCTAATCCTCTGGTATGGCGGGCTTCGCATGCTCGACGGATTGATCACTGTTGGCGTGATCGCAGCGTTCCTGCAGTACGCCCGACGCTTCTTTCGCCCCATTCAGGACCTGTCGGAGAAGTACAACGTGCTGCAGGCTGCGATGGCTTCTTCCGAGCGGGTGTTCCAGCTCCTCGACGAGGACATTGCGATCGAGGACCCGGACTCACCTCGCTCATTTCCTGAGAGCGGACGCGGTGAGATCGTCTTCGAGGACGTCTCGTTCGCGTATGGAAACACGGAGGAGGGTGACCCGAATTGGGTGCTTCGAGACGTGAGTTTCAGGATCGCGCCCGGCGAGAAGGTTGCCATCGTGGGCCACACGGGAGCCGGTAAGACCACGCTGATCAACCTCCTCATGCGCTTTTACGACGCACAGGAAGGGCGAATTCTCCTCGACGGCGTCCCGATCACCGCGGTACGACTCGACGAGCTTCGCGAGCGGGTAGGCCTCGTGCTCCAGGACGTCTTCCTGTTCAGTCAGGACATCGCGTACAACGTTCGCCTGGGGGCTCCGGACATCACTCAGAAACAGATCACGGCTGCGGCCGAGCGAATCGGGGCGGCGGACTTCATCGCACGACTCCCGGATGGGTACAACCAGGCCCTTGGTGAACGGGGATCGACACTTTCGGTCGGAGAACGGCAGCTTGTCAGCTTCGCCAGGGCGCTGGCCTTCGACCCTGAAATTCTTGTGCTGGATGAGGCAACCAGCTCGGTGGACTCGGAGATCGAGGCGAAGATCGAGCGCGCGACGGACGAGCTGCTTGCCGGCCGAACGTCAGTTGTAATCGCGCACCGGCTGTCGACCATTCAGAACGCCGACCGCATCATCGTGATGCACCGGGGGAAGGTCGAGGAAGAAGGGACCCACCTGGAACTACTGAGCCATGGGGGCCTCTACGCGAGGCTCCACGAACTGCAGTTTGCGGCAGCCTGAACAGAAGTCAGCGATCGGACGGCCCTGAAGTCGTGTCGACCGGGGCGACGCTGTCCATAACGGGCAGGATCCGGTCGGACGGAAGATCACCGGCGTCTGCGCCGGATTCGTCCGGTATCGTCGTAGCGGCATCCTCGACCTCGCCGAGACCTTCGACATTCTCCGCCGCGGATGCCTCCGCTGCTTCGGCTGCCTCGAACATCGCCAGCTCATACGTCGCCACCGAATCCATCACCTGGTAGCGGCGAGACGTCGAACTGATGACGCCGGCGACTCGCACGAGGGGCTCTTGATCAAAGCCCTCGGCAGGCTCCAGCGCGGCCACCGAGTACCGTGACGACGGGTTCCAGAGGATCCACTCCTGGATCCCGACGTCATACGTAGCCTGAATCTGAGCACGGACCTCCGCCGGACCATACGCCGGCTGCCCCAGACTGAAGTCCTGGAGCCAGGGGCGCGTCAGCCCAGCGCCATCTACGGCACCGGAGCGACGCAGTGCATCGCGCAGTGCAGCGTAGACGATCTCATACGGATATGCGTTCGGTTCGGTGTAGCCGAAGCTTCCTTCCCAGTAGTGGCTCGGATAGACCATCGGCAACGCGACATCGACAACGTCGATGAACGTCTCCCACAACTGTCCGATCCCGATGTCACGTCTGAATGACGTGGTAACTCCGAAGACGTCGGCGGTCGACCGGACCGGCAGGTCCGCAAGCTCCTCTCGCGCGTAGCTGAGGAAGCCTCGGACAGCATCAACACGGAGTCGATCCTCACCACCCACGAAGACTGCACGTTCCAAATCAGACACGGGCGCATCGGGGAAGCGGATGTAGTCCCACTGCACCTCCGGGAAACCCATCTCGGCGACCTCGCGCGCTAGCGCGACGTTGTATGCCCAGAGCTCTTCATTGAAGAGGTTCTGCCAGATGATGTCCTTGCTGTCGATCCAGACGCCGCCAGCCGTGTCCTGTACCGCGGTCTGAGGCCGGGCAGCAGCCAGGATCGGATCCTTGACGACCACGATCCGTGCGATGGGGTAGATGCCCGCCTCTTGGAGACGGACCAGAAGCCCGGGCAGATCTCGAATGCGGATCTCGCCATCAGCCCCGATTTCCTTAGCCAACTCAAGGTTGGTGTCGTGGCTGATGAAGCCGGTCGCATCCTTGATATCGATGACGAGCGCATTGACCTCCGTAGCCGCAGCGATCTCGAGCATTTCGGTCAAACGTCGGTTAGATCCCGCAGCCCACGCGTTCATGTACAGACCACGAATGTGGGCCGGCCGGGGGAAACGGGCGTCCTCGAAGTCCTCGCTCGACTGGACTGTCGGCTGAACCAGCGGTCCTGTGGCGGACATGCCCATGGGCAGACGGTACGGACGTGCGACCGGACCCTGCGGCACTACCGGGGCGGGATCGGAAGTCGCGGCGATACCGCCCTCTCCATTGAGACCCTCGCCCACCATGCCACTCGACGCAGATGCGTCACCAGCCAGGGCATCTTCAACCGGCTCCCCCTCGTCGACGTCAAGCTCAGACGTTACCAGAGCCAATTCGGGCGTCTCGATCTCGGACAGAGGCCAACCCTCTTCCTCCTCCGGACCGCCCATGCACGCAGACGCGAGCAGCACGATGCCAAGGACCCTGATCCAGCCATGGGCGCGCCACGAGAGCATGGGTGTCACTGCCTCAGTACGCGCGCAGCGTCGGGTCCACTTCGGCACGCCAGCCGAGTACCCCACCCTTGAGGTTCAGAACGCGTTCATATCCCCGCTGCATCAGGATCGCCGTCGCCCACGCGCTACGACCACCGCTGCGGCAGTAGAGGACGACCTCGGCGTCTGGAGCGACCTCGTCGATACGCTGAGGGAACTCACCCGTGGGGATCCGGAGCTGATCGTGTTCAGGAAGGTCTGCAATCTGAGCCTCGTGGTATTCCCGCACGTCTACGAGCAGCAGAACATCACCGGCATCCAGACGCTCCTTGAGCTCCAGCGGGGTGATCTCCGGCACTTCGGGCTGTTGGTTCATTGAGTGATCTGGAGGAGTGAGTCGAGGAGAGCGGCAGACCGGGCGGCCGCCCCACGGTGCCGGTCAATATACCGAGCCGCCGCCGCCCCCGCGTCTTGGCCGGCAGACCGATCGGAAAGCCACTTGGTGAGGACACCTGCCAGCGCCTGCGGGTCCCCTGCGACCTCCGCTCCAGCGTCTGCGATCAAGTCGGCGGCAGCTCGTGCATTCTGGTGCTGCGGGCCGAACACAATTGGGCTTCCGGCCGCAGCCGGTTCGAGGACAGAGTGAAGGCCCCGGGTGTGGAAGCCTCCACCCACGAACGAAACGGAGGCTGCCTCATACAGCTCAGCGAGAACACCCACCCGCTCCACCACGATCGCGTTGGGCCCCCGGTCGACATCCAGCCGTTGAACGGACTCGCCCTGCTCGAACTCCAGCAGAGTCGTCGCATTCCAGCCGTCCGCACCGAGTCGCTGCAGCAGGGCCCGCACCACCTCGCCTCGCGGCTCGTGAGGCGCGATCACGACACGAAGATCCCCCACAGCGTCTCGAACTGTCAGCAACGCCGGCAGCAAGACGTCTTCATCCGGCCCCCACGTCGAGCCAGCCACGAGTGTCGGCCGCGGATCTACCCGGAACGGGGCCAGCCAAGAGGCCCCCCGGTCCCGTGCATCGAAGCGTGTCGCTGCCGAGTCGATACCAGGGTCCCCCGTCACCTCGAGGACCACGGATCGGACCCCGAGAGATCGCAGGGCAGCCGCATCCGCCTCCGAGTTCGCGCATGCGATCGAGAGCGCGTTCCACGCGGGCCCAAGGATCCTCCGCGCCAGCGGACGCATGCGCCCCGCCCCCACAGGCACGGTTGCGGCGACGATGCCCGTCGGGATACCGCGCCGATACGCCTCAGCCACGAGGGTGGGCCAGACCTCCGTCTTGGTGAAGAGCACCGCGTCGGGCGTCACGGCCTCCAGGACCTCGGAGAGCGGACCCCTCAAATCCCACGGTAGATATGTCGCCACGTCCACATCCATGCCACCAGCGAACTCACCGGCGGAGGGCGAAAAAAAGGTGTAGACCACCTGGACGTCGGGCCGTTTGGCACGGAGCTCTTCAATCACAGCCTTTGCCTGGAGGCCCTCTCCCGCACTCGGCGCGTGAAACCAGACCACGGGCCGACAGGGATCGCGCACATGTTCACCCCATAACACCAGCAGGTCCCGAGCGCCCCGACGGCCCGTCATGCCTCGGGCCAGCTTGGAGCCTCCAAAAGCGAAAAGTGGAGACGCGAGGCGCACCAGGCCCCAGGCAATCCGATAAAGAAGGGTCAAGCGAAGACCAACGTCAGAGTGGGGCGAGAAGCATACACGGAGCATAGGGCGATGCCCCTGTGCTCGGTAGATTCCACCATGAACTACCAGGTGACCCTCCGCTATGGCGGACGATTTCAGCGGTACCACACGCTAAGTGTCTCGGCGGACCACGCGGCCGATGCACTTCGCCAAGTTGCGGACGAGATTCCGGCGGAAATCGCCTCGGACGTTGACCTCGTCGAACTCCGCGTTGCGGTCGACCCGGAGCAGCGCACATACCTCGGTGAAGACACGCAGGGTAGCTGATCCAGGCGCCGCCCGATCGAAAGACCACCAAAACCTGCGAGGCGCTTGAAGATCCGGCCCACCGTGGGTGTGCTGAATGATCCCATCGCAGCAGGGGTAGACAATAGAGCGCTCCCACGCCACCCTCAGCGGCTCCTGCCTCTCCAACTTCTGACGCGTGCCCGTTGAAGACGTCGTTCGACAAGCTTCTTGATGTTCTTCTTCCCGTCCGGATCACGAAGCGGCGCAGGAGACAAGCGATCTACGACCGCACGGGTTGGTTGAAGTTCTCCGAGGCACGTCTGGTGGCTTCCGGTCACAAAAAGCCGTCCGCGCGCGCGTTTCGCGCACCCGAAGTGCGAGACGAATTGATTCGCCAGGGTTCTCCGGTATCTGGCAGCGCAGTTCCAGTGGCGGTCCTTCTCGAGACGGCTGAGGACGAGTCGACTGATGCTCCGCTGGCCTCAGGTCCAGTAAGCCCTGAAGGTCAGATCCGTGAGGCCGTGACCGAACCTGCAGCCGCCAACCTGTCGGTTCCCAGTGAAGAACCGCCGGTTTTCGAGGTTCAGCCGGAACAGCCTCAGGCCCCCTCTCGCTTGCTCGGGTTCAAGGAACTCTCAATCGCAGAAGGTCAAACGGTGCGAGACGTGACCGATGAGTCACGCCCTGAGCCAGCGGCTCGGTCAAAAAAGTCGACCCACTGGATGACCGCGGCCTTGAGCCATGCGGGCGTACCTCGGGCCAACGATCTGTCCCTCACCTCGGAGATGGATTCCGATGAAATCTGGACTGCCGCTCGTGAGTGGTGCCGCGTGTCCTCCAGTGAGATCGCTGAGGCGGTTGCGCGTCAATTCTGTCTGAAGACCATAGAGCTCAAGTCTCTCGACATCTTACGCATGCCGGACATACCTGACTCTCTCTTGCGACGGTACCACGCAGTGCCTGTGGCTCAGGGCAGTCGGTATCTGATCTTGGCTGTCTCCGACCCGTCTGATCCGGATCTGAACCGCGACTTCAGCTTTGTCACGGGAAAATCCGTTGCCCTGACGGTGGCACCTCCTGAAGCCATCGCCGAGACCCTTTGGAACACGTACGGCTGGATCCTCTGATCTGCCCTTGAGTCGACGCAGCCGACCAAGCAAACCTGTCCAGTTACCTACCCTGAGGACCCCGACCTTGAGATCGTACACTGGGCCGTTCGGCCCCCTGGGTGGTCATCGATACCCCCAACAGGGCCTTGAGGGAGGGCAGCGTGCATGTCGTGCTCCTCACTGATCGTGGTAGTTCGTCAATGACTCGCCTGCTCGTTCAACACGGTCGACGCCGAGGCCGCACGCTACTCGCGGTCGCATCGCTCGTGCTGGTGGCGGGCTGCATGGCGTGCTCGCCCGTGTACGTCGTGAAGGCAGGGATCGCCGAGGTTGGCATCCTGCGCGCCCGGCAGCCGATCCACGAAGTCCTCAACGACAGCTCTGTCGACGCGGACACGCGAGGCAAGCTGGCCTACGTCTTGGAAGCGAGACGCTTTGCGGCCGAAGAACTGGGCATCGATGTCGGCGACTCCTACACGATGTTCACGCAGCTGGATCGGGACACGCTGGCGATGGTCGTGACCGCAGCGTACCCCGACCGACTAGTTCCAAAGACGTGGTGGTTCCCCATTGTCGGTCACGTGCCGTACAAGGGACATTTCTCCCTCCAGAGTGCCCTTAACGAAGAGGTCAGCCTGGCTGAGGGCGGCTACGACACGTGGGTGCGACCGACCGCGGCGTTCAGCACCCTTGGCTGGTTCAACGACCCGATTCTCTCCACGGCATTGCGGACGGACGAGGTCGAAGTCGTCACCACGGTCATACATGAGCTGTCACACCAGCACCTCTTCGTACCCGGACAGGTCGCGTTCAACGAGAGCTTCGCGACCTTCGTGGGTCGCGTCGGAGCCGCGCGCTACTTCTGTACGCGAGAGGTGAGCGGACCCGACTCGGTGAAGTGCCGCCGGGCCCTCGCTCGGTGGAGAGACGTCCAACGCTTCAGCAGCTACTTGGACGACTTCGTGGCCAGACTCGAGACGGTCTATGACGATCCGGACCTCACGCCGGAACAGAAAGTGGTCGAGCGACTGCCGGTGATCGCCGAGGCCCTGCGCGACTTCGATGAGCGTGTCGCCCCTGAGCTGGAGGCACTGACCTTCTCGGGCTTTCGAAATCAACCGGTCAACAACGCCACCCTGCTATCGCGCATCCGGTACTACAAGCGACTCCCCGACTTCGGCGCCTTTCTGGCGAGACACGACGGCGACCTCGTACAGGCGCTCGCAGATCTCAAAGAGCGTGCGCCTCAGGCAGACGACGCATTCGACTTACTCACTCTGCCGGGATCGTGATCTCCCGAACCACGCTGCCGTAGCTCTCCCAGTACGTAATCTTCTGCACCATCTCGGGATCTTCCATCGTCGGCTGTACCTCTCCACTCGTCGACACCGCACGTGATGTGACGGTATGCTCGCCCGGAGATGCGTCCCAATCCATATGCCAGAATGTCCACGTGTGGGGATCATCCTGTCCCTCACCCAGAGTGACGCGTTGCCACGCTTCCCCGTTGATACTGACTTCGACGCGATCGACCGGCTTGCCCCAGGCAGCGCCATGGATGCGATACCCGCTGTCGGTGCGTACCACCTTCGCGGGGATCGAATTGATGTTAGTCCGACCGACCGAGGTCTCCGCCCACACACCGTCGGCGTCCGAGCCTTCCTGACGCAGTGTCACGTAGTCTCGGGCCATGAACTTGCCCATAAAGCGCGTATCTCGAACCTCGATCCGCGACAGCCACTTCACGTTTGCAACACCATACCAGCCGGGGGCTATGAGACGTAGCGGAAATCCGTTCCCGGTGGGGAGCGCCTCTCCATTCACCGCCCAGGCGAGGATCACGTCCTCAGCCATCGCGTCTTCAATCGACAGGCTCCGGGCAAACTGCTGCTCGACCTCGATATCCCGGATGGTCTCGGTTGCCGTATCGGTACCGAAGAAGACCACCTCGATGCCGCCGTCCTGTACGCCAGCCTCACGGAGAAGCGGGGCGAGCGGCGTCCCGGTCCACGTCGCGTTATGGAGCGCTCCCATAAACGTCGCGAAGCCGCGATTGCCGGCGCATTCCAGCAGCATGGTCACGTCCTGACTCGGACGTGAACGGATCTGGTCCAAGTTGAACGTCATGGGCCGGTCGACCATCCCGCCGACCTCGAGGCTCCACGTGGCTCCATCGACCTCGGGCATCCCGTAGTGGCCGACCCGGAACAGGTGCTCACTCGGCGTAACCCATGACTCAAGCGACTGCCAGTCCAGCGTATTGGAGCGTCCGCCCGCATCGGGAGCGTTGGTCCAGGGGACGACTGCGTCCTGCGGTGCGATGCGCGCGAGGCGGTCGGTGAAGTCCGAGGGGAATACCGCGGCCGCCGCCGCGACGGCGCCACCTCGTCGAATCGCTTCTCGCCGTGTCAGCACCTCGTTCACAGTTGCATCGAGTCCGTATAGCTCTGCCGGTGTCCGAGCACCGCGTTGTGAGCGATCTAGCATTCGTCGCCGCCTCCTTTCGGGTGAAGCGGGCAATCTGCGGGACGGATGGGCCGTCCGCCAATCCCATACCTTTCGCTCGCCATGACGCATCCTCGCCCCGACACCCGTGGAGCTACTCTGAGTCATACGTCGACGGAGATCACCAGACGCGCGGTGATCCGGCTCGCCTGGCCCGTCGTGATCGCCAGCTCATCCGTTCCACTGCTCGGCCTCGCCGATACCGCAGTGCTCGGAAACACGGGGACCGTGGCCGAGCTGGGCGCCATCGCGCTGGGAGCACTCGTCTTTAACTTCGTCTACTGGAGCTTCGGCTTTCTCAGGATGGGCACGACTGGCTTCATCGCTCAGGCCTCAGGTGCGGGAGAATCCGCAGAGGTTCGTGCGGTCCTGGGGCGCGCGCTCCTGCTGGCGCTCGTGATCAGCCTGGCACTCATCGTTCTCCAACGCCCGATCATCACCCTCGCACTGGCCATGTTCGGTGCCAGTTCTGAAGTCGAACAGCTCACCAGAGCCTACTTCGATATCCGGATCTGGGGTGCTCCGGCGAGCCTCGCAACGTTCGCAGTGCTGGGGACCTTCGTAGGATTGGGACGCATGAGGCACCTACTCATGATTCAGCTGACGCTCAACGGCGTGAATATCGTGCTGGATGTGCTGCTGGGCGGCGTCATGGGACTTGGAATTCAGGGCATCGCGATCGGCACGACCATCGCGGAGTGGTCGACGCTGGGTCTGGCCAGCTGGCTCGCGATTCGTGTCCTCGCCCATGAACGACAAGACAACGAGCCATTCTGGCCGAAGCTACGTATCCTGAACGTAGAACGGGCGCGCCACACACTCGGCGCGAATGCCGACATCATGGTCCGCACCCTCTTCCTCCTTCTGGGCTTCGCGTGGTTCACCAACCAGGGAGCGTCCTTCGGAGATGAGGTACTCGCCGCCAACCATGTGTTGCTCCAGCTGATCAGCCTGTCTGCCTACCTGCTCGACGGATACGCCCATGCCACGGAAACCTTCGTCGGTCGAGCGTTCGGGGCAGGCGACCGAGCCATGTTCGACCGAGCGATCCGGGCCTCGACAGAGTTGTCCGCCGCGTCCGCCATCGTGCTTGCCACACTTGTCGCGCTGGCCGGCCCCTCCGTGATCGCCGGGCTGACGGACCTCGAGTCGGTTCGGAGCATAGCGGAAGCCTACCTGCCGCTGACCGCCACGTACGTCCTCCTGTCGTTCGCAGCGTTTCAGCTGGACGGGATCTTCATCGGTGCGACCGGCACACGCGCCATGCGCAACGCAAGCGTCCTGTCGTGCCTCACATTCATTGTCGTGTCGATTCCGATGATCACGGCTTGGGGCAACTTCGGCCTCTGGATCTCCTTCATCGGGTACGTCGTCGTGAGAGCTCTGGCTCTTAGAGCACGACTGCCGGACCTCCGCCTCAGGTGCGAGTGATGTCTTGGCGTACGCCACTTCTCCGACGGTGAAGCACTGGTAAGAGTATCGCTGGAGGATGGAGACGAACCCGCGCGGTCCGCCGATGGCCGGGAACTCTTTTTTCGCGACGGGAGTCAGCGCATGATCGCCGCGGCAGTCTCAGTGGATGACGGGTTCTGCATGATGCGTCGCACCGATATCGGGGAGAGCATCGTGCTTGTCCAGAACTGGGGTCAGATCGTCGACCAACGGCTCTCGAGTCAGATCATCCCGTCACGAGGAACGTCGCTTTCACGATGAGGCGGCGATCTCGGAAGGTGAACGTGGAAAGTGGGTCCGTGGGGTCACGCCGCAGTTCGTCATAGGCGATGAAGACGTCGCTGCCTGGACGATACGTCCATCGGAAGCGCGCACTCGAGCTGAACTGCTCAACGAACGAGTTGTACTGAGTGATCGAGCGGATGGCCATAGTAGGCGAGATGGCGAAGTCCACCCGAATCGATGCCAAGTCCACCTCGAAGTCGCCCCCCGGCAGGCTTACGTCATTTCGCGTCCATGAGGCCTCGGTCGAGAGTCGATCAGAAAGGCGAGCTCCGAGCTTGCCCTGGCTTTCGAGACGGTCCCCCCCGTAGAACTGCTGCGGGGCAAGCATCATTCCGTAATAGAAGCGACGTGACGGATTCGAGTCGAAAGAGACTCGATACTCGTTGAAGTTGTAGTCGCCGACCGGAATCACGACGTCGTTGAGCGAAAAATTCCGCTCGACACGGTCGAAGTGGTCGTTCCACCAGACGTTGAGGAACGCGCCATTGTCGAAGCGCATCCCGAGCATGTAGTGCCAGCGATCCGCCACCCTGAGTCCGGTCTGGTCCGTGGTGTAGATGTAATTGACCATCGGGGACAGGACGCGGATGCCCCAGAAGTCGGGGCGGGGGTTCCGCTCGATATGCCACTTCGAGGTGCGGATGCCGTTTCGTGGAAGGAACCCGACCTCAGGGTTGTAATCGTTCTCGAAGTCCGCGTACTCGGCGTAGATACGCCAGTCAGCGTCAAGCCACTCCATGTTGATGTAGCTCCCCATACCGCCATAACCCTCATCCTCGCGGGTGGACGTGCCAGGGTCGTCGAGGGGAGTCCGAAGTCCAGACGTTTCCGTAGCCGAGAGGAACCCGACGATCGTGAAGTTCGGGTGCGGGGCGATCGAGGCGTCGATCGCGTAGGTCCGGTTGTGGTAGCTGGTATCGTTGGCGAGGTCACCGAACGCGTCGATATCGGTCTTGTTCACAAAGAGCGCCCCGACCCGAGACCGACCCCAGTTCCGGCTGTACTTGGCAACCGTGAAGTTCTCCGCCGCGGTGCCCAGGGCTTCGTCGGTTTGCACGCTCATGAGGGCGACATCGTTCTGGCCGATCTTTCCGGTCAGACGAGCCCCACCCAGGATCGGCACGTTGTCACCCGTATCGGTCAGCCCGATACGACGACTGAAGAAGAGCTCGGCGTAACGGTTGAAGGGGTTCGCGGACCCGATCCGGAACTGTCCCGAATTCTCGAGAAAGAAATCCCGCTTCTCCGGGAAGAAGAGGGCGAAGCGGGTCAAGTTCACCTGCTCGTCGTCCACCTCGGCCTGGGCGAAGTCGGTGTTGATCGTCAGATCGAGGTTGAGACCCGCGGAGAGTCCGTACTTCACATCGAGTCCGGCATCACGCTGCCAGTCATTGGTCTCGACATTGGACTCCCGTGTGCTGGTTCCCCCACCGGTCACGAACGGGGTCACACGTAGATCCATACCCCGGTTGAGTGACTCCAACCCTTCGAGGCGCCCGGCCATGCTCACGCGTGTGATCGTGAACTCTTGGGAGATCGGAGCCCAGAACGCCTGTTCGTTCTTCCCTCCCATGTTGCGCATGATGTTCATGCCCCACGTCTGCTGGTCGGCCTCACTGAAGCGGACCGTCACCATCGGAATCGCGATCTCGGCAACCCAGCCATCGTCGAGCGTCCTGGCCGCTACGTGCCACACGCCGTCCCAGTCCCGATTGATGTTCGAGCTGGAAAACCCGAACTGGGTCGCTCCCCCCTGCCCTTCATTGAACACCTGCTGGTCGAGCTTTGCCCCGAGCGGATTCGTCACGAACATGTAGCCGGAGCGCGAGTCGTCGAACGTATCCAGGATGATCTGAATGTTGTCCTCGTCGAGAATTCGGTCGGAGTCGCGACGCATTTCTGTAGCGACCACACCGTATTCAGATCGCTCCCAGGCGCGCACTCCGATGTAGAGCGTCTCCGAGTCGTACAACAGGCTGATTTCGGTGTCCTCGGTCGCGCGCGCTCCCTCGACCGGCTCCTGCTGAATCAACTCATCAATCAAGCCGCCGCGGCCCCAGACGTTCTCTTCGAGAATGCCATCGAGAACCGGCGCGACCTGAGTCCGGACAGCTTGAATCCGGTAGTCGGCTCGGACCTGTTGAGCATGGAGACCGTCATCCGGGACGACGAACGCACTCAGTGCAAGAGCACTGACAGCGACCACAATACGGGGGGTAAAACGCATAGCTGATCTGAATCGATTGACGCGAGAACATGATGCCCTGAACAACGACACCCGACGACCCCCGGATGATGACGAACAAACGAGAGCATTGCGCCTTCGCGCGCACCCGTTCGATCTTGGCGGCCGGACCTTCAGAACCACTGGTACTCAGGGAGCAGACTCATCAAGAGCGATATCGAGATCGCCCAGGAAGCCGAACTCCGTCCCATTCAGGAGATCGCAGCGAAGATCGGGCTAGGCGCACAGGACATCCAGCCCCACGGCCACTACAAAGCCAAGATTCCGCTCCATGTCGCCAAGGCAGCCGGTGGACACGATGGAAAGCTCGTCCTTGTCACTGGAATTAGCCCGACCGCAGCTGGCGAAGGAAAATCCACGGTCTCTGTAGGTCTGGCCGATGCACTTAACCTGCGCGACCGCAATCCGGTGCTCTGTCTGCGCGAACCGAGCCTTGGGCCCGTCTTCGGCATCAAAGGGGGTGCGGCAGGTGGCGGGTATAGCCAAGTCGTGCCGATGGAGGAAATCAACCTCCACTTTACCGGCGACTTCCATGCGATCAGCTCAGCCCACGGGCTGCTCTCGGCCGTGCTAGACAACCATCTCTATCGCCCCAACACGCTCGGTATCGATCCGACGCGGATCACCTGGCCGCGCGCAATCGACATGAACGACCGCGCTCTTCGCAGCATTGTGGTCGGACTCGGCGGTCGCACGGGTGGCGTACCTCGCGAGGACGGCTTCGTGATCACTGCGGCTTCAGAGATCATGGCGATCTTCTGCCTTGCCGACGGCACGAGTGACTTGAAAGACCGTATCGATCGGATCATCATCGGCTACGACCGTACCGGCGTGCCGATCCGTGCGGGCGGCCTCGGTGTGTCGGGCGCAATGGCCGCGCTTCTGAAAGACGCGGTCAACCCCAACCTGGTGCAGACGCTCGGCGGAACACCCGCGCTCATTCACGGGGGACCATTCGCGAACATCGCACATGGGTGCAATTCCTTGACGGCTACCCGGGTCGGCCTGTCACTCGGCGACGTCGTGGTGACCGAAGCCGGATTCGGAGCGGACCTCGGCGCCGAGAAGTTCTTCGACATAAAGTGCCGCTTCGGCGATCTCGAGCCCGAGGCGGCCGTCATCGTCGCGACCGTTCGCGCGCTCAAGATGAATGGTGGCAAAGCAAAGGATGATCTGGCGACCGAGGATGTCGAAGCCGTAAACCGCGGATTTGAGAACCTGAAGGCCCACGCGGAGAACGTCAGGAAGTTCGGCGTTCCCCCGATCGTCGCCCTCAACCGCTTTGCGACGGACACCGACGCGGAGCTGTCCGCCGTCATCGACGGATGCGCCGCATTGGGCGTGCGTGCCGTCATCGCAGACCCCTGGGGCGGAGGGGGCTCGGGCTGTCTCGATCTGGCCGACGCGGTGTGGGAGGTACTGGAGTCCGGAGAGGCCAACTACCAGCCGCTCTACCCCGACGACATGGGCCTCATCGAGAAGATGGAGACCGTCGCAAGGGAGATTTATGGCGCAGACGGCCTCGACGTGCATCCGAAGGCTGCAAAGGAGGTCGAGGTCCTCGAGGAAGCTGGATTGCGCAACGCTCCGGTCTGCATCGCCAAGACCCAATATTCCTTCTCGGACGACCCGGCGCTGCTGGGCCGTCCCTCCGGCTTCAAGATCCACGTACGGGAGGTGACGCCTTCGGCAGGAGCCGGATTCGTCGTCGCCAAGACCGGTGCGATCATGACGATGCCGGGACTCGGCCCCGTTCCTTCGGCGATGAGCGTCGACCTGTTGGACGGTGTGGTGACGGGGCTCTTCTGATGCAGATCCGACTCGGAATCGCAGCGTTCTCCTTGAGCTGTCTGCTCACGGCCACACCCGCTGTAGCGCAGGACATTCGCTGGCCCGTCGACCTGGACATGATCGCCAAGATCCGTGAGGAGGGGCTGCAGCGGTCCGGGATACCGAACACGTTCTCCTACATGACGGACGTGATCGGGGCTCGGCTAACCAACTCCGATGATATGGTGCGGGCGCAGGAGTGGGTTGTCGGTGAGATGCGGCGTATGGGGCTCGAGAACGTCGAACGGGAGCCCTTCATGGACTACGGTGTGAGCTGGGACAACGAGTACGTGTCCCTGCACATGCTCGAGCCCGACTACTCCCCGATGGTCGGATATCCGATCGCACATACACCGGGAACCAACGGACGGCAGCGACTCACCGCCGTGATCGGCGACGTGCAGACGCGGAGTGATCTGGAGCGGTATCGCGGTAAGCTGGAGGGAATGGCTGTTCTTTCGACCCCCCCGGCAATCATCGACCAGAGCCGCTTCGAGACCGGCACGCCCCGGCGAACCGACGAGGAGCTGCGCGCTCTGGAGCAGGACGTCATCGTGCCGCCCGCCGGACCAGACCCGTATTTCTCGCGCCTTTATCCGCCGCGGCCAGCCAATCCCGAGGTTCTCACTGCGGCCGAGAGGCTCGCCTTCTACGTCGAGGAAGGCGTCGCCGCAGTCCTGGAGTCGAACAGTGGCTGGCCGGGTGCTGTGCGGGGCTTCGCACGAGCCGGAGCCAAGGTCGATCAATGGGCGAGAGCGGAGACGCTCGGATCTGTTCCAGTGATCGCGATTACACCGGAGCACTACAATCGTCTGTACCGGATCGCAGCGCGCGACATCCCGGTCGAGGTAGAGGTCGAAGTACGGAACCGACACGGTGACCAGGTCACCGAGGCGCACAACGTCGTCGGCGAACTCCGGGGAATCGACCGTGCGAACGAAGTGGTCATGCTGGGTGCGCACTTCGACACATGGCACGCCAGCCCGAACGCCTCCGACAACACGTCCGGCGTCGCCGTAATGCTGGAGGCGATGCGGATCCTGAAGGCGGTCGGTGCGACACCCCGACGTACGATCCGGATCGCTCTCTGGTCCGGTGAGGAGCAGGGTCTCTGGGGGTCGCGGGCGTACGTGCGCGAGCACTTCGGTGACCCTGACGACCCGTCGGTAGGAAAGAAGGAAGGGTACGACCGGTTCTCGGCCTACTTCAACCAGGACTACGGCCCGGGCGAATACCGTGGCATTTGGCTCCAGGGCAATGAGCACGTGCGAGCCCCGTTCTCTGCGTGGATGGAGCCGTTGAGCGACATGGGGATGACAACGATCTCGCCTCAGGGGGTCGGAAGCACCGACCACGTCCCTTTCGACGACATCGGGCTACCGGCCTTCCAGTTTCTGCAGGCTCGCGTCGGTGGCACGGGTGGGCATACCAACCTCGATTTCTTCGACACGATCCCCCTCGAAGACCTGAAGAAGAACGCCGTGATCATGGCCGTATTCATCTACCATGCAGCGATCGCAGAGGATGTCCTTCCTCGGGCAGGGGCTCGCTAGGCAGGGTCAGCCACGGGGCCACGTTGGTCGGTTACCGACTCGTCCCCGTGGCCAAGGAAAAGGCGCGCCTCAGCAGGCGACCTTCCACATCGCCCAAGAGGTCATCCATATCGGCCGCCGCCTCAGAGAGCGCAGTGGCGACTGACTTGCCGTTCCTCGCAGCGTTGCGCACACCCTGCAGGAGCCGCGCCATGGCCCCCTCCTGCCCGTCTCCGAAGTCATCCAGATCGGCACGACGTCCGAGGGCCTCGAGTGACACCGCCCCGAGTAGATCGAGACGCGCCGCGTCACCTCCGCGGAACACGTCCCGTGGCGTCGCATCCACGACCGCCGTCCAGGCTCGCGAAGCGGCCTCGGTGTCACCGGAGTCCATCTCGGCCAGGCCTAGCAGGAAGCGAGGCAGGCGCTCCTCCGGCTCATAGGGGCGGCCCTGCCCCAAACGCTCAGGCCAGGTCATCGCCGCACCGAAGTGCCGCACTGCAGCGGAGGCCTGCCCACCTTCGAGTGCGACGACGCCAGCCATGATGTGCGCGTGTGAGAACAGCTGTTGGGCCTCAGCCGAGTGCTCGGATGGAAGCACCTGGATGTCGTCCATGATCTCTATCGACTCCTCATGTAGTCCGAGCTCGTTGAGGCTCTTTACGTGGAGCAACGCGAGGTCGAAGTCCGCAGGAAACGCATCCAGCGCAACCGTAGATTCAGCGGCGGCCTCCGTCCACATGCCTTCGCCCTGCAGATGCTGGACGAGCGGGATACGGAGCAGACGCTGTCCGGGATCCATCTCGACGGCACGCCTCAGATCGCGCTCGCGATCGCTCGCGTGGGCACCTGCGAGAAGGGCTCGTGCTGTGAACGCAGGTGCATAATCCGGAGCCTCTCCAAGTCCCCTCAGAACCCTGCGCCCCTCGACTGGTCGGTCTCGTGCTACAAGCGCCAGTCCGTAGAGATACGCCCAACTCCAGTGCTCGGAGGCACTCGACGCCCACGCAAGGACCGGGAGCATCTCCCGGCGGAACGGGAATACAAAGTCGACGTCCGTTCCGCCCTCGAGATGTGTGGCGTCCCGGGAGGCATAGGCCAGCCAGGCCCGTGACAATGGCTCGATCGGCGTGCTGTCAGCGAGGGATATGATGGTCCGAGCTTCATCGAGGCGCCCCAGAGCTGCATACACCAGTCCTAGCTCCAGCAACTCCTGCCCCGGGTACTCGCTCCTGAACCGAGCGAGTAACTCGCCGTCACCGCGTGCACGAGTGGCCCCGTCGGCGAGCCAGCGTTCCACCGAGGGAACATGAGAGATCGGATCGATCTCGGCGATCCGATCGAGGATCTCGATCGCTCCACTCGAATCACCGTGCCCTCGGGCGATGACGGCCAGTACGTGAAGAGCAGGGATCGCGTAGGCGTCGTAGTCGAGCGCGAGACCAGCGTACCTGAATGCCTCCTCGTCGTTTCCACGGCGTAGCTCGAGGGTCGCGAGCTGCTGGTACGCGATGGAACGATATTTGGTCGATCGTGCAGCCCAACCGAACGTCTCTCTGGCATTCAAGTCATCGTTCGCAGCCATGTACAGATTCCCGGCGACGAAATTGGCTTTCGCATCGTATGCGTCGAGCTGCAGGGCACGACGCGCAAACACCAGACCCTCAACATTCCGCCCGCGTCGGTATTCGAGGTCAGCCATGCCGAGGAGCGATGCGCGATGCCACGGTTCGATTTCGAGGACCGACTCATATGCCTGCCGAGCCTCGGGCAGATGCCGCCCCTGTACGAACTCGGATGCTACTTCGGCGGTGCGGTCGGCCCATGAAATGGAGGGAACGGCGTCAGGCGGTGTCTGGAACGACCGATCGAGGCTCGTCGCCGCAGGATCCGAGTCGTAGCGAAGCCCCAGGCCCGGGAGCGTAACCAAAAAGTCTTCACTCCCCGGCACGTCGAGGCGCCAGCT
The DNA here is from genome assembly GCA_002390225.1 of Gemmatimonadales bacterium UBA4456. Lineage (GTDB taxonomy): Bacteria > Gemmatimonadota > Gemmatimonadetes > Longimicrobiales > Gaopeijiaceae > UBA2589. The sequence goes on along the minus strand of DGOW01000082.1, from coordinate 65,960 downwards.
GACCGCAGTGAGAACGTCGAAGTCTGTCGGCTGCACGTGGAGCGTGTCTGTCCCTGCCACTACGAAGAGGGTGTCTCGAGCAGCACGGAACGAGTGCGCCCGGACAATCAGTTCGTCGCCTTCTCGCTCGACGTGGAGGGCGCCATCCCGTGACGCCTCGGTCAGACCACCGAGCCCCTCGACTGGGAACCAGGTCTCCATCCACCGATCCGATGCTCCCGGATGAAAGCCGACCTCGGAGATCGGGTTGATTTCGCCAGTCGGAGAGTACTGAACGAGCAGGCGACCTGCCTGAAACTCGACGTACTGCCCGTCCGTGTCGGTAAGAAGATCTTCCCAGATGCCGCCCTGCCGGGAAAGAGCCCACAGCCAGAGCTTCTGACCCGGGATGTCCTCATATCGGCCCCAGTGGCCGAAGCCGTAGTCGTCCTCACGGTAGTAGCCACCGAAGAAGTCCTGATACGAACCGACCACGTGGTACGACTTGTTACCCCCGAACCGGTTCTGGTCGTACTCGGGGAGCGATCGGCCCTCCACGTCCACGGGCCACCGTCGCTCAGCGCCGGGGTGCTCCAGGTAGGCCTCCCCGGGAAACGACAGTACCAGATCGTCCTGAGCGAACGCGGCACCGGTCATCCAGTTGTAGTAGGGGTGCTCGAGCGGCGTGGGGTTCTGCCACTGCGCGTGCGTTTCGAAGTATGCACGATCCGCCGGCAACCTGACCTCGACGCGCCAGCGAGTCCGGGACGGCAGGTCCATCGCGCCCACGAAGACGCTCGCACTCCCGTCTTCGTTCTGCCGGGTCAGATACTCCACTGGAGTCGCAGTAGACGGAGTATGGCCGATCACACCGAAGTTGAATTCGATACCACCGGAGGTCCACGGGCCTCGCAACGCGATGTTCCGGAATTTCATGACCTCATTCCGGTAGATGAACTCGTGGCCAGTCTCCTTGACGCGCGCTCCCCACACTTTTCCCCCGACCTCGGGCAGAACCCAGACTTCGATCCAGTCGTTCTCGAGCGTGACGACCGTCCACTCGCGGGGTTCGGGCTGATGGGCGTACCCCTCGAACCGATGGTACGGATAAAGACGCATATCCTGCGTCAGCACCGGGATCGGATTGGCATCAGAAAACGGATAGGTATCGAACGTACGCTGGGCCTCGGTGACCGAGGACCGTGCCTGTCCGGCTACCTCCGCTACACCCGCGAACAGAGGGACCAGAAGTAGACCGAATGGAAGCAGACGCAGAAGACGGCGTGTAGGCATCGATGGATCGCCTGAGGTGAGCATACATGGGAGTGACAGGATGGGCCTTAGCGGGCTCAACCCGCAAACGATGCCTCCCGCAGCTTGACCTTGCACGATCCTTATATTACTATGTGATCATACAGTGTAGCTACAGCCCGATCCATTTATGTCCAAACAGCTTCCTCCTGAGATCCTCGAGCTCATCGCCGACCGGTTTCGCATTCTCGCCGAGCCCGCTCGCCTCCGCATTCTGAACACTCTGATGCTCGGCGAGCGGACGGTCTCGGACCTCGTGCAAGACACGGGACTGAACCAGGCGAACGTGTCGAAGCATCTCGGGGTCCTTCGCGCTTCAGGCTTCGTGGATCGCCGCAAGGAAGGCCTGTACGCCTTCTACAGCATCGCCGACCCCTCGGTCGAGGTCCTATGCGAGATCATGTGCGGTCGTCTCGAAGTACAGGCCCATGAACAGAGCGCGATTCTCGCCGGCAGCAGCTAGGCGGCATCAGCGTCTCCATTACCTCTCTCGACCCTGAACCACATGATCATGGAATTCTTCACTGGACCCTGGCCGTGGTACGTAGCCGGGCCCCTCATCGGTTTGACGGTACCGCTGGTGTATCTGTATAGCGGACGAAAGTGGGGGATCTCCTCCACCCTCCGCGACGTCTGCGCCGCCACCTTGCCGCGCGACCTCGAATACTTCCGTTACTCATGGCGTAACCGGGGAGCCTGGCGCCTCACCATGGCTATCGGGCTCGTCATCGGTGGCCTCATCGCGGGTCTCATGACCACGACTGGGCAACCAATCTCCCCCGCTACCCAGGCGGACCTCGCCGCCATCGGCATCTCGAGCGTCGATGGCCTCGTCCCCGCGGAGATCTTCACGTGGAGCGGCCTGGCCACGCTGCCTGGTTTCATCATGATCATCGGGGGAGGCTTCCTGGTCGGCTTCGGGGCACGCTACGCGAACGGCTGCACCTCCGGTCACGCCATCTCGGGCCTCTCGGCCCTGCGCGTGACCTCACTGGTCGCCGTGCTCGGCTTCTTCGCGGGAGGACTGCTCTCCACGCACGTCCTGTTGCCGTTGATTCTGGGAGGTGGGTTCTGATGGATCAGGTGACCCTCAACCCAGCGAGCGCGGACGGCACGGATGATCAGACGGCCGGCATCAAACCAGACCCGGCGACGATCAGGCCCGAGCGTCTCTGGCCCTATCTGCTGGTCGGCGTCGTCCTGGGCATCGCCTTCACTCGCTCGGGTGTGATCTCCTGGTTCCGCATTCAGGAGATGTTCCGCTTCCAGTCGATCCACATGTACGGGATCATTGGCTCCGCGGTTGTCGTCGGAGCCGTTGGGATTCAGCTGATCAAGCGCCTCGAAGCCCGCTCCGTCACGAACCGACCGATCGAGATCCCAACCGAGACCTTCACTGCACCCGGCTGGCAATACTGGCTGGGTGGAACGGTCTTCGGGTTGGGGTGGGGCCTTCTCGGCGCCTGTCCCGGGCCCATCTACGTCCTCTTTGGAAACGGCGTGACAGTCATGGCCGCCGGGTTCCTCAGCGCGCTCGCCGGCGTCTGGACCTATGGCGCGCTCCGCCACCGACTACCTCACAGCTGACCTCAAGGGGCCAATACCATGTTCTTCCGTCAAATTTTCGATCCGGAACTCGCGCAGTACGCCTACATCCTCGGTTGTCAGCGGACAGGCGAAGCACTCGTCATCGATCCGGAGCGCGACATCGACCGATACGTCCAGATCGCGCATGAAGAAGGCCTGCGCATTGTCGCCGCCACGGAGACGCATATTCACGCCGACTTCCTTTCCGGCGTCCGAGAGTTGGGTGAGCAACACCACGTGAAGCTCTACCTCTCAGACGAGGGCGACGCGAACTGGAAGTACAACTGGGCCAAGGACTCGGACTACAACGTCCATTTCCTCAAGGACAACGACGAGTTCATGATCGGCAACATCCGGGTCCAGGCCCTCCACACGCCTGGGCACACGCCTGAGCATATGAGCTTTCTGATCACGGACATGGGCGGCGGTGCGAACGAGCCGATCGGCATCGTCTCGGGCGACTTCGTCTTCGTCGGGGACCTCGGTCGCCCGGACCTCCTGGAGACCGCAGCCGGAGTGACCGGCGCTCGCGAGCCGTCTGCGCGACGCCTGTTCGAGTCGACGAGGCGCTTTCTTGCCCTCCAGGACCACGTACAGGTCTGGCCGGGGCACGGCGCGGGTAGCGCATGCGGAAAGGCACTTGGTGCGGTACCGATGTCGACCGTGGGATACGAGCGGAAGTTCAATGCAGCGCTCAATTTCGATACAGAAGAGAGCTTCATCGGTTCGATCCTCGACGGTCAGCCCGAGCCTCCGCTGTACTTCGCTCGCATGAAGGACCTCAACAAGAACGGAGTCCCGGTTCTCGGTGACCTCCCAGCACCGAAACTGTTCCCCATCGAAGAACTCGTAGCACGCGGCACAGCCGAAGGCGCCGTCATCATCGACACCCGTTCTGATCGAGCCAACTTCATGGCGGGTCACATTCCCGGCTCACTCTACGCACCGCTCGGGATCAACTTCCCGATGATCGTGGGCTCATACGTCGACCCGTCGACCGACATCTATCTCATCACCGACGCGACTGACGTCGATCTGGCTGTGCGGACCCTGGTAAGAATCGGCTACGACGGCATAAAGGGCTTCGCGCCACCCACCACAATGCTCACATCTGGAGTGGCGGGGCAGGTCGTCCCTCGTGTCGCCTTCCCCGATCTCGGAGCTGAGGTCGATACCGACAAGTGGACCGTGCTGGACGTCCGGGGCGCTGCCGAGTTCGAAGGTGCGCACATCCCCGGAGCCATCAATATTGCTCATACCAGACTGGCAGCTCGGATCAACGAGGTCCCACGTGATAAGCCAGTCCTGACATACTGCCGGTCAGGAAATCGCGCCGCCGCCGCCTCGGCACTGCTTGCCAGGGAAGGCTTTGAGGTGACGCACGTGGACGGAGCCTTTGCCTACTGGGCCGGGCTGAACGAAATGGCGGAGCCCGCGGGGGCGGCTTGACGTCGGACCCGGTGACCAAGAGTGAGGGAGCTGACCAACGCCGGCTCCCTGCCCTGCTCGATCGGCTTCCGCTCGGGCGTTCGCTCGAGACGTACGGCCGGCCGGATCTCCATGGAGATTTGGCAGCAGGTATCACCGTGGGCGTCATGCTCATCCCTCAGGGGATGGCATACGCACTGATTGCCGGACTTCCTCCGGTCTACGGACTCTACGCGGCGCTGGTACCCCTGATCGTATACGGACTGATGGGCACCTCCCGGCAGCTCGCGGTCGGGCCAGTCGCGATGGTGGCGCTCCTCGTCGCAAACGGCGTCGGGGGGCTCGCCGGCGGCAACGCCGAGCACTACCTCGCCCTGGCGGTCGCGCTGGCATTCCTTACTGGCGTAATCCAGCTAATCATGGGCCTGCTGCGCGCCGGGTTTCTCGTGAATCTTCTTTCGCATCCCGTGCTCGCCGGCTTCACCTCTGCGGCCGCGATCATCATCGGCATGAGCCAGCTCGGGGGACTGACCGGGCTGTCTATTCCGAAAGGGAAGGTGCATGAGATGCTTGGTACTGCGATCAACCAGATCGGAGCGATAGACGGTACCACAGTCTTCATCGGGCTTGGCGCCGTCCTTGCCGGCCTGGCCATGAAACGATGGACGCCCAAACTGCCCGCGCCGATGATCGTCGTGACGATTGGCACATTCGTGTCCTGGGGTCTGGAACTCGGTCAGCGAGGCGTCTCTATCGTGGGCGACGTGCCCTCGGGGCTTCCGCTTCCGGCTCTCCCGGGGCTGAACCTCCCCGGCGTCCCGGCGATCGGTGGTGTTCCTCTCGATCTCGGCGACCTGACCGCACTGCTCCCGATCGCCGTGGCCATCGCGCTCGTCGGATTCATGGAATCGATCGCGGTCGCGAAGGTCTACGCGTCCCGGAACCGTTACGACCTGGATGCCGACCAGGAGCTGAAAGCGCTCGGCCTGGCCAATATTGCCGGATCGTTGTTCCAATCTTTCCCCGTCACGGGCGGATTCTCACGGACGGCGGTAAACGCGCAGGCGGGAGCACGTTCTCAGCTATCGTCCCTGATCAGTGTCGCGGTCATTGCGGTTACACTGCTCTTTCTGACACCGCTCTTCTACCATCTCCCGAAGGCAATCCTGGCCGCGATCATCGTCGTAGCCGTGGCGGGCCTTGTGGACGTTCGTGCGGCACGCTGGCTGTGGGACGTGGACCGCCGAGATTTCGCGCTCATGTTCGCGACGTTTCTTGCGACCCTCGGCCTGGGTATCGAGGAGGGGATCCTTACCGGTGTCGCCCTGTCCATCGTGGTCGTCCTGCATCAGATCGCGACACCTCACATCGTGGTCCTCGGTCGGATCCCCGGTTCGAACCAGTACCGGAACGTCGACCGCAATCCACAGGTCGTGACCGAGTCGGACATTGCCGTACTCCGGATGGACGCCTCCCTCTTCTACGGCAATGCGGAGGCGTTCCGTGATGCAGCGCGGTCCGCGGTACACGGCATGAACGCACCGTTTACGCTGATTCTCGACGCCTATCCCATGAATCGTACGGATTCGACAGGCACCCATGTGCTGCACGAACTCGTCGACGAGATTCGCGCTCGCGGGGGCGACGTGCATATCGCGGGAGCCAAAGGGCCCCTGCTCGACCAGCTGGCCGTGAGCGGTGTCGCCGAGCAGGTCGGCGAAGGGCACTTCCATTCGGAAGTCTGGCGAGCCGTGGACGCAGTGCGCGATCCGGTGGCCGCCTGATCAGAGGCTGACGTTCCCTCCGGGATCACGCTTCTTCAGCTTCTTCAGAATGCGCTCGGCCTCCGCACGGAGCTGCTTCTCGGCCTCGGCATCTCGTTCAGCCTGATCCCAGAGTGGGTCTCCGACGCTCCCGAGTGGGACGACGAGAACAGCACCCTCGATGGCCAGGTCGCCAAGCAGATCTGCGGCCATTTCGATCAGCGCCGGTTCGTCATCGTCGCTCGCCTCGACGAGCACGGCCACACCGTCGGTGATCGTATCGACGATCCAGACCTCGGGCTCACTGTTCTTCATAGACGTACCTCACGATTGTGTTGCCGCCCGCGTCGAAGAGGGTGGCTTCGTCGCCGTTGTTGTTCCACACGGAGCGACCGTTGTTCATGAAGAAGGAGACACCATCGGTCGAACCGTATCCGGTGTACACCACGGCCCGTCTTCCTGACGCGATGCTTGCCCCCGGTGGGAAGCGAAAGCAGCGACTTGAAAGGTCGCAAAGCTGCCATCGTCCGATACCCAGTCGAGTTCGGCTCCGGTTCTCAATCACGACATACTCATCGTTCAAGTTTTCGCCGTCATACCCCTCGTAGTCCGGATGGACGGTGATGGAGAGGATGCCCTCCAGTCCCATGGCGAGCGCCTCGGCGTCCTCATCCGGGGGGGAAGCACTGACGGAGTCCTCCCGAGACAGTGGAACCGGGTTCCGGGAAAGCTCCTGAGCGAACGGAGCTTCACCAAACACCACGTCGTACCTGCCATCCGCGAACCCCATCACCGTGACCGTCCCGTCCCGATCCGTGCGTAACACCCGATCCGCGAAGGAGGTGTATGCCGCGAGTGCTTCCGGGCGGGGATGTGCGTACGGGTTGTTATTCCCCACGGAGATGACCACGACCTCGGGCTGCGCGACCTCTAGGAATCCGTATGTGAACCCGTTCGCAGCTCCGTGGTGCGGTGCCTTCAAGAGCGTCACATCCTGGATTGCATTCTGCCGAAGCCAGTAGTCAAGCTCCTCCCGTTCCGAGTCCCCGGTGAGGAGCGCCGAGAAGTCTCCAAAGCGGAGAAGCACGCCGACGGAACGGTCGTTCTGTTCAACCGTCGTCGGCGGCATCGGGAGAATTTCGAGTGACACATCACCGAGCAGGAGGGTCCTGGGGACCGCTTGCAGATATCGCACATCCAGACGCTCGACGTGCGCCATGAGTTCGAGGTAGGTCTTCGTCGAATGAGGTGTCCCGTTGTCCAGATACGTGTCCACTGGCCGCGCTGTGAGTACGTCATCGAGGCCCCCAATGTGGTCCGCGTGCGCATGCGTTGCGACAACGAGCGCCAACTCCTCTACGCCGAGACGCGCCAGCTGGCGCAGGGGGGAGCTAAGGCCCGCGTCGATCATGGCAAAGCTCCCGTCAGGGGCCCGGATCACGATGCCATCCCCCTGACCGACGTCGAGGAAGGTGATCGCGACCGGTACTGCCTGGCCCGTCAGCGGGGTGACTACGATCGCCAGTGCAAGGCAACACACAGCGGCGAGCGAGCGCAGTCGGAATCGGCAATGGATCATGGGGAACGATACTTCACGCATTGAGTGGAGACGACCGCTGGCTCAACTTGCTGTCATGTCATCACGAACTCGTACTCAGCTGCCTCACGACCCCTGGGCCGAACACTACGAGTCGGTCATGGAGCTCACATTCGGTGACCTATACGAGGGCATGACGCGGTGTACACTGGCCGAGGTGAATCGCCTTGCTCCCACTGTGGGGACAATCCTGGACCTGGGCGCTGGAAGCGGGCGCATGGTAATACCTCTGGCCAGTTCGGGTCACAGAGTCGTGGCCGTCGAGCAATCCGGCCCGATGCTGGACGCACTTCGAATGCGTCTGTCTAGCTTGAGCCCCGGGCCTGCCGAACGTGTCGATGTCCGGCAGGCTTCGATGTCGGAGCTAGAACCCGTGGGCATCGTCGATGTCGTGCTCTGCGTTTTTACGGTCATATCCTACTGCCTCACGGAAGCCGAGCTGGGGCGCACGTTCACAGTCGCGGCCGCGGCCCTCGACAACGCCGGCGCGTTCCTGCTCGATGTCCCGGATAGGGACGTGTTCTCCTCGATGGACATCGAGAGCGGAGATCTCATACGTGAACTCTCGATGACCGAGGGGGAACCCGGTCTCTTCGAGTACCAGGAGCACACCGTGGTCCGGACCGCAGACGGTCCGATCGAATACCACGACAGCTTCCACCTCAGGTGTTGGAGCGTCGAAGAGGTGACCCGAATCCTGCGTGAAGCAGGCTTCGCCTCGATCGAAGACGTGTCGGAGCGCTTTCCCGGTCTTGGGGCGCGCTACTTCGTCGCTCGAACGGGAGAGGTCAGTTCGACGGAACGGTGAAGGACATTCCCCAACCATCTTCATCGCTCACCGGCACCGTCGGATTGATACGGACCCAGCCTACTGTGAGCTTGCGAGCCATGATCGCGGTGAACGTCCCACCGACCAGGCCGAAAAAGAAGGCCCCCCGGCGCTGATCCCTCGTCGACTGTTCCGCGTCCAGCTCCTCGCGAGAGATCGGATTCAAACAGTAGGTGTCGGTCCCCTCTGCAGTGCAGGAATCGACCTTACCGAAACCCACCGAGGGCCCAATCGCGTACCCAAGCGCGCCGAACACCGCACTTCCCAGAGCTGCCCCCCCGAGCATCCATAGCCCCGGGTTCGACTTAGTCGCCCGGCGCTCCAGCGACACCTCGTCGAGAGCCAGCGTCTGGCGCTGCATCGGGGCAGGATCACAAATGGGCGCGTCTCCGTGCATCTGGCCCGCCCTGCACACCGGCTTACCGCGACTCATGAGCGTGAAGTAGTTGCCCTCTACGGAGAGCACCCGCCCGACGACGGACCCGTTCACCCGAACGGAATCGCCAGCAAATAGCGCGAGAGCCGGCGTGGTCTCAGCGTCGTTTTGAGCCTGCGCGTCAAAGGTCGCCCCCAGCAGTACGAGGGAAGCGCAGAAAAAAGCCCGCACATGGCGGGTCTGAAATCGTCTATTCAAAACAAGCTTCTTCTGGTGGGACAGACCGGACCGCCAGTCTGGGCTTCAGTCAGGAGGACAAATAACGCGCCTGGAGAGTTGAGCGGGAAGGCGACCCGCCTCGGCTAGATCTCTGCGCTTGCCTCCTGAGACCGTTTATAAGCAAAGACGCCCACCCCAATGGCAGCAAGCACCACGAGCACCGTGAGCGCGAGCAGAACGATCTTGAGCGCTACGGCCAGCAATCCCATGACCCATGCCGTGATCGGGATCATCAGGATCTTGAGAGCTTCTAGAATGATGAAGCCCAGGATACCGACCAGCGAAACGCAGCCCGCGAATCGCATCATCATCATGCCTGGTCCTCCTGCTTCGTTTCGTCATCGAAGTATACGTGAACCCGGTGTGCGGTGTTTCAGGCAGCAACCAGAAAACGCCGCAGGACGGGCTGAACATTCCAGGTTACCTCAGACCTCGACCCACATGCCGCGGGGCCCTGCATTTACGATTCGGGTCACCCCGACCCTGGACTCCTGCTCCCAGCAGGCATGAATATGACCACAGACCGCGAGCGCAGGTGACATCGACTCGATGACCTCGAGGACCGCTCGACTCCCGAAATGTCCCCCGCCCTCGGCCTCATCCACATGTCCGTGGGGCGGCGAGTGCGTGACAAGAACCGCGTCGGCCGGACATCCAGCGAGGAGCTCGCGCGCGTCATCTTCCGACAGATCGAAGCTCCAGGCCCCGAACGGCGTGATCGGGACGGCCGCGCCCAGCCCCCAGAAAGAACGCCCGTCGATCTCACAGCCTGATCCGTGCAACACGTGATGGTGCGCCCATCGGCTGCACGCGGCCGAGAGCTCTTGGTCGGACTCCCCGTTCCCAGGGACCAGCACCACCGGGCAACTAGCAGATCCAAGAATGTCGACCACCGGCTGGAGTCCGTTGCGCATAACAGCTAGGTCACCGGCGACTACAAGGGCGCCTGCATCGCCAGAGCGACCGACCAGGTCCCGAGCTGCCGCGAGGTCGCGGTGAAGGTCACTGCACAGGAGAAGCTTCATCGGATACGTATCTCCACAAGGATAGGACAGTGGTCGGAGGCTATCGACTCCCGAACTACAATGTGGCGGAGGATGTCGACCTCATCCGAGGGTCGCATCATGACAAAGTCGATCTCTCGGTCAGGTTCGTCGGAAAGGTACGTGAAGCGCGGCCCGTCCTTCTCCGCGATCGTCCAGACTCGCTCCAGTCAGACGAGGACGGGGCTACCGGGCCGGCCGTTGAAGTCACCGGCCAGAATGACAGGGGTAACCCGCCGCCCGAAATAGCTCGTGACCGAGTCTGCCTGAGCCATCCGTTCGGGTTCAGCGCCCGCGAGATGAACGGATACGACCGAGAGAACGCCGGCAGTGCCGCAATCAAGACGGTCACGGCGCCGCGTCTCAGCGTCTCGAGTGACGGCCCTGTCACGCAGTCAGGATGAAGTCTCGTCCAGTGCATGCGAGCATCTTGCCGCCAACGCCCCGGACCCGGCAATTGCGACACTGCGAGCCGCCCCACATGCTCTCCATCTGAACGACCTCTCTAATCGAGTCAGCCCAGCCCATGCGCCATACTTGTCGGTACATTCCGCTTCTAACCGGTCTCACCCTGGTGGCCTCCGCATGTGGGAACTCCACCAGCGGACCCGTACCCCTCGACACCGCGGGCGTGGACGCGGCCCTCGCGTCGGTCGAGCCGGCGATGATCGAGCACCATATGAGCGTCCTGGCGCACGACTCCCTCGCGGGTCGGGCCCCAGGAACCGCCGGGTACGACCGTGCGGCTGCGTATGCGGAAGAGCAGCTTCGCGCGCTCGGTCTACAGCCGGCGGGCGCCGACGGCAGCTGGCGACAGGACGTCCCACTGCGACAGAGTACCGTCGTCGACACCGAGAGCAGCCTCTCCGTGTGGACCCCGATCGGCACGCACACGATGACCTACGACGAAGACTTCTATCTAGGCGCCGACCCCCTGCGTGAGCAGGTCGACATCGAGCTGGCTGAGGTGGTCTTCGTCGGGTTCGGCGTCAGCGCCCCGGATCTCGGCTACGACGACTATGCGGACGCTGACGTCGACGGTAAGGTCGTCATGTACCTCAGCGGTGCCCCGGCTGCTTTCCCGAGCAACGAACGGGCCTACTACTCGTCGGGCGCCACGAAGACTACACAGGCACTCGCGCGCGGCGCCATCGGCACCATGACGTTCTGGGCCCCTGACGACCCTCGCCTGCGCTGGGACGTGAACGCCGCCCGGTCCAGGAGAGGCAGCTTCGCCTGGCTCGATGCGAACGGCGCGCCCAACCGGGGTGACACCCAGATGCAGGGGAGTGCCTCACTGAACCACTCTGCTGTCGAGAGCCTGTTCCAGGGGGCCTACGTGTCGCTGAATGATGCGATCGCAGCCGCTCAGGCGGGGACGCCGCAGTCCATCCTTCTCGCGACCCGCGTATCGATCTCTACCACGACCACCCATCGCGATGTCGACAGCTTCAACGTGCTGGCAAAGCTGGAAGGCAGTGACCCGGAACTCCGTGATGAGTACGTCACGTACGTCGGTCACGTCGATCACTTCGGTGTCGGCGTCGAGGTGAACGGTGACGACATCTACAACGGTGCGCACGACAACGCCTCAGGCACCTCGATCGTCCTGGAGATCGCTCGTGCGTTCACGAGCCTGCCAGAACCACCCCGGCGTTCCGTGCTGTTCATGATCGTGACGGCCGAAGAGTGGGGCCTCCTGGGATCCGACTACTTCGTACAGAACTCAACGGTACCCCAGTCCAGTCTGGTCGCGACGTTTTCGCTCGATATGCCGTTCCTGTTTCACCCCCTGCTCGACATCGTGCCGTACGGTGCCGAGCACTCGAGCATGGGCGCTTCCGTCGCGCAGGCGGCAGAGCACATGGGCTTAGCGATTGGTCCGGATCCGATCCCTGAGCAGGTCCTCTTCATCAGGAGTGACCACTTCAGCTTCATACGTCAGGGGATCCCTGCCCTGTTTATCAAGAGCGGCTTCGAAACCGGAGACGAGCGCGACGGCAGCGTCATGAACACGGCGTTTCGTCAGGAGCGGTACCACACACCGTTCGATGACATGTCTCAGGACTTCGACTTCGGCGCAGGTGCCGACCACGCGCGGATCAACTTCCTGACGGGCTACGTCATCGCTCAGGAGGACGACAGACCGAGTTGGGATACGGGCGACTTCTTCGGGGGGCTGTTCGGAGGCAACTGATCCGTCAGACGGCTCCATACTCTTTCTTGGTGTTCAGACCGAACGGCAGATAGGCGGGACAGGTCCCGACGGCACTTGTCACGGTGAAGATGATTCCAACGACGGCGAGTATCACGGCGACCGTGCCGCTGATCATGCCGGTGAAATAGAGACCCGCGATGAGGATCGCGATCACTGCGCGCACCCCTCGGTCTAGCGTATCCATGTTCGTATTGATGTGAGACTCTTTGATCGACGAATGGAGAATCCACTCGGGCTTGAAGAGAGAACGTCGGGACTCAACTTCGTCATCGCGGCTTCAGAGCGGAGCCGGGAGATTTCCGCCAGCTAGTGTGGGGGCCTTCTCTACCGACATCGGCTAGCCACCACCCCCGCCTCGCCCCAATCTGTCCGCCCTGGCACAAACCCACCTGACCGATCACCGAGCCCTCGAATGATCTCGACACCCCGCCGCACCCTGTTCCTGACCATTCTGTCTGCACTCGTCCTCCTCCCTGTAGCGCTCGCCGCACAGACTATCGAAGAGAACGACAGCTCCGCGCGGGAGGCGCGTCAGGAGAACGGTCTGCCACTGATCACGACTCGAACTCTCGAGTTCACCACGAGCGAAGGGACGTGGATATCACTGGATCTGTCGCCTGACCAGGGTACGATCGTCTTCGAACTGCTCGGCGACCTTTACACGATCTCAGCATCGGGTGGCACCGCAACCCGGATCACGAGTGGGCAGGGCTACGACATGCAGCCCCGCTATTCCGCTGATGGCTCGAAGCTGGTTTTCGTCAGTGACAGGGACGGCTCGGAGAACCTCTGGATCGCCAACGCCGACGGATCAGATCCGCATCAGCTGACAGACGGGGAACGTCAGAATTACATGTCGCCGGTCTGGACGCCTGACGGGTCGTACGTGATGGCCACCAAGGGTACGCAGCAGTGGCTCTATCACGTTGACGGGGGCTCAGGTGTTCAGGTGACTGGCTCCCGGGCGGAAGGGGCGCCCGCACCAGCCTCGCATTTCGGCGCAGCGTTCGGAGCCGATGAGCGCTACGTCTGGCTGAACCTCAGTGGCAACCTGGGCGGCGGCCTCACAGCAGACGGGTTCGTGGGAGCGACATCGGGGCTCGGTCTCGACCCAGCCTCCATGTGGGGTGGCGAGCATGCGGCTACCGAGGACGCACCGGATTGGAACCCGGACGGTTACGACCGTCTCATGCCGGAGCCTGGTGCTCCCGACTTCGGACCCGACCACGAACCGCGCTCTTCCGCACGTCAGCTGAGCAGCTACCAGATCGGCATGCTCGATCGGGAGACGGGACGAGTGTTCGTTCGCACCCACGAACACGAGGGTGCATTCCGCCCCATGCCGAGCCCGGACGGACGCTGGCTCGTCTATGCCACGCGCTACGACGCAGATACAGCGCTCAAGCTGCGCAACCTCGAGACAGGTGACGAACGGTGGCTGGTCATGAACGTCCAGCGCGACGACTCCCAGGGGGGGCGCACCCGGGACCGAGACGTCTACCCGGGTGGCTCGTGGACCGCTGATTCCCAGGCGCTGATCACGAGCTACAACGGCAAGATCATGCGGGTCTCCGTGCCTTCCGGTGAGGCCACGGAGATTCCGTTCACGGCGAGGGTGCAGCAGGATCTCGGGCCGCTTGCGAAGTTCGACTACCCCATCGACGACCAGACCCTGCGCGTCGCTCAGATCCGAGGCGCTCGTCCGTCTCCCGATGGGGAGCACATGGCCTTTACCGCGCTCGACCGACTCTGGGTCACCGAGCTACCCGAGGGGTCCGGAACGCAGACTGAGGACTTCCCGGTCCTGCGTGACGCAGAGCGCCTGACCGAGGCAGCCGATGTCGAGCATGCGCCAGTGTGGTCACCCGACGGACGCTGGATCGCTTATGTGACGTGGAACGACTCCGTCGGAGGCGACATCTGGCGTATCAGCTCGGGTGGTGGCGACCCCGAACGCCTGACGACCCGCTCGGCGTTCTATGACAAGATCGCCTACACGGCGGATGGTTCCCACATCATGGCAGTCCGTGGGTCGAAGATGCATCGGATGCGCACGCTCGAAGACTTCGGAAGCCACAGCGCCGCAGCCGAGCTCGAGTACGTCTCGATCCCAGCGGACGGTGGCGATGCGAAGCGCATCACCTGGGTGGGTAGCGGTCAGACACAGCAAGGCCGCAACACCCCGCATATCGGCCCTGACCCCGGGCGGATGTACGTGTGGGCCGGTCGCGAAGGCCTTCTCTCGATGCGCATGGACGGAACGGACATTCGAGTCGAAGTGAAGGTGACGGCCCCCGCCCGTCCCGGTCCCGGAAGCGCACCGACCCCGGACGAAGTCGTGCTGTCGCCGGACGGGGCTCGTGCGATCGTGCGTGCCAACCGGAACGTATACGTCATCACCGTGCCCCCGGTCGGGGGTGAGGTGCCGACCGTGTCCGTATCCAACTCGTCCGTTGTACCCACGCGCCGACTCACGAGGGTGGGTGGCGACTTTATCGGGTGGAGCTATGACGCCGCGACCGCACACTACTCGATCGGTCGCAGCTATTTCGAGTACGACGTAGCGACGGCCGAAGCCATGATCACCGATTCGGTGGCGACGGCCAGGACCGAAGAGGCCGAGGCAGATACTGCGGAAGAAGACGACCCGGAGGAGACGGAAGAAGAGGCGGAGGGCGACGACGAGGATGCCGACAGCGAAGGCACTCCGGCCTACGAGGCCGCTCGCTTCGAGATCGAGATCCTGACAGAAAAAGACCGGCCGGAAGGCGTTATCGCGCTCACCGGTGCTCGCCTCATCACGATGAATGGTGACGAGGTGATCGAGCGGGGAGACATCGTCATCCGTGACAACCGGATCGTCGCTGTCGGCCCGTCAGGGACCTTGGACATTCCTGGCGATGCTGACGTGCGCGATATGTCGGGTCGAACCATCTACCCGGGTCTCGTCGACGTGCATGCACACACCTGGTTCGCGTGGGGTGTCCACCGCGGTCAGGTCTCCCAGCTCCTCGCCCAGCTCGCGTACGGCGTGACCACACAGCGCGATCCACAAACGTCGGCCGAAGACATCGTCACGTACTCCGATCTGATGGAGACCGGTGACCTGATCGGCCCGCGGCTCTTCTCGACAGGCCCCGGCATCTTCGGGGCCGACCAGATCTCGAGCCTCGACGAGGCGCGCGACGTACTGCGCCGCTACGCCGACCACTACAACACGCAGACGATCAAACAGTATCTCGCTGGCGACCGGAAGATCCGGCAGTGGGTGATCATGGCAGCACGGGAGCTCGGCCTTACGCCAACGACGGAGGGCGGCTCGAACTTCACCATGAACCTCACGCTCGCGCAGGACGGGTACGCAGGCCTGGAGCACTCCCTGCCGATCAGTCCGTTCTATGACGACGTCGTCCGCCTCGGTGCCTACAGCGGCATGGTCTACACACCGACCCTCATCGTCGCCTACGGCGGTCCCTCGGGCCGTCAGTACTACCTGACAAATACGGACATGGACGGCATTGATCGGCTTCAGCGGTTCACGCCACATGAAGAGATGGACAAGTGGAAGAGCACCCAGTGGTACCGCCCCGACCAGTATCCACACGAGCTCCATTCTGAACAGCTGGTGAAGTGGATAGAGGCAGGCGGCCAGGCCGGCCTCGGCTCCCACGGCGAGGTCCAGGGGCTGGGAACGCACTGGGAGCTCTGGATGATGGCTTCCGGTGGCATGGACAATCACACCGCGCTGGGGATGGCGACCATCATGAGCGCAGACGCAATCGGCCTCGCCGGCGACCTGGGTTCACTTGAGCCGGGCAAGCTCGCCGACCTCCAGGTGCTGGCTACGAACCCACTCGACGATCTCCAGAACACGGTCGACATCGAGTACGTGATGAAGAACGGCCGACTGTATGAGGCGGCGACGCTGAACGAGGTCTGGCCGCGTCAGCGGGAGCTGCCGACGCAATGGTGGTGGCGGGTCGAGCCGGAGGGTGCGGACCCCGATCGCACGGGGGGCCGCTAGTCGCGGTGCCGAAGGCGGAGCGAGCGCACGGGCGAGTACTGGCGGGGCCTTCCCCGGTATGAAACCGCAGTCGCTCTTCCTTCTGTGGATGACCCTGGGGGGTCTCGCAGCCGGTGCCTACGTCGGCCTCCCGATCTACATGAAGTCCTTGGACGCGCGTATCGTCTTCCGCCAGCCCGACTGCATAGATGTGGCTCGTGAGCAGGCGCGTTCCACGCCCGTCGACGTCGCCGTGCGGGGTGACTCGCTGGAAGCCTGGACAAAGAACTGTCTCTCGGCGCGACAGCAGGAGATGGCCCGGCACGCCGACCTGGTGGGCTTTGGAGCGGTGAGTGTCCTCATCACACTCTCCGGGCTGCTCACCGCGCTGGTCATCCACATGGCGTGGATTCGACTCGGCCCGGCGAGAGGTCGGTCCGGGTAGGTACAGCTGGAAAGCAGGGTGACCGAGAAGTCGCCAGACTTACTCTTCGGCCGCCTGCTCCAGGATCACCTTGTGCGCCTTGAGCCTCAGAGCGTTGAGCCGGATGAAGCCCTGAGCGTCTTCCTGGTCGTACCCACCCGCGACATCCATGGAAGAGAGCTCCTGATCATAAAGCGAGCTCGTGGATCTCCGGCCGCGACAAATCACGTTGCCCTTGATCAACCGCAAATGAACCTGACCGTCGATCAGCTTCTCGGACTGACGGAACGCGGCCTGAATGAAATCCATCTCGGGTGAGAACCAGAAGCCGTTGTAGATGATCTCGGCGAATCGAGGCGACAGCATGTCACGCAGCCGAAGCACCTCACGGTCCATAGCGATCCCTTCGAGGTCCCGAATTGCATGGTGCAGGATGGTGCCACCCGGCGTCTCGTATACGCCCCGCGACTTGATGCCCACAAACCGGTTCTCGACCATGTCGATCCGGCCGATTCCGTGCTCTCCGCCCTTCACGTTCAGGTAGTCGAAAAGCGCGACCGGTTCCGTAAGGTCAACACCTTCCGTCTCGCACACGACCCGGACGGGCATCGCATTCTTGTAGTGGATCGTGAGATCGGTCGGTTCATTCGGCGCATCCTCGATTGAGCGCGTCAGGTTGAACATGTCCTCCAGCGGTATCGCCTCAGGGTCCTCGAGCATGCCGGCTTCATACGATCGATGCATGAGGTTCTCGTCACTCGAATACGGCTTCGCGACCGTCGCTTCGACAGGGATCGAATGAAGCTTTGCATACTCAAGAAGATCACGCCGCCCCTGAAAGCGGGCGAGGAAGTCGGGGTCCTTCCACGGAGCGATGATCTCGAGGTCAGGACCGAGCGCCGCGAAGGCGAGCTCGAAGCGAACCTGATCGTTCCCCTTTCCGGTGGCTCCATGCGAAACGGCTTCAGCACCTTCCGCACGTGCAATCTCGACCTGACGTCGGGCGATCGGAGGGCGAGCCAGGGACGTACCGAGCAGATAACGGTTCTCGTAGACGGCGTTCCCAGCGATCGCCGGAAAGATGAACTCGGTGACGAAGTCCTCCTTCAGGTCCTCGACGAACACCTCAGACGCTCCGGTCATCTTCGCACGTTCGGCGACGTCGTCGAAGTCTTCCTGCTGGCCTACGTCGGCCACGTATGCGATCACCTCGTACCCCTCCTCCTGCAGGTACTTGAGGATACACGCGGTATCCAGACCTCCGCTGTACGCGAGGACCACCTTCTTCTTTGACATCGGCTCGTTCCGACCCCTGCGTTGTCTTTAGCTCTGCGATGCGTTCGCGAAGTACTCGCGCATCCCGGTCATCCGCTCTTTTGCACCAGGCCACTCAGCTGCGACCGCCTCAACATTCTTGAGCAGCATCGGCTGTCCGAAGTGCTCGCGGACCTCGTCGATCATGTGCTCCAGCTTGCAGAAGACAACGAGCATTTCTCCGCTGACCTCGTGGAACATGGCGGGATCGATCGCACCGTGAAGTACGAAGGACGCCGCCATCTCCCAATAGCTGGTCGTCATGCGGACATAGGTGTACTCCTCGGTCTGCATGGCCGCTGCGATGTCCTCCAGAGAGGTCGGGTTGAACGACCAGACGACCCAGTGGCGAGCCTCCCGCATCTTCGCCTCACGGCGGAGGTCGTACAGCTGCATCAGGGACTGGGCACTCTCATGGGGGGTGGGCACAGAGGCCTCCTGTTCACGATCGACGGATGAGTGTAGGGCCGCTGAGCGAGCCAGTTTCGACTCGGCGGCGCGGCATCATAGCCGCTGGGCGGCGCTTCGCCACCCCAACAGGGCAGCTCTTCAGCTGCTCCCACGCCGAATGACCGCCCGCAGCACCTGATCGATTCTCTCCAGCCGGGAGCCTTCATCCCTCAGCTCCAGCAAACGCTGATGCCAGGGAAGCTCCATTTGAATCGTCTGTGCGATCAGGAACGAGACCTCAGCCCCATCGCTAAACTCCGGCAACCGGTCCGGTCGTTCCGGCAGCAGCCCGACCAGTTGATCGAACAGCCGCATCGATTCGCGGCGACGGAACGCCATCTCCGCTCCCTGCATTGCCGAGTGGTCTTCATAGGGTGTGACGATCGACTCGAAGTAGAGCGACTGCTGTTCGAGTCCCTCGTCAATGACGAATCGTTCCAGACCTTCGACGACAAGTAGGAATCGCCCGTCTTCGAGCTCCTCGCTCTGCCGGATCTCAGCCACACAGCCCACCTCGCCAGTATCCGCCAGAAACGGACCATCCTGATCCCAGTCGTGATAGATGAGACCGAAGCGCCGATCGCCCGTGAGCACGTCGGCGACCATGTCCCGGTAGCGCTGTTCGAAGATGTGAAGCGGCATGACCGCGCCCGGTAACAGCACGACCGGAAGGGGAAAGAGCGGGAGGCGGTAGCGGAGTTCGGGCATCGGCTGAAGCTTTAGGTTTGCGATTCCTACCCCGGATCATACGGAGTGTAACGTGTCTCATCTGAAGCTCATCGTCGGCCTTCTGGCCCTCATAGTCACCTGGCTCCCTTCTCCCGCCGAAGCTCAGGTATACGATGTTCTCATTCTCGGCGGGACGGTCATCGACGGCACCGGCGCCGACGGGTTCCGAGCCGATGTGGCCGTATCGGATGGACGAATCGCCCTGGTGTCCCGAAACGGCATCGATCCCACACTCGGCGAGACGGTCATCGACGCCGAGGGGCAGGTCGTTACACCCGGCTTCATTGATAACCACTCCCACGTCCAGCAGTCGATCGCTGAATACCCCCTCGCCGAGAACTTCCTGCGCCAGGGCATTACGACACTTGTGGCTTCCCTGCACTCCGGGGATCAGCCGTGGCCACTCGAGGAGTTCGCGTCGTCGCTCGAGACCGCGCCGAACATCGGGTTCTTCGCGGGTCATTCGTGGACCCGTAAGGAAGTCATGGGCATGGACGACCGCGCCCCGACGGAGGTGGAACTCGACGAGATGCGCTCGCTCGTGGACCAATCCATGCGCGAGGGGGCACTCGGACTCTCGACCGGTCTCCTCTACGTACCGGCCAACTTCGCCGAGACTGAGGAGATCATCGAGCTGGCGAAGGTCGCTGCGGTCCACGGCGGGATTTACGTAAGCCACATGCGGAACGAAGGCAGCGGGCTCATCGAGTCGGTCGCCGAAGTCATCCGGATCGCGGATGAAGCCAACATCCCTGCGCAGATCAACCACCACAAAGCCGTCGGTGCAGGTCAGTGGGGATGGAGCGAACGCACCCTGGCGATGATCGATTCGGCCAACGCTGCCGGGCTGAACGTCACGCATGACCTGTACCCGTACACGGCGTCGAGCACCGGATCCTCGATCCTCTTTCCCCAGTGGGCCCTCGCCGGAGGCGCGGAAGCCTTCGCGGAGCGCGTGGCGGACGAGGACACGCGCGTACGAATGGAAGAAGACATGCTATACATCTTCCAGAACGACCGCGTCGGGAACGACATCAGTCGCATCCAGTTCCGTGTGCTCGGCTCCAATGTCAGCTACAACGGACGCACGCTAGCGGATTACGCTGTCGATCACGGACTGGAAGCCAACCTAGAAAACGGGATCGATCTCGCGATCGAGCTCCAGCTGCGTGGAGGCTTCAGTGCCATCTACCACGCGATGGACGAGCAGGACGTGATCCGGATCATGCAGCACCCGCTCGCCATGATCGAGACGGACGGTGATGCGGTCGGGTACGGTATCGGATACCCGCATCCGCGTAGCTACGGGGCCTTCGCACGCGTGCTCTCTCGCTACGTTCGCGAGCTCGAGGTGCTCACACTCGAAGAAGCTGTGAGGAAGATGACGTCGATGCCGGCCCGCTGGCTGGGTCGCTCGGACATGGGGGTGCTCGCGGAAGGCATGCGTGCGGACGTCGCCGTGTTCGATCCCGATGAGATCCGGGACCTCGCCACCTACACCGATCCCCACCAGTACAGCGTCGGGATCACGGATCTTCTCGTGAACGGTGTGCCCGTCATCCGGAACGGAGGCATCACAGGAGAGAAGCCAGGGCGATGGATCCGCGGTCCGGTCGGCAGGTCGATCAGCTGAGCAACGAGCTTTATCTGAGTACGCTGCCCGAGAAGATCGAAACAGCACGCAGCTCTGGACCATCTGAGTAGACAGGAGCTGGGAGATCAAGAGGTCCGTCCGCGCGATCTCGAGGTGCGGACACAACATCACACACAAGGGAGATACCCCCATGCGCGAAGAGTTCAAGGTCAAAGGCGACCAGGTCCTCGGGAAGCTCAAGGAGTTGCTGCACGAGGGGAACGTGCGCCACATCGTGATCAAGAACGATGAAGGGAAAGTCCTCATCGAGTTTCCCGTCACGATCGGGTTGGCCGGTGCGCTCCTGCTGCCCGTCTGGGCGGCGGTGGGGGCCATAGCCGCGATGGTGACCAACTGCACGATCGAAGTCGAGCGTACGGACGAGGGTGGCGACGAGGCAGACGCGGATGACGGCGATGGCACGGAGGCTATGGTTGTCGAAACCGAGGTGGACGAGGAGTCCAGCACTACGTAACGACCGGGGCCCCGCGAATGAGCGAGGCACCATCCGTGATTTTGGTGTACTCTATGGCTATGTCGGAGTCTCATGATCTGAAGCCCGAGCCATGGGGACTGCACCTCTTCGGCCTCGCTCCAGCGTTGGTGGTCATCACCGGCAACGTCGTGGGTGGCCCTTGGGTGCTCGGCGGGATCGTGTACATGCTCGGCGTGGGGCCCTTGCTGGACGTTGCGCTCGGCCGAGCCGAGCATCCGCGACCTCCTCGCGCATCCGGACGGCCATTCGAACTTCTGCTCTATGTGCACGCCGTCGTCCAGTTCGCTGCCGTGGGCACGCTCCTGTACCGCGCGGGCCTGGACCTGAGCGCCTGGACCACATGGGGAGCGGCCCTGAGCACCGGCGTGAGCTCGGGCGTTTCCGGCATCGTCGTCGCGCACGAGCTCGGGCATCGCCGACCGCGATCCCTCGCCTGGTGGATCGGTCGGATGAACCTCCTCTCGGTCCTGTACCTGCACTTCACGACCGAGCACAACCACACGCATCACCGACACGTCTCAACCACGAAGGACCCCGCGTCCGCCCACTCAGGTGAGTCGCTGTACGCCTTCGTTGCACGCACGATCCCGGGACAGTTCGCTGACGCGCTTCGAGTTCATACCGACAAGGGCGAAGTGGGACTCCAAAACCCTGTAGCGCGAGGCGCTGCCGTCCAGATCGGCCTCATCCTCCTCTTCTATCTCCTTCTCGGTCCCTGGCCGACGACGGCCTTCCTCGTCCAGGCGTTCTTCGCGGTATTCCTGCTCGAATACATCAACTACATCCGGCACTACGGCCTGCGTCGGGCCATCGGAGCGCGCCAGACCGAAATGCACTCGTGGCAGTCCGAGGAGCGCTGGTCGAGGTGGACGCTGCTCGAGCTGACTCGGCATCCCGCGCACCATCTCAAGGCCAGCGTCCCCTTCTGGGAACTACGACCGTACTCGAACGCCCCTACGCTTCCGACGGGATACTATGGCTGCTTCTGGCTGGCCGCGGTTCCGCCGCTGTGGCGCCATGTGATGGACGGTCGGATCCCGGAAGAGATGAGGAGCGCAGGCCCGGGGCGATGACCTCCGGACGGCCTCTCCCCGTGAGCCGGCCCGATCAACCAGTCTCGGCGACCGCCCTCAGGAACGCCTCGACCTCGTCGGTATCCCAGACCGCCTCTCCGTGGCGGAGAAGCACGATCTGGCCCTCACGATCCACGACCCAACTCGTCGGCAGCCCTCGCAACCCGAAGGCCGCTGGTATCCGATCCACCTCCAGATAGATCGGGAGATCATAGGAGTAGCGACGCAAGTGACGCCGCACCGGTCGCTCCCCCTCCGCGGCTACGATGAGAAACTCGACATCCGTGTCTTCCAGATGATCCTTGAGTGTTTCGATCGTCTCCATCTCACGGATGCACGGGGTGCACCAGGATGCCCAGAGGTTGATGAAGAGGACCTTCCCTCTGAACGCCTCGAGGTCAAGCTCCTCACCGTCGAGCGGGCGGATCGTCCAGTCGTAGTCCGCCTGCCCGTAGACCTCGAACTCGGCGACCGAGGCTGGCTCGTCGGCCGGCACAGCCTGCGCCGTACAGGCCGCTGGTGCGAACCATGCGGCACCGGTAAGAAGCAGCCCAAGCGTGATGGTTCGGGGCTTCCTCATCGTCGGACGGTACACCATCAGGCTACCGTCCGACCCCGTACCGGAGACCGAGCATGATATGCCGTCCCCGGAGTGGCCCATACACGTACGCCGTGTCGAAGTCGTCGCCGAAGGGGTTTGCCGGGTCGATCAACGCGGTGGGCTGGACGTAGTCGAAAATGTTCTTTACGGAGAGATAGAACTCAGCTCCGTTCTCGATGCGCCACGACGTCTGGACGTTGTGGATCGAGTACATCGGCGACCGCTCAGCTCGCGTGAATGGAGCGGCATAGACGGGAAGGCGCATGGGTCCGGTGATACTGCCGGTGTAGTCGACGCGCATGGGAAGGCTGCGGACGTTGTACGTCGCGCTGAGTACTCCCCGGATATTCGGCGCGAAGAACTCATCGGACTGATCGTCTGCTTCGACGGTGTACACATCCTGAAGGGTCACACCCACACTGTAGAGAAAGCGGTCGAAGTCGACGTTCTGATTCAACGTCAAGCCGATACCGCGACTCACCGCATGGCCTTCGAGGTTGTCGTAGACGATCTGGTTCGGATTGACGTCGTAATCCGGGACGATCTTGTTGGAGAAGCGCGTGTGGAAGAGGTCGAGATCGATCATCATCGGGCTCGGCCCGAACTCGACGACCTGATTGACGTTCACGGTGATACTGCGTGAACGCTCGGGTTCGAGCTCCGACGCGATCAGCACGTCACGTGCTCCGGTAAGGGCCGCGTGATCCTCAGCGAAGAGATTGACCACCCGGAAACCCGTGCCCGCATTCAGGCGCACGGCCGTGTGCTCGTACACGTCCCATTTGAGCGCCGCACGCGGTGAAGCGATGACCCCATGCTCCTCGTGATGATCCGCCCGCATCCCACCAAGCAGCGTCATGCGGTTGCTGAAGCGTACCTCGTCCTGAGCGAACACGCCCGGAATGAGTCTTCGATCCACGGCGACCGTCGCTGGTGTGTTGTCGTCGTAGGTCTGGTAGCGAAGGCTCGCCCCCAGTAGCAGATCATGCCGCCCCAGCATCGATCCCCACAGCGCGTTTCCGAATGCGATGTGCTGGGTCGCATCGTACGGACTGTCACCGTACCAGCTGTCCTGATCATGCCAACTGTACGAACCCTCGAACCGAATCTCGTCGGACCATCCGGGCAGATACGATCCGAGCATCTCGACGCGGTTCGTGTAGATCGACTCGCCATAGACTTCGTTGCTGCCGCGATCCGCGCGGGTCCAGCCTTCCACTCCACCGAACCGGTCCTCGTAGAGGTACTTCGCCGTCAGGGTGGCGCGCCGCTCACCCTGAGGTGACACGTCCATCTTCCCGAAGACGACACCGCGCCGATTCAGCGGGAAGTCGGTGAACCCATCTCCGTTCCCATCTACGAAGCGGTCGCTGTAGGCCAGGTTGCCGCTGAGGAATCCACTCACGTCACCGGGCCGGGTCGATGCCGCGAAGTCTACGTTGCCTTCGGCGTCAGACGTGCCCCAGGCGTCTATGGCCAGGCGGGGTGCGAAGCGTGGGTCTTTCGTGATCACGTTGATCACGCCTGCCATGGCTTCCGATCCATAGAGGGTAGACGACGGGCCCTTCACGATCTCGATCTGCTCGATCAGCGCGGGATTGATTCCGTTCAAACCGTACACGGCCGCGAGTGAACTCATGAGCGGCATCCCGTCGATGAGCACTGCGGTATACGGACCCTCCATCCCGTTGATTCGAAGATTGTTGGTATAGCACACACCGCAGTCGACCTGATTGTAGATGCCGTTCACGAACTGAACGGCCTCGACCAGGTTGTTGGTCGCATTTCGTTGAAGCACCGCGCTCGGAACTACGGTCACCTTCACCGGGGATTGAGCGACGGTCGTGCTCTTCATCGTTCCGGTCACTGTCAGGGCCTCCAGAGCGACCGGATCGAGCTCGAGAACGATGGTCACGATCCCGCCATCGGTCGTGGTAACGGCCTGCTCGACCGCACCGAAGCCCTGTGCAGACGCGATCAGAACGAGCCCGCCGCGAAGAAGCCCCTCCAGGCGGAACCGTCCCGCTCCATCGGCGACTACACCACGCTGGGTGCCCAGGACCGAGACACTCGCGTACGGGATCGCCTCACCCGACTGGCGCACTACAATCCCCTGAACAGCCGCCGAATTTTGAGCAGCGGCAGGGGCAGGAAGCAGAAGAAACGCAGCGACAAGTCCAGGCCACTGCATCGCTCGTCTTGTCCTGGTGCGTCCGCGCAGTGGATTCATGAGACACAACGAGCCGGTCAGAGCCGGCGTTTTAGGTTCACCTAATTATATATTTTAGGCGCACCTAAATCTTTGTCAAGCACGAGCGCAGTCTCACCTCGACCGCGAGAGCCAACTTGTCTCCTCTACCTCACCCCCCACCCGGCCGGCGGTACCGCACTGGTGCCGCTGGCTCCGACATGAACTCCACCGCCTCGGTCTCGAGTAACCTCAGTGCCTCGGCCACGGCAGCCTCCAACTGCGGATCACGACCCTCGGCGACATCCCTGGGCGCATTCATCACCTCGATGTCCGGAGCCACACCCTCAGCCTCGACTGCCCACTCACCGTTCACGTCGAAAAACCCGCCGCGGGGCGCCACGAACCGACCACCATCGATCAGCGGCGGTGTGTCCCAGGTACCGACCAGACCACCCCACGTCTTAGTGCCAATCAGCGGTCCGACCTCGCGGAAACGGAAGAGGTAGGGCATGAGATCCCCACCGGACCCGGCGCGCTCGTTGATAATCATGACCTTGGGCCCGAACAGGCCCGCCATCGGCTGCGTCCACGGCTTCCGGTCACCAGCCCGGGAGTTGAAGTACCCTGTGAGCTCACGGGCCATGATGTCGACGATATAGTCCGCAGCGGACCCGCCACCGTTATTGCGCTCGTCGATGACCGCGCCCTGTCGATCCTGCTGCGCGAAGTACATCCGGTTGAAGTAGGTGTATCCACCCTGACCGGTATTCGGCACATAGACGTAGGCGAGTCGACCACCACTCATCTCGTCGACCTTCCGACGGTTCCCTTCGATCCAGGCCCAGCTCCTGAGCTGACCCTCGCTTCCCAGGGGCTCGACGACGACGGTGCGTGAATTCGCGCCGGATGGCGTATCGCTGACGGTCAGAGTAACAGGCCGACCCGCCGTGCCCTCGAGAAGCTCGAACGGGTTAGTCGGGGCGATCAGCGACCGCCCGTCGATGGCGACAATGAAATCACCCTCGGTCACGCCGAGCCCCGGATGGGCCAGCGGGCCCTGCAGATTCGGATTCCAGCTCTCACCTGAGTAGATACGATCGATCCGGTAGCCACCGTCAGCCGCCGAGAGGTCAGCACCGAGCAGACCGGTGCGCGGGTTGGTCAGCTCGGGGTAGTCGCCGCCACGGACGTACGAGTGCCCCACGGCAATCTCACCAGAAAGCATGTCGAGGAGATGATTGAAATCAGAGCGGTGCTCGACATCGGGTAGCCACGCGGAGTACCACGCCCAGACGTCGTCCCATGGAGCTCCGTGCTGGTTGTCGACATACAGGAAGTCCCGCATGAAGCGCCAGCCGTCACGAAGCATCTGCGACCACTCTTCGGTCGGCTCCACACGGACCCGGAGGTCGCCGAGCGCGAGCTGCCCTTCCGATCCGGAGGGGGGTGAACCGGCCGTTGCAGTTACGCTCCACGTCGATCCCGAGCGATGCAGGATGGTACTCCGATCACTGGAGACGGTCGCAGCGGCCACACCCGTTGCGTATTCGGTGGGCTCGCGGTCATCGAGGCTGTACCGATGGACGGTCGAGCCGGGTTGATTCGGGACGGCCTCGGTCACGAAGACGTGCCCCGACGGCGCTGGAAACAGACCCGTGTAGTTGCGGAGCGGTAGGTTCGGTGCTGACACGATTCGATCCGCGATCCCGCCTACGTCGATTGTTACGGTCACGTCAGCTGCGTCACTCAAGGCGGACCCATCCCCTCCCGACTCCTCATCACTCACCGGGAGGAAGGGGGACATCCCGTCTGCGGCAAGGATCGCCACATAGAGCGCTCTCGTGACCGGCCGGTCGTACGAGGTCATATCGAGCCAGCCGGTGTTGAGTCCGTAATCGGTCGACGCGAGGAAATAGAGGTAGTCGCCCGACTCGTCCCACACCGGACTGATGGCATCGGCCATGCCATCGGTCAGTTGGTGCTGCTCACCGGTCTCGGTGTCATGCACGCTGATCACACGTAGCTGTGTATCGAGGCGGCGCGCATAGGCGATGTACCGTGAATCCGGAGACCAGACCGGATTCATCGTCCGTTCCGGGTGCGCATACCTGTCGGTGTCCACGTGCTGTACGCCACCGGTGGCCACGTCCATCACCTGCACTCGGTAATGCGTGTCCGTGAACGCCAGCTTGCTGCCATCTGGCGACCAGCGAGGCTGGAAGTAGAACGATGGCTCGTCGATGGAGATCGTCCTCTGACCTTGTCCCTGCTGGTCAGACACGACGAGCTGGTACTCGCCGGAAGCATCACTGAACCACGCGATCTGCTCGCCGTCTGGCGACCAGACCGGGGTTCGGTCAGCGACACCGGGTGATCGGGTCAGATTCCGCCAGCTCCCCTCCTCGACCGGCACCGTGAAGATGTCGCCGCGATATTCGAACAGGGCTCGCCGGCCGGTTGGAGACAGTCGTGGGTTGGTGAGCTGGTTGGCGGGCACGTCCTCCCATCGGGACCGGGCCCAGTTCTGATCACCGGCGGCCCGGATGTCGAGTTGCCGTGTCTCCCCACTGGCGGGATCGAGTTCGTGCAGGTAGCCGGCCTGTTCGTAGACCACTGCGCCGTGTCCTGCGTCCAGACTCATGACGTCGAAGTCGGCGTGGAACGTCAGCTGCCGGTCCTGCCCGGTAGCGGGGTCATACGCCCATACGTTGCTCGCCCAGTCCCGCTCGGACAGGTAGAAGACCGTCGCGCCCATCCACGTCGGATCCAGGTGCCGCTCGCCCTCCCAAGACGGATGCTCGAGGTCGAGCGATGATGTCGACACCACCCGAATGGGCTGTGCCTGACCGCCCCGATAGTTACGCCAACCCGGGTCCCAGAGCTGGATCTCCTGGTAGGCGTAGTACGCTCCGTCGTCACTCATCTCGCCCTGATACGCCTGGTGCAGGCGAGAGCGCTCGGGCAGGCCACCCTCCGCGCCGACGGTATAGAACGTCCACAGGCGGGTTGGTACGGCCTCTCTTCCGGACCGAAAGAGGATGTCCCCATCCGGCGTCCATCCCTGGACCACGTCAGCCGACGGGTGCCACGTGAGCCGCTCGGGCTGACCGCCGGCAGCCTCCACCAGATAGACATCCTGGTTACCCCCGTACTCACCCGTGAACGCGATCCACCGTCCGTCCGGACTGAACGCTGGTTCCGTCTCCGCACCCTCGGCGGAGGTCAGCCGACGGGCGTCACTTGAGCCACGACGCACGACCCAGATGTCGTTCGCGTGCACGAACGCAATCTCCGTAGCGCTGACCGATGGCTGACGCAGGAATCGTGTCTGCGCCTCGAGTGTGACTGGCAGCGCGAGCAGAGCTGCCACGAAAAGTTTGCAGGCTGTCTTCCGCATGTCAGGTCCCATGAGATGAAGGGCGACGGGTTGGCGAGGACGAAGAAGCTAGGTCGTGGATTGACCGCCGACTACGCGCACCGCACTCTGACTGCCCTATCACACTCACCGCACGAAGAGGCAGGGCATGCACATTCGCTCGATTCTTCTCACGTCCGCACTTTCGCTGGGCCTGGTCGCCATCGCGACGAGTCCGGTTCACGCGCAGATGGACGTCGCCGAGCCGTTCAAGGTCGGCACCTTCGAGATCGACGGGACGCCACAAGTGGGTCTCGTCCTTCGCGACCAGTACATCGTCGCGCTGAACCCCGCGAACACGGCTCTCGAGAGGGACGCCGCGTATCCCGCGATTCCGGAACCGGACGACATGCTGGACCTGATCGCCCGGTACGAATACGGGATGAAGCCCCGTCTCTACGAGATCGTGAACCATGTCGTGGGGAACGATATGCTCACCGGCGTCCGACCAGGTTATGTCTACGACCTCAACGAGGTCGGAACGCTCCCGCCGATCATGTACCCCGGCAAGATTCTGAACGCGGCGGTCAACTTCTACAGCCACGTCAACGAGGCCAGCTCGCCCGAGCAGCAGGCGGAGGCCCGTCAGCAGCGGCGCGAGAACAGGGGCGTTCCATACCTCTTCCTCAAGCCGAGCCGGGGCGCTGTGGTAGGGAACGGGGCCGAGATCGTCATCCCCTGGGGCCGGGACCGGATCGACTGGGAAGTCGAGTTGGGGGCCGTCATCGGACGAACCGGAAAGTACATCTCAGCGAACGACGCAGAGGCACACGTCTTCGGATACATGGTCACGATCGATGTGTCCGACCGCGGTGGCCGGCCGCCGGGCGGAAACCCGATGACGTCCGACTGGTTCGTCGGGAAGGGGCACGACACCTTCGCGCCCCAGGGTCCGTGGATCGTCCCGAAAGAGTTCTACGGCAACCCCATGGAGATCCTGCGTCAGACCCTCTCCATTGGCGGCAACCAGGTTCAGGAAGCGACCGCTGGAGACATGATCCACTCACTCTGGGAGGTGATCGAGTACGGCTCTTCGATCATTACGCTCTACCCGGGTGACGTCGTCAACAACGGAACGTCCGGCGGCACCATGGCCGGTGCGGACCGTGGGTACCTGCAGCCCGGTGAGGTAGTGTCGGCCTCGATCGACGGCATCGGGACCCTCACACTACCCGCAGTGGGTGAGCCCGAGCCACAGGGACTGACCGGGGCGAACCTCACGCCGGTCTGTAACTACAGGAATTGCAACCGCTAGGATCACGCCGATGGCGGAGTCCGACGAATGCAAGGGGCCCAGCGATCACTAGATGGATCGCCGGACTTTTCTTCCCACCACAGTGCACGTGACCGGCCTGGGCGCCCTTGGGGTCCAGGCCGGTTCGTTGCAGGCCGCCGAGCTGCGTTTGAGCATCTTCTCAACGGATCCCTCACCGCGCAGACCCTGCGCTTCGATCAGGGGAGCATTACGGAGATCGAACTGAGGAACGAGCCGCCGGAGCCCACGATCCCCCACTGGTACAGACTCGTTTCGCTATAGGGGCCCGACGGACATCCGCCGCTCGCGATCGGACCGGGAGAGATGAACCGGTACCATTTCGAGGTCGTCGTACTCTTCGATCAGTTTCGGGGCGTCGTCGTGATGCATCGCCACAATCTGGAACATGAGGAGTCCGGCGTGATGATGAACTTCCAGGTGCTCGACTAAACGCTACATCCGGAAGCGATAGCTGAGCTTCAGGAACAGACCGTCACGAACGGCCTGAACTTCATCGAAGCTGAACGCCGATGTGTCCCGGAACTGCCGAGTGTACCCGAAGAACACCACCGTCCCGGGAGAGGGCTCGTACCCGAGCAGCCCTTCCACACGGAAGTCGTGGCGGTCCGAGCCGAGTCGCGCTGAACACTCCTGCTCCGAGCACGTGTAGACCTGTTCACCCGTCACCGGGTCGAGCAGATCGCCGCGCTTTTGACTCGAGTATTCGCCAATGCCACGCACGTACAACGCGCGGCTGACCTGGTAACGAGCCTGCAGCCTCGGAATCGTCGCCTGTGAGTACGTCGACCCGTCGAGCCCGCGAAGAATCGTCACGTGCCGGGCGCCGATCTCAGCCTGGATCGAGCCGGTCGGATAAAAAGTGAATCCCAAGTCCCCGCTCCAACGCTCACCGACGTCGAGAGGGAGACCGCTCGAGAAGATCGGCGTCTGATTCCAACCACCTCCCAGCGAGATCCGCACGGTCTCGAAGGAGCTGATCCAGCTCCGGAGGCTGAGGCTGTGGAGTCCGGAATACAATTCCGAGCCCTCGCTCACCGGTACGACCGCATTCTCGGACGGTCCGGAGAAGAATCCGTCGTATAGTGCCGAGTTGAAGTTGAAGCCCCGACGACCGTAGTTGAGGAAGCCCCCGATGTTGCCCCGGAAGGAGGCGCTCAATCCGGCGCCAAAATCTGTTTCCTGCGGAGCACCTCCGGCCCAGAAGTCTTCTCGCAGCCAGGTGGCGTCTGCGTCGATCGACGGGCCCCAGCTCTCAACCAACGCGCCCCGCTTCCCACGGAAGGTGTAGCTAGTGCGACCATTCAACTGAGAGACGCCCACGCGGCGTATGAAACCGCTGCCGGCGCGGAAGTCGTCAGAGGAATCCTCGAACGACGCATTCATCGACAACGTGCGGCTCGACCGTCGGGCGCTCATGGAAAACATCGAGCCCCAATTCGTGTCCGCGCCCACTGCACCGTCAGCGCTTCCTGCCGCCAGCATCTCGAGGGTGTATCGACCGCCCAGCACGAAGCGAGCATCGGCTCCCATCACGCGATTGAAATCCACTCCTGGCTCGGTCCGGTCCGTGTAGACCGCACCGATGCTCGAGGAGCTGCCGACGTCGCCACGCACCCGCATGAGATTGACGACCGGGTTTGAAGCTCCGGAGTTGACCTCGTCGACCGCTCCGAGGTAGGCGACCTGAAGTGCGCCGATCTTGCCTGAGATTTTAGCCGCGCCGACCGGATTCACGATCGAACGCGTGTAGACCAAACGTTTTGGCATGTTGAACACGTCCGTCCCCTCGAGGAAGAAGGGACGCCGCTCCGGCAGAAAGAGAGCGAATCGTTCGTTTACTGCGATCTGCCCTGCATCCGCCTCGACCTGACTGAAGTCGGGATTCACGGTACCGTCCAGAGTCAAATTCGACGTCAGGCCATAGGTGAGGTTCATACCGACCTCTCCCTGGCCACCGTCACTGGCCAGCCCGCTCCCGTCGGTCGCAGACTCCCCGGTCCGCGAACCCACGAGGGTCGGGTTGATCTCCATGAACAGCCCGGCATCGAGCCCGCGAAGTCCTGTGAGAGAACCTGCCTGCTCCAGCTTGTTCGCTCGCTCCTGAGTGATCGGGGCCCACGACGACTCATACCCGGTACGCCGGATCGTGCGCTGAATCTGGAGACCCCAGTCCTGAATGTCGGCCTTCGGAAAGCGCAGCGTCTTCAGCGGGATCTTGATCTCTGCCGAGAAGCCTGCACTGTCGACCCGGCCGTAAGACTCCCAAAGGAAATCCGGGCTCCAATCGATCGGGTCGCCGAATCGCCCACCGCCGCCTTCGACCCAGAGCCCATCACCCTGAATTCCGTACGGATTGACCATGAACACGTACGCGCGACGCTGATCGTTGAACGTATCCAAAATGACACGGACATAGTCGTCCGAGCGCCCATATCCATCCCGCTGGGTCAGAGTGGCACGCGGGCCACCGTTCGCGTCCTCTGCCCGGATCGCGAAGTACAGGGCGTCATCGGTCACGATCATCCGTACCATCGTCTCTTCGGACGCTGCGGTCCCTTCGACTGGCTGGTACTGCGAGAAGCCGGTCAGGATGGCGGCGGTCTCCCACGCCAGATCATCGAGGCGCCCATCAATCGAGATGTCAGGCGACGCCATGACGGGGGCCGGCACGGAGAGTTGCCGTGCGACGCCACTGTACTCGACAGCGGTTGCAACCGACCGGGCGCGAGTCACGGACGCAACGCTACTCTGGGCATCGAGGTCGGCTTGGCCCGGCGAGAGCTGGACCAGAGCTGCGAGAAGAAGAGTCGACTTGAACATGGGATGCAGTTGTTTGTCTTTTGTTTAACTTTTACTTGAACAACAGTATAAGCTTTATGCTCACGTAAGCAATAGTCCTGATTTGCCGATGACAGCCCCGTGACTCGACCGTACCTTGGCGGCCATCCTTCTCCGAGTTCTCGACCCCTCCCTGGCTTCAGTCGCGGCAGACTCGGACAAAGGGGACGATCCCCGCGAACCCTGAACCACGAACGGCCACGGTGTACGAGCTCACCTCAGACATTGAAACCGTGCGGGTCACCGTCGATTCGACTCGTTCGTTCCTCGAGGCCTTCTTCACAGGTCTCGGTACGAATAAGGAAGAGGCCCGCATTAATGCAGACGGCATCGTCTCGGCGGCCCTGTGGTGGCACCCCGGGCAGGGTCAAGGACTCGAAAAGCTCCCCCGATACGCACGCCGCCTGCGCAACGGAGGTCTGGTTGGCGACGCGCCGATGCAGTGGATCAGCGATCGCACCTCCACCGCGCTCCTCGATGCGGCCAAGGGGCTAGGCTACGTGTCAGCACGCCGGGCCATGTCACGCGCGATCGTGAAGGCCCGCTCCACAGGAATCGCGATGGTGGCCGTGCAGCATAGCAACCACTTCGGGACCTCGGGCTACCACGCCAAGCAGGCGGCCGATGCGGGCCTCATCGGTATCGCAATGACGAATGCCGGGGCAGAGATGGCGCCGTGGGGGGCCGCCCAACCGGTCCTCGGGACAAATCCGTGGGGACTCGCAGTCCCGCGGACGGACCATCCACCTCTTGTCCTCGACATGGCGCTGACACAATCGGGCAAAGGCATGATGCGCTGGCTCGCCCGCGAAGGTCGGCCAATACCGGATACCTGGGCGCTCACCCCAGACGGCCGTCGCACAACGGATCCTCTCGAGGCGGATCAGGGGCCATTGCTCCCGATCGGAGACTACAAAGGCTATGGGCTGAGCCTGATCACCGATGTGATCACGGGCGTGCTGACCGGCTCGCGCTTCGGTACGGACGTCTTCCAGGACGACCTCGACTTCGACGTCGCCCATACGCTCATCGCGATCGATATCGAGGCCTTCATGGACCGTCCGACCTTCGACGAGCGACTCGAGCTCCTAATCGCGCAGGTCCTGGCCGCCGCACCTATCGACTCTACGCATCCCTTGCAGCTGCCTGGAGAGGCGGAACAGCACCGGGCGACCGAGCGGCTCCGGGACGGCATCCCTCTGAACCGCGAACTCTTCAATACGTTGCGCACGCTTGCCGGCGACATTGGCGTGCCCTTTCTCCTGACCGAGACACACGTCTCGGCGAACCACGACTGATATATCCATGAGAAACGCTTTCGAAATCGGAAACGGACGCATCGAGGCCGGTACTATCGGTCGAGCAGCCCTGCCTGTAGGCGCGGAAGCCGACGGCCGTCCCAAGGAGATCCCGCTCCTGATTTGCCATGGTGAGAAGGACGGCCCTCGTCTCTGGATCAACGGCGCTACTCACGGAGACGAGCCCGAAGGTGCGTTCTCGATCTTCAGGCTCTTCGATCAGCTCGACCCCTCCGAAGTCTGCGGAACCGTGATCGGCGTACCTGCCATGAACGTTCCGGCCTTCGAGGCCGGAAAACGTGGGGATCCCCTGGACTCGTTCACGTACGACATGAACCGGATGTATCCGGGTGCCGCGGACGGTTACCCGACGGAGCGTGCCGCATGGGCACACTGGCTGGGAATGAAGGACACGTGCGATCTGCAGATCGCCGTACATTCCGGTGGCGAACACAGCTACCTCGCCCACATGATCTTCGCCGCAGACAACCCGCAAAGCCTGGAACTTGCCGCGGCGATGGGGGAGCCATGGGATCTGGTTTTCCGGTCTGGCGTAGGCGGAGCGAACCCCGCCTCGAAGATGGCAGAGCTGGGCAAGGCCGGCGTCACCGTCGAGCTGGGCGGAAACTGCAGAACGCTGACGAGCGACTTCCACGAGATCGCCAACGATCTAGCCGCCGGATACCTGAACGTCATGCGTCACTACGGGATGGCGCCGGGTGATGCGACGTACGCACCGGAGTGGCGCATGGGTCACCAGGAGGCCCTTCTCGCTCCCTCTTCTGGTATGTGGGTGGGGGACAAAGACATGGCCTTTGAGACGGCGATGCCGGCAGGGGCTCCGCTCGGGAACGTGTACGACCTCTACGGCACCGTGACGGCCGAGGTCGTGGCACCGAAAGAGGGGGTGGTCTTCGGGCTACGCTCACGTCCGTCGGTGCTGGAGGGCGAGTGGTGCTGTTTCTTCGGGATCATCGACGAGGTACGTGACGATCTGATTCCGTAGCTCCCTCGTCAATCATCGACAGACGCGCTGGTCGACCCAGTCTCCGATCCCCAGGATCAGAGAAACGTGACCGGGTCGATCGGAGCCCGATCGACGAGTTGACCGCGCCCCCGCTTCGCCGTGAGCGCACCCTCGTCCACAATGACCTCACCTCTGGAAATGGTCCACGTCGGGAAGCCGTTCAGGGTCATCCCCTCATACGGACTGTAGTCGACATCCGAATGAAGGACGGACGCTGTAATGTCTACCTCACGCTCAGGGTCGACGACGATCACGTCCGCATCCGCACCCGGCTCGATGCGACCCTTCGAGGTCAGGCCGAATATCCGCGCCGGGGCAGTGGCCGTAAGCTCGACAAAGCGTTCCGGGGTGAGCCGACCGCTGACGACGCCTTCGGTAAATACGATCGGGAGACGCGTCTCGATACCGGGCAGCCCGTTCGGGATCTGCGTGAAGTTGTCGCATCCGCCGGTCTTCTGGCCTTCGAAGCGGAAGGGAGCGTGGTCTGACGACACCTGCTGGATCGAGCCGTCCGCCAGCGCCTCCCAGAGCGCCGCGACATGGCTCTGTTCACGCATCGGTGGACTACAAACGAACTTCGCCACCTCGCACCCTGCCCCCAGGTCGTAGACCGAGGAATCGAGAACGAGGTACTGCGGGCACGTCTCCGCCACGACAGTGACTCCCCGGGCACGCGCGTCGGCAACGTGCTGAGCCGCGCCCGACGACGTCACATGCGCAATACAGATGGGTGCTCCAGCCAGCTCGGCAAGCATGATCGCTCGGTTGGTTGCTTCTGCCTCGACCGCCGGGGGCCGACTGGTCGCATGGTATGCCGGACCTGTCTTCCCTTCCGCCAGATGACGCTCGATGAGATGCGTCACGGCGCAGTCATTCTCGCAGTGAGCATAGATGAGGCCACCGTGCTCGCCGGCCATCTCGAGGAGCAGGATCAGGTCGTCGTCCCCGATCTTCTTGTCTCCATAAGTCATGTAAACCTTGAACGACGGAAAGCCGGATCGAATCAGGTCTCCCATCTCGGCAAGAACCTCCTCGTTCACATCCGTGACGATCAGATGGAAGCCGAAGTCGATGACCGCATCCGGATCGATCACACCAAGCCGGTGTTCTCGCGCAGCGTCGAGCGTGCCACCTTGCTCCTGCAGCCCGAAGTCGACGATCGTCGTAACGCCCCCAAAGGCCCCTGCTACGGTACCGGTATAGAAGTCATCCGCGGTCATGACACCGAGACGACCGATGGGGTGCGCCAGGTGCGTATGCGTATCGATTCCACCAGGCATGACCCAGTGTCCGGTCGCGTCGATGATGCGATCGACCGCACCGAAACCGTCACCGATGTCAGGGCCCACCGCCTCTATGAGCCCATTGCGCATGAGTACATCGGCCTCTGACCGACCCGTCGCAGTGATGACCGTACCGCCACGGATGAGCAGGCTTCCCTTGTCCATCATTTCTCTACCACGCATCGTCGAGGTGTACCAGCGGCGGCATACTAGACGAGCGCGTGCAGACTTCAAAGGGGGCAGCATGACGATTGATCGCAGGCAGTTCACAAAGATTGCGGGCGCTGGGGCCGCCGCGATGGCGGTGACCTGGCAGCAAGCCTGTACCCAGCTATCCGAAACGGGACAGATATCGGATGCGACGGTACGCACCCTACTCGACGCACAGGGGTCGCGAGGCATCTACGACAACCCCGATGAGTTCGACCGTCTGCGACGAGCAGTCGAGAATAGTGCACGCATCTCGAATGTGCTTCGTGCCTTTCCCCTCAGCCCCGACGAACAACCGCTCACCGTCTTCCGGAGGGGCTGATGCAGCAGACACCGATCCACTTCATGACAGTCCGTGAGCAAGCTGATCTACTCGCGTCCGGAGAGATCACGTCGCTCGAGTTGACACGGCACTTCCTGGACCGCGCCGCGGAGCTGGACCCTCCGCCGTTCGAACTTCCGAGCGAGCCCCGGTCCGATCACGACGGTATGCTTTCCACGATGGTGACAATCGCGCGTGATCACGCGCTCGAATCCGCAGAACGCGCCGACGCTGAGCTCAGTTCGGGACGCCGGCGGAGCATTCTTCATGGCATCCCCTACGGCGTGAAGGACCTCCTCGACACCGACGGCATACGGACGACCTGGGGCTCCGGGATCTTCCGCGACCGCGTACCC
Organism: Gemmatimonadales bacterium UBA4456; assembly: GCA_002390225.1. Taxonomy (GTDB): domain Bacteria; phylum Gemmatimonadota; class Gemmatimonadetes; order Longimicrobiales; family Gaopeijiaceae; genus UBA2589. The sequence continues at coordinate 28,611 of DGOW01000082.1, read as the reverse complement.
ACCCGAAACGCTGCGGTGATCGAGCGGCTTGCGGACGCTGGCGCGGTCCTCATGGCGAAGATGTCTCTCGGCGAGTTCGCAGGCGGGAATACCAGCTCCGCGCTCAACCCGTGGAAGCTGGATCGCACCAGCTTCGGTTCTTCGAGTGGCACGGTTTCAGCAGCGGTCGCAGGCCTCATCGGATTTGGAATCGGCACAGAGACCGGAGGGTCGATTGTCTTTCCCGGTTCAGCGGTCGGGGCCTCGGGGCTCCGTCCGACCTTCAGCCGTGTGAGTCGATTCGGGTGCATGCCCCTGTCATGGAGCCTGGACAAGATTGGGCCCGTAGGGCGATCAGCGGAGGACTGTGGCCACGTGCTGGAGCAAATCAGCGCGTTCGACGAAAGGGACAACTCGTCGACGAACCGACCATTCGACTTCCGCGTCGATCCCGGATCCATGCAAGGAAAACGACTCGGCGTTCACCGCCGCGAATTCCTATTGACCCAGTCCGACCACAATCGACAGGTCTTTCAGGAGGCACTCGATACGTGGGAACGCATGGGCGTAATCGTCGAGGACATCGAGCTGCCTCTGTACCCCACCGGCGCTCTCTTCAGCACCATTGTAACCGTCGAAAGCGGAACCATTTTTGAACCGCTATTCACCGACGGTAGTGCAGCGGGAATGTTCTCCTTCAACGAAGACCGGGCTGCAGGGTGGATGGCGGGACGGATGATGTCAGCGTCCGATTACCTGACCGCGCAGCGTATCCGAAGCCAGTTGGCACGAGAGGCTGATGCAATCGTAGCGCGCTACGACGCAGTGATCGCACCAACGTGGCCGAACGGCGCCGGCCTGCGGGAAGTGAGTGACGGCTGGCCCATCCCCGCGCGCAACGAGTGGGAGCCACCCGAAGACGCCGCGGCAAACACGCCTCGGTTGAACTACATCGCGAACCTCGTGGGGCACCCCGGGCTCAACATCCCGTGTGGCTTCGACCCTGACGGTATGCCGCTTTGCCTTCAGATCGTCGCAAGCCCCTTCGATGACCAGACTGTTCTCGACTTCGGAATGTCTTTTCAGGCAGAGACCGATTGGCATCTACGAAGACCCCTTTATCCCTGGCGTCCATAGCGATCCTTCCTCGGGCGCGACTCTCCCACGTCACGCAGTGGGGTCAAGCCGACTACTCCTCCGCCTCGACGATCTGGCCTGTCGCGTCACCGTGCACCAATCGGACATAGCACCGCGCCAGGTCTGCGGCCCAGATGCCAGGCATGGGCGCCAGTCCAATAGCCTGCCTCGATTCCGCAACCCAGCCGGGACTCACGGCGTTCACCCTGTAACGACCTCTAAGGTCGAGAGCCGCTGCGCGCACAAACGACTCGACACCACCACTGGCCATCGCAACGGCCGCGGTACCAGGGGTCGGCCGAACACTCAGCGTCCCGGTGGTCAGCGTGAACGAGCCACCTTCCCGAACTGCGCCTCGACCAAAACGTACCAGGTTTACCTGCCCCATGAGCTTATTGGCAATGCTCGAGTCGTAAGCCTCGTCGTTCAGCTCCTGAACGGAACCGAACTGTGCGACACCAGCAGCGCAGACGACGGCATCGAGAGCACCGGTGGCGTCGAAAAAACGCCTCAAGGCTTCGGCATTAGCCAAATCCACGGACCGCTCACCCGACGAATGCCCCACCCCAATCACCTCATCGCCGAGGGATTCAAGGACGCTGGCGATCGCCTTCCCAATGGTCCCGGTCGCTCCGACCAGCAGAATTCTCATTTGATTTCATCCCTGATGAGAGTCGCGTATAGCGTCTCTACCCAAGTACCTGATTCGCGCTCCACGCTGCCGGGGCTACCGTCGGTGCCTCGACGGTAGCGATCTTTCGCTGGATGCGCCGGATCTTCTGGGGTAGATGGATCGACGACACGATCCGGCTACTGGCCGGAGACGGCAGGCCAGCCGACAGACCGGACTGCTCCACCGAACACAGCCTGATCGGAGAGGGCTGATTCAGTGATGCGGTGGAATCGTTCCGCGCAAAGAGCCGTGAGCACGAGGGTCACTCGGGAGCACCCGTCGAGTCCCCACGGCTGATGCATCGCGTGTGCGCTCGCTGTGCCAAGGAGACTAAGCTGGACGATCACACCACGCCGCCCTCGGGAATAGTCAGGGTTCGCCCAACCGGGCCATGGTCGGCGCAGGCTGCGACCGTTACGGGAACACCGAGCACTCAGGCCGGATCAGGCTCTTCGAGAGGCTCTGGATGAACCAGGAAATGCGAAACGGATTCCTAGGCAGAGTCTCTGCGCGAAGAACTTCGAGAATCGCCACTGCTAACGGCACCCGTACGCTGCGCAGCGACGGGATCGACAAGATCCGTCAGGGGATCACGACGCCCCTCGAAGTCCTTCGCGTTACGACCGCCTGAGACGCCTCAGTTGTTCCCTCCACCTACCACGCTGGCGCGGTAGTCGAGCGGCGGATCACGATCCCCCAGCAGCGGCTCGTAGATGTAGTTCGGGCCACGGCGACGGTCGAACTCCTCGTACGCGGCGTCGATCAGTTCCGGCGTGGTAAAGAGATCGTAGAGTGTGTACGCGAGTGTCTTGGCCGCGTTGATCATGCCCTTGTTGCCAATGCTGGTGCCGCCCGCTGCGACCGCCTGCCAGGAGTGCGCCGACGTGCCCGGCACCCAGGTGGCGGTACCGAGCCCCGCAGTCGGAACGGTCCACGATACGTCGCCGACGTCCGTCGACCCGCCCTGACCGACCTCGATGACCTCGAACGGTTCGATCATGCCGGCCCGCTCTATCCCCGGCGCGTCCGGCGGGAAGGTGCTGTGGATCGCTTCTGCGAACGTGCGCTCTTCCGCGCTGTACTCCACGCCACCCACGATGTTGAGGTTCTCGAACATCGCGCGTGCCAGCGCCTCGTTCGGCAGCACATTGTAAATGCCGTGGATGACCTCGTATTCCATCTCGGTCTCGGTCCCCATAGCAGCCGCTTCCGCGATCCGGGTGACCCAGTCGAACATGCGACGTGACTCTTCCGGATCTGGATGGCGCACGTAGATGTAGGACTCTGCGAAGTCCGGCACGACGTTCGGAGCTGATCCACCGGCCGTCACCACGTAGTGGATGCGCGCGGCGGGGGTCACGTGCTCGCGCATCATGTTGACCATGTAATGAAACGATTCGAGCGCATCGAGTGCCGAGCGACCACGCCACGGTGCGCCAGCCGCGTGAGAAGACTGCCCCAGAAACCGGAATTTGCCGGACTTGTTCGCGAGTGAGGACGACGCGCTCGCACTGTTCGCGGAACTCGCGTGCCAATGCAGCATGACATCGACGTCATCCATGAGTCCCTCCCGCACCATGTAGACCTTCCCTGCGCCACCTTCCTCAGCCGGTGTCCCGTAGACACGGATGGTGCCGGGTGCGCCGCTCTCCTCAAGCCAGTCCCGTACGGCGAGCGCTGCGGCGACCGAGCCGGTGCCGAAGAGGTGATGACCGCAGGCGTGCCCGGCAATCTTCCCCGCAATAGGATCCCGCTCCGGCGAACGGCTCTGATTGATCCCGGGGAGCGCATCGTACTCACCCATGATGCCGATGATCGGACCGCCACCACCGTACGTCGCAACGAACGCAGTCGGCATGCCGGCGACCCCGGACGCAATCTCGAACCCGGCATCCCGGAGGACACCCTGAAGCGTCTCTGAGGACTCGGTCTCCATATAACCGACCTCGGCAAGATCCCAGATGTGCTGGGCGGTTGCAGCGTACTGATCAGCATTTTCGTCGATGAAGGCCGCAAGCTGGTCCTTCACGGTCTGGGCCTGAATGGGCTGCACGACCATAACGGCAGCGAAAACGGCGGCGCCGAATCTCTTCACTTCGGGGACTCCTGATTGAGCGATTTCACGCAGACACGGAGGGTAGGCGGACGGAAGACAGGGTACAAGATGCTAAAACGTGCGACTCCGCTCAGCGCACGACAATCTGCCCTCCCCGCGATCATGGCCAAACATCTAGATTCAGTGCTTCACATCCTCATTTCAAGAATGCGATCAGACATGATGAAGCGCCTCTTCACGCAGGTCTCTGCGCTCGCCCTCGTTGGGGGCATGCTCGCTGTACCGCTCGCCGCGCAGACTACGGCCGAGTACGACAGGCAGATCGAACAGCTCATGAACCATCCCGCGGTCCGCACCGCGCTCGACCACATTGTCGAGACGGACGACCAGACGATGGACGATCTCATGACACTCACGCAGATCCCCGCCCCTCCGTTCATGGAGGACGAGCGTGGTGAGGCATTCCTGCAGATGATGATCGACCTCGGGGTCGATAGCGCATGGACCGATGAGGTGGGCAACGTGATCGGACTCCGTCGGGGCTCGGGCACAGGCCAGGTTCTGGCGATCGCCGGCCATCTGGACACCGTCTTTCCCCCGGAGACCGACGTAACGATCCGAATGAGCGGTGACACGCTCTTCGCCCCGGGTATTGCTGACGATACGCGCGGGCTGGCGACAGTACTCGCAGTGCTCCGTGCGATGAACGATGCTAACGTCCGCACGGAGGCCGACATCCTCTTCATCGGGAACGTGGGTGAGGAAGGGCTGGGCGACCTCCGCGGCGTGAAGCACCTCTTCCGTGACGGAGGTCCACGGATCGACCACTTCATCTCCGTCGACGGAACCAGCTCGAACGGCATCACACACATGGGCCTCGGCTCGCACCGGTATCGTGTGACGTTCAAGGGTCCCGGCGGGCACTCATGGGGTGCGTTCGGACTGGCGAACCCGGCCCATGCCATGGGCCAGGCAATCGGGTACTTCCAGGACGGTGCTGCACCGTACACCGCGACCGCTCCGTTCCGGACCAGCTACAACGTAGGTCGTATGGGCGGCGGAACATCAGTGAACTCCGTACCCTTCGAATCCTGGATGGAGATCGATATGCGCTCGGAGGGTGATGCGACTCTCGATGCCGTGGACGCCATCCTCCAGGGTGCAGTCCAGAGAGCCCTCGCCGAAGAAAACGTGCGCCGAACTCGTGGCGAAGCACTCACTGTCGACGTGGACATGATCGGCGATCGGCCCTCCGGTGCAGTCGCAGAGGACCATCCGTACGTGCAGCAGGCTGCGGCCGTCACCCGCGTGCTCGGTATGGAGCCCAGCTTCGGTCGGTCCTCGACCGACTCGAACATCCCGATCTCCATGGACGTACCTGCGGTCACGATCGGCGGTGGCGGCCAGGGCTTCGGTGCCCACTCCCTCGACGAATGGTTTCGCAACGAGAACGGAGCGGTCGGCGTGCAGCGTGTGATGCTGATCGTACTGGCGCAGGTCGGGGTGGCCCAGACGAGCTAGCGGAGCCTGGAGGCACGGCAATGATGGACCGTCGGGAAGCGCTGCGCCGCTTCGGGTTCGGTGGCATGGGTGCGGGCCTGATCGCTCATCGCGCAGTCGCGCGAAAGCATCAGGCCCGCCGAGCCGCCACGAGCTCGGATGATCGAGTAGTCGACGTCGTGCTGGAGGGGGCCTCCGTGTTTCGATCCGAAGCGGACGGTCAACGAATCGAGCATGACGTCTCGGTCCGAATCGCCGGCAACCGGATCGTGGACGTCGGCCCCGGACGCATGGCTGCCGGCGATCGGATCGACATGACCGGACATCTCCTGCTCCCGGGGCTCATCAGCGGCCACACACACGTCGCTGCTGGCTCCCCGACCCGAGGAATTATCGAATCCGGCCGGTCGTACGCCCGGCCGCTCACACTCGTCGAGGAGGAGCTCTCCAATGACGATCTCGACGCACTCACCGCGTACAATCTGACTGAGCTACTGCTCAGCGGCTGCACCAGCCAGGTCGAAATGAGCATGAGCGTGCGCCAGGCAATGAGTTACGCACGCGTCGCTCGTCGTCTCGGCGCGAGAGGCTGGGTGGGAGGCATGGTGCCCGGCATCGGGCGCCTCTTTCCGATCTGGTTCGGTTCCGATGAAGACCTCATCGGGTCCGAGTCTGCTACGCTGGAGGAGATCGAGGCCAATCTGTCTGTCGCGGAATCCCTGAGCCGCGAGGGAGACGGTCTCCTATTCGGCATGATGACACCGCACGCCGCTGATACCCAGACCCCGGCGACACTCGAGGCGTTCGCGCAGGCAGCTGCCCGGCTCGGCACAGGAATCCACACACACCTGTCACAGGGCCAACGAGAAACCGACACCGTCCGCCGCAGGCACGGTGTCACACCCACCCAATGGCTCGCCGATGCCGGTCTGATGGACGGTCCCTTCTTCGGGGCACATTTCACGGCGCCGGACTGGGAAACCGATCCGGACATTCTGATTGAACAGGGGGGCGTCTACTCGACCTGCCCCTCGGCAGGAGGCGCCGGCGGCGGCACCCAACCATACCCCGAGGCGCTCGCGGCCGGACTCGCCGTAAATGTCGGGATCGATACGCACAGCAATGACATGCTGGAGAATGTGAAGCTGGCCGTGCTCCAGGGTCAGGCTCGCGCCGCCCTGCTGCAGGAGGTCGATCCGGGACGCCTCGTGCGAGCTCCTACCGTCGAAGACGCCATCCAGGGCTGCACCGAGATACCGGCCCGAGCACTCGGCCACCCGGACCTCGGGGTGATCGAGCCCGGTGCCCTCGCGGATCTCGTCGCGGTGCACGTGAGTGGACCCCTCAGCGGTTCCGGCGCCCCCGCTCCCGAACCGCTGAACAACCTCCTGTACACCAACGGCCGCTTCGTGTCCTGGGTGTTCGTGGACGGACGTCCCCTCGTCTCAGACGGACAGTTCGCCTTCGATCTCGGTACGATCGTGAGCGCCGGTGGTCGCGTTGCCCAGCGCCTCTGGGGCCTGCTCGACGAAGAGGGTTGGTTCTAGCCGGTCACAACGCGAACGACCAGCTTGCCGGTGCTTGCCCGCGACTCCATGAACCGGTGCGCCTCCGGCAACTCCTCGAAGTCCCACGTCGAGCCGACAATAGGCCGCAGGCCATGCGCTTCCACGAACTCCGTGAGTGCGGACCATACCGAGAGTAATCGCTCTTCGTCCGGAAGTAGATAGCCGATGTGGGTCGCCAGAAGACCTGTCGACGCGACCGCAGCGTCCATCACCTTCAGCTTCGGCGCGTCATGCCAAGCCCTCCACCACGACAGCGGGTTCCACTTCGAGTAGTCGAGCTGCGCGTACCCAACGACGACCAGCCGCCCAAAGTTCGCGAGCCGACCGTTGCAGGCGCGGAACACATCACCACCAACGACTTCGAGTACGACGTCGAGTTGGCGATCGACCGTTACACGGTCGAACCTCTGCTCGAAGTCGGAAGCGCGGTAGTTCAGCGTGTGGGCGGCTCCGAGTGAACGCGCCAGCTCCAACTTCTCATCGGCCCCAGCCAGAGCGACCACATCGCATCCGAACGCTGACGCGATCTGCACCGCTGCGGTCCCGACTCCGCCGCCGGCCGCTGTGATGGCTACCCGATCGCTGGGCCGAAGACGCGCCATCTCCATCAATGCGACCCACGCCGTCATGAAGTTCACGCCGAAGGCTGCGGCCTCGTCCATCGAGAAGTCGGCGGGTACCGATAGCGCGCGATTTGCTGTAACACAGACCCGTTCCGCGTACCCACCGTACTGCATCCCGCAGAGAACACGCTCACCGATCTGGCGTCCCTGGACCGCCTCACCCATCGCCTCGATCCGGCCAGCGACCTCCATCCCGGGGATGTAGGGTCGCTCGGGTGCCCAGCCGTAGAGTCCTTTTCTGGACAGCACCTCAGCGTAGTTGATACCGATGGTTTCGACGCGGATCGCGACGTCGTCCGGGCCGGGCTCAGGAGCCGCGACGTCCGTGAGCGAAAGAATATCCGGCGGACCGGTTCGATTCAGGAGCCAGGCACGCATGAGCGATCGTGAAGTCGTGAGAAGAGCATGGCTAACCTCGTGAGACCTCGTGCGATCACGCCAGTCCACGCGCAAGACTACCTCAGTTCAGCAAAGGGATCAGATACTCCCGGGTCCGCTCCAGCGCCCCGATGAGCGCCAGCGGATTGTGGGTGCCGCCTTCGTACAGGAACGATTGAAAACCCGGGCCCGTGCGGCCGTCTGCCTCGAGAGCAGCGATCAACGACTCGGCCTGACTCACCGCGACAACCTCATCGGCCGTGCCGTGATGGATCTGAACAGCGGGTAGCCGATCCGCGAACAGGACCGCCGATCGACGCACGAGTTCGAGACGAACCGACGGAATATCCATCAGTCCATTTCGAAGCGGCTGAATGAAGTCCGAGTTGAGGACCTCGATGCCCGGCAGTTCGCGAAGAGATCCGTCGAGCACCTCCGCTACGACATCTTGTACGTATTCATCGAAGAAATCGGTCGGACCGAAGAAGTCGACTACACGATCGATGCGCTCGTCTCGGACGCCCATCAGCAATCCCACACCGCCCCCGCGACTGAATCCCAGCACACCGACCCGAGTCGAGTCCGCCTGAGGCTCGATGTCGAAGGTGACGTCGAGCAGAGCCATCGCATCATCCACGTCATGATCCCAGGGGCTCGCGGCACCCTCGGACGTCCAGCGATCTGAGCCAAACAACAAGGTCTCCGAGCGGAACGATGGTACGATCCAGACGAACTCGTCGGCCTGATCTCCCAGAACCGGAACGGTGAACAGAACCTGGCCCAGCTCGACCCCCGAATCACCTCCATGCGCATAAACAATGACCGGTGCCGGCGCGGTCAGAGTCGTAGGCGTGATCACCGCACCGAAGTGGCGCACCGTCCCATCGACCAGGTGCGATACGATTCTCACACGAGCCTTGAGCGCGAGCACCGACACCGTTGTGTCCAGCTCGACGACAATACCTTGTGCCGTTGGTGTCCGCGCCGCCCAGTCAGCAGACACGGAGGCGATTTCGGCGCTCGTTGCCGGTGCAAAGAGGACGTCGAGATCGATGCCACCCGCAACTCGGTCGTCAGGCCCGACCCCACCATCCCCGCACGCAGCCACAACGACAGCCAGGAACGACAGAACGGCGGCGCGCCGTCTGTTGCGTAGAGGTTGAGTCATGCGAACACCCTACCCCATCGTGCGCAGGCTGGCGACCCCGGTTACGCTCTCGGCATCTGAAACCGCAACGAGGTCGCGAGGAGCTGCGACCTGATCCCCCGAGGAGACCTCCATGCTCGAGATCCTGTCCCGTCGACGACTCATCCGTGGCGCCGCGGGTGCCTCGCTCGCCTCTCTGATACCCGGCATCGCAGGAGCTCAGCCCAAGGGTTCGGCTGCGCCCTGGCAGGTCAGCCCGGAGGCCCGGCTGCGAGAGCTCGGCATCGAACTTCACACCCCTCCCCCACCCGTCGCTACGTACGTGGGCGCCGTCATTGTCGGGAACACCCTCTACGTCGCCGGACACACCCCCCGGATGCCAGACGCATCACCCGGCCACCAGGGTATCGTCGGTCAGGACCTCACGGTGGAAGAGGGTCAGGCAGCCGCTCGTCAGTGCGGTATCAACATCCTCGCCACGATGCGTGCGGCGGTCGGGAGTCTCGACCGGGTCGCCCGACTAGTTCGCACCTTCGGGATGGTCAACGCCGTGCCGGGGTTCTCAGAGCAGCCCACCGTCATCAACGGCTTCAGCGACTTGATGGTCGACGTCTTCGGCGAGGAGGCCGGAAAGGGCACACGCGCCGCGGTCGGCATGGGATCGCTGCCAGGTAACATGGCCGCCGAAGTGGAGACCTTCTGGGAGCTGCGCAGCTGATGCAGTGAGAACCCGGCGGGTGGCGGCCCGAACGCCGCCGCCCGGCGGGCCCGGCCTTCTCAGCGTGTGCCCTGAGGCCGCAACTCGTTCCAGCGCTCGATGAAGCCGACGGCGGCAGCGACCATCGATGCCGTGTCGGCCCACCCTCGCTCGGCGGTCGACTCGCGCGGATCTCGCACACCCCACACGCCGGTCGATGTCATCTCAGCGGCCGACGTACCCTTCCCGGTAGCCTCATCCTTGAGACCTTCGGCAAGAAAGACGGTGAGCGCAGTCGGATCTCCCGCCACCACCTCCGGGAGCATCTCCGCCATATGAGGCAGGAGCATCAGTTCGGCGGGCACGGCTACATCGAGATCGACGAGCTCAGGTGTCAGGTACATCGAGCTGGAGGTCTCCCCGGTCCCGCCGTGTCGGTCAAACACCCGCATGGATGGGTCGTCAGGCAGATCGATATCGGGTCGGAAGGGCCCGAGCACCGATCCTAGGTCGACGGCGATGCCCTCCGTCTCCTGGTTGATCCGATCGACGATGAAGCGTGTTGTCGCAGCGTTCCCGCCATGCGCGTTCATGATCAAGAAGCGTTTGAATCCATGCCGCATGAGACTCTTTGCCGCCTCGACGTAGACCTCCTGAATCAGCGGTGACGGCAACGTGATCGTGCCCGCAAACCCCATGTGATAGGGGGACTGACCGGGAAGCAGGATCGGTGCCACCAACACGTCGATCTGCTGCGCGATGAGCTTCGCCCGCTCCACCCCGTTCAGATAGTCAGTCCCGATCGGGAGATGGAGCCCATGCTGCTCCAGTGACGCCACAGGAATGATCACCATATCTGACCGGGTCAACAGATTCTGGACCTCGGGGCGGGTCATGTGCGGCAGGTAGTTCTTCACCTTCTGGATTCTCGGAAGAGGGCTCTCCTGTGGAAGAAGGTCCTGAGCCAGCACGGGCTGTTGTTGCAGAAGGGCCACGGACATCGTCACGGCGGCCACGAATAGGGGAATGCACTTCATCGTCGAAATACTCCTGAGCCTTCGGGTGAACCGCACAATCGTAGGCACGACACGGCGGGTGAGCCACGGGCGCATGACGCCGTCCCGGCACCCCAGCCCGCAGTTACCTTCAATGTGCCCTCACCCTTGTCCGACTCGCATGCGCCCCACCGATCCACGACAGATCCTGAAAGACGTCTTTGGATACGACGACTTCCGGCCAGGCCAGCGTGAGATCATCGACGTCGTACTCGAGGGACGGGACTGCATCGGCGTGATGCCGACGGGCGCAGGGAAGTCGCTGACGTACCAACTCCCAGCTCGGATCATGGACGGAACCGTGCTCGTCCTCTCCCCGCTCATCAGCCTGATGAAGGACCAGGTCGATGCGCTGCGCGAGTTCGGCTTCAACGCAGTCCAGATCAACAGCTCCCTCGACTATGGTGAGCGGCAGTCGCGGCTGGATGGACTGCGACGTGGGGACTACGAGCTCGTGTACCTCGCGCCAGAAGCGTTGGACGGACGCCTTCGAGACTTCGTGAGCGGCTGCCCGATTTCACTCCTCGTCGTGGATGAGGCGCACTGCATCAGCCAGTGGGGTCACGACTTCCGCCCTTCATACCGACGGCTGCGAGGACTCAAGGAAGGGCTGGACGTGCCGGTACTGGCCTTGACCGCGACCGCCACGCGCACCGTCGCTCGTGACATCATCCGGCAGCTCGGCATGTCAAAACCGGGCGGCTACAAGGGATCGTTCTTCCGCTCGAACCTGGAGATCGGAGTTCGGAAGAAGGGTCAGGGCGATACGCGGAAGGAGATCCTCGCGCTGATCAAGCGACACGAGGGTGAGACGGGCATCGTGTACTGCCTGAGCCGTAAGGCCGTCGACCAGACCGCCAAGTTCCTCCAGACGAACGGTGTGCGGGCGCAGCCCTATCACGCGGGCATGGAGCCCGCGGATCGTCAGGGAAACCAGGAAGCGTTCCAACGTGACGAAATCGATGTCATCGTTGCGACCGTGGCTTTCGGTATGGGGATCGACAAGTCGAACGTCCGCTTCGTGATCCATCGAGATATGCCCCGCGATATCGAGTCCTGGTACCAGGAGATCGGGCGCGCAGGTCGTGACAGTCTTCCGAGCGAGTGCTTCCTCTTCTACTCCTGGGCCGATGTGAAGCTGCACGAGCGCTTCCTGGATGACATCGACGACCCGGAACTCTGGCAGCAGAAGCGTCAGCGCACGGTCGACCTCTTCCAGCTCGTGGAGTCGAATCGATGTCGACACCAGGCGATCCTGGCCTACTTCGACGAGGAGATGGCTCCGTGTTCGACATCCTGCGACTCGTGTACCGGTGTCAAACCGGAGGAGCTCGCTCAGGAGACGATGGCGAGCCTGGGTGCGGTCCAGGGGACCAGGAGTCGATCCCGCCACGTGAGCGCTACCGGTAGCGCGCTCACACCGGAGCAGGAGGAGGTCTTCCAGAGCCTGCGGGACCTGCGAAAGGAAACGGCCGACCGCCAGCGCGTCCCGGCATATATCGTCTTTGGAGACCAGGTGCTCGTCGAGATGGCAGTCCGGCAACCGAAGACCGAGGCGCAGTTCCTTGATGTACCAGGGGTCGGGCCGGCCAAGCTGGAAAAATATGGAAGCGCCTTCCTCGAGCGCATCTCCGAGGGCCGGGAGGTCTTGAAGTGAGGCGCATGTGGGCAAAGACGGCCGGGGCCATCTGGCTGCTGCCGATGGCGACCGCCTGCACTACGGCTGCGGTGACGGAGCCCTCCAGCGTCGCACCCACCAACCCCGGGGGAACAGCGGTCGAGGCCACAGTCACGCAGACCTCGGAGCCGATAGACCTCCTGCTCGACCACTTCGATATCGAGTCTATCGTGGTCCCGCGGGGACGTGCCTTCACTCGCCAGGTTGCGCTGATGATCGGTAACCCGAACGACGAGGAACTCGAGCGGCTCGTGTCAGCCGTGGAGGTCGGGTTCGACGCAGAGCGGATGCGCCAGGACGTTGCAGCCCTCATGCTCGAGGAAGCACCGGGCGGCTATGTCGAGCAGGTCGCCGACTGGGTCGATGGCGGCGCTAGTGCCGATGTAGACCAACAGGCCTCCGCGTACCAACCAAACGTCACACTGGAGGAGTGGCTCGACACGTACACGGACGAGCCCCCGTCGGAGGAGAGGATTCGACTGGTCGCCCGCTGGTCGGAGGCCCGACAGGAGGGGACCTTCTTTCTGCTGCTCGAACAGGCACTCGACGAAGCGGCGCATACAGTGTGGCAAGCAATCCGACCAAACGCACGTGACTTCGATTCACTCAGCGGAAACGCTCTCTTCGCTCGACTGAATCAGAGCTCCGCGGCGGCAGTCCTCACCGCGCTTCACGCGCACGAACCGATCTCGGACGACCTCCTGCTGAAGTCGACGCTGGAATACGAATCAGAGGCAGGTCAGTGGTATGTCGAGATCTACCAGATCGCCGTCGCCCAAGCGCTACGCGCTGCCGGCCTGAGGGTCGCCGAGACGCTCAGGCGCTGAGGCGCGAGGCTGTCAGCCCCCCAGCATCCTCGCGGAGATCCCCTCTCGGTCGACCCGCGTACCATGCAGGAACACATCCACGATGCTCCGCGTGTTCGTGATATCTTCGAGCGGGTTGGCGTCGAGCACCACAAAGTCTGCGCTCTTACCCACTACGATGGTTCCCGTCTCTTCGAGTCCCATCACCATCGCGGCAGTGCTCGTAGCGGCGACCAGAACGTCGGCAGGGCTCAGTCCGGCGCGGACCATATCCGCGAGCTCCTGGTGCACCGACCACGAGTTGCCACCGTCAGTCCCGAACGCGACCCGGATACCCTCCGCGTGGAGTCGCACCAGATTGCGAGCCTGAATCCCGAACGCCTCCTGCGCCGCGGCGTTCTCACCCTGGTTCGATTCCATCTGTGCAATGCGCTCGGCGTCGACCGTACCCGCCATCCACGACATTTCTCCGGCTGGCACACCCGGTCCAGGCAGGTTGGGGATGAGTACGACCTCGGGCCGAGCCTTCCACATCTCGATGACCTCGTCGTCGATGTCCATGTCGCGGATGCCGTGGGCAAAGACGTCGATACCGGCCTCGAGCAGGCCCTTCGCGTCCTGGAGTCGGAAGACGTGTGCGGTGACGGGAATCCCGTTCGTGTGCGCCTCATCGATCACGGCCCCGTAGAGCTCCGGTGACAGCCGCTCGTACTGACCGCCTCGGTCATCGACCCAGATCTTGACGATGTCCACGTTCTGGGACGCGAGCTCCTGCACCGCGGCCCGGGCTTCCGTCTCCGTCGTCACCCAGTACGGAACTTCCGAACGTCCGGGCTCTGGTGAGGTGATGCCCCGTCCGGCCGACAAAGACCGTGCCGCGTCAGGGATCGACTCGGTCCGCATCTCGAGGCCGATCGTACCCTCATCGAGCCCGAAGCTGAACGTGGACCCCGTTCCGTAGTACGCCGCTGACTGCAGCGCAGCGGTCCGCGCCGCGCGCTCCGATGGCAGGTGGAAATGCGCGTTGTTCAGCGTCGGCATGACGGTCATGCCACTCAGATCGACCTGCGTACCAGCGCTGGCCGCGTCTAACGCCGCCGACGGCCCGACCGCAACAAACAACCCGTTCTGCACGATCACGGTCGCTTCCTCGATTACCGCACCGTCGCCTGTAATGAGTCGTACGCCCTCATACGCCACGGCATCCGGCATGCTTGGACCACCGCAGGCGGCAAGCATCGAGAGCGCCGTCAGCGTCCCAAGAGAGGGGGTAAGCGTGCGAGCCAGGGATTCGAAGCGCGACATACTGAGTCCGGTGCAGAGGTGTCTGGAAGACTCACGGCTACAGTACGCACGGGCGTGCGGCAAGTCGGTGGCCCTGCCGGTCAACCGCGCGGACCTGTAGAATGGACCCCTACGCCAGATCGGACGCTCCTCCTCAAAAGACGACATGACGACTCGAGTCATCTACGCCTCACTCGCGATCGCGACCTTCACCTCGTCGCTCGCTGCGCAACAAACGGTCCACACGGAGCCGTACCTCCCGTCAGCGTTGCACGACTTTCGAGTCGTCGAAGTCGCCGACGGGCTGATCAATCCCTCCTCGATGGAATTCACGCCCGAGGGCGATCTGCTCGTCACTGAGCGGCCCGGTCGTCTGCGCATCATCAGAGATGACGTACTCCTGCCCGACTCGGTCGATGGCCTGCCCGACATTCTCGCGCTGGGTCGAGGCGCCATGGCGATGAACGGCCTCGAACAGGCTGGGCTGCGCGATGCCCGTATCCATCCGGACTTCGAGCAGAATCGCCTCCTGTATCTGAGTTATGTGAAGCCCGGCCCGGACTCGTTGGGTAGCCTCGCCGTCGTCCGTGGTCGGTTCGAGAACGACCGTCTGCACGACGTCGAGGAGCTCTTTCACGCACAAGCCGACGGCAACGGAAGTGAACGGAGTTCCATGTGGGGCGGCCGCATCGCACTCGACGGTCGAGGCTACATGTATGTGACGCTGGGGGATCGTCAGTGGCCTTCGGCCGGCGATCTCTGGGCCCACCCCGCGCAGGACCTCACGAATCACAATGGAACAACAGTTCGACTTCACGATGATGGGCGTATCCCCGACGACAATCCGCTGGTCGACCGCGTCGACGCGCTGCCCGAGATCTGGACATGGGGTCACCGGAACGCGCAGGGCCTCGCCGTGCACCCCGAGACCGGCGACGTATGGTCGAACGAACACGGACCACAGGGTGGCGACGAAGTAAACCTCCTGCGCAGTGGGTCCAACTATGGTTGGCCCGTGGTCGGGTATGGCGTGAACTACCGCACGGGTCTCGCCATCCATCACGGGACCCACCAGGACGGGATGGACGACCCCGCTCATGTCTGGGTGCCCTCGATCGGGGTCAGCGGAATGTTCTTCTATACAGGCGACGCCTTCCCTGAGTGGAGGGGAGACATGTTCGTCGGAGGGATGAGTGGAGAGCGCCTGGTGCGTCTCCGGCTCGACGGCCAGGAGGTCGTGCGGGAAGAGGTCATTCTCCAAGACATGGGACGGATCCGCGAGGTCCAGCAGGGCCCTGACGGATCCATCTATCTGGCAATCGACGGTGGCGCACGCTGGGAGGACGGGCCGCCCACCCGGATCCTGCGTCTCGAGCCGGCCGGCACACGCGAATGATCGGAAGGACCGCCGATCGGTTCTCCCGCATGCGCGTCGCCACGTACCACCGCATCGCTCTGGTCGCTCTAGTTGCGCTGGCGACTGCGGTACGGGGGCCCAACGAGGCGTTCGCCCAGATTCCGTTCGGCGGTGAGGTCAGACAGCTCGTGACGTTCAGCTTCCTTCCGGGTCGCTCCAGTGAGGCGCTCACGATCTACCAGGAAGAGGTGATACCGCTGTATCGGCAGGACGAGGCGATGCGGTCCTTTCGCGCCCTGCGCGAGGTAGAGAGCCCGGTCCCACTCGACCCGATCGTCATCAGCTCGTTCGACGGGGTGTCCGGGATGGACGAGTCGAACGCCGCTCTGCGACGCGTGGCCTCCCAAGCGGGAACGAGCATCGGTACGCTGTATGGTTCGATCGGCGCGCTCAGTCGGAGCCACCACGATCAGTTCATTGAAATGCTACCCGCTCTGGGCCACGGTGACCCGACGGACCAGCCTTTGGTCGCGCTCGTCTGGTACCAGACCACACCTGACCCCGCCGACCGATTCCAGCGCGTGCTGGGGGACGAGGTCGTGCCATTCGAACGAGACGCGGACATCCTCGCATCGACAGGACGGTTCCTCATCTCGGACGGATGGGACTACCTGCGCATCCTCGGGTTCGAGTCTCTCGGCGCGTACCAGGAGTACTGGCAGACGTTGAGACAGACGAACGGAGGACGAGGTCTCGAGGCCATCACGGCTGAGCGCCGACAGGTCATCCTTGCACCCGTCGACGCGCTCCGCGTCCGCTAGAGCTCGACGCACCGCCCCAACGCGGCTCTTAAAAGACGATCCGGCGTCCCACGATCGGCACTCCTGGACGCGCACCGTCGACGTTCTCGCCATCCCGCACGACGAACGTTCCGTTCACCAGGACGAACTCCACGCCAATCGAGAACGAGAGATCGTCCTCGAACGTAGCCGTATCGATGATCCGAGCCGGGTCGAAGATCGTGACGTCCGCGTCGCTCCCGATCTGAATCCGCCCCTTCCGCTTCATCTGAGGGGACGTCGTCTCGAGACGCTGAGCGGGCATGAGCGTCACCTTTCGAAGCCCATCCATGAGCGAGAGTGCACCGTCGTCCCGCACGTATCGGCCGAGGAATCGGGAAAAGGTCCCGGCACTACGCGGATGTGCACCCGGGGCATAGGGCATACCGTCCGACGCCACCATGGCGTGAGGCGCCTGGATCCCCATCTCGATCCACTCAGGCTTCATCATGTGGATGATGACCACTCCGCCCTCATCCCGATACGAACGAAACGTCTCTTCCGTGAGTCGCTCGCCGGTATCCTGCCACTGCAGGTCGCCGTAGCTGATCTGCAGCCTCTCCTGCCAGCCGTCGTCGAAAATCGCCGACTCGAGCGAGGTGGACGCGGCCGTGTACGGATAGACCTCCGTTGTGACATCAACGCCGGCTTCCTGAGCTCCGCGGATGAGATCGAGATTGGTCTCGATGTCCCAGAGACTCGAGCTGTTCAGATGCACGATGTGCAACGGTGCACGGGTCGCCGTAGCGTTCGCCACGACTTCCTGGATCGCATCAATCCCCATCGAACGCACGTGGGTGTAGATCGTGAACTGCTCCTCACCCGCAAACTCGAAGACCCGGTAGATCTCGTCCCGGTTCGCCCCCGGGTAGTACTGGTGGGGCACACCGATGCCGAGCGCGCCCGCATCCATGCCGGCCTTCAATCGTTCGAAGAGCTGCGGGTACAGGCTCTTGGGAAGTTCTTCGTAATCGCCCTGTGACATGGCACGACCGAGCGCGCCAAGCTGCTCGTCGGTGGGTACCGGACCCAGGGCGTCCATCGCCGCTTCCACGTCAGGAACGTACTCGGGCATCACCGCCGTTCGGACCATGCCGTGGGCAATCGTAGCGCCGAAGTTCAGAATGGCGTCACCCTGCCGTCCCTGAAGGTAGAGCCGAGCGTCCGGGACTCCGGACTCGAGCTCGAGCGCAGTCGTGACACCGTCTCTGGCCTGGTAACGGTTGGCGTCGTTCGACTGGCCGTGGGCATGCAGATCGATGAACCCGGGAGCCACAACCAGACCGGCTGCATCGACGACGATTTCACCATCGAGCGCGGCCTCGGAGATGGCCACGATGGTCTGGCCGCGAATACCGATATTCCTTATGCCGTCCAGACCAGTCTCGGGATCCATGACCCGCCCGCCGCGAATCACGACGTCGTATGACTCCTGTGCGTGCACGGGCAGCGCCCACAGAATCGTGGCGACGAACGCGAGGACGAGAGCCGAACGGATTGGCTGACTGCACATTGCGACCTCCTACGGACGGCTCGGCTCGAGGCCGATAAGTTCACGGACAGGATCCTCAAGGCTGCTCAGCCCAGACGAACGCCCTAGCTCGAGCGCGGCCTCGGGGGATGCGCCGTCGATCCAGTGCGCCTTGAGTGCGAGCATCGCCCCGACCCGATTGCTGCTGGCGCAGTAGATGACGGCGGGCTCATCCCCGACGTCGTCCATGATCGCGGCAAAAGCCTCGACGTTCTCTCGGGTCAGCGATCCCGCCCCCGAAATCGGAAGGCGATTGAAGTCAAAGCCCTCACTCGAGGCGAGCCCCTCTTCCCAGCCTGCTCCGTCTTCGGTGGTCGGCCGCAAAGATACGAAGTGTGCGACACCGGCGGACCGAAGAGCCGCGAACTGCTCCGACGACGGCTGTCCGGCCGTGATGAGCCCCTCGACAGGCATCCGTGCGTTGCGTACGCCCTGGTCGATCGCGATCGCGAGCGCAGCATCCGGCACACTCGACACGGCGGCCTCAGGCCCTGTGTCGGCGGAAGGTGGCTCCTCAGTAGCACAGGCGGAGAGGATGACAACGGTCGCCGCGAGAGCGAGGTGACGAATCCAGATCTTCATGTGGCCCGGGGTCGTTGGAGCGTGGACGCGCAAGATAGGGACCATGCCGAACACGGACCACGGCTGCGCATAGAGCGTACTAGGTTGAGACCGTCGCCAATCCAGGCGTCCGTACCGACCACTCGACCGAGATACCTTTGCGCCGCTTAGTTTCTCTCCTGACCGTGACGCTTGCCACGCTGCTCCTGTCAACGCCAGTGGCCGGACAGGAGGAGTTGTGCGTGGGCGCTGAACGATTCGTGCGAGAAGTGATGGGCATGGTCGCTGTCGCCGAGCTAGATACCATCGACGACTGGCGGACGCGTAGTATCGTACCGGGCTGCCGGGTCACAGCGGCTGGTGCATCGAGCCTGCCATCTGCGGACATCGCCCGTGGGTTCTACCAGGTCATCGACGAGAGTGGCTGGGCTCGCACGCCGGATCCGCGAGATGCGCCGAGCGAGGCGTCACTGCGCTTCAGACGTGATGGGGCGGACTGCCTCTTCAACTACTACGACTCGTCCATGTCACTGAATACGGATGCCGAGATGATGGTCAGCGATGCCGTGTATGTCGGACGAGGCGAGAAGCTCTACAACTTCCTCGTACTCTGTACCCCGGCCGCGCCGGCAGCTCCGAGAGGCTCGTAACCCACTCAGTCCGACACCGGGTACATCGGGAAGTTCTGCGCGTCGAGGTAATCGAGCCGCGCAGGCACGGCCTGTACGATCAGAGCGCGGAGAAAGGCAGTGACACGGTCGCCTGCCCATCGGACGGCGAGCCAGGCTCCGAACGTCTCGGCAAGGTCTTCGTCGCGAGGAAAATCCCGCGCAAAGCCGGAGATCGAGGTCTGGTCGCTTTCCTGAGCTGCGATCCATCCCGGTGAATTCGCATGGGCCTCATCGAGTGAGATGTGCACGGCCTCATGCGCCATGACTTCTTCCAGGAAGCCCTGAAGACGGTACGCCTCCCCCTGCTGCGCGTGTACCACCATATCGGTATCCAGACCGAGGAGCGTTTCCTGTCCATCATGAATGGAGATGGTCATCATGCCGGTGCGGAGCACGTTCGGAAGCACACCAAGCCGTCTCGCATACAGGTCAGCAAGATCGGCGGCCGCGAGGCTGTCGAACTCCGCGTTGACTCGTATCTCGACCGAAAGAGCGTCATCGAAGTCGGCCTGAAAGAGCCACACGTCGTAGGTGCCCACTGCGCTGATCCGAACGTCGTACATGTCTCGTGATCCAGTACCGAGCGCAACGATCGAGTCAAACGCCGTCGAATCCTGGATCGTCAAGATGTCCGGATCGATAAAGGCCGTGCCATTCAAGGGAGGCGGAGCGGGTCCAAGATCGACAGGTGTGTCGTCTCCGCACGCCGTGAGCAACACGGCTGCAGCAAAGCCACCGACCATCAACCGGTACTTGGTCATCTACTAGGTTGTCCGGAGTTCCATGTGGCAGGACCTCGAACATCCCAGCTTTCGAGGAGGACGCCGTTTCGTCCTAGGCGGAATGTATCCCCGTTGGACCTTCGACGCTGTTGATACGCGTTGATCGTGAGCCGATTTTGCAGCCGCCTCGGCGTCAATCTTTGGCGCACGCCGGGGCCGCGGCCGAGCGTCTCGCTTCCCGACCCGATGTTGCCGGTTCGAACCACGCGTATACGACGAAGCCCGGAGCCGCATTCGCGACTCCGGACCTCTTACATCGGGACGGCCGGATTCGAACCGGCGACCCCTGCAACCCCATTGCAGTGCGCTACCGGGCTGCGCCACGTCCCGAACTACTGAACTGACCCGTAGATAGAACAGCCCCTCTCCTATCATAAGAGAAGCGGTCGGTTCCCAAAAAAACGCCGTGAGTATTAAACCTTTCGTTCAAGTCGCTCTAGGCTCATTCCCATTCAATCACGTCGTACAGATTGCTAAAATCATCGGTCCACAGAATAGGCTTAGCATCACGCTCCCAATCAGATATGTTTTCCTGAACAATCGGGTTAGCTAAGAACGCTTCATTATCTGTTACAATAACCCAACTGCTTCCGCTGAGATAATCTGCAGTTTCGCCATAATCTTCCATGAAGTAAGCCTGTTTTCCCGAATAACTAGCCATTTGACGTACCACATCGGATAAATCGATATGCCTATTACTAATGTGGACTACCAAAACGCCGTCTTCCTTCAAGTGACTCCAGTACAAATTGGAAGCTTCTACCGACAACAAGTGAATCGGTATCGCATCTCCACTAAAGGCATCTAGCACCAGCACATCAAAATTCTGAACAGATCCCTCGTCCAATTCCTTCTGGAGCACTCTCCTCCCATCCCCGATCCTAATGTCCACTTCGGCAAGAGACTGCTCGATATAATAGAAGTAGTCCTGTGCAATTCGCTGGACTTCGGAGCATATCTCGTAAAACGAGTACTTGTCTCCCTCTTTTCCGTAGGTCAGAATGGTACCAATTCCCATGCCGATTCCGCCGACGTGAAGGGTCGAATCAGCTCGATGGGCAACTGGAAACTCCGTGAGTGTAATTCCAGCCGCAGTAGATTCTCCGTAGTATGATGTGGGGATACGATTTCTATGAGTCTGAACTAACTGCTTTCCGTGTCCAATTCGGCCGTGCCGCAGCTTTAATATGTGATCTTCGCTCCCTCTATTTTCTTCATACACATGCAGAATTCCGTAAAACGTCCGGGAGTCATAGATAGACTCGTCCAAGCTGTCCCGCATTTGTGTGCCAAGACCCATCACCAAAACAAGGAGCACGGTAGACATCGCTAAAGTGGCCGTGCCTCGCTGAGCAAACGACCTTCCTTTGAGGCTAGCCCGTAAAACGATGCCCATACAAAGAGCAATTACCACTAGAACAGTGTACAACTTCCAATATCCATCAAAAACTAAGGGAGAGACTACGTTAACAAGAAGACCACCAATAGCACCCCCTAGTGCCACGTACACATAAAAAGACGTCAATTCGCTCACACTTGCTTTGGCTCGAGCAAGCTCCCCATGACAAATCATACAACAAGCAAAAAGAGCTGAGCAGTAGATACCAATTTGATACATCACAGGTGGTTCACCACCTGGAAAGTCTCGACGAAGTAATATGACAAGGGCGGCAATACTTAGTACAAAAAACGGGTACCATACCCCTCGTAGATACCAAGCGTCCCGTTCGAACGAGATGATAAAGGTCACCAAATAAAGCGAAAGAGGAAGTATCCATAGAAAGGGCACGACAGATATATCCAAGCTCATTTGATTTGTAATAGCCAGCAGAGAAACAGATCCAAGGGCTGCGAACAAAACCCATACTAGCCGATCAAAAACAGATGACGTTCGCAAGGCGGTGGACCCACTCGATACATCCTGCGTGGTTGAAGTCTTTGGGCCAGACTCACGATTTCTCTTGCGAACCCAAACGGCACACCATCCGACCAAGACTACGTACATCGCGAAAAGAACGGACCACACTACCGTTTGACTGGAAAGAGATAAAATCCGCTCGATAAAGAATGGATAACTAAGCAATGCCAACAGCGATCCTACATTGGAGAGCGCATACAATCGAAAGGGTGACGAACCCGGGTTCACATTAGCGAACCAGTGCTGGAGTAGAGGGGCGGAAGCAGAAAGCAACACAAAAGGGATCCCAACAGACTGCGTCAGGATGTAAAGAATCTGGATTGATTCATAGGTCCCCTCGCCCATCTCAACAAATGATGGTGTTATGGGAAGTACGAAAAGAGACAGCAATAGTAAACTGCCATGCACAAAAATTTGGGAGAGAGCCTAGGTAATTGACCAACAAGTGAGCATATACATATCCCGCTAATAGGCCAATTTGAAAGAAAAGCATGCAAACGGTCCACACATTTGCCGTCCCTCCAAACCAAGGCAAAATGTACCGAGCAACAACGGGTTGAACCTGAAAGACCAGAAATGCACTTGTGAAGATAGCAACGGCAAAAGGAAACTTAGCCGGCCACTGTGACCTGGAGATATCGAAAGAAACCATTAAAACACTCCACTCTTAAAGCTTTTGAACAGTTACCTAACGTATCGTACATGGTTGAGAAACGTAAAGTCGCAGATCAGTCCACTTTTACTCGATCTAGCATTTTTTCTAGAAAACCCTTCATTTCCTTCAATTCCTGGACTTCGTTTGAGGTTGATTTCTTAATCTTACGCTTTTTCTTGAGCATCTGGCGAGCTCCGTCGATGGTAAACTTCTCATCCCGAAGTAGATGCCGTATCCGAAAAACCGTATCGATATTGTCCTTTGTGTATACCCGTTTTCCCGCTCGGTTTTTCCTTGGTCGGAGCGTATCAAATTCAGATTCCCAATAGCGAAGTACGTGAGCCTCCTCTTCGACCAGATTAGCAACCTCACTAATCGTGTAATACAACTTGGTGATTCCAGAGTCGAGCATTGCCATGGCAGTAAGAAAGGATTGGCGTGAGAGTGACACGAAATACTGATCAATACGAAGAGAATGTACAATAGTCGACAACGTTTGTCCATGAAAACACATAGCTTGGCCGCAATAGACCCTGAGCCATGACACAATTATCATCTCAACGCCTTAGTAGTGAACTACAACTCCTATCCGTGGTGTTGGTCTGGGGAGTAAACTTCCCGGTCTCAAAATGGATTTTGTTGGAGATTCACCCGCACGTCATGAATGTCTTCAGACTAGGAGCCGCAGCCGTAGTACTGTCCGCTCTCTTGTATCGCCGATGTGGAAATGATTGGACCACTTTCTGGAAACCTCTACAAACAGACTTCAAATCATTTGCCTTTATTGCGCTAATAGGATGGGTATTGTACCAGGTTGCATTCATCACAGGACTAAACAATACGTCCGCTGGGAACAGTGCTATCATCATGTCGAGCGCTCCCATTTGGACCGCCCTCATCGCCGCTTTTTTTGCTATTGAGCGTATTTCTGGCGTCGCGTGGCTTGGGCTCTTGATATCCCTGATTGGAACAGGTGTGATCATATTGTCTGGACCCACCGAGGTTGACCTTGCTTCTACGTATTTCCTAGGTAACGCTATCATTCTCGTAGCCGCCATTTTGTGGGGAGCATATACTGCGTTCACTCGCCAACTAGTTCAAAAACACACTCCCCTCTCCCTCACCGTATTGGCCTTAATCATCGCCCTTCCGGCCATAGGCCTGGTCTCTATTCCATATTGGAGCGCAATCGATTGGCAACAAGTTACATTCATGCATTGGGTAGCCATGTTTTTTTCTGGATCCCTTTCCACTGGTTTAGCCATTGTTTTCTGGAACAACGCCGTCAAATCGCTTGGTGCTTCCCACACCGCTGCGTACGGGAATCTAGTGCCTTTAATTGCCTTATTTAGTGGGTTTTTTATGCTTGGGGACGCCATCTTACCCGTTCAGCTTATTGGTGGCACGCTAATTATTGGCGGATTGGTCGTCATGCGTTGGGCTCGAAGACGACACCTAGCACGAGATTAAACTTTTATCCACGAGAAGCATCCCTCATTTGAATCAGAACGAACGCTCTTTCATGAAACGTCTCCTTTTTATTGCTCTTCTTTTCGGGATAAGCCTCGAGTCAATGGCTCAGTCACCGCTGGCTTTTGCGCCATGGCAAATTGAAGCTTCCACCTACAGCGCCGAGTCGGGTGATGTGTCCGGTGTACTCATTGGACTCAAGCGGGTTGTCCCTGTAGCTAGTCTGCTTCCACAGACCACTTCAGACTCTAAAATCGAACTTCTGGGCGTACAGTTGGGTGCTCAGTTACTCGAACAGTCATATGAACGGTTACACTTTCGCGCGACAGCGATAGACATGCTGATTCAGCGAGGATTGATGACGGGTGCCTTTAAACTACTAGATTACGACAGATCAGGAATTCAGGAAGTAGATGCCAACTGGATTGGGCTTGCCACGGGACCAGGTATACATGGGCAAGGCTCAGCATATGATGCGGCTCTTCGACTTCTAGCTTCTGCGAGCCTTTCTACATGGAAGTTCGGAAGTTTAATTTCTACGGCATCTCCCTTAGGACTACAGAATCAGACCGGCGCTGATCTCGGGCTAGAGCTTATTGGATCGGCCAAAATCGCAGAAAAGGTTATCGCCTCAATTGCGGTAGGGTCTCACCGGCTCACTGGATCAGAACTGAATAGACGAAATGTCTTGATGCAAATGGGATACGTGATCAATCCAAAGTGGACTTTTGTCTTGCAAGGATTCAAATACGAGTTTGAATCAGAGGACAGGAGTACCGACTCTAAGGGTATTGGAATACAACTCAGCTATACGCCGGGAGCTGTAAGCCTTTAAATGGGAATCGAGTCCATTCCCATCTGAAGACGATCTTCAACCTCCTGACGGAAGTTTTCAAAAGCAGGTGCCCTATCCGACAGGTAGCGCCATGCGTCGGGCACCAATCGATATACTGGTGCATAAAAATCTGAGGCTTCCCTCGAGATTTGACTGGGTAATTGAGCATAGCCGATCATTAGGAAGACAAGGCTCATGGCAATAGCCGCTTTCAGGCCCCCAGCTACTCCACCAGCCAAACGGTCTATGCCCGTCAAGTTGGCTGTGTCCAGTAAAGCCTCGGCCGTACGAGCAACGGTATGGACAGCTATTTTTACCACCATAAAAATCGCGACAAAAGCTAGAATTGGACCGAATCCGGGATCCATACCAAAGTTGGCTTCAAACACCTTTCCACCAGCTTCCATAAAAGAAGCGGCGAGAACGAACGACAATATCGTTCCAATCAGACTGGCTGCCTGTTTCAGGAAACCGGTTTTTATGCCTCTCAGTAATCCGATTGCCAGTACAACCAATATGAAGATATCCAGCGTAGCCATGGGCGTATTTTAGGATGGTTTTTAGGATCCTGAAAGAATAGATCTTACGACTTGCTGAACGATCTTGCCGTCCGCCTTTCCTTTCAATCGTCCCATCGCAGCACCCATCACCTTTCCCATGTCCTTCATGCCTTCGGCACCGGTCTGCTGCACAATTGCTTCGACTTCGGTACGTACCTCAGACTCTTCAAGTTGCTTTGGCAGATACGCTTCAATTATGGCAAGCTCTTCAACCTCTATCTGCTTCAGATCATCACGACCTGCAATTTCAAACTGTTCGATGGAGTCCCTGCGCTGTTTTGCCTGTTTTTGAAGCACACCCAACGCATCCTCTTCTGGAATTTCTCCTTCTCCACCAGACCGGAGCTCAATTTCTTTCGTCATGATGGCCGCGCGTAACGAACGAATGGTGCGAAGACGAACCTGGTCTTTGGCCTTCATAGCAACTTTGAGGTCAGCTTGTAATTGATCCTTAATCATATTCTCAGTATTTAAGCAGTTTGGGTCTTACACGAAGAACCGACCAGTGTGTTCAAGAATTTCTTTCGTCACAAAATCGCCCTACTTCCTAAAAGGCAATCCGAAAAGCAATTACTCCTATTCCCACCTGCATGACTCCCAGAGAGATACCTGACTGGACATCGAGCCGTTTGATTCTCTTTTTCAGCGCATTGTCTCCGGTCTCATTGTAATTCTCAAAGCGATTATCTGCTTTCGTACGGAGATGAATGGCCAGAATACCAGCAGCCAATGAGGTTGTAGCTGCCACATAATTGATCCACTTTCGCGGCTTTAGGTCGAGTTCGAACTCATTCGCCATATGTCCGTCTAGAAGTTCAAGCTTAACTACTGTACGACTCCAAACGTCCGGCTTCAGAGACGAACGCACCGATGTATACCCTTCAAGAGCAAACAAGACCTCACTATCAAAAGGAGTGCTCCGCTGCAACGAGAGCGGCGTTAAGCCCAAATTATCCCCATCAATCGAGACATCAGCTCCAGACGGGATAGATTCCAATTGATAATGGTAATCGAACTGGGCATCCAATCGAAATTTGGTCTCATCGGGAAGAAGATCAAATGTCAAAGGAGCCACGTTCCACAGACCGGTTTCACTGAGAACGACAACTACCTGCTTGACCGTCTCCGGGACGCTGAAAGGGGCGTCTTGAACGACACCAACCCGAATAGAATCCATGTAAACAACGGCATTGGGCGCATTCGAGTCAATATGCACTAATCGCTGTTCTGATCGCTGCGCTACTGCTGGGCTGGCGAGAATGACAGCAAACAGGACAGTAAAGAGTAGAGTCAGGCTACTTCTTGCGAACATCTGAACCCTCCGAGGATGTAAAATAGGTGATGTATCGGGGCTCTGAGAGCACAACAATGCCATTCTGTGTAGCCGCCATAGCAGATTTTACACGACCTTTTAACTCAGCATCCCATTCCAATGCTCCTGTTTCACGATTCAGGCCGTAGATCATCTTGCCCATTGAACCCACAAAGATATGACGGTCTGTAACGAGAGGAGCGGCGGAAATGACATCAGGGAATGAAGAGCTCCAAACAACCTCACCCGTGGCGACATCAACTGCTCTTACCAGTCCATCTGTCGCCCCTGCATACACGTGTTTACCATCCGTCGCCAACCCACCGAAACGTAAGGTGCTCAACTCTTGAGTCAGCGTCCAGACTAATTGACCTGTATGCAGATCCAATGCGTCGATGGCTCCTCTCGTCGTAGGCACAAATACGAGTCCATCGGCCGCTGTAGCCGACTCGTAGACAGGCCCTGTAAGCAGGCTCTCCCAAATCACATCTCCCGTGTGCACGTTGAGAAGGAACGCATTACCCTGATCGTCTGCCACGAAAAGACGATCAAGATTCACGAGTAGCGGCGTGCTTTGTACCGAAGTCATTTCTCCCAGACTACGCGTCCAGAGAAGTGTGCCATCTGCCTGATCAAATGCCTTGACCACGGCATCCACGTCAGCCCCAATAACCATATTATCTTGTACTACTAAGCCGCTTTCGAAGCCCGAACCTTTGTACCTCCATAGTTTCCTACCTCGTTTCAAGTCCCAGGCAACCAACGTTCGTTTCCCTACGGCGGAAGAGATGAACATCCGACCATTATCAATCGCAGGTGACCCCTCTATTCCGTCGCTGAAACTCTTGAATCCCCGTTTTCTGCCAGTGGATAACTCTACCGTGTGCACTTCTCCTTTCCGGGTTGCAGCCAAAATAACACCTTCCAAAATCAGCGGGGATCCCGGCCCAAATGCCGCAGCTGCGTTGTATTCCCATGCTTCTTCGAAAGGTAAGGCGGCATCAAACGCATACGCTCGAGTGCGTTCTTGAGATTGACCATCTACGAGCCAGTCAGAATCGCTGACAATAGATGGGTTTTCAAACTGAATCGTTTGGCAGGAGCTTAAAAACAGCAACAATACAATATGAGGAATGCGAATTCGCATCAGAAATTCCACCCAAAAAAGAACTGTTTGAAGGCCTTTTCTTTAGTGCGAAAGCCGTCTCCGTACCGGTTTCCTATATCGTATCTCAGTACAAAGGCTCCGAAGAGATTCAATCTGAACCCAAATCCAATGGATCCCACCGTCTCACCGGAACGGAGCTCTTGCCGCTTTTCATAATAATCGGTATTCCATGCATGCGCAGCATCAAAAAAGAGCGTGCCCCGCAGGCTAGCGATACCGAGTGGAGCCAAGATGGGAGCGAGTACCGTCGGTGCGTTTATCAAAGGAAATCTTAGCTCATGGGATGTGAACCACATTTTCTGGCCACGCACGTCAAACCAGTTAAATCCTCTCAAGTCCCAGCTGCCCCCTAGTACAAAAAGACGAGCCTC
>DGOW01000025.1:1321-6409 GCA_002390225.1 Gemmatimonadales bacterium UBA4456 | reverse complement strand
CGAAGCCTTCCGTGCCGACCGTATCGAACGCTATGGACGTGGGTGATCCCAGCAATCTGGAGCGAATCCGCTGGCTGTACGGGAACGACGATGATGCGGTTCGCCATGATGTCCGTGGTGACTGGGTGTCGGACGAGGAGACGGTGCGCACGATTGCCGAGGTGCATGCTCGAACTGGATACGTGATGGACCCCCATACAGCCGTCGCGCACGCCGCAGCAATTCGCCTTGATGCCGCGGCTTTTCCGACCGTGACGCTCGCGACCGCTCATCCGGGTAAATTCCCCGAGGTCGTGCAACGCGCGATCGGTGCCCCAGTGGAAACTCCCCTTGCGATTCTGGAAGCCAGCGAAAGGAACGAGGTGATGTCGATGATCAGACCCAATCTCGAGGAACTTCGGGACCTTCTGGACCGGAGACACCTGTGACGCAGTTGCAGCCCGCGCGGGTCCGGATCCCCTGTTCGACTTCGAATCTGGGGTCGGGCTATGACACGATCGGGCTGGCGCTCGATCGTTTTCTGGAGGTATCGTTCGATCCAAATGACAGTGGTGAGCTGACTGTCATTCGATCAGGCACGCTTCCGCCTCTGGCTCAGGAAGACGCCCCAGATCTCGTCGCAGAGTTGTTCACAAAACGGTTGGGGAAGGTGGGAATCCAGCCATCCGGCACGTTAACGCTCCACTCCGATATCCCTGTGGCTCGGGGTCTGGGAGGTTCGGCCGCTGCTCGAATCGTCGGATTTGATCTGGCGCTAGCGGTGCAGGGGCTCCCGCGAGATGACGATGAAGCCTTTGCTCGTACGCTCAAGGCCGAGGGACACGGTGACAATGCTGCCCCGAGTGTCTTTGGTGGCCTCCGGGCGGTGGCCAGCACCGCGGATGGGCCGATCGTGATGGGCCTTGCGCTCAGCCCCGCCGTGGGGTTTGCCTATGCTGCGCCTGCGGCTGGAGTGTCTACCGATGAGGCCCGGGGACTGCTTCCCAAGCAGGTATCGCACAAGATTGCAGCTGCGTCGCTGGGGCGACTCGTTGCCCTGATTCGTGGACTGGCTGAGGGTAATCCCGATCTGATCCGCATCGGTGTGCGCGACGAACTTCATGTGCCGCATCGACTCGCGCTCATCCCGAGCGCCCTGTTCGCCATCTCAGCCGGTGTGGATGCAGGCGCGTGGGCGGTGACCGTCTCGGGAGCTGGATCAGGACTGATTGCGATGTGCGACCCGTCGGATGCGGTGGCAGTTGGGTCGGCCATGCACGAGGTGTTCGATGCGGGCACGAACGATCCTGAATGCGTAGGGTTCGACTTGCGGCCATGCTACGAGGGGCTCAAGCGCCTCTAGCCCCAGGGGTCAGTGAGATCTGATTCCGCGCGAGCTCCACACCAGATAGAGGTTGCTCATCAGCCGACCTCCAAAGAACGCCGAGAACGCTGCAGTCGCACCCACCATGTCCAGCCCGAAGCCGAGTGAGATGAAGACGGCGGCCACCGTCATCACCTCGATGGCGCTTGCGACAGTAATCAGCTGGGTGCGCCGACCCTCAACAAGCAGAGCACGCTGCAAGGACAAAAGTACGGACAGGGCCGGAAGAAGCACGATCACCCGGGTCGGGGTGATTGCGAACTCAGCCAGTTCCGGCGTGAGTCCGGAGATGGTCAGGAAGTAGACATCAGACAGGGGCGTGAATGCCACCAGCGCCAGGCCGGCGGAGGTGGCTGTGCCGAGTACAACCGCGAATCTCGAGAGCGCACTGTAGTTCGCGAACTGTGTCCCCATGAGTGCGATCGCCGTGTCCTGATACGCCAGCCCCATGGACCGGAAGAAGAACGACAGTGAGTGGACAACGGGAAAGACGGCGAGCGATTCGACAGGTGATACGCTACGGCCCATGAAGAAGGTCAGGAGCGGCTGGATACTCAGCCCGATCAGGGACGTGAGCGCGAGCGGATAGTAGAATCTGGCGATCTCACCGTAGCTGATGTATCGAGACTGTGGGCCATCCAGTTCGCCGGCGAGGATCGCCTTCACGGTCTTGGCTGCCATGAACCTGGCCGCGATAGCTTCCACCGTGACGCCGGTCGCGAGAGAGAGTGCGCCGACCCAGGCACCTGGAATCCCGAGTACGAAGAAGCCGGTCAGCGCGGCGATGACCATCGCGCCGAGGCGGATCAGGGTGCCATACGCGACGAGCTTCGTCTTGCCCGACCGGATCAACACGCCCTGAAGGAACCGTCGGTACCCGATGGCGCTCGGCCAGGGCAGCATGAACCAGAGCGCCCCGTATGTGAGATCTGCGACCTCTTCCGGTACACCCATGATGCCCGGAATCAGAGTGTCGTACACCTCTGGTATGAGTACGACCAAGAGGAGTGCTGTTGAACCCAGGCACAGCACCCGGGCGAAATTCCGCAGCTTGATGAAGCTCATGCGGTCCTTCACTAGCGATGTCGCTGCGCTCATCAGCATGATCACGGGGGCCTCGATCAGAATCGCCAGCGCAAAGGCCACGCCATGTGCCGCCAGGTTGTATGTCGGGTCCGGTAGCCGCGCGATCATCGCGGCTAGGAACGGACCTTCAGACGCCATCATCACCCAGGTGGCGGCGAGGGGGATCCAGAACAGGAGGATGGTCCGCTGTGTCGGTGCCTCGGTCGGTGCGTCAGACATCAGTTGGGTAACGAGCAACCGGAAGTGGAGCAGCGCGGCCGACCATTCTCGCGCATTTAGTGAGGGCGGAGAAGCCCAGGCGAATACGGAAGGCTGTACCCATGAAAAAGCCCCCGGGCCAATCGGCGCGAGGGCTCTACGGAGCGCGAGGGATTCGAACCCCCAAGTCCTTTCGGACGCTCGCTTTCGAGGCGAGTGCAATAGCCATTCTGCCAGCGCTCCAAACGACAATGCCCGAACCCTTTCGGGGTCCGGGCTGGAACATGGTCCGTTGCCCGCACCGGGACAACGCAAGTCGTGTGGAGTGAGACTTAACCCGCAAGATCAATATTAATCGGGGTGCCCGGATTCGAACCGGGGACCTCTGCGACCCGAACGCAGCGCTCTACCGGACTGAGCCACACCCCGGAC
Source organism: Gemmatimonadales bacterium UBA4456 (assembly GCA_002390225.1). Taxonomy (GTDB): domain Bacteria; phylum Gemmatimonadota; class Gemmatimonadetes; order Longimicrobiales; family Gaopeijiaceae; genus UBA2589. The sequence continues at coordinate 3,330 of DGOW01000025.1, read as the reverse complement.
TACTCGGGTACCTACAAACGGACGGGGTGGGATTCGAACCCACGCGGACAATGTCCACACGATTTCCAATCGTGCGCCTTAAGCCACTCGGCCACCCGTCCAAACGCGGCAGTGGTGTAGCGCGCACGACCGTTCAGCGGAGAGAGTGGGATCCGCGGTGCTTCGCACCGCTCACTCGCGGGTCACCCTGGGGGGTGCTTGCGATTGCCACTCGGCCGCTCGAGTCGAACCCACGTGCCGTCCTCACTTCGCGAGTCCTTGAGGAGTCGAACGCCTCGGTTCGATCCGCCGAACTCATCCAAGGGACCGTGACGGTCCGTTACAACGGAGGGAGTGGGATTCGAACCCACGCGGTGCAAGCACCAACGCCTTAGCAGGGCGTCGCCTTAAGCCACTCGGCCATCCCTCCCGAGGAAGCGACCGATGCAAACCAACGCTTCGAAGTTGCCCCACTAGGGATCGAACCTAGACTCTCCGGAACCAGAATCCGGCGTGTTGCCAGTTACACCATGGGGCAATGAACAAGAGCCACCAGTCGGATTTGAACCGACGACCCCGTCATTACGAGTGACGTGCTCTACCAACTGAGCTATGGTGGCAATCGATGTCAAAATGGAGCCGAGGGGAATCGAACCCCTGACCTCAGCGTTGCGAACGCTGCGCTCTCCCAACTGAGCTACGGCCCCTCACAGGCCCTTCGGAGACCACGCATGAGCGCGACGCGACAGGATCAGTCTTGCCGATCCTGGGCGAAGCCCACCTCGATACTCCGCACACAAGTGGGCGCGACAGGATTCGAACCTGTGACCTCTACGATGTCAACGTAGCGCTCTAACCAACTGAGCTACGCGCCCGACACCCTGATCAGGGTCGGCAAATGCGCCCGGGAGGACTCGAACCCCCAACCTCCTGATCCGTAGTCAGGCACTCTATCCAATTGAGCTACGGGCGCAGATACAACTCCAGCATGCCCACGACAGGACTCGAACCTGTACGCCGTTTCCGGCACTGGTCCCTCAAACCAGCCTGTCTACCAATTCCAGCACGTGGGCGATTTCATACTTCATCGCCCTCAGGGCGACGATGCTCGAGGAGGGACTCGAACCCTCACGGGGTTAACCCCCACAGGGTCCTGAACCCTGCGCGTCTACCAATTCCGCCACCCGAGCGCTGCCGTGATGCCGGGGTTTGCCCGACGTCATGGAGCCGAGGGGAATCGAACCCCTGACCTCTTGAATGCCATTCAAGCGCTCTCCCAACTGAGCTACGGCCCCCTCTACACGACCCAGGAAGCCGCAATCGCTCGAAGGCAAAGCGGCTTCGGTATTTCAAATAACCAAAGAGCGGGGCTGACGAGACTCGAACTCGCGACCTCCGGTGTGACAGACCGGCACTCTAACCGACTGAGCTACAACCCCAAGTGTAAAAACAACTGTCCTGCTGACCTGCGAACTTCAGTACCCCGACGGAGAATCGAACTCCGATTGCCAGGTTGAAAACCTGGTGTCCTGACCATTAGACGACCGGGGCTCCCACCCTTCTACAGGCCCGGAGGGACTCGAACCCCCAACCCCCGGTTTTGGAGACCGGTGCTCTGCCAATTGAGCTACACTCCTAGCGTCCGTCGACTATCCGGCCAACTTATTCAGAGATGGATGCGACGANNCGGTGCTCTACCAATTGAGCTACGGACCTCTAGTGCCCACTACTTCTTCCTGTCCTGCTACCGCTACCCGCGGCAATGATCATGGCCAGGGGCGGAATCGAACCGCCGACACCATGATTTTCAGTCATGTGCTCTACCAACTGAGCTACCTGGCCGAGATAAAAAACCCGCCCGAGCCGGTAGCGGCGCGAGCGGGGAGCGTCTCGAGAGGCGAATGTGCTATCGCCTCTCTGCCCCCACCCACCTTCGCGGGCTCCACGTGTCGCAGACCTTCCAGAGAACAGATGTCTGCATCAGCACCTCCCTCGGGTCCCCGACGTGGGAAACGCCGCCACTGGGCGGC
>DGOW01000025.1:326-1230 GCA_002390225.1 Gemmatimonadales bacterium UBA4456 | reverse complement strand
GGAATGTAGTCGAGTTTCTGAGCGGAGGTCAACCCGGTTCGTGATGCTGTCTTGGCCTCGCCCGATAAGGGTGGAGGGGAGACCAAATGACGGAGCGACGATGCTGAGTACAACCTTCAGGGATCTAGCGGTCGCACTGGGTCTGGGCCTGCTCGTAGGGTTACAGAAAGAGCGTACAGAGTCTCCTCTCGCAGGACTCCGGACGTTTGCCATCGTCACCTGGGCTGGAGCGATTTCGGCCCTGGTCGGAGAAGTCACCACGGATTGGGTCGTATCAGGAGCATGACTTGCGATCGCCTGATGGTCACGGGCANNCGCGATGCTGATGGAGACGACACTGTAAAGTGCTCCCGGACACACGACAGAGTCGGCCATCGTCCTCATGTACCTGATCGGCGGCGTGATTTCCAGTACGGTGACGACCGTATCCTACGCCAGGCAGACGCGCGACCAGGTGGAAAAGGATGCGACTGCAGTAGTGGTCGTCTGGATTGCTTCCGGGGGTCGTGTTTCTACGAGTGCTGGTGGAGATCAGCGCGGTCGCACCCACGTTCCTGCCGACCGCCGACGGGCCCATTTGCGTCATGCTCACCGTCTTCATTCTGATCTCGGGGGCGGTATGGATCACCGCCAGTACGTCATCCAGTACTTCGCTCGAGCCGGCAACCCCGACCGAGTTGAAGCCAGCGATCTTCTCTGGTGCGCTGTACGCCCTCGTACTTCTCGTGGCGGTTGGGGCCGGGGCGGACCTCAAATATTTCCCCGCAGGGATATAACTGACTGGAATCGACCTTTGGCCCCGTATGCTCGACCTTCCGAGGCCCCGCCTGTCTGAGTGCCCCTCTCCGGTCGAGCTCCTGAAGGCTGACGTTACTCGGCTGGAGTTGGAGGACGAGGGTTTCAT
>DGOW01000025.1:0-252 GCA_002390225.1 Gemmatimonadales bacterium UBA4456 | reverse complement strand
TGAGGGAGCTGCACAGCGCGCTCAAGCCCGAGGGTAACATCCTGCTGTTCGAACACGTTCGCCCGGGTGCAGGGTGGCTCGGCTCCATGGTGGACATCATGAATCCTGTCGCTCGTCTCTTGGGCCCTGACATGAAACGGCGCACGGCCGAGCTGCGGGTTTTCGCATCACTTGGGAGTACAACGTCTTCCTCGACATGGTGAAGCGTTTCGAGGGAGAGAAGGACAGATCGCTTCCCGACCCTGCGAGATG
>DGOW01000047.1:110329-136698 GCA_002390225.1 Gemmatimonadales bacterium UBA4456 | reverse complement strand
ATCGACGCCGATGGAATGATCGTGTCCCCCGGCTTCATCGATATCCAGAGTCACTCCCGCTTCAACTTCCTCGGTAACGGGGACGGACGTGTCGTCTCAAAAGTCACCATGGGGGTGACCACCGAGATCATGGGTGAGTCCACGACCAATGCTCCGTCCAGTCCGGAAATGCTGGAAAACGCTGGCTCGGCGGTCGGGGTATCACAGTTCGAGACCTTCGGTGAGTGGATCGGGGCCATGGAGCAACACGGCGGATCCGTGAACTTCGGATCGTTTGTCGGTGGCTCCACGATCCGGATCGTGGGCATGGGTTTGGCAATGGGTGAGGCTCGGAGCCCTGAGCGTCGACTCATGCAGCAGGCGGTGCGTGAGTCGATGGAGGACGGAGCGTTCGGGGTCGCCACGGCGCTCGTTTACCCTCCCGGCAACTTCGCGTCGACCGATGAGCTGATCTCGATCAACGCCGCCGCAGCCCCATACGGCGGGGTCTACATCACGCACATGCGATCGGAGGCCGACAACTTCCTGGAGGCCATCGACGAGGCGATCGAGATCGGTACACAAGCTGGCGTCCCGATCGAGATCTATCACCTCAAGGCTGGTGGGCGTCGGAACTGGTACAAAGCGGCCGAGGCCGTGGCGAAGATCGACTCGGCGCGAGCCGCGGGCGTCGACGTCCAGGCGAACATGTACCCCTACACGGCCGGCGGAACCGGGCTCGACGCCTGCTTCCCGCCGTGGGCGTCTGCGGACGGTCTCCTCTTCGACAACCTCGCGAACACGGAGGTGCGGGCACGGATCCGCGCGGAGATGGAAGTTCAGACAGAGCCGTGGGAGGCGTTCTGCTCCCTGGCTACCCCCGAAGGCACGATGCTATTGGGCCTCAATCTGCCCGAGCATGAGCAGTACCGCGGCTGGTGGCTGGCTGACGTGGCGGAGTCCATGGGCAAGCACTGGACCGAGACGGCGATGGATCTGGTGCTGGCAGAACGGCAGCGGGTGAGCACCATGTACTTCCTCATGAGCGAGGAAAACGTCGCCATGCAGATTGCTCAGCCGTGGATCAAGTTCGGAACTGACGCGGGTGGGATCGATCCCACATCAGCGACCGGTCTCGCGCATCCTCGCGCGTACGGCACGTTCACTCGAGTACTCGGCAAGTACGTACGAGAGGACGGGGTCGTGACGCTTGAAGATGCTGTCCGGAAGATGTCCTCTGCCGTGGCAACGCGGCTGAGGATCCGGTCTCGTGGATTTCTTCGCGAGGGGTATTACGCGGACGTCGTGGTCTTCGACCCGGAAACGGTCATCGATCATGCCACCTATGACGAACCCCATCAGCTTTCGACCGGGGTCGCGCACGTTCTAGTGAATGGTGTCGCTGTGGTATCCGGCGGTGAGCACACCGGGGCGCTGCCCGGTCGCGCGGTTCGAGGACCCGGATGGACCGGATGGGAGAATCAACGATGAGATCGATCAAGACACTCACCGCGATCTTGATCGCGGTCGCCGCCTGTGCTCCGACCCCCGACAATGATTCGGCCGTGGGCGAGCCGCGAACCCTGGAAGACCCCGCTGCGGACACGGACGGTGTAACTCGTGTCCTGGTGTATCACGACATGGAGGGGCTCACCGGCCAGTCCGACCCGAACACGTTTCGCTTCGGTCACCCTGAGCGGTACGCCGTCGGGCGGACCTACCTCACAGGTGACGTGAATGCGGTCGTAGCCGGTCTCTTCGATGGTGGTGCCGATGAGGTGCATATCGTTGACGGCCATGGGAGTGGGAACCCCGAGCCAGACCTTCTCCTCGACCAGCTCGACGAGCGTGCCCGGCTGATCAGTCGCGATGAGATCTTCGACGCGTATGTCGACCTGATGGAGCCGGGCATGTATGACGCAGTCGCCGTGGTCGGGATGCATGCCAAGACCGGAAGCGGTGGATTCGCATCGCACACGTTCACCCTCGGCATCGACTTCCTGCTGAATGGTATGGCCGTTACCGAGACTGAGGTGGTCGGGTATTCATGGGGCCGCGTCGGAGTCCCGGTGATCTTCGCCTCGGGAGATGACCGGCTCGCTGCCGACCTCGCAGGCCCTATGCCGTGGGTGGAGTTCGTCACGGTAAAGACGGCCACCTCTGCCTCCTCTGCCACTCCGCGTCCAGTATCCGATGCGCGCTCAGAACTTCAGGCAACGGCGTCTCGAGCGATGGAGAATTACGGGACCGCGCGTGCCATGCGACTCGCGGAGCCTGTTACGGCTCAGCTCCATGCCGTACCGCCTGCGGACCTGTCGATGCTCGCCGCAGTGCCGGGCATCGACTACGCTGACCAGCGCGTCACCTTTTCGGCTCCTGATTTCCGCACCGCGTACGATGGGCTGGTCGGTCTCGTCACCGTCGCGCGCGGTGGGTACGCCAGCGTCATGAGTGAGACCGGACGCGTGATGGCTGGACCTAGGTTCGGTCCAACGTATTCCGATGCGCTCTTCGACCGCTGGCTCGACTTTGAGTCCGGCCGATGGACCACTCCGGAGTCCTCTCCCGCCGCATCGGGGATGTTTCACGGTTTTCGATGATCGGCCGCACCTCCGAGGCAACGGAATCTTCCCTGACTGCGTCTCACGTCATGAGTGGCTGAAACGACGGGGTGGGGTGGGGGTTAGCCCGAGACAACCGGGATGGTGACGATGATGAGTGTGGAAGAGAGGATCCGATTTCTGCTCCGGACGGCGATCCGGGCGGAAGGGGCTGGCGAGGAGAAGATCGCCAGGCTTTTTCGACGGATGGCGGAGGATATGCGCACTGGTGAGAGCGCTCTCCTGCTCAGAGGCTCTGTTTTCAGGGTCGCTGTCGACTAGGTCCCGGGCTGAATCCTGGTCGGGTTATGAGCCCGGTCGCCGAACGGTGGCCGGGCTCATTTGTTGAGGGTCACCCAGCCGTGACAAGGAGATGGCGAGAACTGCTGTCGGGAGGAGCACCGATCCGACTCTGTGGGGTAACGATCGCCGGATCACGAGATGGGTTGGACAAGCCACCAGAGATCCGGACTTCCTCACGACGGTCGTAGGGGCCTTTCCGGATACCTGCAGTCTCGGATCCGGGTAGCTTATGCCACTGTTTTGGCCACGGAAACAAGACCGAGGCCCACAACCGACAAGAGGACAAGAAGATCATGAAGGCTTTCAAGCTGATCCCCGCTGCGGCACTGTTCCTCGCTGCGTGCGGAGGCGGCGAGCCCGCTGATTCCGGTGCGGCTGATGCGCCTGCGACTGCGCCTGCAGCTGCGCCAGCTGGCCCGGCTGCACCGACCGGCCCGATGACGATTCCGGACTGGTATCAGGTCGATCACGATGCACAGACGGTCAACCTGACGATCGTTGCAGGCCAGATTCCAGATAACAATTACTGGAACTTCAATAGCGCCATCCGCGGCCAGCTCGCGATCACGGTTCCAGAAGGGTACACGATCACGCTGGAACTCGTGAACCAGGATCCGAACATGGCGCACAGCCTCGGTATCTCATCCGAGCTGATCAATTTCACCGTGCCGCCCACACCGGACCCCGTATTCGCTGGTGCGATCACAGAGAACCCGCAGTCGATGATCGATGCGACCATGCCGGGTGAGACGGAGTCGATCACCTTCGTTGCAGACGCGGCCGGGAATTATTCGATGGTCTGCTACATTGCCGGGCACTCGGCGATTGGCATGTGGCTCTTCTTCAACGTCTCGGGAGACGGTGAGGCGGGAGTTCAGGGCCTCTAGGACCCTGAGGTGCCAGCAGGCCGGGCACCAGTCCATTTGTGAAGACGGGCGTCACCCCCCTGGGGGTGGCGCCCGTTCTGTGTATGGACAGGTGTCTCACGTGGCGACTGTCCGACGCCTGCGGGCATGGGACCTCAGTCGGTCGTACCGTGGGTCGCTTCTTCTATGGTCGGACCGCGAAGGTGCACCGGTTCCCTCCGGGATCGACTGGCGCGGAGGTTGATCATCTCGACGAAGACGGAGAAGCCCATCGCGAAGTAGATGTACCCCTTGGGAATGTGCTGCCCCATCCCCTCTGCGACGAGTGACATGCCGATCAGCAGCAGGAAGGACAGCGCCAGCACTTTGACGGTCGGGTGAGAGCTCACAAACGAACTGACTCGTTCTGCAGACACGATCATGAAGAATCCGGCGATCAGTACGGCGATCACCATAACCGGGAGGTGATCGGCGATCCCCACTGCAGTAATCACCGAGTCCAGCGAGAAGACGATGTCGAGGAGGGCGATCTGCGCGACGACCGACAGGAACGATGCGTGCCCTTTATTGGTGCTCTGGTGGTTGTCGCCTTCGAGCTTGTGGTGGAGCTCTCTGGTCGACTTGAACAGCAGAAAGACGCCGCCGAGGATCAGAATCAGGTCGCGTCCCGAGATCTCGTGACCAAACAGGGCGAAGAGTGGATCGGTGAGGCCGATGACCCAGACGATCGAGAACAGCAGGAGGATCCGTGTCGAGATCGCGAACGCAAGGCCCACCGTTCGAGCGCGTGCCCGCTCTTCTTCCTTAACACGATCTGAGAGAATCGCGATGAAGATGATGTTGTCGATCCCGAGCACAATTTCGAGGATCGTCAGTGTCAAAAGAGCGATCCAGGCTTCGGGGCTGTTGATCCACTCAAGCATGGCAGGGTGGGGTGAGGTTCACGAAGTGTCACGCCCGGCCCGGGCGCGCACCGTCAGGGCACGTGCAAGGTAGTCTCCTGAAGGGTTGGAGCCCAAGAGGGAGAGGGGTGTCGTGCCCTGTTCCATTTCTTGTCGATGTCTGTGGAGTGCAAGAAAGATTAATATTGATTTGACGAATCAAAATATAGTACCTTTGGATTATGTCTGATATTGATGTTGTGCTGCATGTCATGCCGCGGATCTGGGAGCTGCTCCGGGTTCGGTCGTGGGATCGAGGTCGTGGGCGAGGGCGTGTGACGGAGCATCAGATTCGGCTTCTTCGGCAGCTTGATCACACCGATCCGGTCATGGTGGGGGAGCTGGCGGAGTACCTCGGAGTGACCCCGTCGACGATGTCGCTCAACCTGAAGCGACTGGAGGAAGCCGGCCTGGTGACCCGGAGTCGCGCTCCGGAGGACCGGCGGGCGATGAACGTACTTCTTACGGCCGAGGGAACCGTACTCCGTGATTCAGTGCCAGTACTGGATCCTGCGAGGGTCGACACTCTCTTGACCAGCATGCGACCGGATGACCGCGAACGAGCCATGAGGGGATTGAGCCTCCTCGCCGAGGCAGCGGGACGTCTCGACGCAGACCATGCACATTACGTGAAAGCATTAGCTGGCGAGCGCTCCGACACCTGACGCGATGCTCCGCAGCCATTCGCGGGTGATTCTCGCTCGGGTGATCGTGGGCAAGCTGCTAATTCTTCTGGCGGATGAGCCGAACGGGAGCCTGGGCTCGAAGAGCGACATTGAGATGATGGATCTCATGCTGGAGCTCCATGCCGAGGGCGCCACGATCTGCATGGTGACCCAGGACCCCCGGCGCTCAGGGGCCGGGCCTCGGTCGCTACCGGTCGCCTGATTCGAGATTCGGGAACTCGCCTGGCACGTTGTAGGCCCGCGCGTCAAACTCAGTATCGTCCTGGTCACGTCGTTCCGCCATGAGGAACGTGTAATAGCCGTAGTTGGGCCCATCAGGGTGACCGTGACAGACGGATGGACGGGCCGCGTGAACGGTGCACAGTCGCGTCTTCAGATTGAGGAGTCGGCAGGCGCTTCCGAAGATCTCGTCGGGCTGGCGCTGCATCACTCGCTCGTGGGAGGTCCGCCCCTCCTTGGTGAATGCGTCGGACGCGTCGTCCTCCGACATTCTAAAGTGTTTTGCGAGCCTCTTTACATCACCCTCGATGGCTGGAATTCGGGGGTACGTGCAACAGTAGGACGGGCAGCTGAGGCAGTCGTAAAAGGTCGGTAGAGCGGTCGACACCGGGCCATCTCGATGCGGGTTCCCGAGGCCGAGGGATGAGTCTCCCACAGAGCGCGCTGGGAGCTATACGGATCAGCAGGGGCGGACTACGTTTGGCGCTCCACGCAACTCATCCGGACCACGGCATGAACCGTTTCCGTATCCTGTTCGCCCTAGCATTTCTCGCACTTCTCGGCACCCTCGACGTGTCCTTGCTTGCAGGTCAGGCTTCATTCGACCACCTGCTGACACGGGCTGAGGCGACCGACTTCATGGAGACGAGCAGCTACGAAGACGTCATGACGTTCGCCGAGGAACTTGCTGCGGGTTCTGACGTCATTCACCTGACGAGCTTCGGATACACGAACGAGGGCCGTGGACTTCCACTCCTGGTGCTGGGTGCGCCGAGTGCATCGCCGGAGGCAGTAAGTGCGACGGGAAAGACCCGTGTTTATCTGCAGGGCAACATTCACGCGGGTGAGGTCTGCGGGAAAGAAGCCCTCCAGATGCTGCTCCGCGACTATGCGCGCGGGGCGTACCCGGCGTGGACCGACGACCTGGTCCTGCTCGTCGCGCCGATCTACAACGCCGACGGCAATGAACGCGTGGACCTGCGGAACCGGCCTCGACAGCACGGCCCCCTCGGAGGGATGGGGCAACGCCCCAACGCCCAGGGACTGGACCTGAATCGGGATCATATGAAGCTCGATTCACCCGAGGCTAGGTCTCTGGTGGCCATGCTGACTGCCTATGACCCTCATGTCGGGGTGGACCTGCACACGACGAACGGGACGCGGCACGCGTATCGCCTTACCTACTCGCCCCCGCTTCACCCCAACACGCCGGACGAGATCGATGACTTGCTGCGGGACGACTGGCTTCCGACGGTCACGAATCGTATCAAGCAGAAGTACGACTGGGACTACTACTACTACGGCAATTCCAGTTCACGACGTCTGGGTTGGTACACCTTCGACCACCGTCCCCGCTTCAACAACAACTATCTCGGGCTTCGAAATCGTATCGCGATCCTCTCTGAGGCCTACGCATATGACACCTTCGAGGACCGGGTCATGGGAACCCTCTGGTTTGTCGAGGAGATTCTGCAGTTCGCCCAGGAGAATGCTGGTCGGATCCAGGATATTGTCGAGGCCGCTGATGCCAGTGTGGTTGGAGAAGCGCTCGCTACCCGGGCGACCTTCGAGCAGTCAGAGTCCGAGGTGACCATCCTCATGGGTGAGGTGGCTGAGGAGCGACACCCTCAGACTGGCGAGGTGATTCTACGTCGCCAGGATGTCTCGCACCCGGTCTCGATGTACGAATTCGGCACGTTCGCGCCGTCCGAGGTAGAGACTGCACCGGCGGTCTACTACGTCCTGCCAGAGGCTGAAGACGCGATCGTGAGGCTCCGTGCTCACGGCGTCGAGACGGCTGCCGCACCGAGCGGGTCGGTCCAGGTCGAGCAATTCGTCATGGACTCAACCACTGTCGCGGCGCGCACGTTTCAGGGACATAACGAGCGTGTCGTCTATGGCAGCTGGCAGATGACGAACACTGTGCTGCCGCCGGGCACTGTGGCCGTCCGGGTCGATCAACCGCTGGGTCGCCTGGCGTTCACCCTGCTCGAGCCACGCTCGGACGACGGGTTCGCGAACTGGGCCCTGCTGGACCAGCAGATCGAGGCGGGGGCGTATCCGGTACTGAGGTCGCGCTGACACTGCCTAAATTTTTTCGGTTTCCATATCGAGGTAGACGTCGCGCTCGCGGAGGTGTTGTATGACCGCGTCGTACGCCTTCCGGTCGCGACCGACGATCTCAGGCGTTGCGAGGCCCGGCTGCGTCCAAACGCCGCGTGCCACGAGGCTGGCCATGGCGGTGCAGGTGTAGCCGGTCGTACGGGCCATCGCCGTGGTCTCAGTGGCCGGATTGTAGTGATCGACCATGTCGTACGTATGCCGCTCACGCTGCCCGTCTTTGGTGCCCTCGACGATAATGCGCAGCACCGTGAGGTCGAGGTCGCCGTGGTCGAAGCGCCACGCGTCGAAGAGGAGCGCCTCGGTGACATCCCGCGGCACGACACTGCCAGACGCGGCCTGAATCGGTTCAGTTGAGAAGAATCCGGCTTCCCGCAAGACTTTCATGCGGATGGCGTGCCCGGGGTACCGCAGCGTCTTCTCGACCATGTTTGGGGTCGAGCAGGTACGTAGGAGAGAGCGCAGGCCGTCGGTATTGAACGCCTCGAGGCTTCCTACGTCGGGCACGTCGATGAACTCGATGTCCGTCAGCGCTGGCTTGGTGATTTCCCGTCCGCTTCTGCGCTGGCGCGCCGGTCGGACGTACTCGGTGATGACGTCGGCTGGCGAGAACGGTGCTTTGTACTCCCAGGGCCACAACCGCTCCTTGGGCAATCCACCGGCGAAGCACACATAGAGCTCGGTCGCGTCGAAGTACTCTTCGCGGTTACCGAGGATGAGGTTGCTCAGTCCCGGAGCCACACCACAGTCGACGAGGCACGGCACGCCGGCACTCTCCGCCAGTTCCTCGAGTCCGGCCGAGTCCTCCTCGAAGAAGGAGATGTCCACGATGGGACGGCCCTCCTGTAGCACGCGCTTCACGGTGCGGTAGCCCATGAAACCGGGCACGGCACCGACGACGAGATCCGCGTCTTGAACAGCTCGGCTGACGTTCTCGATCTGTGAGAGGTCGGCAACAACCCCGTTGGCTCCGAAGTGCGTCATCTTTTCGACCGCGACAGGGTCGATGTCGACTACGAGTACGTCGAAGTCCTCCTCGGCAGTGAGATCGCGCACGATCGCGCTTCCCACACGGCCTCCGCCCAGCACCACGATGTTCAGGGTCCGTCCTCCGGTCAGCATCACGTCAGGTATGAAAAATCAGTCCAGACTCGAGATCGTGTGCAAGGGGGGGGCCTCCGTCCGTCATAAGGGGCGATAGAAAAAGATTGAACCATATGACCCCTCGAGGGGACATTGGTCTGTACGTGGGCAAGTGGTGACGTCCAGTCGCCCTGCTCCCCGGCGGAGGATCAGACAGAAAGATGAGTGGCATCGACTGGAATGACCTCTACCGGACGACGTTCCCGGAACTCGTGCGCTTCCTGCACCGCAAGGTGTGGGACGTGGAACGGGCTCGGGATCTGGCCCAGGAGGCGTTCGTCCGCGCGTTGCAGCACGAGCCGAAGAAGCCGAGGGCCTGGCTCTTCCAGGTCGCTGCGAACCTGGCAAAAGACGAGGCTCGGACGGCGATTCGTCGCAAGAAGCACCTGGTGCTTCTCAAGAGCGATGCCGAGGCCCTGGGCTCGGCGTTTGCGGACCCGGAAGCCGATCTCGTGGAGAAAGAGCGCTGGAGTGCGGTACGCCAGTCACTCGAGTCGCTCTCGAAGAAAGACCGGGATGCTCTGCTCTTATGGGATGCGGGGCAGAGTTACACGGAAATCGCACGACAGTTGGATTTGGCCGTAGGCGCCGTGGGCACGACGCTCGCGCGAGCTCGGAAGCGGCTGGCCGAGGCATACAATGAACGGGAGAAGGCCGATGTCGCACGTCGATGAGGGTGCTCTACACGCCTATCTGGACGGCGCGCTCGATGAGTATCCGGTCGCGAAAGCACGCCGGATCCGGGAGCATCTGGATGCCTGCGCAATCTGCACCGAGCGACTCGAGGTAGAGCGGGCGCTGCGCTCTGATGCGCATGCGATGCTCGGGATGGCGGCGCCGAACGTCGACCTGCCGAGTTTTGAAGAGCTGCGCGCGTACGTAGAACGCACGCGGCCAGCACCGTCACGTGTGTCGCTACGGACCACTCGTTTGAGCTGGGCTGCGTCGGTCATGCTGGCGCTGGGGATCGGGTGGATGCTTCGGGGTGGCCGGTTGGAGCCCGTCGCCGACCTGAACAGTCCTGCCACCGTTGCTCTGGTCGAGCAGGAAGCAGTCACGATGGAAGGGGAGAGCCCTCGCGAGGGTAGGCCGACAAGCCTGGCCGATGCCTCCGTGGACGAGGTTCGTCAGATCACGGCTGGTTCGACCGAGTCGATCGAGTCGGATGCCTTCGAGTCGCGAACAGATCTACGCAGCAGTGTCGTGGCGAGATCGAGTGCCCGTGAGGGTGTGAGCGATGTGCCTGTGGAAGTGGCCGCACAGCGCATCGTGGCGGCAGCCGAGCTGGTCGACGCCGAGGTGCTGCCGACTCCAGCCGAGCTGCCGGCTGAGTCGGGGGTGCGCAAGGCCGTATTCGACGAGGTCGTCACCGGCAGTGGCGCAGCATTGAATTCATTGGTGGGCGGCAACGCCGACACGGTCCCCCTCCGTCTGTCCGGTGCGGACGTCGTAGCCGTAGCGGAGCCAGCAGTAGAAGAGGAAGAGGCACGTCCCGAACGTCGCCAGGTGGAGTCACCGACAGCGTTCACGAGCCAGTTCAGCGCGGGCCGTGGAAGCGTGCGCGTCGTGCCGGAGGATGACGATCGGTTCGATGACGAGCCGCTTCAGTCTGTGCCCGGCTTCGAAGTCGTCGCCTCCGATAACATCGGCGACGGCACGGTCTTTCTGGGCACGGTCACCACGCAGCGCCTCGAGGGCGAGGACATGATGCAGGCCTTCCTGCTCGAGCCTGAGGTGGAGCTCGACGTCCTTCCTTTGCTCGACCCCAGCGTGAACGAAGTGAGGGTTCAGGCGGAGACCGGTTGGGTCGTACTTCGAGGCCCTCGTTCCGAGGACGAGCTCGAGACTTTGCTCATGCGTCTCTTCCCGAGCTGACGCTCGACGGGCTCTGCATCTCGATCGATCTTTCGAGGCCCTGTGTGCATTCAGTGCGCGCAGGGCCTCAACGCTACAGGAGCTTTCATAATGACGTCTGCGTCCTCAAGCCTCAGCCGCACGCTTGGTGCGCTGTCGGTTCTCCTTGTCATTGGTGTTTCCGCGGCCGATGCGCAGGTCACGAGTCAGGCCGATATCGAGGCAGCAGCCCGCACCATCTCCCAGGCCGACTTTGCCTGGCGGGTGGGTGTGATCGCCCACGACTCGATGGGTGGGCGGGATACACCGAGTCCCGGTCTCGAGATGACTGCGAATTGGGCGGCGTCCGAGTTCCGTCGGATGGGTCTCCGCGGTGGGATGCCGGATGGATCCTTCGTTCAGCGGTATCCCCTCAACTCGATCGAACTCGACGAGGAGCGTTCCTCGGTTTCTGCCGGGGGAGTGAGGCTTCGTTTCGGCGTAGACGTCCTTCCGCTCTTCGGGATGGGTGATGGTGATGCAGGAGCGGACCTCGTCCTGCTGTCTGGCTCCGGGGGTCTGACTCACAGTCAGCGTCGGCAGATCGAGGGCCGACACGTCGCGGTAGTTCTTGCCAGCAACGCTGCGGGCGTCGACCGCGGGATGTTCGGATTCCTCAATGAATTGCGTCAGGCCGGAGCTGCATCCGTCCTCGTGTCGAACTCGACGGATGATGACCGTTGGGCGGCGAATGCGCGGCGATCGATGTCTCCGTCCGTGTCAAAGGGCTGGTCGTCCGAGGAAGGGCAGAATGCTGGAGCCCAAATCCCTATGCTCCAGATTCGAACCTCCGCCCTCGAGCGCGTTCTCGTGGGGGGGAACATTGATCTCGCTGCCCTTGAGGACCGGGCTGGAGAGGACGTGGAGATTCATGACACGGGTGAGCTGCGAATGACGATCGTGCAGCGCACGCGTGAGCTGGAAGTCTCCGCCCCCAATGTCATCGCGATTCTCGATGGCAGTGATCCAGGACTTCGTGACGAATACGTCGTCTTCTCGGGCCATATGGACCATGTAGGAATGGGCGCCCCGGACGCCAATGGAGACTCCATTTTTAACGGTGCCGATGATGACGCGTCGGGTACGACAGCAGTGATCGAAGTCGCTGAGGCGATGTCCTCACTGTCGACGCCACCCCGTCGGTCCATGCTCTTCGTACTGGTGAGCGGCGAAGAAAAAGGGCTGTGGGGAAGCGAGTGGTACGCGGAGAACTCGACCGTGCCCGTGGAGTCCATGGTCGCGAACCTAAATACCGACATGGTGGGCCGGAACTGGCCCGACACGATCGTCGCGATCGGTAAAGAGCACTCCGATCTCGGTGTGACGCTCAACACAGTCAACGAAGCGCATCCCGAGTTGCGGATGACGGCCATTGATGACATCTGGCCGGAAGAGCGCTTCTACTTTCGCTCCGACCACTTCAACTTCGCCAAGAAGGGCGTGCCGGTGCTCTTCTTCTTCAATGGCACGCACGACGACTACCACGGTCGCGACGACGAGCCCGATCGCATCGACACCGAGAAGGCTGCCCGCATCGGCCAATTGGTCTTTTTCCTTGGCATGGAGATTGGTAATCGTACCGAACGGCCCAAGTGGAACCCCGAGAGCTACGCCAGGATCGTCTCGGACTGACCCCGCACGGAACGGCCACTGAAAAGAATGGGTCCGGGATGATTGAGCAGGGTTTCTTCGAGCTCCTCGAGCATTGGGACGGGCTTGGTGTGCTTGTACGTCAGGATGCGCCGACCGGCACCTGGATCTTCCTTGCGATCCACGACGATACGTTGGGGCCAGCGACCGGCGGTTGCCGATTGAAGGTGTACGACCGGCCAGAGGATGGCCTGCGCGACGCGCTGCGCCTCTCGGAGGGCATGACGTACAAGTGGGCGGCGATGGACTTCCCCTTCGGAGGGGGAAAGACCGTGCTGGCGATCCCCCGTCCACTCCAGGAGGATGAGCGACGTGGGCTTCTGCTTCGCTTCGGCGAGCTACTGAACTCGCTTGGCGGCCGCTATGGCACCGGCGCCGATCTCGGCACCACTTCTGATGACATGCAGACCATCGCGGAAGTCAGCGAGTACGTGATCGGTGTACATGGACGATCCGACGGGCCGATGGACCCGAGCCCGTTCACGGCGCTCGGCGTCTTCGCCGGGATTCGCTCGGCTGTAGGTCATCGGTTCGGGTCCTCAGCCCTCGACGGGCGGAAGGTGCTCGTCCAGGGGGTGGGGGCAGTCGGTGGCCCGCTTGTGCATCATCTTGCGGAGGCCGGTGCAACCGTGCTCGTATCAGACGCGGACACGGAAGTGGCTTCGCAGTTGGCTGCTGCCGTATCAGGGGTCGTGGTCGCACCGCCGGACGTGTACATGACCGAGTGCGACGTATATGCGCCGTGTGCTGTCGGGGCCACTCTGAACAAAGAGAGCATCGGGTCGCTGCAATGCGCGATCGTCGCGGGCGCCGCCAACAACCAGCTCGAGTCGCCTGACGATGCAGGTCGTCTTGTCGAGCGCGGAATCCTCTATGCACCGGACTACGTGATCAATGGTGGTGGCGCGATGGCTTTTACGTTGATCTACCAGGGGCTGGAGCCGCTCTCTGCAGTAGAAGAGAGGGTGCTGGGAATCGGGGCACACCTCACGAGCATCTTCGAGGAGTGCGAGCGGACTGGCATATCGCCTGTCGTCACCGCGCGATCACAGGCGGAGCGTGTACTGGCCCGAGGACCGGGACACGCCGATATGTCCTCGTTTGCCGACCTTCGGGGGCGTCTGGCGCTCTAGAAGACAGCCTCGCTGGCGTAGCACCGCATACCGCTTCCTTGGAGCCATAAGCTTCATACCATGAACCCTCAGCTTCAAATGATTTAGATAGAAGTAAGACTCTTGTTAGAGGCGACCAGACTCCTAGGGGGAGGAAGTCGCTCAAGTCGGAGGAAGCCATAACGGTCCTGACCGGGACCAACACGTTGGCCAGGCGATCGTGGACGTTCAATGTCGACAATAAGATTCTCCTGGGTGCAGTAGCCGAGGGTTACGAGCGCTCGAACCTGAGACCTACAGCGGGGATCGGCGTCCCACAGCTATCTGCGCAAAGGGGCCCCCGCCGCGAGCGTCGCGAACGGCGGCCCCGCACTCTCGAGCCGAAGCGTGTTAGTTCAGCTCTCCCGCGTTTTCCGGAACCAGGCGGAAGAGGTGCTCTAATCGCAGAGACTTCAGGATGAGCGCGGTTCTTGAGGGAATCGAGTGCACCCAGACCTGGTTCGTCGGCGCAGACTGGAGGCGCGCTGTGAGAATCAGCGCAATGTCCTCGACATTCGCCTTCGCCGTGCCGGAGAGGTCGAACACGACGTGGTTACCGGTGTTCTTTCTGGCCTCTTCCTCGAGGGCGTGCAGCTCAAGCTTCGTTCTCTCGTCGTTTCCCATGACTGCCTCCCGTTTGTTGGTTCACGCTCGCCTAGCAACGCGCCTAATCCTTAGATCAAGAGTCGTGCCAGCGCGTTAAGTCCCGATTCCTGCCAGCTTGGCACGATCTGGTGCCCTTCCGTCAGGTGTCGCATACTTTGTGCGAGACATTCTTTTCCGGGGGTTTAACCACGCTTCATGCGGCGCGCTCTCATTCTTATGACGTTGCTGGCAGCCTCGGTTGCACCGGCCTCCTCTCAGGAATCTCCGACCGCACGCGCGGAGTACTTCGGTGCGGTGGCGCGCTTTTTCAATCTTCCGTCGAACGAAGTGGCAATTCTCAGCGATTGGGAGATCCCCGCCGACGAGATCCCGGTGGTTCTGTTCATGGCACGGCGGAGTGGCGTCTCTCCAGAAGCGCTGGTAGCCCTGCGCAAGGCGGAGCAGAGCTGGGTGAGTCTCGCGACCCGGTACCGGGTCGGTCCCTTCGCCTTGTACGTCCCCGTTCCGGATGATGCTTCGGCAGGCGCTCTCGAAGTCGCCTATGAAGCGTACCGGAGTGTGCCTGTCGCTCAGTGGAGCAGTATCCAGCTGACGAATGCAGATGTCGTGGGGCTGGTGAATGTTCGCCTGATTTCTCAGGCTCTTGGTATGCCTGCAGAGCAGGTGCTGGGTCGTTCCGGCTCCGTCGGCTCCTACGTCGAATTTTACGCTCGTCTCAAGCGCTGAGCGGACCTGTATGCCGATAGCCGACTTCGTTCCCCTGGAGACCTTCCGTGAGCTTCCGGAGGATGACATGCGACACGCAGCGCGGGAGTTCCTGGAGACGATGCGCAGGCGGCGAACTGTGCGGGACTTTTCGGACCGAGCGGTTCCGCGAGCGGTGATCGAGGACTGCCTGCTCGCGGCCGGTACGGCGCCGAACGGCGCAAACCGGCAGCCCTGGCAGTTCGTCGTTGTCGGTGACCCAGGAATCAAAAGCCAGGTTCGCCGCGCCGCCGAGGTGGAGGAGCGCGACTTCTACACCGGCGGTAAGGCGCCTCAGGAATGGCTTGACGCGCTCGAGCATCTTGGGACGGACGAGCACAAGCCGTTTCTCGAGCGGGCGCCCTGGCTCATCGTCATATTCGCAGAGAGTTATGAACGGGCGGAGGATGGTTCGAAAACGAAGAACTATTACGTGACGGAATCAGTCGGTATCGCCACAGGCATGCTCATCACGGCGCTGCACCACGCGGGACTCGTCACGCTCACCCATACACCCTCCCCCATGAAGTTCCTAAACGGCCTGCTTGGTCGCCCGGACAACGAACGCCCGTTTCTTGTTCTTGTGACGGGCTATCCGGAAGAGGATGCGATGGTGCCCGACATTACGAAGAAGCCGATCGAGGATATCGCGGTCTTCATCGAATAGATCTCAGAGGAGGAATGTGGGCCAGGACGTTGCCGGACGGGCGCAGACACCTGACCAGGTCCGTGCCTTCTCAAAGGCATCATTGCGGGATTGCCAGGCGCTCGAACGTCTGCTCGAAGAGGGGCTTTTCGAGACCGGGATTCGGCGCATCGGTGCCGAGCAAGAGATGTCCCTCGTCAACGAAGCATGGCGTCCGGCCTCGACGGCGCTCGAGGTGCTGGACGGGTTCGATGGTCCGTTCACGACCGAGCTCGCACTGTACAACCTTGAGGCAAACGTTGAACTCCGGGAACTCGAGGGGCGCCGCTTTACGACCCTCCACCAGCGGATCGACGAACTGGTCGGCGAGGTCCGGGATGTCGCTCAAGGTGTAGATACCGAGATCGCGTACGAACTTCTGCATGATCGACTCAGTCGCTCGGGCTGATGGCCGAAGCCGTGACGGAAGCGAGGAGGGGAACCGAGGTCGAGGAACGACTGATCGGAACGGCGTCCGGACCGACCGGTGGTCCGATCCTTCTCTGCGTCGCAGGCATACATGGGAACGAGCCGGCCGGAGTTCACGCGTTGCGCCGGGTTTTGGCCGCGCTCGACGGCCGCCTCGACAAGCTTGAGGGATCGATCGTAGCGCTCGCCGGGAATCTCGCGGCCCTGGAGGCCGGCCGGCGTTTTGTTGATCGCGATCTGAACCGCGCCTGGACGCGCGCCCGACTGGAGCAGCTTCGCAGCAACCGCGCGGCTGGTGAGTCGGTGGAAGATCATGAGCAGGTCGAGTTGCTCGACGCCATCGAAGCCGTCCTCCACCGGGCCGGTGGGCCTGTGTTTGCGCTCGACCTCCACACCACGTCAGGGCCGGGTGGGATTTTTTCCGTGTTCACGGATTCGCTCCCTCACCGTGCGTTTGCTAAAGAGCTCCCGGTGCCGATGATTTTCGGACTGGAAGAGCTGGTTGACGGGACACTCCTGAATCTCCTGAGCGAGAATGGTGTGGTCGCGCTGACGGTCGAGACAGGACAACACGATGAGCCCGATGCGATCGACCGAGCCGAGGCGGCCATCTGGATCGCCATCGTATCGTCAGGCGTGCTACCCGAGCGAAGCGTTCCGGAAGTCATTGCGGCGCGTGCGTTGTTGCACAGGGACGCGGGGCATCTGCCGCGGGCGTTCGAGATGCGACACAAGCGTGATGTCGTGGATGGAGACGGATTCGTGATGAAGCCGGGCTACTCCAATTTTCAGCCGGTGCAGGCCGGTGATCTGATTGCCGAGGATGCCGAGGGTCAGGTCGGGATATCGGAGCCTGGTCGGCTTCTGATGCCATTATACCAGGAGCAGGGGGAGGATGGATTTTTCCTAGTGCGTGAATTCCCCGCCTTCTGGATGGGTGTGTCTCACGTGATGCGGCGAGCGGGGCTGTCGCCCTTTGCATTTTGGCTGCCTGGCGTGAAGCGCGTCACCGGCTCGCCGGATGAGGTGATCGTCAACAAGAGGATCGCCAGCTTCTTCGCCCGACAGCTGTTTCACCTGCTTGGCTTCCGACAGCTGGAGGACGCAGGGTCATCACTGGTGATGCGTCGGCGACGCTTCGATGAGGGGCGCTACCTCAGGGAACTGCCGGTTCCCACGTCGCTAGAGACTCCCCCGGGATTGGACTGAGGCTCCCGTGTGCGGTCGCTACACACTCGCGGCACCCCCCAGTGACCTCGTCGAGGCGTTCAACCTTCCGGAGCCGACGTTCGAGTGGTCTTCTCGATTCAATGTCGCACCCGGCCAGTTCGCCCCCGTGGTCGCGGAGGACCGCCACGGTCGACGAATGGGTCTGATGACCTGGGGTCTGATTCCCAACTGGATGGATGAGCCAGGACGAGGCTTCATCAACGCCCGGGCCGAGTCTGCAGCGACGAAGCGATCCTTCCGCGAAGCGTTTGCCCGAAGGCGATGCCTGGTTCCGGCCGATGGCTTCTACGAGTGGCAACGCTCATCGGATCGTGCTACGAAGACACCCTTCTGGATTCATCCGGGTGCCGAAGGCGTAGTGTCGTTTGCGGGTCTCTGGGAGCGCTGGAGCCGCTCCGGGCAGGCGCCGCGACACACGTTCACCATTCTGACTACCGATGCGAACGAAGACGTACGCGAGCTTCACGATCGCATGCCTGCGGTGATTGCTGCCGCCGATCGGGCGAAGTGGCTGGATCGTGCCGCCAGTCCGGACGCTCTGCGGACTCTGCTGGCGCCCTCACCTAGGGGCACCTTCACCAGCTATCCTGTCAGTACGCGTGTGAACAAACCAGTCGAAGATGACGAAGGCCTGATCGAACCGGTGTAAGACGGTCCGGTTCCATGCCGCCGCACATCACGGCCGGGGACCGCGTCGCGTCGGCGGCATTCGGTCCGGCAGGGGGTCTAGCTTGCTGGTCGACCCCCGCGCCTCGACGGGATGACTCGGCCCGGCAGGGTGTAAAGGACCTCTCCGTTTTCGACAGCGAAGTGCCCGTTCACGATGACGTGGTCGATGCCGCTGGCATGCTGATGTGGATCGAAGAACGTGGCCTCATCAGCGATTGTCTCCATATCGAAGACGACCAGATCGGCCCAGTTGCCGACGCGGATCTCCCCACGGTCCTGCATCCCCATGATGCGGGCGGGCAGGGATGTCTGTGACCGGATCGCTGCCTCTACCGATAGCGCGCCGGCCGTCATCGCGTACTGCCTGATCTTCCGGGGGAAGGTCCCGTAGTAGCGCGGATGTACGGAGCCGTCGGCCTCGACCGCGATGCCACCGTCCGACGCGGTCGCCACCCATGGCTGGGCCGCGTAGTTCTCCACGTCGGCTTCCGACATCGAGAAGCCGCGCAGTCGTCCGCCTCCGCGCCGCTCCGGATCTCCTTCCAGCTGCAGGTCGATCGCCATCTGGACCGGGTCGACACCACGCTCGTTAGCGACCTCCTGGAGGTTCTTCCCGAGCCACTCCTCACGGGGGTACTCGAAGATCACGACACGGTCGGCGCCACCACGGCGGCGGATCTCGTGTGCGATGTCCTGCCGGACCATCGCGTCACGTTCCGGGTCGGCGAGGTTCATGCGGAGTTGCTCTGCCGGGGGTGCGTCGACCTCCGGTGACGAGGTAGCCCATGGTGGGATCAGTCTCGTGTTTCCGTCTGAGCCACTCGTCGCATAGGGATACTGGTCAGCCCAAACCCGAACACCCTCGTCGCGGGCCCGCTGGATGAGCTGGATCGCGCTACCGCTCGATCCCCAGAAGTGCGCGCCCTTGGCTTTGATGTGGGAGGCGACGACCCGCGCACCGGAATGCCGACCGACTTCGATCGTCTCCATGATCGCGTCCTGCAGGGTCGGCGGGCCCGGATCGTCCTGGCTCGGCCAGAACCACATCGGGTCGGCGCCCTCGGACCGCTCGTGCGAGATGTAGACGCCGTCGAAAGCGACCAGTTCCTCCGCTACGCGTGCTACCTCGTCGGTCGTACTCCAGCGCCCAGGTGCGTACTCGAGCCCGGCCGATATCCCGACTGCCCCTTCTTCCAGCGCCTGCCGGACGAGGCTCTGCATTTGCTGGACCTCGGCGTCCGTCGAGGGTCGCCGGAAATCGTCGCCCATGACCTCCCGGCGCACCGTACCGTGCCCGACCATGAGCATGACGTTGGGTCCTATACCCTGTTCTTCGAGGATGGCGCGCTGGTCTCGGATGGGCCACGGGGAGCGACCGTCGTGGTTCACAACCACCGTCGTGACGCCCTGTGAGACGACATTAGGCGCGGTCTTCCGGTGGATCGAGTCTGTACGGATTGTCGAGCCACCGATGCGCGCGCTGCCATCATCCGCATGGGAATGGATGTCGATGAAGCCGGGCGACACGTAACGGCCCGTTGCGTCGATCACTTGATCTGCCGTGGCACCGGTGAGCATCCCGATGGTGACGATGCGACCGTCGCGAACACCGATGTCGGCCCGGAACCAGGGGTTGCCGGTGCCGTCCAGGACACGCCCCCCCCGCACGATTAGATCGAAGGAGTTGGTGTCCTGACCGAATACAGTCGACGGCGCCACCATGGCGGAGCCAAGGACGAGGGCCAGAATCCAGAAGGTCTGCTTCATGGCTCGTGATGCGGAGAGAAGTCGTATCGGCGCCCAGCCGGGTGAATCCACACTCGATCGTACCCGGGGTGTCGAATGGTCGCTAGCGTCGGGTCGTATGCGCATGCTCGGTACATCCGACGTGTGTCGGGAGTTCGAAGTGCGTTTCGCGATATCCTGTGCAGGCGCGAGATGCCAAAAAAGTGATCAGGTCCGTCATCGAGCCCCCTGATCTCCTCGAATTGATCCGGGCCCGCGTGCCGGGCTTTCACTGCGTCCTCGGCTGCATCTTACTGCTTCCGATCACGCTTCGCGTCTCCAAACTCGATCGCTGCTCCCGTTATCGGTGGCATTTCGAGAACCCGACGCATGGGGTCACGGATCGTCGGGTACTCATCATCGAGAAGGACAGCTTCCTGGCGCTCACTGGAGTCGTCAGATAACAGCTCTGACAACGAAGACCCCGTAGCGCGCGCTCGGCGCTCGGTGGGGTTCAAGGCGCTCCCGAACGCCGAGGAGGTCCGAGTCCGGCTCGAGCAGTGGATCGCAGGCGAACTCGAGGAAGCCGCGAACGCGGTGTCCGACTTTCTGGAGGCGCAGCACGGTATGAACGGATTTGTCGTGACCAGGCGGAGCACACTTCAATCCAACGCGTCGACCGGCACCGGCGGCGCTACCTCGGTCGTCACGGCGTTCCGACATATGGTGCTGCATGACGGGCGGTACTAGGTCATGGTGCTGTCCAAATGGCCTGAGCGATCGCCGGAGTTGGCCTCAGCGGTCAACTCCGTAGTTCGGTCCCTGCGTGTCGCGCCGTTGCTCCTCGTCGACGTTCAGCTGACCTCGTCGAACGCTTCCCGGATCCGGCCCAGTCCCTCCAGGAGTTCCTCCTCGGGATTGCCAAAGCCGAGTCGCAGATAGTGGTCCATTCCGAAGTGGTCTCCGGGTACGACCAGGAGCGACTTCTCTGTACGCAGTTTATCCGCGAAGTCACTCGAGTTCACCGATGCGTCATAGTGCGTATAACAGATCGCGCCTGCGTCTGGGGCGCGGTACCGGAAGCGGCCATCCTGCGCCGACATCCAGTCTTCGAGTACGCCCAGGTTCTTCCTGACGATCCCACGTGTCCGCTCGCCGATGCGCTCGCGTGTTCCCGGTGCGAGTGCAACGCAGGCGAGCTGATCGGAAATGGATGCGGGAGCGATGGTCGTGTAATCGGTGCGCCCCCAGAGCTCTTCCATGATCCTTTCAGGCCCGAGAACCCAGCCCAGGCGAAGCCCGGGAAGTCCATACGCTTTCGAGAGCGAGTTGGTAATCAGCACGCGATCGTGTGCTCCCCAGAACGAAGGTGTTCGCTCGTCGCCGCTCTCTGCCCCGGCGTACACCTCGTCGGCGAGGATCCAGGCACCGTGTCGTTCCGTCAACTCAGCGATCGCGTCCATCGAGGCGCGGGTCAGGGACGCACCGGTCGGATTATTCGGGTTCGTGATGAGGACGAAAGACGCGCCATCGGCGAGCGCCGCCTCGAGTGCTTCGAGGTCCGGCTGCCAGCCGTCCTCTTCTCTGAGGCTTACGCCGGTCAGCCTGCTACCGAAGGACTCCAGGAGGCCAGGCACCTGACCGTACGTAGGCAGCACGATGGCGGCTTTTGCGTCTCCTTCGAAGAGATGCCAGAAGCACGTGAAGTTCGCTTCAGCTCCGCCCGTGGTGACCAGAACGGAGGCGTCGTTGGCCCCCTCGTACTGGTCGGCGATCAGGCCACGCAGCTCGTCCGAGCCGTTGGATTGCCCGTACCCGAGCAAGGTCGAGCCGACATCCACGTCACGACCCGACAGCTCGATGAGCTCGTCCGTCGTCAGCGGATGAACACCACTCTCCGAAAGATTGATCTCGACTCGGTGCTCGTAGGTGGACTGCCACCGTTCCATTCGGAAGGGCAAGTAGCGCACAGCCTGCTCCTGCATTGGGTTTCGGTCTGACGAGGGCGTGGATCTTGCCCTCTGGAGGGACGGGATCGTAGGTGGCAGCGCCGGTCAAGTAAATGGGCGACATTCAGGGCTGAACTCGTCCTTCATTTTCAATAGAATTCTACATGCGCAAGGTTCTCCTAGTCATCCTCGACGGCTGGGGTCACTCCGATTTCACCGGCGAGCCGACCGAGGGGAATGCCGTGGAGCTGGCCACGGTTCCGACGTTTCGACGTCTCTATGACACAAGCCCGCGCACGAAGCTGGCTTGTTCGGGTGCCGATGTCGGGCTGCCAGAGGGTCAGATGGGCAACTCGGAGGTCGGGCATCTCAATCTCGGCGCCGGCCGTGTGGTGTATCAGGACATCGCTCGGGTCGACAAGGCGATCGCGGACGATGAGTTCGCAGACGCGCTCGGTCTGGACGAACTGGTCCGACGAGTGAGAGCCGCTGGATCGAAGATCCACATGGTAGGGCTCGTCTCTGACGGTGGGGTGCACAGTCACATCCGTCACTTCACGGCACTATTCGATCTGCTGCCGAAGGACGTACCGGTGCGGGTGCACTGCATCACGGACGGCCGGGATACGTCTCCGACCGGGGCTCCGGGATACCTGAAGGAGATCGACGAGGCCTGTGCCCGCAGTGAACAGTGGTCAATCGCGACCGTGTGCGGTCGGTACTGGATCATGGATCGGGACCGTCGTTGGGACCGGACTCAGAAGGGGTATGACCTGATCGTCTCCGGGGAGGCCGAGGTCTGGGCGGATGACCTGAGCTTCCTGCAGGAAAGCTACGACGCGGGCACGACTGATGAGTTCGTCACACCGACGGCGATGCGAGGCGCGGCTGAGGACGGGATCGCCGCGGACGACGTCGTCATCGTCATGAATTTCCGTTCCGATCGGATGCGTCAGTTCACTGCAGCAATGTCTCGCGGTGACTTCGACGGCTTCGAGCGTGTCGGTGAGCGACCGGGCACGATCGTCACGATGACCCAATACGAGGAGGGGCTACCGGTAACCGTCGCCTTTCCGCCGCAGAATGTCCGCACCGGACTCTCCGAATACCTGGCTTCGGTCGGAAAGCGGCAACTCAAAGTGGCTGAGACCGAGAAGTATGCGCACGTGACGTACTTCTTCAACGGAGGCGAAGAAACTCCGTGGGAGGGGGAGGACCGGTCACTGATTCCTTCGCCGAAGGTGGCCACGTACGATCTGCAGCCCGAGATGAGCGCCCGTGGCGTGGCCGATTCGGTGATCGACGGATTGCAGGGCGACTACGACTTCATCCTCGTGAACTTCGCCAACCCGGACATGGTCGGGCACACCGGTGTGATCCCCGCGGCGGTGAAGGCAGTCGAGGCGGTCGACGCATGCATGACGGATATCCTCGCTATGGTCGACGCACATCCCGAGTGGGTAGCGCTGGTGACCGCCGACCACGGTAACTGTGAAATGATGATCGACCCGCACGGCGACGTGCACACGGCGCACACGACGACGCCGGTTGACTTCATAGTGCATGATCCCGCTGGTAGCGAGATCTCGCTGGTGGAAGGCGGAGCTCTCGGCGATCTCGCACCGACGGTCCTGGGCTGGATGGGGATCGTGCAGCCCATCGAGATGACCGGTCGTGATCTGGTTCAGCGAACAGATCTGGCAGGAGGTATCTGATGGATCGGGACCAACTGCTCACGCAGGCTCTCGGGCTCGGCGAGGAAGGGGACTGGCAAGGCTCAGCGGAGTTGCTCCGCGACCACCTCGGGGACTTTCCGGAAGATGCCGCGATCCACTGCTGGCTCGGTGTGGCCGAGCAGGAGCTTGGATTGGGCGGCGTCGCCTATGAGCGGTTCAAGCACGTGCTCTCTATCGGCACCGAAGACCCGTACGTGTTGGCCACGGTCGGAAACGGCATCGCCTACTTCGATGATCCTGACGCGGAGCAGACGCTGCGGACCGCATCGATCCTCGCGCCTGACGTTGCGGTCACCAGGCTCATGTACGGAGCCTACCTCGCTCGCGAAGGCTTCACAGAGCAAGGCGTGGAAGAGCTCACGGCTGCGCGGGAGCTTGACCCGGACGACCCTCAGATTGCCTACGAACTGGGTGTGGGGTGGGCGCTTGCGGGAGATCATGGCCGCGCCACCGACGCACTCGCCGACGCAGTACGTCTGGACCCCGAGGATGGTTGGGCGCGCGTGGTCTTCGGGCTCGAACTACTCGAGGCCTACCGCTTCGAAGAGGGCGCGGGTGAGCTGATGTCCGGCGCCCGGATCCGCGAGGACGATGTCGACGCCCAGGTCGTTGCCGCTTTGGCAGCTGCCGCCATCGGCCACGACGGGACGGCGTACGAGATGCTCGAGCGCGCTCGGATGCGTTCAGCCGAGCCTGATGTAGCCCTGCTGACGGCGGTCGAGGATCGTCTTGATGCAGGGCCTGACGCTGCGAAGGAGATGCTCGAAGAGGATCTCGCACCCGACCTCCTGCGTACACGACTGCGCGAACGTCCCTGACTCTGGAAGCTTGCCCGTGACACTCCTCTCGATTGATTTCGAGCGGCATCGCCTGGACAACGGCCTTAAGGTCGTCCTGGCCCCGGACCCCACGGTCCCGGTGGTCGCTACCAACCTCTGGTACGGCGTCGGATCGAGGAACGAACCCGCGGGGAAGACCGGATTCGCCCACCTCTTCGAGCACATGATGTTTCAGGGGTCAGCGCACGTGCCGAAGAACCGCCACTTCGAGTTGATCGAACGTGTGGGTGGCACGCTCAATGCGACGACGTGGTTCGATCGAACGAACTACTTCGAGACGGTGCCGTCGCACGAGCTCGACCTGTGCCTCTGGCTCGAGTCCGATCGCATGGGCTGGATGCTTCCTGCTATGGATCAAGAGAAGCTCGACAACCAGCGCGACGTCGTCATGAACGAGAAGCTTCAGCGCTACGACAATCAGCCGTATGGCGACTGGAGCGAGCGGCTACAGCACCTCCTCTATCCGGCCGACCACCCTTATTACCATACGGTCATCGGCTCGATGGAGGACATCGAAGCAGCTACGCTCGATGATGTCGAATCGTTCTTCGAAACCTTCTATGTCCCGAACAACGCAGTCCTCACGGTTGCGGGAGATATTGATCCGACCGAGGCTCTGGCCGCGATCGAGCGCTATTTCGGAGACATCCCGGCCGGGGCCGACGTGCCTCCGGTGCCGGGGCGTACCGAGCTCGAATCGGTGATCGGTGAGACGGTCCGCGAGACCGTAGTGTCGGACGTTCCGCTTCCACGCGTGATCATGGGCTTCCGAATCCCTCCGTACTCGTCGGAGGGATTCGCGACCGCCGAGGTGGCCCGGGCACTTCTCGGGATGGGTCGGGCCTCACGCTTCTATCGGCATCTCGTGCGCGAACAACAGATCGCAAAGAGCGTCGTGACCTACGCGTATCCCCTGATGACGGGGGCCTCGATGCTGCTGGTCTGGGGCACGGGTTACCCGGGGAGCGATCCTGCGGAGCTCGAGCGGGCAATGACCCGTGAGCTGGAGGGGCTGATCGACGCCAGACAGGACGAGATCGATCGCGCCATCTCACTCACTGAAACCGATCTAGTACGTGCGCTCGAACGCGTGGCCGAACGTGCAGATCTACTGTCCATGTTCGACCTGTACTTCGATGACCCAGGTCGCCTGAACCGGGAGCTGGACCGACTTCGGTCTGTCACGCTCGACGACGTTCGGGGCTTCGTCGAACAGCAGCTCGGTACGAACAACAGGGCCATACTGACCTATATACCGGAGAACGGACGATGAGCGCGCTCGATCGGTCCTCGCAGCCTGCCAGTAGCAGACTGCGTGACTTCTCGTTCCCGGTCGTCGATCGAAAGGGACTCTCCAACGGACTCGGTCTCCGGCTGGCCCGGATGAACCGGCTGCCGGTGGTCAACGTCAGCCTCTTCATACGCGCGAGCGAAGGCGCACTCGGCCATGACCGGGCGGGTCTGGCCGTGCTCACGTCGGATGCGCTGGAGGGCGGGACGCGCAAACGGAGCGGTTCCGAACTTGCAGAGTCCCTCGAGCGGATCGGCGCGCGCTTGTCCGCCAGTGCCGGATGGGAAGGCTCTACCGTCGGCATGTCCTGTCTCGCGGACCGGCTACCCGAGGCGTTCGCGATCATGGCGGAAGCCGTTCGCGAGCCGGCATTCCCAGAAGATGAAGTGCGGCGGGCCCTCGACCAGCAGCTCGCGACGATCCGTCAGCGGCAGATGGATCCGGGCGCGCTGGCGACCGACGCGGCACGGGCCGCCTACTTCGCGGCCGACGTGCCGTACGCGCGAGCGGTCGATGGTACCGTAGCGTCGATCGAGTCGATGTCTCGCGATACGCTGGTTGGTTACGTGGAGGCCAATTACCGACCCGAGGAAGGTGGTCTTGTCGTGGTCGGCGATGTCGAACTCGATGAAGTCGCGGACATGGCTTCGACGCATTTCGGTGATTGGACCGGTGCGCCAGCCCATGCGGCGGACTTCGAAGTCAGGCCGGACCATGTCCAGCGCCGGGTCATCCTCGTCCATCGCCCGGGTGCCGTGCAGAGCGAGGTACGCATCGGCCATGTCGGCGCCTCTCGCTCGATCCCCGACTACTACCCGCTTTCGATCGCCAACATGGTTCTGGGCGGGATGTTCACGAGTCGTCTGAATCTGAACCTGCGCGAAGAGCACGGCTTCACTTACGGCGTGCGGTCT
>DGOW01000047.1:105975-110310 GCA_002390225.1 Gemmatimonadales bacterium UBA4456 | reverse complement strand
TCTCGATTTACCTTCCGGTCGCATCCCGGCCCGTTTCAGATCTCGACCGCGGTTGGAAACGACGTGACCGCCGCGGCGGTGCGCGAAGCGATGAGCGAGCTGACGCTCATGGCCGAACACGGTCCCACTGAGGAGGAGGTCTCTGCGGCACGGGATTACGCGGCAGGCGTATTCGGTCTTCAACTCGAAACGTCGGGTCAGATTGCGACGCGTGTGAACCAGCTTCTGATCTACGGCCTGGCCGATGATCACTACGATCGGTATCGCGACGACGTGCGAGCGGTGACCGCGGATGCAGCAGCAGCAGCGGCCCGTCAGTACATGCGGCCAGCGGAGGCGCAGATTGTGGTGGTCGGGGATGCCGACGCAGTGTATCGGCCACTCGAAGAGCTGGGCCTCGCGCCCGTGCAGGTGGTCGGGGCCGACTGACCTCGGGCCGCCTGCAACTGCGTTCGTCTTCCTACGTATACCTTATGTGAAGTTCGGCGCACATCGGTTCCTGCCAACGTGTCCTATTTCGCCTGACTGAGACGTCACATGGATAGGACGTCCGATGCGATATGCGCCGCAACAAGCGGCATTCAGTGGTTGGCACAACCCCTGCATTAGAGATTGGGTGTACTGGAAGTGCATCTGCTGAAACGGCGGTTTGCCGCAGCGAGGAGGTGGCGCGTGGCCAGGGCAAGAGTGAAGGCGAAAGAGAAGAGCGAGCTGCAGGCGGTCCCGAGCGAGGCTCGTGAGCATCGACTGAAGCTGGGTCAGATGACTGATGCCGAGGTGGTCCAGGCGTCCCTGGACGGGGACTCGCGGGCATTCGGTGATCTCGTCCGCCGATACGATCAGCGTCTGCTGAACTTCGTGTACCGGACCATCGGGGACCGGGAACGTGGTCAGGACCTCGTGCAGGAGACGTTCGTCCGGGTCTACAGGCACCTGCATCGCTTCGACCAGACCAAGAAGTTCTCGACGTGGATTTACACGATCGCGAGCAACCTGGCCAAGAACGAACTGAGGAACCGGTCACGGAACCCGCTGGTCCTCTTTCAGACGCTGAAGAAGCACTGGGACGCCGACCATCGTCCGCTCGAGTGGGAGGACACGCAGTACAAGCCGGACGATCTGTTCCGGAAGCGCCACATTCGCGCCAAAGTCGAAGAGGCCGTGAAGCAGCTTCCCGAGCATCACCGCATCGTGTTCGTGCTCCGTGAAATGGAAGGGAAGACCTACGATGAGATCGCCGATATCACCGGCTGCAACCTGGGCACTGTGAAGAGCCGGTTGAACCGTGCGCGGAATAACTTCGCTCACATCATCGCACCGATGATCGACTGACGGAGGCACGCGGCTGAGGCGAGCGTTGTTCCAGATAAAGCGGGTTGAGGAGGAAGCCCCCGTCGAGGAGACTCGGCGGGGGCTCTCTCGTATCCGGAAGTTGGGGAACCCGGCGACAACCACTCAGTATCACCTGAGCGTGGTTCCTGGGCCGTTGGAGTCCGGGAACGGATCGCCGAGCCGATGAGAATGAACTGTTCCGATGTCGTAGCGCGTTTCACGGACTACCTGGACGGCGTATCACAGCCGGCCGAGCAGGCCGCGATCGAAGAGCACCTGGAGCACTGCTCCGCGTGCGTGCGTTACCAGAACGTGATGGTTCATGGGGCGGATCTTCTGCGCAGGCTGCCGGAACCGGAGTTACAGCACGACTTCGTGCCGCGACTTAAGCACCGACTCTTCCACGTCGACGACGAGCGGGCACTGGCCGCACATGCAGCATCCGGTGCCCCGGCGATGACCGTGTTGAGTATTGCGCTGCTGCTGACGGCAGTCGCGTGGTCGCCCACGCTGTTCCTGGGTGAGCCGACTGTCGAGCTCCCGGTGATCGTGGTAGAGGACCCGCCGAGCCGCGACTCGAGCCAGCCGGTGACGCCGCCGGGTGTGTTCAGTACGAGGCAGCCCGGGCCCGAGATGGACCGAGGGCTGTGGGCGAACCAGCTGATCTACGACTACTCACCGCTGTCCCAGCGGTACGAACGGCGCTCGAGGGTGCGCCGTGTCGTTCAGTTCGATCGCTGAGCGGTCTGGAGGCGGTGCCCGCGCTGGGCAAGACGCTCGGCGGCGCGTTCTATCTCCATGGCGCGGACCACTTTCGAAAAGATGAAGCTCTTCGGGCTCTGATCGACGCGCACCTCGACGAGGGGACCCGGGACTTCAATCTCGATCTCCTTCGTGGTTCGGAGGTCGATACCGAGACGCTGGCATCGGTCGTTGCAACCCCGCCCATGATGGCCGAGTGGCGCGTCGTCGTCCTGCGGGAGGTGGAGGGCCTCGCGGCGTCCAAGCATTCACGGGAGGAGCTACTTCGTATTGCGGAGAACCCGCCTCCCGGTCTGGCGCTCATCATGAGCTGCACGGTCCCGTCGGGCTCCAAGGCGAAGTTCTACTCGTCGCTCGCACGCGTCGCACGGTCCGTCGAGTTCAAGGCGATCACCGAGGCGGACGTGCCCGGATGGATTATGCGCCGTGCGAAGGAGGAGCATGGCGTCGAGTTCGACGTCGACGCAGCTCGCGCGCTAGGCGTCGCGATCGGTAACAACCTTGGTGTGCTCTCACAGGAGGTCACCAAGCTCGCCGACTTCGTTGGCGACCGTACATCGGTGACGATCGAGGATGTCGAAGCAGCGGGGACGAAACTCCCGTCTCAGGATCGCTGGCGGTGGTTCGACCTCGTAGGCGACCGGAAGTTCTCCGAGGCCGCGAGGACTCTTCCGATTCTCCTCCAACAAGGCGAGAACGGCGTCGGACTCGTCATCGGCTTGGCGACGCAGATTCTTCGGCTCGGGATCGCTGTGGAAGAGGGAGCGGGAGGACTCGAACGATCGTTGCCTCGCCATCAACAGTGGCTCGCCGGTCGCGTCGCGTCACAGGCACGACACTGGACGGCGCCGGAGATCGACGCGGCGCTCGCCGGACTCCTCGATGTGGACCGACTGCTTAAGGCGAGCCCACATACGGACGAGCATTTCCTCGAAACCTGGCTACTCGGACTTCGAGTCCGCGCGGAGGCCGCATGACACTCTGGCAGAGAACCTCGACCGGCATGACCGTGGCGCTCAGCGTCGTTGCCGGGTCGTTTGTGTGTGGGCCAGTACCGATCGCCGCTCAGTCCGGACTCGAGCAGGTCGAGCGACTCACGCGTCTTGGTCGTACGGACGAGGCTCGTGTAGAGCTTCTAGACTGGTGGGATGACGAACGAGCTGATGCCTCACGCCGTGAACTGCAGCGCGGACTCTGGCTGCGCGGCCGACTCACGGTCGACCCGGTTCAGGCGGAGCTCGACTTTCAACGTCTCGCGCTGTTGTATCCGAGCGGTCAGTTCACCCCGAATGCGGTGCTCAGACTCGCTCAGGCGTCGTGGGCCATGGGAGACGAACCCGCTGCGCGCAGGTATCTCGACACGCTACAACGTGACTATCGCCGCTTTGAAGCGTGGGAGCAGGCACAGGAGTGGATCGCGGATGCGGGGCCGTTGCCTCCGCCCGGTGACACGCCGAACCGGTCCCCCGAGCCTGTTCGTGAGGGCGGGGAAGCCGCCGAGATGGACGCCCCCGAACGTCCTGTTCAGGTCTCCCCCGTTGTCGTGCAGGAAGAGGCCGAGCCCGAGCAAGCCTCTTCAGAGATGAACTACCACGTCCAGCTCGGAGCGTTCGTCGACGAGGAACGGGCCGTCGCACTGTTCGAGGAGGTTCAGGCTCAGGACATCGACGTTCGCCTCGTCCAGGTCGACGGCAGCCAGTTCACTCACGTCCGGATCGGTCGCTTCGCTCAACGGGCTGCGGCCGTCGAATTGCTCGAGGAACTGACGGCCCAGGGCATCAGCGCGGCGCTCGTGCGCGACGATCGAGAGGAGCGGTCGGTCCGAAACTGAATCAACCGGTCGGCATCCCCGAGTTCCACATGTCGACGACGATCTTCCAAGAGCCGTCCGATTGCTTCTTCCAAGTGTGGAAGTCACGCACCACGTCGCGTCCTGGAGGCTCACCCTCTCGGTTGATCGTGATCTGGCCGATCGCGAAGGTCCAGCCGATATCCCCTGATGCGGAGACCTCGACCCGGATCAAATCGAACTCGAGTTCAACGCCGGGGGTCACGATGAACCCGAACTGGTACGTCTCGACGCCTGTCAGGCCCTCGTCGACGATCTCGGCGTTCGGAGGGATCATCATCGCTGTCTCGTCATACATACGGACCACCGCGTCGGCGTCCTTGGCCGACGCCGCTGACTGGTAGGCCAGGGCCGCTGCCGTGAGTGCGGTAACGTCGGCGTCCTGAGCGGTG
>DGOW01000047.1:16930-105919 GCA_002390225.1 Gemmatimonadales bacterium UBA4456 | reverse complement strand
AGGATGGCTCCCACCCGGGCTGGGCGTGAACGCGGCGACCTGTAGCCGATTTCTTTACTCATGATGCGTCTCCGATGGTTCCCACGTACTTCGAGGGTATTGGGTAGTCGGGGCTTTCCGCCTGCCAGAACACCGACACGACCCACCAGCGGTGGCCGTCGTTCAGCAGCTGGAAAGAGTTGATGCCTCTCTGGAAAGGCCTGGTGTCGCTGCGACTGCGAAATGACACGTACGTACTGAATACGTGCGCAATGTTGCCGAATTGCTCGGTGACTCGACCGACCTCTGCTTCCACGAATCCGGTTCGCTCCACGCTGGCGCCTGCGCGTTCGATGTACGAGTCCGGGGTCATGATCGCACGGCCCCAGCGACCGTCCCGGGTCGGGCCGGTGGGACTCAGTGTCGCTTCGGCGAGAAAGAGCGTACGCCAACGGTCCCAGTCACGAAGTTCACCGGCGTCACCGGAGATCACATCGTAGATGGCGGTAATGATGGCATCGATCGAAGCGACGTCGGCGGGGTCGGCGTTCTGTGCCCCCGCGGTCGAGGGGCTCAGCAGGCCGCCGGAAACGAACGCGGCGATGGCTGCAGCCGCCCGTATCGAGCCGATCAGAGCCTCAGGCATCGGGATCATGTATGGCTTCCTCGAGTTCAATGTCGTAGTCAGAGGCAGGACCGAGCTCGCACCGTGACTCGCGGCCCGTCTTGAGCCCGCTCGCTACCCAGGTAAGTTCACAGATGGCTTCGGGCGACACACCCCTCATGCAGCAGTGGCGAGAAGCGAAATCCCACCACCGGGATTCGCTGCTCTTCTTTCGCGTAGGCGACTTCTACGAGCTCTTCCACGGCGACGCGGAGGAGGGAGCGAAGTTGCTGGGGCTCACGCTGACGTCCCGCAACAATGGGGCAGCGGCTCGTGTGCCACTCGCGGGTGTGCCTGCCAAGGCGCTCGATGATTACCTGGCCCGCCTCGTGAAGATGGGGCGCCGCGTCGCGATCTGCGATCAAGTCGAAGATCCGGCGCAGGCGAAGGGGATCGTGAGGCGTGAGGTGACCGAGACGGTGACGCCGGGCACGGTGCTCGCTGACGGTCTTCTCGCCGAACGGAGGAACAACTTCCTCATTGCGATCGTTCGCGAGGAAGTCGGTGACGCATACGCGTTGGCCGCCCTCGATATCTCGACTGGCGAGATCGTAGTGCAGGCGGTTCCGGCCGCCGAGCTCAGGGCCGAACTCGGGCGACTCGAGCCCTCCGAGGTTCTGGTGCCTAGAGCGATGGCTGAAGATACGATGCTTGACCATGCGGTCCAGAATGCCGTCCCGAGAACGGTCCGTGACGACTGGATGTTCGAGGCGGACGTATGCGGACCTGAACTGCTCCGTGTCTACGGGCTCCAGTCCCTCGATGGCCTGGGATTCCAGTCCGATGATGTCGCGCTGGTCCGCGCTACGGGCTCGCTGATTCAGTACCTCGGTGAGATCCGCCCAGCGGGCGTTACGCACCTCAAGCCCGTGCGGATCCAGAGGCCGGGGCGTGTCATGCTGCTTGATGAAATGACACGGCGGAACCTCGAGCTCATCGAACCCATGCGCGCAGGAGAAGAAGGCGGAACACTCCTCGAGGTACTCGACGATACGGTGACCGCGATGGGTGGTCGCCAGCTCCGCCGCTGGATCCTGGAGCCACTTGTTGTGCCCGAGGAGATATGGACTCGGCAGGACGTCGTGACGGAACTCGTGGAGACTCCTGAGCTGCGTCAGCGGCTGCGTGATGCGCTTTCCGGGGTGAGCGACCTGGAGCGGCTCGCTGGGAAGTTCGGAACCATGCGCGTGGCTCCTCGGGACCTGATGAGCCTGCGTCGCTCGCTCGAGCGCCTGCCGGCGGTTCAGGAGGCGTGCTTGGGGGCCTCGTCCGCGCTGCTGAGATCACTCGGCGTCGAGTTCGACGTGCTCGAAGACGTACGGGACCTGCTGAGTCATGCCATTGCAGACGAGCCCCCGGCGACCTTGCACGAGGGTGGTGTAATGCGGGAGGGCTGGTCGGCTGAGCTCGACGAGATTCGCACGGTGCGAGATGGCGCTCGCGACTTCATCGCCAGCCTGCAGGTGCGCGAGCGGGAGCGCACGGGTATCAGCTCGCTGAAGGTCGGCTTCAATAAGGTGTTCGGGTATTACCTCGAGGTCACGAAGTCGAACCTCGACAAGGTGCCCGGCGACTACGTGCGCAAGCAGACACTGACCAACGGCGAGCGGTATTTCACACCGGAGCTGAAGCAGTGGGAGGAGAAGGTCTTCGGAGCAGAAGACCGAATCAGTGGACTCGAGGCAGAACTCTTCTCCGCGGTCCGTGGAGAAGTCGCTCAGGCAGTCGCACGGATTCAGGATGCTGGTGCGCGCATCGCCTCGCTCGATGTGCTGAGCACGCTCGCTCAGGTGGCGATTCGCCTCGCGTACGTTCGTCCCGAGGTGCATACCGGCTTCGATCTCGAGATCCGGGCCGGGCGACATCCTGTTGTCGAGACGATGATGCCGCGCGAGGAGTTCATTCCGAATGACCTCGTACTCGACGATGATGGCTACATCGTGGTGCTGACGGGGCCGAATATGGCCGGGAAAAGTACGGTCCTGCGGCAGATCGGACTGATCCAGCTTCTTGCACAGATGGGCTCTTTCGTGCCGGCGGACTCGGCCCGACTTCCGGTTGCCGACCGGATCTTCACGCGCGTTGGCGCGTCAGACAACCTGGGGCGTGGTCAGTCGACTTTCATGGTCGAGATGAGTGAGACGGCGGCGATCGTGCACGGGGCCAGCGACCGGAGTCTGGTGCTCCTCGACGAGATCGGCCGCGGTACATCGACCTACGATGGGGTGTCGATCGCGTGGGCGGTGACCGAGCACGTGCACGAGCATATCGGCGCGAAGACGGTTTTTGCGACGCATTACCACGAGCTCACTCAGCTTGGTGATCTGCTCGATGGGGTCAAGAACATGAACGTCTCCGTCCGAGAGGTCGGGGACGAGATCGTCTTCCTCAGACGGCTCGCTGGCGGGGGTGCCGATCGGTCTTACGGAATTCAGGTCGCTCGGCTCGCCGGGCTTCCCAACGGGATCGTTGCCCGGGCTCGGGAACTTCTGTCCGAGCTGGAGGGAACACATACCAGAGGCGGAGAAGGGCTGGGGCGCCACGGTGCGCACCGGCCGGAATCCGATGCACCTCTGGATCAGCTTTCCATATTTTCCGTGGAGCACCCGATAATAGCGCGTCTCAAGGCGATTGATCCCGACGAACTCTCGCCACGGGAGGCTCTCAAGATCCTGTATGAGCTCGTAAGCGGCATGCGACATGAGAGAGACGATTGAGGCCAATCCGGACAGCCCTGGGTGTGATGATGAGCGTGACGACTGCAGCATGCGGCGTCGACGCGGAAATCGAGCAGCCGCAGCCTCTCTCGGCCGAGATCCCCATCGAATATCCTCTCCACCTGTGGGACCAGGACATGGAGGGCGAGACGCTTCTCCGGGTTCGCGTCGGTGACACGGGAGGCGTCAACAGCGTCGAGGTCATCCAGTCTTCGGGCCATCTCTCGTTCGACTCAGCTGCCGTCGACGGGGCGCGGCGCTTGCGGTTTTCCCCGGCACGACAGGACGGAAAGCGAATCGAGGTTTGGGCTCAGGTGCCCGTCCGGTTCTCCAAACGTCCTCGCCCGGACACATTGGGCATCGAACCGAACCCCTGAAAGGAACACACATGGCTGAGCGCCATCTCAGGCCGTATGACAGCGTCCTCGAGCTCATCGGCTGGACGCCGATGGTCCGCCTGCAGTCCGTCACGGACGGAAGCATCACCCCGGTCTACGCCAAGTGCGAGTTCTTGGGGCCCGGAGGTTCGATCAAGGACCGCATCGGCCTGGCCATGATCGAGGCGGCCGAGGCTGATGGGACGCTGAAGCCCGGTGGTACAGTCGTCGAAGCCACGGGTGGAAACACCGGCCTCGCGCTCGCGATGGCGGCGTCGCTCAAAGGCTATAAGTGCATCTGCACCATGCCCGACAAGATGAGCAGTGAGAAGGTAAAGCTGCTCAGGGCGTTCGGCGCAGAGGTCGTGATCACGCCCACGGCGGTGCCTCCGGATCATCCCGACCACTACCTCGTGAAGGCGCGGAGTATTGCGGCGGAGACGCCCGGAGCAGTCATGGCCAACCAGTTCTACAACCAGGCCAACCCCAACGCCCACTACGAGACGACCGGGCGCGAGATATGGGAGCAGAGCGAAGGGCGCGTCACGCATTTCGTCGCGTCAGCCGGCACGGGGGGGACCATCACCGGCGTGGGGCGCTACTTGAAGGAAAAGAACCCCGACGTGAAGATCGTCGGCGTCGACCCGGATGGCTCGATGATCGCGCCGTTCTTTAACACCGGAGAAAAGGTCGACGGGCACCCATACAAAGTGGAGGGGATCGGTAACGACAAGATCCCCGGTACACTCGATCTCGGCGTGGTGGACGAGTTCCTGAGTTTTGGCGACGGCGAGGCGTTTCGAATGGCCCGCCGCGTCTCCCGGGAAGAGGGTCTCTTCGCGGGTGGGTCCGCCGGACTGCTGGTCCACTCGGCTGTCGAGATCGCGAAGCGCATCAATGATCCGGATGCCTTCGTCGTTACGCTTGTCTGCGACTGGGGCGAGCGGTATCTGAGCAAGACGTACGACGACGACTGGATGCGTGAGAACGGCTTTCTCGAGAGGCCGAAGCGGAACACGGCCCTCGAGGCCCTGGAGGAAAAACACAGTCGGGTCGGCTCCCTGGTCACCGTGGAGCCGACGACTCCGGTCCGGATCGCACTCTCCGCCATCACCGCCCACGATATCGGTCAGCTGCCGGTCGTACGCGGAGGAGCATGCGTCGGCTCGGTCACTGAGGGTCGTCTAATGGCTCAGGTCATCGAGGACCCCACGCTGCTCGACAAGCCGGTCGAGTCGATCATGGGCGCACCCTTCCCGATCCTTGATGGCCACGTCGATGCCGATGAGGTGAGGCCGCTCCTCGCTCGTGACAACGCAGCCTGTCTGATTCGTGATGGGGGCGAACTGGTCGGGATCATCACACGGTACGACCTCGTCCGCGCCATGACGGCGTGATGGTCGAGGTCCGGATATGAACGTCGCGGTCCTGATGGGCGGGACGTCGGACGAACGTGACGTCTCCCTGGCGTCCGGGACGCAGGTGGCTGCTGCTTTGCGCGAGGCAGGCCACGAGGTCGTGTCGGTCGATACGGTCCACGGGCTGCTGGCACCGGAGGCCGAGGCGGCACTCGTCACCTGTGGCGTGGGGCAGATACCCCCGAACACCACCGCGCTCGACTCCATGGACGAGGGAGGTATCGTCGGACTCGTGCGGGACCCGTCCCTGGCCTCGGTAGACGTGTTCTTCCTCGCGCTTCACGGAGGCAGTGGTGAGGACGGCACGATCCAGGCGCTGCTCGACGTCGCGGGCGTTGCCTACACCGGCAGTGATCGACTCGGCTGCTCGCTGGCCATGGATAAGGAAGTCACCAAGCGACTGCTTCGGGACGCCGGAATTCCGACGCCGGACTGGCTCGTCGGGCCTCAAACAGGCGACGAAGTCGAGGCCGCGCTGGGACTGCCGGTGATTGTGAAGGCTGCAGGTGGTGGATCGTCTCTTCGTCTCGTCCTTGCGCACGATCGCGCCGAGCTCGACGCCGTGATCTCGGACAGTGCAGAGTGGGACGACCTCGTGTTGTTCGAGCGATACCATGCAGGGCGTGAGTTCACGGTCGGGGTCGTGGGGGAAGAGACGTTTCCCGTTGGGGAGATCGTACCTGAGCACGAGATCTTCGACTACGAGTGTAAATACCAGCCAGGCATGGCGCAGGAGATCTTCCCGGCGGTCATCTCGACGGAGCGTTCCAATCGACTGAGAATGCTCGCGCTCGATGTTCACCGGACCCTTCGGATGCGCGACTACTCGCGAGTCGATTTCATCGTCGATGGTGACGGACATGCCTGGTGTCTCGAGGCGAATGCCTTGCCGGGCATGACCGCGAACAGCCTTCTGCCCAAGTGTGCGGCCGCGGCGGGGATCGCGTTTCCGACGCTGTGCGACCGGATTGTGGGACTCGCGCAGACCCGTTCGGCAGGCCATTCTGCGTGATCCTTCGAGAGTTGCCGGTCCATGGATGACGGGTTCGCACCTTGAGAGGGGCAGGAAACGGTTCTCAGGAACCTGTCTCCCGGGCGGGGGTTCGACAGGCTCCCGCGTCAGGGACGCACCGACGCAGATGATCCCGTGACCCGAACTTCATGAGCTACAAGAGCGGACTCGGATTCGATTCCCTCGGCATGTCGCTTCGTCCGACACCGATGGTGAAGCGGCTGCTGGTCGCGAACACGGTGGTGTTTGCGATCGTGCTTCTGCTTCCGTCGGCGATCGTGCTCGACTGGCTGGCCTTTCAGCCTGCCCGGATCGTTTTCCGGCCGTGGGCCCCGCTCACGTACATGTTTGTGCACGGGAGCCTGGGACACCTGTTCTTCAACATGCTCATGCTCTTCTTCTTCGGGCCTCCGCTGGAGGGCCGCTGGGGTGAGCTGGAGTTCCTGAAGTTCTACCTGATCTGTGGTTTGGGTGGTGCTGCGCTGAGCTTCATCTTCCTTCCTGTGTCGATCGTTGGCGCATCGGGTGCACTGTACGGCGTGATGATCGCGTTTGCGCTGAACTGGCCGAAAGCGCCGATCTACGTCTTCGGCATCTTTCCCGTTGAGGCACGCTACCTCGTTGGCTTCATGGCGTTGGTCGCGCTCCTGAGCGCGACTGACAGTGCGACCGGGAGCAACGTGGCTCATCTGGCGCACCTCGGCGGCCTCATCACGGGCTGGATCTACCTCAAGGCCGATTTTCGTACAGCCGCCGCGATCGGCAGCGTCCGCCGTGCTGCGACCAAGCGGCGACGCCTCGCGATCGTCCCTGGGGACGAGTCCGAAGACGAAGCTGTCACCTCGAGCTCACGCCCAGTGAAAGAGGACTCCGCCTTGTATGACCGGGTCGACGCTGTTCTCGACAAGATTTCGGCGAAGGGTATCACGGCGCTCACGCCCGATGAACTTGAGCTTCTCGACGAGGTCTCTCGGAAGCACCGGACCAACTGACACCGAAGTCGTTTATTTCGGCGTAGTGCAGAATCCTGCACGGTGAGGACTGACGAGCCGGGCGTCTCCATTCGCCGTCGCGGCCAACTCGTCCGAACTGCCTCAACTGGTTGGCTCTGAGCACGGGTGCGTGCCGTGAAAAGGCTCTGATCAGGTCCGTCTTGGGGAGTAGATATGAAGCTTTTCTGGCCCGTGATAGCCAGCGCTTCACCTCGGCCTTCATGCCGGCAAATTACTCTGGCTCAATAGGCGTTGGTCGGGGTAGCGAGTGCTGTTGAAGAACGCGAGTCGAGCCATGATCGACGTTCGCACACCTACTGGAGTTTCCATGCGCCGCGTGGTGACACTCTACCGGACCACCGTCGGGAAGAAAGTCCTGATGGCACTGTCCGGAGTCGTTCTCTTCGGTTTCATATTTGCGCACATGCTCGGGAATCTGAAGATGCTCGCCCCGGCGACGGACGGGCACTTCGCGATGGATGTCTATGCCGAGTTCCTCAGAGAGGTGGGGTACCCACTGGTTCCTCACGGCGGGGTGCTCTGGACAGCGCGTCTCGTTCTTTTGGTGTCCGTCGGCATCCATGTCCTGTCGGCAGTCCAACTGGCTCGGCTCAGTCGGGCGGCGCGACCATCCGGGTACGCGAAGGAGGATAGCCTCAGCCTGTCCTACGCTTCGCAGACCATGCGCTGGGGCGGCGTGATCCTGCTGCTTTTCGTGATCTACCACATCCTGCACTTCACCACGGGGCAGGTGCACTCCTCGTTCGTTTCGGGTGCCGTCCACCAGAATTATGTCAGCGCGTTTCAGAGCCCGCTCATCTTTCTGGTCTACTTCGTCGCGCAGACGGCCCTCTGCTTACACCTCTATCATGGCGTGTGGAGTTTCTTTCAGACTCTGGGCCTTAGCCACCCGAAGTACAACCATCTTCGGCGCCCCTTCGCGGCCGGCTTCGCCTTCACGGTCTACATCGGATTCCTAACGCCCCCGACGCTGGTCATGACCGGCGTCATCTTCTAGCGCGTCACCGCGCTGAGAAAGGTCAGTCCATAATGGAACTGAACAGCAAGATCCCCTCGGGGCCGATCGCTGAAAAATGGGACAAGCACCGCTTCGACATGAAGCTGGTGAACCCGTCGAACAAGCGGAAATACGACGTCATCATTGTGGGAACAGGTCTAGCCGGAGCATCGGCCGCGGCCACCATGGGTGAATTGGGCTACAACGTGAAGGCCTTCACCTATCATGACTCGCCGCGTCGAGCGCACTCCATCGCGGCTCAGGGTGGAATCAACGCCGCCAAGAACTATCAGAACGACGGCGACAGCGTCTTCCGACTATTCTATGACACGGTGAAGGGAGGAGACTTCCGCTCGCGCGAAGCCAACGTGTATCGGCTGGCTCAGATCAGCCTGAACATCGTCGACCAGGCGGTCGCCCAGGGTGTCCCACTGGCGCGCGAATATGGCGGCCTGCTGGCGAACCGTTCGTTCGGGGGGGCTCAGGTCTCACGGACCTTCTACGCGCGTGGCCAGACGGGTCAGCAACTTCTGCTCGGGTGCTATCAGGCTCTGGAGCGGCAAGTTCACGCCGGAACCGTAGACCTCTCTACGCGTCACGAGATGATGGACGTGATCATGATCGACGGTGTCGCTCGCGGCATCGTGACGCGTGACCTCGTCTCGGGCTCCCTCGAATCGTTTACGGCCGACGCGGTCGTGCTCGCGACCGGCGGATATTCGAACGTCTTCTTCCTTTCCACCAATGCCAAGCACTGCAACGTGACGGCGACGTGGCGGGCGCATCGGCGCGGAGCAGGGTTCGCGAATCCGTGTTTCACGCAGATCCATCCGACGTGCATACCTCCCTCGGGTGACTATCAGTCGAAGCTGACACTGATGAGTGAGTCACTTCGTAACGATGGCCGGATCTGGGTACCGAAAGAGGCTGGAGACGGCCGCGCGGCGGGAGAGATCCCCGAGGGTGAGCGCGACTACTACCTGGAACGCTTCTACCCGTCGTTCGGGAACCTCTCGCCACGTGACATCGCATCTCGGCGTGCGAAGAAGATGGTTGATGCCGGGCACGGGATCGGTGAGTTAAAGAATGGTGTCTTCTTGGACTTTGATGACGCCATTTCACGACTTGGCCAGGCGGAGATCAGCGAGCGCTATGGCAACCTCTTCGCGATGTACGAGAAGATCACGGGGGAGAATCCGTACAAGCAGCCGATGCGTATCTACCCGGCGCCGCATTACACGATGGGTGGGCTCTGGGTCGACTACGATCTCATGACGAACGTCCCCGGTCTGTTCGCGATCGGTGAGGC
Organism: Gemmatimonadales bacterium UBA4456; assembly: GCA_002390225.1. Lineage (GTDB taxonomy): Bacteria > Gemmatimonadota > Gemmatimonadetes > Longimicrobiales > Gaopeijiaceae > UBA2589. The sequence continues at coordinate 96,433 of DGOW01000047.1, read as the reverse complement.
GAACTTCTCCGACCATGGGGCCAATCGCCTCGGAGCAAGCGCGTTGATGCAGGGGCTCGCGGACGGATACTTCGTGATCCCGCTCACGATTGGGAACTACCTTGCACGGATCGGGCACGGCGACGTGTCAGACGACCACCCTGCCGTGAAGGACACGGAGCGGGAAGTGACGGACCGTCTCGACCGTCTCATGTCAGCGAAGGGATGCCGCACGGTCGACTCATTCCATGTCGAGCTTGGGCGACTCATGTGGAACGCCTGTGGCATGGAGCGGAGTAAGGCGGGCCTCGAGGATGCCCTTGCTCGTATCCCCGAGCTGCGAGATGAATTCTGGCATGACGTGCGTGTGCCGGGCGCAGCTGCTGACCTCAATCAGTCGCTCGAAAAGGCCGGTCGCGTGGCAGACTTCATGGAGTTCGCCGAGGTCATGTGCCACGACGCACTCGCGAGAGATGAGTCATGCGGTGCTCACTACCGGGTCGAGCACACCACGGAAGACGGCGAGGCGAAGCGTGACGATGTGAACTTCGCGCATGCGGCCGTGTGGGAGTTCAACGGGGTCGGGGAAGCACCGTCGCTTCACAAGGAAGACATGGCATTCGAAAACGTGCAGCTCTCCACGCGGAGCTACAAATAGAATGAATCTGACTCTCCATGTTTGGCGCCAGAGCGGCCCCAGGGACGCGGGTCGTCACGAACGATACGAAGCGTCGGACATATCCGAGCAAATGTCGTTTCTCGAGCTGCTCGATGTCGTCAACGAGCGCTTGACCAACGAAGGGAAGGAGCCGATCGCCTTCGAGCATGACTGTCGTGAAGGTATCTGTGGCTCATGTGGTATGATGATCAATGGAGTGCCTCATGGGCCGAAGACGCTTACGACTGCGTGTCAGCTCCATATGCGTTCGTTCAGTGACGGGGACGAGATCTGGATCGAGCCGTGGCGTGCGACGGCATTCCCGGTTCTGAAGGACCTCGTCGTCGATCGATCCGGCTTCGACCGGATCATCGAGTCCGGCGGTTACATTTCGGTTCGCACGGGGTCAGCCCCGGACGGGAACGCAGTTCCCATTCGTAAAGAGGACGCCGACGCCGCCTTCGACGCGGCGACATGCATTGGATGTGGCGCCTGCGTCGCAGCCTGTCCCAACGCATCGGCGATGCTCTTCACAGCGGCGAAGGTGACGCATCTCGCGAAGGTCCCTCAGGGACAGACCCAGCGATGGGATCGCGTGCTGTCCATGGTCGATGCGCACGACTCGGAGGGCTTCGGGAACTGCACGAACCACGGCGCCTGTCAGGAGGCATGCCCGAAGGGCATTTCGATCGACTACATCGCGCATCTGAACAGGGATCTCATCAAGGCCACGCTCACGGCGAAGCCCGACGTCTCTGGGAAGAACGCCTGACAGACGCGGGAGTGACACCTTTTCGCGCAGCACAGTAGTGTTCGGCGGTCAGTGCCCTGAGGTATCCGGGGCCATCATGTGTTCACTGTGGTCCATGCCCGACATGTCGCCTGCAGAGTCGGGCTGCATCGGCATCCCCTCCATCTGCATTTTATCCATTGGCATGCCCATCTCGGCCTGACGTTGCATGTCGCGAAGGCCGGCGACTATGGAGTCCGGAACGAGGGTCCAAGCGTAGTCGATCACCAACCGGACCTGGTCATCGGTCAACGCCGCTGGTGGCATGGCGGGTGGCACCCCGGAGCGGATGAGCTGAATGAGCTGTTTTATCGGGTGGTGACCGAGATGCTCAAGCAGGCTGGGCGGCGCGATCGGAAGGCGTTCGGCCATCGGACCGTCTCCGAGCGCCCGCTCACCGTGGCAGTCCACGCAGTGAGCCTCAAAGAGCACCTGGCCTTCGCTGACTTGTTCGGCCTCGCCGCCTCCGCACGCTGTCAGCGCGAGTGCGAGCACCGCTGCGGTCGTGAAGAGCCTCCTGTCATACGCTGCGTTCATCGGAGGCTACGGTTTGGTTGAATGGACGAGGATCGAGGTCAGGATGATGACTCCGGCGGCGAATCCGACTTCCCACGCGCCTCGCCGTCGGATCGACTCGCCCCCCTCTGCGCTGTCGCTCACGGGCACACCCTGACGCCAGTTCCAGAACCCTAAGCCCAGAATGAGCAGGACAAGCCCGATCTTGGCACTCAGGATCCGGCCGTATCCGGTCGCCCACAGATCGGAGACGGTTGTGAGGTGTGTCCACGAGAGTGCGCCACCCATCGTGAGAAGGGTACCGACGCCCACCAACGCAAGCGGAGAAAAACGCTGGATCTGGGCCCCGAAGATGGCCGGAGCTCGATCAGTGGCGCTGGTCGAGCGTGCATCCAGAAGGATCACCGAGAGCGTCCCGATCCAGATGCCGGCGGAGAACGTGTGTAATCCGTCGGCCGTGAGGGCTGCGTTACGCCATGAGTCCGCGCCCATGGCGTGCCCTGAAAAGGCCAGGGTCGCACAAAGACTCAAGACGAGGAGCACGAGCCCCCACCAAACGGGCGACACCCGGAAGGTGAAATCGTCCTGCTCTGTCGTATCACGCACACCGAACCACAGTGTCACGAGTAAGACCACGACAACGAGGCCCTGGCCCATCCATACGGTGCCCCACACGGTCTGGAAGAGGAGCAGCGAGACATCGTCCCACAGGGGTGCGAAGGGGTCGCGGAAGGCTATGACCTGCAAGACTCCACGCATGGCCCAGGCGAGCGCTACGAACACGGCAGATGCCCGGCTCCAGCGGACGACGCTGTGTGCCACAGGAGCAAGGAAGCTGGCCTCGGCAGACAGTGCGGCCGCAGCCCCGGGCGCCACGACCACCCGCCATGCGACGCACCCTACAATGAAGATGGTGGCGGAGAAGAGAAGGCCCTGCTGCATGGTCGTGAGGAGCCAGATCAACGTCCGACCACCTCGAACGTGAAGTCTCCCCGCATGACGTGGCCATCATCAGCGATGCAGCGCCACTGCACGACGTACCTGCCGGCTGGAAGCGCTGGATCCATCTGTACCGACAGCTGTCTGGGGTCAGTTGCATCGGCCTCCGGTGGACTGCTTCGAACCAGCCGACGAGAGGCATTGACCACCCGAATGGAGGCGCCACGCATGAGGGGCGCATCTGAGAAGAAGAGGCGCACCTCACTGACCTCGTTGCTAACCGTCTGATCATCTTCCGGGAGCGAGGCCTCGAGCGTGATGTGCGGCATGGCGCTCACGATCGGGGCCGCAGCGGAGACGTCCTCGATGGCCGCTGAGACCGCCTCGGACGGATCCGCCGCACCCAGCAGCGAAACGCCTACGGAGAACATCCCGAACGCGCCGAACTTCTTACTCCATGGAGCTGTACGAATCATTCTACCTCTGCTTCGGAGGACCTGGTTGCTGCTTCGAATCACCTTTGCCATCATGGGATTGAGCCTCCCGAGCAACAAGCCCTCACGACGACCCAGTACAGCTATGAGTCCAGGTCCCAGGCGCATGTTCCTTTTGCTTGGTGCGTTCACCCTCTGGGTAACGCCCTCGCTCGAGGCTCAGAAGCACAGCACGCTTGGGGAGGCTGAGACGCTCCGAGAGCAACATCCGGATGTGCTGGAGATGCTGGATCGTCTGGACCGTGCGCATGGCGTGCTCCTCCACGGACTGGCGACGGAGGGGGAAGCCGTTCGGGCCAGTGGCTCCGATCTTCCGACCTTCGGCTTCGAGTTCGACATGGTCGATCGCCTGACCTTCCTGGTGCAGGGCGAAGGAACGTCTCAGGACGTTGACGATGCAGATTCTGGTTTCGATGGGCTTGGGCCTCGGGCCGCCGGGATCATTCGATGGGGGCAGGCGTTCCAGCGGGAGATCGTCTCGATCCTCTCGGATCAGGACCTCCCCGATCCCCGAGCGGCGCTGGCCGACGCCGTTGGGCTCTACAGGAGCCGGCCCGAAGCCGCGCTGACCAGCGAGCCCAAGAACATGGATATCCTGTATGACCATGCCTATGCCTTCGACTTCCGGACGGGGTACGCCGACCTCGACGGTTTCATCTGGGCCGGCCACTGGTTTCGGCTGGCCGTCACGGAGCCCCTGACGGATATCGATCCGGGGCTGGAACGCATAGTGGGGATCGAGACGGTCACGAATCGCTACCTCTCGAAGCTCACATATGGCGAACCGCCCGAGTTCTTCCCGAGCGAGATCCCGCTCGCACCAGCGATCGCACCCGGCCTGATCTGGCTCAGTCCGGAAGCGGCGATGATCTGGGACAATTTGAGCCTGTATCTCGAGGTGCTGTCCGACGTGCTTGCAGCCCCGACCACGCCGGACGTCACGGGGGCGATCACGGCGACGACCGACTTCTTCATGGATCCGGAACTCGCAGTCACTGATCAGGACGAGTGGGAAATCATGGCACTCCGCCACGGGATCTTCTTTCAGGGCGGCTATCCTCTTTCCGTCATGACGGAAAGTGAGCTGAACGTGGACGGCCACGCGGCCCACCTCAGCGGTGGTGCAGGCGGTCCCGGGCTCACCATTCCGGGCATGCCACGGAGTCGGAATTGACGCCTTGGGCGTGGGTGGGACTGGCTGCTCTGGGTAGTCTGAGCCTGAGCGCCTGCGGAGACGCCGCCTCCGAATTTCCCACGTCGTTTGAGGGACTCGAGCTGGACACAATCGTCGAGATCGGCGCAGCCACAGGTGCTGCATTCGAGACGTTTCAGGGCATCTGGGATATCGAGGCGGACCGGGACGGGCGTCTCGCGGTGCTGGATCTGGGTGGGCCGGTCATCCACATGTATGACATCGGCGGCCAGCACCTCTCGTCGCTGGACGACACGGGTCTGGAGGAGGGTCATCTTGATCGGCCGTCCGGAATCGCCTGGAGTGAGCCGGGTGAACTCATGGTCTGGGACCCGGGCAGCTCCTGGGTCTCGAGCTTCGACGTTGATGCGGCCACCATCGAGTTCGAGGAACGTTGGCGAGCCTTCGCCTTCGGTGAGACCGGCTTCTGCGCTTCGGGTGATCGCACCTTCATCAGCTACTGGATGAACGACCAGATCATCCACGAACTGGGTCCGGAAGGACCAGTCCGCTCGTTCGGTGCCGCGCCCGCGGTCGTTGGCGCGGAGTCGCTGGGGCCGGAGTTGAAAGAGATCGCGACCGAAGAGCTTACGCCGTCCGCGTTGCTGTGTACGCCTGCAGGCGTACTCGACGTCGGCTTCGTCCAGTCGCTGGTGCGGCTTCACGATATGGACGGGAACGAAGTCTGGAGCCGTGGCTTCGATGACTTCAACCCGATCCTCGTCTACAGTGACGATGGGATCGGGCTCGGCCGTGGATTCGATGCGGAAGAGGGCTCGTTCCTGCTCCGTTCCTTGGTGTCCTGGGGTGAATCGATGGTGCTGGTGCAGCACGAGGTCCGCACCCGGGAGATCCCCGAAGAGGGGGATGTAGAGGTCTTCGAGTCTCGGTTGCTTCGACTCTACGATGGTGTCGAGGTCGCGCGTACACGAGACCTCCCGCTCGTGCTCGGCGCGCAGGGGCCACGGCTCTATCTGGTGAGCCAGGATCCGTTTTCCAGGGTCACCGTGGTCGAGGTTCGCTGACTGACCGGTGACGGAGTCTGCGGCGAGCCCTATCGTGGCTGCTCCTCTTGCGCCATTCGTCGCCATGAGTGCTCCGTCGATTCCTGCTGGAGCATCAGTCGCCGAGCTGAGCCGTGAGGTGGAGTTCGGTACAAAGGGGCGCCTTCGCCTCAGTGGATCCGACCTTTCGGACATGAGCAACGCGAAGATGTTCGTCGACGGAGAGCGAGTCTCCTCGCTCGAGGACATCCACCCCGAGGACGTCGAACGGATGGATGTGATTGTCGGGGGGGATGGTGACGAGATTCAGGTCACCTTGAAGCGCTCGGCCTCCTCGGGCGGACTTTGATCCCAGCGGAGGCGGTGGCCCTCAGGGGCCGTCGTCTCCGTAGTCGGGCTCGCAGACCGACTCGCCGCCCTCACCCGCGAGATCAACGCCTACCCATAACACCAGTGTCGTATCGCGGGCTTCGCTCCAGCGGAAGTCGATGTCGACCTGAGCCTGCATCCCGAAGTTGTGCTCGAACGGTACACCGGCGCCGGGCTCCGCTTCGACCCGCAGTACTGATCCCAGGACCTGCTCGCGAGCCTCGATCGCCCACGTACCGGAGTGACCGTGCCAGACGTTGACGCACCCGGCGATCGTGAGTGCCAGCATCGGTACTCGGACAGTACTGAAGCTGCCTTGCCCTGCCACGATAGGAATCCTGACCCATCCGCCACCGCTCTGCATGCCGGACAGCACGTCAGTGACGCCTGCGCGATCTTGGGCCGAAGCGTCCAGGGCTGTGGTCAGAAAAACGCCGGTGACGAGTGCGAGTACGGGTGCGAGACGGTTCATGCTCAATCGTACCGGGAGGTTCGTCAGGAAGATCCTCAGAATGGGCTGCGGATCGTCCTGCGCATCTCGACAACTCGTTCGAGCGCGGTGAGAGAGGTGGCATCCACTGCCGACGAGAATCGTGGATCGTTCTCTACCGGCTCGAAGAGTGCCGAGCCGAGGATTCGCGTATCGACACCCGCGGGAGAAAGGTCGAACGCGAACTCGAGCCACCTCGTCGCGTCGACGGCGTCACCGATCATACCGTAGTAGCTGGCTAGGTCCTGGGCGCGCAGCTCGGCGGTATAGTCGGGGTTCGGGCTCCCCACGGTCTCGAGCTGTCTCTCAGCGCGCTCGACCATCTGGCGCGCTTCTTCGGACCGCCCGGCGGCATACAGACAGAGTGCCTCGACGAGATCGTAAACGCCGAACTCGATCTGAAGGCACTCCTCCGGCTGTCCTGTCATGGCGAGTGCCCGACCTTCAAAAGCCTTCGCGAGCAGAAGCTGGTCTTCCAATCGATACGCTTCGCGCGCCTCGGCGATCGCGACATCGTAGCGACCGAGTTGGAAGCCGAGGGAGGCAAGGGCGGTGCGACGGCCTGCCTGGAGTGGATCCAGGTCGCGGGCCCGTTCCGCCTCCGCGAACGCCTCGTCGATTCGGCCCTGTCCGGCCAGAATTCGAGCGGACCAGCTGGGACCGTTCGGAGCGTTGGGCGCCAGGGCCTCGGCCTGATCGAAATCTGCGGCGGCGCCCTCGAGGTCGAGTCCAAGCAGTGCCCGGATGTATCCCCGTGCCGAGTAGCCGTTCGCAGCACGTGGGTCGGCCTCGATGGCCGCGTCGGCTGCGGCGAGCGAGCGAGCAGCCAGTTCGTACGGTGAGATCCCGATGTCGTACTTGTAATACAGGGTGAGTGCGAAGGCCGAGGACAGCGCTGAGAGTGCGGCGGCTGACCGCGGCTCGAGTCCGATCGCCTCGCGGAATCGCTCCACCGCTTCGCGCATGCCGTCCGGAGTACGACCGCCGAGGGCGGTGTTGCCTGCCAGGTACGCGTCACGACCGGGGCCGATGACCGACCCCCCGGGATCGAAACGGTCCTCGAGACCGACACCTTCCAGAAAGTCGAGGGCCATCTCGTTCGCCACGCGGACCTGCTCACGGTCAAGATCCTCAAGGTCCACGAAGTACTGCTCCCGTGGAAACAGGATCCCTTCGGCGTTGGACTCCAGGACGCTTACGACCAGCTGTGTCCCACTGCGCTCGATGTAACCGCGAAGCCAATGCTGGACGCCGAGCGACTTGAGGAGGTCCCTCGTCCCCGTGCTGTCATTCATGGCAGAGGAGGCCGAGAACATGTCCTGGACTTCGACCTCCCGCACCGTAGTCAGACGGGCGATGACCTCCTCGGCCATGGACAAGCCGAGCAGGTCGAAGCTCTCGTCACCCGTTCGATTTTCGAACGGAGTCACGGCGACGGACGACTCGTAGAGGCCGTCAGCCGATGCCGTCGCGGCCCAGAACTGAATCGCCAGGCCCATGGCCGCGATCAGCATGAGGCCTGCGGCCACGCGCATGGGCATGGTCAGCCACTTTGCCCGGCCCTGGCCGTTGTCCACCCTCAGGGCACCAGTTCGGTTCGCAACGAGGAGCGCGTCCGCGAAGTGTGTGACCGCTTTGGGTCGGTCTACCGGAGATTTGGCGAGAGCCTGGGCGATGACCTGCTCGAGTGGCCGCGGAACTGACGAACGAATCGAACGCAGCGACGGCATGGTGTCCGTCAGATGGCGCGCGAGCGTTGCCTGCGCCGTTCGGCTGTGGAACGGGGGCTGACCGGCGAGCATTTCGTAGAGGACGCAGGCCAGGGCATAGGTATCCGTCCGTCCGTCGATCGCCTCCTCGCCCCCCGCCTGCTCCGGACTCATGTAGTCGGGCGTGCCGATCGGTAGTCCACTCTGCGTGAACTCGCCGCCGCTTTCCGCCGCGCGCAGAGCCCGCGCGATACCGAAGTCGGCGACCACCGCGTGCCCACTCTGGAAGAGAATGTTCGACGGCTTGATGTCGCGGTGGACAATGCCCTTGCCGTGGGCGTGCTCGAGCGCGTCCGCGACCTGGTGAGTGATCTTCAGCGACTCCTCGATCGGGAGGAGTCCCTCGGTATCGAGACGATCCCGAAGGCTCTGACCCGCGATGTATGGCATCACGTAGAAGAGGGTGCCACCGGCGTCGCCTGCAGCGTAGATCGGGACGATGTGCGGGTGCTGCAGGCGGGAGGTGACCTCGACTTCGCGAACGAAGCGCTCACGGCCTAGCCGTGCGGAGAGCTCTTCGTCGAGCACCTTGATCGCGACATCTCGCTCCGGCAGGGATTCACGAGCCAGATAGACGCGCGACATCCCTCCTCGATCCAACTCCTGGACGAGGGTGTAGCGCTCAGGGAGCGCTGCCTGAAGCCGTTCGATCTCAGTTGGCAACGGGTATCCGCTGATCGTACGAAACGTGCTGGTACCTCACATCTTAACCTTAGTGCTCCGCTGCAGGTCCGCCAGTTTGCGAGACTTTCGCCCCATGCAGTGCAGTGCAGCGCACCGGTGGCTCTTCGGGGGAGGCCGCCTGACCTCGGTTTGGCTCGAGCCAGTCGGTGTCTTAGGTTGCACTGCCGCCAGGGGCACCGTGCCCGCTCGTCCTGAGGACGCGCAGGCACGGTTGAGAGCGACCCTTGGAACCTGATCCGGTTGAGACCGGCGTAGGGAGCGCGGCGACGACGAGGCTCAGATCTCCTGGTGGCCTGCCTCGGCTCGCGCTTTCCGCCGAATGGTGAGCCTAATGAGCGACACGAACGGCAGCGGAACGCAGATCTCTTCGACGAACGGAAACGGCCGCCAACGCGTCGCGCCGAAGACCGAGGACGTCGGTACCGACTACCCCGGTGCCTTCCCGAACTCCAGGAAGATTCATGTGGATGGGACGCGTGGCGTGCGCGTGCCCATGCGTGAGATCCAACTCACAGGCGGGGAATCTCCCTTCCGCGTGTACGACACGAGCGGCCCGGGAGAGATCGACGTCCGACAAGGGCTCGAGGTACTTCGCGATCCCTGGATCCGGGAACGCGGGGATATTGTCGAGGTGCAGCGGACACGGACGCCGACCGATGCGGTCGAGATGCCCGAGGGCCTCAGCCGTCGTACGCTGCGGGGAACCGGATCCGTCACCCAGATGACCTACGCTCGTCGCGGTGAGGTCACGCCGGAGATGGAGTTCGTGGCGATCCGTGAAGGGATGGCGCCGGAGTTCGTTCGTGACGAGGTCGCGCGTGGGCGGGCGATCATCCCGGCGAACATCAATCACCCGGAGATCGAGCCGATGATCATCGGCCGGAACTTCAAGGTGAAGATCAACGCAAACATCGGAAATTCGGCGGTCTCGTCCTCGATCGAAGAAGAGGTAGAGAAGCTCCGCTGGGCGACACTGTGGGGCGCTGACACCGTCATGGATCTGTCGACGGGAAAGAACATCCATGAGACCCGTGAGTGGATCCTCCGCAATTCGCCGGTCCCGATCGGGACGGTGCCGATCTATCAGGCGCTGGAGAAGGTCGATGGGGTTCCGGAAGAGCTCACGTGGGAGATCTACCGGGACACGATTATCGAGCAGTGTGAGCAGGGCGTCGATTATTTCACCGTGCACGCCGGCGTTCTTCTTCGCTTCATCCCGATGACGGCGAACCGGATGACGGGGATCGTATCAAGGGGTGGTTCGATCCTGGCCAAGTGGTGCATGGCGCACCACAAGGAGAACTTCACCTACACGCACTTCCCCGAGCTGTGCGAGATCATGGCGGCGTATGACGTCTCCTTCTCGCTCGGCGACGGTCTGCGTCCGGGCTCGCTCTACGACGCGAACGACGAGGCACAGTTCGCCGAGCTGAAGGTGCAGGGCGACCTGACGAAGATCGCGTGGGAGCACGGTGTTCAGGTGATGAACGAAGGCCCCGGTCACGTGCCCATGCATCTCATCAAAGAGAACATGGAGAAGCAGCTCGAGTGGTGTAACGAGGCGCCGTTCTACACGCTCGGTCCGCTCACGACTGACATTGCACCGGCGTACGATCACATCACCTCCGCGATCGGTGCGGCGCAGATCGGGTGGTACGGGACGGCGATGCTGTGCTACGTCACGCCCAAGGAGCACCTCGGGCTTCCGAACCGAGACGATGTGAAGCGTGGTGTCATCACCTACAAGATTGCCGCACATGCGGCGGACCTGGCCAAGGGGCATCCGGGTGCGCAGGACTGGGACAATGCGCTCTCCAAGGCGCGATTCGAGTTCCGTTGGCGGGATCAGTTCAACCTCGCGCTCGATCCGATCACTGCCCTGGAGTACCACGATGAGACGTTGCCGGCGGAGGGGGCGAAGGTCGCCCACTTCTGCTCGATGTGTGGACCGAAGTTCTGCTCGATGAAGATCACCGAGGACATCCGACAGTTCGCTCGAGAGCAGGGCCTCGCCGAGTCCGAAGCGATCGACACGGGGATGGAGCAGATGGCGGATGAGTTCCGCGAGAAGGGTGGTGAGATCTACGTGGAGGCAGGCGACTGAGCTCAGGCTCACCCTGGATCGACCCCGGGACTCGGTACCCGATGAGAGAGCCCCCGACCGCGACTGCGGCCGGGGGCTCTCGACATCTGGCTGGTGGCCTGACCACCTCAGTCGAGGCGGTCGGGCCGGGGTCTCAGTCCTCCGAGATCGGCCGCCCCGTCAGGTAGTCGACGGCCAGGCTCGCGAGCGCCCGTACCCCGATCGGCAGCGCTCGCTCGTCAGCGTAGAAGTAGGGCGAGTGGTTCGGGTGCACGAGCGTCGGATCGTCCGCACCCACACCGAGCCCGATGAAGAGTCCCGGGGCTTCCTGTGCGAAGTAGGAGAAGTCCTCGGCTCCCGTTGCCGGTGGCTGGGAAACTGCGCCGTCTCCGACGATCCGCTGGAGCGACGGTACCATCTGCCGCGTCAGAGCCGGATCGTTCACCGTCACCGGATAACCAAGGCTGATCGTCACATCCGCCTCCGCCCCATTTGCCGCAGCGATGCTCTCGGCCATACGACGGACCCGCTCGTGCACGAGTGTCCGAGTGTCGGGGTTGAGCGTCCGGATGGTCCCGATCATGAGCACCGTGTCCGGAATGATATTTCCCCGGTTGCCGCCTTCGATCTGGCCGATGGTAACAATGGCTGGCGAGTCCGTGAGATCGACCTGCCGGCTGACGACCGTTTGAAGCCCGTTGATGATCTGCGCGGAGGTCACGATCGGGTCGACGCCGCCCCAGGGCATTGCTCCGTGGGTCTGGATACCGCGCACGACGATGCGGAGCCCGTCCGAGCTCGCGAGCATGCCACCCTCACGGTACGAAATCATGCCGACTGGGGAAGGGAAGACGTGCAGGCCGAAGACCGCGTCGACTTTCGGGTTCTCCATCGCGCCGTCTGCGATCATCGGTTCGGCACCCCCGGGCCCTTCCTCGGCCGGCTGGAAGAGGAACTTGACCGTGCCCGGCAGGTCGTCGCGCATCTCGCTGAGGATTGCTGCGACCCCCATCAGAATTGCGACGTGGTTGTCGTGCCCGCAGGCGTGCATCACGCCGACCTCACGGCCCTGCCACTGCGTGGTCACCCTGGAAGCGAAAGGCACGTCGGCGAGCTCCGTGACAGGCAGACCGTCCATGTCGGCCCTGAGGGCGACAACGGGCCCGGGAAGACCGCCTTTCAGCACACCGACGACACCTGTACCGCCGACGCCAGTCTGCACGTCGATCCCAAGCGACTCGAGATGCTCGGCCACGATTCCGGCGGTGCGGAACTCCTGCATGCCGAGCTCGGGGTTGGCGTGGATATCTCGCCGCCAGTCTACGACCTGGTCGTTGATGGCTGCCGTCAGCTCATCGATCGTGCCGTGCAGCGGGTTCGTACTCTGCGCCGCGACGGGGGCGGCGCAGAGCAGGATCACGGCTAAGGCGGCCATCGGGCCGCGCCCAGTGGCGCTCATGTCAGTTCCTTCGTAGAAGTGGCTTCGAGTCTGCGCCGGAGGCTAGACGGGCCACTTCTGATCGGCAAGCAGCGCAGGGCCGCAACGACGCTGAATCGTGCGAGACGGTGTGACAACCGAAAAGGTGACGGGCCAATGCTGCGCCCTGTTTTCCGGCGGGTCGCCCGACACGTCGTGGTGCGGTAACATTCGGCCCTCTGCGCCTCATATCTGGGTCGCATTCCCTTCAATCCGCACTGCAGACCGGAGCACAGTCCGACTTGAAGCGCATTCTCATTACGGGCGCAGGTGGCCAGATCGGCTCCTGGCTTGCTCCCCGACTCCGCGACCTGTACGGCGCGGCCAACGTCCTCGTGACCGACGTGCGACATCTGGGCCCTGAGGTGACCGAGGCCGGTCCCTTCCAGGTCCTCGATGCGACGGATGCCAGCGCGGTCGCCCAGGCTGTTATGGGACACCAGGCGGATACGGTCTATCACCTCGCCGCCATCCTTTCAGCGACTGGAGAGAACGATCCCGGGCTGGCATGGCGCGTAAACATGTCCAGTCTCGAGGCCGTGCTGGAGGTGGCGCGCGAGCAGGCATGTGCCGTATTCACGCCCAGCTCCATTGGCGCATTCGGCCCGGACACGCCCAAAGACCCCACGCCGCAGGACACCATCATGCGGCCGGCCACCATGTACGGAATCACCAAGGTCGCCGGCGAGCTCCTGTGCGACTACTACCACACCCGGTACGGTGTCGACACGCGCGGTGTCCGATTTCCGGGCCTGATTTCGTACGGTGCGCCTCCTGGAGGCGGCACGACGGACTGGGCCGTGGACATCTTCTACAAAGCCAGCTCTGCTGGTCGCTACACCTGCTTTCTGGGGCCCGAGTCGCAGCTCGACATGATGTACATGCCGGATGCGATCGATGCCCTCGTCGGTATCATGGAAGCGGATCCGGAGCGGCTCGTGCACCGGAACGCATTCAACGTGACGGCGATGCAGCTCACGCCCACTAGTTTGGCGGCTGAGATCCAGAAGCATATTCCAGACTTCGAGATCGACTACGACGTGGATCCGGTTCGGCAGTCCATTGCCGACTCGTGGCCTGATCGCATCGACGACTCCGCCGCTCGCGAGGAGTGGGATTGGAGTCCGTCGTTCGACGCGGCTGCCATGACGGTCGACATGCTCGAGCACCTTACCAACTGACGATTGAGTGGAGATCTGAATGCCTTCCGATCGCCTGACTGAGGCGCTGAACCGACATCTTGCCGAGCTCGACACATCGGGCACCGCGAAAGGCGCGGAAACCGTGGTAGTCGGCGTGAAGCGTGCCGAAGGGGACCGTGGCCCCCGCTTCCTCCTCGAAGGCGAGGGGGACACGGAGTTCATGAGGATGAATTCCAACTCCTACATGGGGCTCGGGCTGCACCCGTCTGTCATGGCTGCCGAAGAGAAGACGACCGCCGAGTTCGGTGCGGGCCCGGGTGCCGTTCGTTTCATCTCGGGCAGCTACGCAGCCCACGTGGAGCTAGAGGAGGCTCTGGCTGCGTTTCACGGGCGAGAAGCAGGGATGATCTTCTCGTCCGCGTACGCCGCGATCGTATCGACGATTACTCCACTCGTGACCCCCGACACGGTTCTGATTTCGGACGAACTGAACCACAACTGCATCATCAGCGCGATGAAGCTGTCGCGGCCGGCGGGTAAGGCGATCTACGCTCATAACGATATGGCGCAGCTCGACGCAGCCCTCGAGAAATGGAAGGGCAAGGCGAAGCGAGCTCTGGTAGTGACCGACGGCATCTTCTCCATGAGAGGCGATCACGCGCCGCTCGACGAGGTGATGGCGCTGTGTCAAAAGCACGACCACGCGTTCGAAGAGAACGTGGTATGTCTGGTTGACGACTCGCACGGGGTAGGAGCCTTCGGCCACACGGGCCGGGGCACTGAGGAGTACACAAAGTGCGCGCCGGCAGATCTTCTGGTCGGGACGCTCGGTAAGGCGTTCGGCGTGAACGGAGGGTACGTCGTCGGAAATGAGTCCATGATTCGCTTCTTCCGCGAATCGTCACAGATGTACATCTACTCGAACCCGATCACGGTCGGCGAAGCCGCGGCAGCACTCGCAGCGCTTCGGGTGGTCGACAGCGCGGAAGGCGCGGTGCTCCTGGAGAATCTCCGAGGGCTCACCAAGCGCTTTGAAGACGGTTTGTCACGGATCGGAGTCGAGACGATTCCGGGTGATCATCCGGTGGTGCCCCTCATGATCCGTGATACCGCCAAGACGCACGACCTCGTGCGGCACCTCTACGACAACGGTGTTCTGGTCACGGGTCTGGCTTACCCGGTGGTGCCCAGAGGAGACGAGGAGATCCGCACTCAGGTCAATGCGGACCACACGGAGGCGGACATCGACCGCGTGCTGGACATCCTTGAGGCGTACATGGCCTGACGGCGGCTGTCCCCCGTAGGTTCAGGGCGTGTTGTCAGTCCCTGCGGAGTGTGGCCTTGTGGAGCAATCGAGCGGAACACCTGACGTCGATCGTGCTGGCGCTGATTCAGGGCGTGGGCCAATTGGAGTTCGCGAGGACCAGGACGCAGGAGGCAGACGTACGATCTCCCGACGTGACGTGGTCCGTATTGGACTCGGTGCGGCCGGAGCAGTCGTCGGGGCGCCTTTCATCAACGTCGGCTGTTTCCAGCTCTTCGGCTGGTCACCCCAGGAGTACACGCGGCGCTGCGTCGATCTGGTTCAGGATTCTCTGATCATCGACATGCTCGGTCTCACGACGCTCAACAGTGAGGTTCGGGAACGCTGGGGACCGGACTTCTCTAATCTCGATGCCGCCGCTGTCGCCGAGTTCAGGGATTCGGAGATCGACGTCCTCCATATCGCGCGAGGTGTCGGCGGGCGCACCGCCGACGAAGCGTACGACAGGACGCTCGGGTTCGTGGCGAGCTTCAACTCGATTATCGCGAATCGTCCCGACGTCTTCGTCCGGATCGACTCGGCCGAAGATCTCGACACGGTCCACGGCTCGGGGCGAACTGGTATTCTGATCGGTATCCAGGACTCGGCGCACTTTCGGACTCCTGACGACGTGAGCAGCTTCCACTCCCTCGGGCAGCGGGTGAGTCAGCTGACCTACAACAGCCGGAACATGATCGGCAACGGGTCGACGGAACGAGTCGACGGCGGCATCAGTGATTTTGGTGTCGCGGTCGTCGAGGAGATGAACCGGGTCGGGATGGCCGTCGACGTTTCGCACTCGGGTGACCAGACGACTCTGGACGCCTGCGAGGTCTCACGCGCTCCGGTGCTGTATACCCACTCGAACGCGCGGGCCCTCAACCCTGGTCATCCACGCTGCAAGACGGACGAGGCGATTCTGCGGATGGCGGAGACCGGCGGTGTGATGGGGATAACCGGTGTGCGCAACTTCGTGACGGGTGAGGAACCCACCACGATCGAGCATTACCTCGACCACTTCGACTATGTCCGGGACCTGATCGGGGTCGAGCAACTCGGGATCGGCTCCGACATCGATCTGCACGGCTACGATGATATGCCGAAAGCCGAATACGATGCGTTAAAAGCCAACTACAAGGGGTCCTACGCCTTCCGCGACAAAATCGACATCGACGAGATCGCGCACCCGAAGCGCATGTTCGACGTAACTGATGGGCTGATTCGGCGCGGGTACACCGACGATCAGATTCGTGGAATCCTGGGCGGCAACTTCCAACGCGTACTGGGAGAAATCTGGGCGGGGATGTAACCGCTGGATCAGCCAGGCGAGACGAAGGCCCCACACGATACGATGGTTCGGGTGGGGCCTTCGGTATTGCTGGAGCGCTGGGGCCAGTTTACTGGCTGGCCGGACCCCTGAAGGTCTGGTGGCATCCGCTGCACGTGCCGCGCACGGCCTGCATCGCAGCTCCGACGGCTTCCGCATCGCCGGACTCAGCCGCCTCGACCAGGCTGGCGGTCGCAGTCTGGATTGCGGTTACGCTGTCCATGAAACCATCGCTGTCGGACCAGATCGTGGGGAGCGCACGCCCTCCCTCCGAGCCTCCGGGGAACGCGTTGGCCAGCGCCTGCGCCATGCCGTGGAAGGCCTGCGCGTGATGAACAGCGTGGCCCATCGGGGCGGCATCGCCCATAGCGGCACCCACGCCCCCCATATGCATACGGAACGCCTGCATGAGCGACTGGCGGTACTCGACCACGTCCTCCTGCGCTTCGATGGTGTTCGGCGCACCAACACCGACGCCGACCGCCAGGGTCAGTGCTGCAATGATGCTTCTGGGAGACTTCACGGCTGTGCTTCCGGTGGGGACCGCGGAGGGTCCGTTTATTTCATGGGTATAACTACGGATTCGACGTTAACGGCCAACCTGCGGGAGCGCGAGCGCGACGAGGCGGCCTGTGGTATCACGGTCGCCGATGGCGACGACGATGAATTGGCGCCCGTCCGCCCGATAGGTCATGGGTGCCCCGGAGGTGCCTGCAGGGAGGTCCATCTCCCAAACGACCTCTCCGGTCTGTTTGTCCCATGCACGGAACGCCTTTCCACCGGCGATCGGAAGGATCGAGAGCGCGTCCTCTGTGCCCTCGCCAATGAAGAGCAGGGATCTGGTCAGGAGCGGTGCCGGACGCCCACGCTGTCCAAGCCATGGCAGGTCGAGGTCGGCGATGGCCGGATGGTCGCGCGGACCCGGGCCGTTGGCCTTCATCCACGCATGCTCGCCGTCATTCATGTCGATCGCAGTGATCCGGCCGTAGGGGGGCTTGAGCAGCGGTAGACCGCTGGGCATGGGCACCTCTCGAGGAAGGCCGCGGATGTACCGGTGGTCTGAGCTGTCCGGCAGAGGGGGCGGAACCAGCGCGGTGACATTGGGCGACGTCACCGATGGGATGAACATCATGCCCGTCTCCGGGTCGACTGCCGCCCCTCCCCAGTTGGCCCCGCCCACCCACCCGGGCATCAGAATCGTGCCGCGCTTCCCGTCGACACCTCGCACGGTCGGGGGCGTGAACATCGGCCCGTATACGTAGTCATCGAGAATCTCTTCTGCCTCTGCCCTCAATTCAGGTGTGAAGTCGATGAGGTCATCGATCGTGATTCCCTGGTGATCAAACGGGGCCGGGTGCGTTGGAAAAGGCTGCGTCTCCGAAGCGATCTCGCCAGGCACAGGAGAGGGTGGCACCAGCCGGTCCTCGATCGGCCAGATTGGCTCGCCCGTCTCCCGATCAAGGGCGAAGACGAAGGCCTGTTTGGTCACCTGAGCTACCACCTTTCGCGGCTCCCCGTCGATCACGACGTCGAGGACGTTGGGCGCAGCGGGTGGGTCGTAATCCCACAGCCCGTGCCGCACCATCTGGTAGTGCCAGACCCGTTCACCTGTGTCTACGTCGACCGCTACGACCGACTCGCCGTAGAGATTGTCCCCTGGCCGAGCGCCCCCGTACCAGTCGTTGGTCGTGGTCTTGAGCGGCAGATAAACGTGGCCGAGCTCTTCGTCCGCGCTCATGAGCGTCCAGACATTTCCGTTTCCGCTGTACACCCAGGACGAGTCGGCCCACGTCTCGAGCGCGGGGTCGCCAGGCTCCGGAATCGGACTGAAGCGCCAGCGCAGCTCTCCGGTCCTGATGTCGTAAGCACGCACGTAGCCAGGAGGGGCCGTCGTCCAGTTCCGGTTCGGAACCATGGCGGTCGTACCCACGATGACGACGTCGCGCACGATCAGCGGAGCAGAGGTCCACGAGTACGTGAGCACACGAGGGTCGGGGTCATCCGCCAGGTTCACAGCTCCGGAACCACCGAACTCCGGATCGGGTCGACCTGTAGCTGCGTCGATCGAAACCAGATATTCGCCCGATCCGAGCAGGATGCGCTCGTCGGTCCCGTCACTCCAATACGCCACGCCACGGTTCGACCGACCTCCTGGGACATCCCGAAGTCCCGACTCGTAGGGGTCATAACGCCAGATCTCACGCCCGGTCGTGGGATCGAGGGCGACCGCCTGACCCATGTTGGTCGAGGTGTAGAGGCGCTCCCCGATCTTGATGGGTGTCGCCTGGTAATTGGGGTTCACTGAGGCGCCCTCATGCTCTCCAGTCAGGTGATAGTCCGCAGACTCCCAAGTCCACGCGACCTCGAGCTGGCCAACGTTTTCGGCTGAGATCTGGTTGAGCGGAGAGTACTTGGTCGCCGCGAGATCGCGGGCGTAATGAGGCCAGTCCGCTCCGTCGTCGACGGTCGGTGCGTTCGAGCACGCGCCGAGTCCTGAACTGAGGATGACGATCGGGAGCATGACGCTCGAGAGGGGCCGCATTCGGGGCATGGAGACTCCTGGGGTGGACGCTGAAGACCGCGAAGATGGCCGAGGACCGGTGTGCGGGGCAAACAGTGTTGCTCTCCGCTACGGTCATCACGACGTTGCGAGCTCATGGTCGGATGTCGGCCGAAAGACAGAAGGTCTGCGTTTGAGGGAGAGTCCGATGGGATGGGACGTCACGAGACGAGTGGTCGTTGCAGGGTGTTGGATGGCGTGCTTAGCACTGTTGGGGGCGGCCCCCTCTGCTGCTCAGCAGCCTGCCCTTACAGCCCAGGACTATGGTCAGTGGGAGCGTTTGGGAGCGTTTCAGTTGGACCCGGCGGGCGCGTGGCTCGTCGTGTCGGTCTCTCGCGTGGACGGGGACGCTGAGCTTCAGCTTCATCGGACCGACGGTGAGAGCGGCCCGCTGGTCCTGACCCACGGACGCGCACCCGAGTTCAGCGATGACGGGCGTTGGCTCGTATACCGGAAGGGGGTTTCGGCGGAGGAAGCCGAAGCATCCGAACAGCGGATCGAGGATCGACTGGGGCTGGTCGACCTCCAGACGATGCAGGACTCGGTGCTGTTCGAGGTCCGTAGCGTTTCATTGCGGGATGACGGCCAGTGGCTGGCCGCGCTGGGTGCGCCTGCCGCCGATACCGTGGGTGCGGACCTCATCGTCATGAACCCTGCGACTGGCGCACAGACGCTGATCGGGAACGTGGCCGAATTCGTATGGCAGGACGGAGGCCGCCACCTCGCTGCAACGCTCCGCACCGCATGGGGCTCTGCGAACGGCGTCGTTGTCTTCGACCCGGAGTTGGGCACCCTCCGCACGATCGAGTCAGGGGACGCCGAGTACCGGGCTCTGACCTGGCATGACCAATCGGAGCAACTGGCCGTACTGCGGTCCGTGGAGGAGGAGTCTCGGGAGGAGCCGACGCATGACGTCCTGATCTGGACCGACGTGTCGTCGGACGACGAGCCACAGGTTCTGAGTGCGCTCGGCCGTGCCGAACTCGGCTTGAATATGCGTTTGACCGAGTACGCCGGTGTGACGTTCTCAGATGATGGCCAGACAGTGTTCCTGGGGGTCCGACCGTGGGAGCCTGCGGTGGGGTCAGCCGAAGAAGAATCGAGCAGGAGCGAGTCGGATACTCCCTCCGGCGGCGACCCTGACGAGGCTGACGGTTCGAACGACGTGGAGTCCGTCGGCCCGGCCGATGTGCAGGTCTGGCACTGGGACGATGATCAGATCCTGCGGGCGCAGGAGTACGGTGCAGGGCGTATCGCGCGTCAGACGCTGCTCTCGGCATGGCACCTGTCACGAGACGCCTTCATCGTCCTGGGTGACGAGCTCGACGAACCGGTCAGGATGGTCGCCGGTGGCTCGTGGGGCATCGTGCCCGATTACGAGGCATATCTGTTCGAGCGGCGCTTCGGGGCTCGGACAGCCGACTGGTATCGGGTCGACCCAGCAACGGGGGAGCGCGCACTCATCCTTGAAGGCGCGGAGTTCGGCGCTCAGTCACACGAAGATCTGGACCAGCTGCTGCTCTATCATGCCGATCGGTGGCGGGCGGTGGACCTGGGGTCACTCGAGGTGGTCGAGTTGGCTGAGGGCATGAGCTTCACGCGCTCCCTAGCCGACTATGACTACCCCGGGCCCAGACCTCCGTGGGGCCTGGGCGCCTGGAGCGAGGACGGTCATGCCGCCTACCTGTATGACCGTCACGATGTGTGGCGTGTCGATGTACGGGACGGTGAGGCCGTCCGTCTGACCGAGGGAGCGCGATCGAATGAACGCTTCAGGCTCGTCGGTCTCGATCCGGCACAGCCGCGAGTCGGCCCTGTACTTCTCCGCTCCGACGAGGACCTGGTCCTGTCCGTTCGACATCTCCGCACCAAGGCCTCAGGCTATGCCGGCATCGATCAGCGCGGGCGTGAGCAGTGGTCAATGCGGCGGGATGCTCGGGTCGGCGGTCTGACGAAGGCCGCGGACGCCGATCGGGTTGCGTTCCGTGCCGAGCGCTGGGATGACTCTCCGGATGTCTTTGTAGCGAATGGAGAACTCGATGGTGCTACCCAGCGTACCCAAACCAACACAGCCCAGTCGGAGTTTTCCTGGGGTCACAGTGAACTGCTCGAGTACACCACCGAGGCAGGACACGATTTGCAGGCGATTCTGGTGTATCCTGCGGACTTCGAGGAGGGCCAGACGTACCCGCTGATCCTGTACCAGTATGAACGGCTCAGTGACAACCTGCATCTGTACAGCGTCCCCAGTGAGCGGCAGTACTACAACCAGCAGGCGTGGTCACAGGGGGGTTACTTCGTGCTGATGCCGGACATCGTGTATGAGCCGGGTCGGCCGGGGCCATCTGCGCTCGATGCCGTGGAGCATGCGCTTGATGCCGCCGTGGTAACCGGCCACGTGAATCCGGACGCCATGGGTTTGATCGGCCACTCCTGGGGTGGCTATCAGGCTTCGTATCTCCCGACCCGTACTGATCGTTTTGCCGCCTCGGTCGCGGGGGCGGCGATCACCAACTTCATGAGCTTCATGGGTTCGGTGCACTGGAATGGAGGGCTTCCCGAGACCGGACACTGGGAAACAGGTCAGGCCCGTATGGCCGCCCCGTATTGGGACGATCTCGAGGGGCATCTCGAGAGTTCACCGGCGAACTTCATCACGGATCTCGACACCCCGATGCTGCTCATGCACGGGGACGCGGACGGTGTCGTCGATTTCTATCAGGGGCTCGAGTTCTACAACTATGCTCGACGCGCAGGGAAGGAAGTCTTGCTGCTCGTCTATCCGGGTGCAGACCACAGCCTGAGTGAAGAGACTCAGCAGGTAGACTACCACCGGCGCATCCTCGAATGGTTCGGCCACTACCTCAAGGGTGAGCCCGCCGTCGAGTGGATCACCGAGGGCGAGAGCTGGGCTGAGCGAGGGCGACGAATCGAAGGGTAGCCCGGTCCGACTTGCCCTGTCCTCCCGGGCCGGCCAATCTGCCGGAATACGTTACCCCACCCGGAGTCCCCGCATGCGTCTTGTCGTTCCCCGTGCGCTCGGCCTGGCCGCCGCCGCACTTCTCCTGCCAGCCGCCCTTTCCGCTCAGGCTGACTCACGCCTGGACGACCTGAAGGATGAAGTCCTGGAGATGGTCCAGGACGACGCGAAGATGGTCCAGGAAATCGTGGACATGCTCTTCAGCTTCGGTGAGCTAGGTTTCCAGGAGTTCGAAACCCAGCGTTATCTGACCGGCATACTCGAGGACGCCGGCTTCGAGATCGAGCTCGGGGTTGCCGGCATGCCGAGTGCATGGACGGCGCGCTGGTCGAACGGCTCCGGCTCTCCGATGATCGCTCTAGGTTCTGATGTCGACGGGATTCCCCAGTCGAACCAGAAGCCCGGAGTCGGATACCGTGACCCGATCCTCTCCATGGCTCCCGGGCACGGTGAAGGTCATAACTCGGGTCAGGCAGTCAACATCGTTGCCGCGCTCAACGTGAAGGAGCTCATGGAGCGCGAGGACATTGATGGCTCGCTCCTGATCTGGCCTGGCGTGGCCGAGGAGCAGCTCGGTTCCAAGGCGTTCTTCGTGCGCGAGGGGACCTTCGACGGTGTCGACGTGAACTTGTTCACTCACGTGTCGTCGGGCTTCAACACCACGTGGGGTCAGGCGGGTGGAAACGCGCTCGTCTCCGCGCAATTCCGTTTCACCGGAGAGACGGCTCACTCGGCGGGATCCCCGTGGCGTGGCCGCTCGGCGCTCGACGCCGTCATGCTCATGGCGCAGGCGTGGGAGTTCAAGCGTGAGCACCTGCGGCCAGCTGAACGCTCGCACTACATCATCGTAGACGGTGGTGATCAGCCGAACGTGGTGCCGCAGACGTCGACCATCTGGTACTTCTTTCGTGAGATCAACTACGACCTCGTGATGGAGTCGTACGATGCCGCGAAGCTCATGGCCGAGGGCGCCGCGCTGATGACCGGGACACAGGTCGACACCGTGATGACGGTCGGGTCGGCGTGGAGCCGGCACTTCAGCAAGCCTGTCGCCGAGGTGACGCACTCGAACATCCAGCGGGTCGGGATGCCGGATTGGTCGGACGCCGATATCACGCTAGCGAACGCACTCCAGCGAGAAATGGGTCAGGATGAGCGAGGCCTTCCGACCGAGGTCAGTGAACTGGGTGGTCCCGTCGACCTGTCCCGTTCGCTAGGCGGAGGATCCGATGATATCGGGGACATCTCGTGGAACATGCCGACCGTCACGATGCGCTTCCCGGCAAACATGCCTGGTGGCCCGGGTCACAACTGGGCGAATGGCATTGCGATGGCGACGCCGATCGCGCACAAGGGATCACTTGCCGGTGCGAAAGCTCAGGCACTGACGCTCCTTGATCTCTTCCTGGATGGAGAGACGGTCGACGCGGCGTGGGACTACTTCAACGACGTGCAGACGGCCGAGACTACGTACACACCGTTCATCACCGAGACCGATCAGCCAGCGATCTGGCTGAACGAGGATATCATGGGTCAGTGGCGTGAGCGGATGCGCCCGTTCTACTACAACCCTGACGAGTACGACACGTATCTCGAGCAGCTGGGCATCGAGTACCCGACCGTTCGTACCCGCCCGGTCAGCGAAGACGCCGGTCAGGATGCCGGGCCGGTGAGGCCTGGAGGGAGCTGAGCTTCGGGGGCTGAGGGTAGCCCTCATGACGATGAGCAGCCTGGTGGTGCCGGATCTCTCGATTCGGCATCGCCAGGCTGAACTCATGGATGATCCCGGCCTCGAGCCGGAGCGTCACCAACGAGCTCTGATCGCCCTGTCGCGTATCAATCGGGTATCTTACGCAGTGCCCAGGCTATGGCATGAGGTGGCGCGAGTTCACCGGTCCACTGGACGGGCCGTGCGTGTTCTCGACGTCGCGTGCGGAGGAGCGGACATGCTCATCGCGGTCGCACGGATCGCCGACAGGAAGCGCGTGCCAGTGGAGCTTGTTGGCTGTGACCTGAGTGGGGTCGCTCTCGAGCGCGCGGATATGGCCAGTGGTGGTCGTGTGCGCACCCTGCAAATGAACGTGCTGACTGATGACCTGTCTACCGAGGCGGATGTGGTGACGACGAATCTCTTCCTGCATCATCTCAGCGCGGAAGAGGCGTGTACCCTGCTGCGGCGCATGGCCAGGAGTGCGCGTGATGTCCTGATCGTTCAGGATCTACGTCGGACCCGGCTGGGCTACGTCTTGGCCTGGGTCGGCCTCCACACGCTCACTCGGTCCGACGTCGCGCGAATTGACGGTCTTCGATCAGTTCGAGCTGCATTCACGCTCGATGAGGTCCGTGGACTCGCCGAACGTGCTGAGCTGCCCACCGCGAACATCAAAGCCGTGTGGCCTCAACGGTTCGTGCTTCGGTGGCGTCCCTCCACATGAGTGTTCTTCCCTCTTCGTGTGATGTGGTCGTCGTCGGTGCCGGCTCTGCCGGCAGCCTCGCTGCACTGCGTTTGGCTCGGGCGGGCTGCGACGTCGTCTTGCTGGACCGGGCCCGTTTCCCACGGCGGAAGGTATGTGGTGCGTGCGTCGGACCCGGGGCACTCGCGACCCTCGAGGCGGAGGGGCTGGGAGCTCGTGTCCGCGCTCTTGGTGGACACTCCCTCTATCGCATGGAGCTACGGGGAGATCGCGGGCACTCCACGATCCGACTCGGAGGCAATCTGGCCGTTTCGAGGCAGGCGCTCGACCACACCATCGTGAGTGCAGCGCAGGATGCAGGGGCGACGTTTTTCGATGGGTGCCGGGGGCGGATCGCGTCGGTGAATGATGATGGAGTCGAGCTGGACACCGGACTCGGGCTGATTCGCGCGGGTGTGGTCGTCGATGCCGCCGGGCTTGCTGATACAGTGCAGCCGTTTGGCGAGGCACGATCGAGTCGGACCGAACCTGATTCTCTTATTGGCGCGGGGGCGGTGTTTCCGTTGGAGGCCTTCACGCTCGCGCCGGGAATCTTGCGCATGGTCGTCGGCGCTCACGGATACGTCGGATTTGTCCGAGTAGAGGACGGCACTGTCAACGTCGCCGCCGCCCTCACCCCCCACGCAGTAGCCGAGTGGGGCCTCGATGGCGCGGTCCGTCGGCTGCTCAGCGATGCCGGTGTGGCCGCCGCGTCTGCCCCGCCGGAAGAGCCCTGGAAGGGTACGCCCCCGCTGACCTGGTCTCCCCGCGAACTTGCGTCATCACGTGTCTTCCGGATCGGCGACGCCGCTGGATACGTCGAGCCGTTCACCGGTGAGGGGATGGCGTGGGCGCTCGAGGGGGCTGTTCGGGTCACCCCGTTCGTGGAAGCAGGCGTCGCGCGCTGGGATGACGAATTAATCGGTTCGTGGACGCGGGAATACGATCGGAGCATCGGGCGGAGCCGGCGCACATGCCGGCTACTGGCCCGTGGGCTCAGGAGCCGGACTCTGGTCCGCCTCGCGATCGCGCTAACCGCGCATGCCCCCCTTCTCGCGTCTCCGTTTGTCCGATCCACCAGCCGGACCCACCGCGCCATGAGCGCTGCAGTCGGGGTCTCCTGATGCCGTTCATCCTTCACGGAATGGGCACTGCGCTGCCGCCTCATTCGATGGCTCAGGCCGATGCGGTCGACCTCCATACTACGTTCTGTGGGATTGGGGATCGACGTGCGCGGACCCTGAAGGCGCTCTATCGGCGCTCACGAATCCGCACGCGCCACAGCGTGCTGTTCCAGTCGTCGGACGGGCCCCTCCGTGCGAGACAGCCCTTCTACGCGGCGGCCGCAGATGATCAGGATTTCGGCCCGACGACGTCGGAGCGGATGGCGGCTTATGCGGAACACGCCCCGGACCTCGCAATCCGTGCTGCTCGGTCGGCCCTGCAGGCTGGAGCCGTCGACCCGTCAGAGGTCACGCACCTCATTAGCGTCTCCTGTACTGGATTCGTATCACCTGGTGTCGACAGCGCACTCATCGAGTCGCTGGGGCTTGGAGCAGATACCGAGCGCACCCACGTGGGCTTCATGGGCTGTCACGGAGCGCTCAACGGGCTCCGGGTAGCTCGAGGGTACGCACTGCAGGATCCGGGGGTGGTCCCTCTCGTGTGCGCGGTCGAGCTGTGCAGCCTGCACTTCGCCTACGGATGGGACCTGGACATGCTCGTCGCCAACTCTCTCTTCGCCGATGGCGCTGCGGCTGTAGTTGGACGAGTCGGAGCGCCTGCGAGTGGGCCGTCGGAGGCAGGGCAGCCATGGCGAGTCATCGGAACCGGCACCCTTCTCATGGCGGACTCGGCGGAGGCCATGACATGGCGCATTGGAGATCACGGCTTTCGCATGACCCTGTCCGCGCGGGTTCCCGAGCTGATCGAAGAGCGGCTCGCGGGATGGCTTGATGGCTGGCTCGCCGAACAGGGTCTGTCCCGAGAGGAGGTCGGCTCCTGGGCGATCCATCCGGGTGGCCCACGCATTCTTACTGCCGTCGAAACCGCGCTGGGTCTGACTACGGAGGACACGGCGACATCCCGAGAGGTGCTGGCTACCTGCGGCAACATGTCGTCGCCGACGATTCTCTTCATTCTCGATCGGATGCGGACCGAAGGGGCGGAACGTCCGTGTGTGGCACTGGCGTTCGGCCCCGGGCTCGCGGTTGAGGCTGTGCTTCTGGCGTGAGGTGGGTGTAGGCGAGAGGCCGTCTCGAATCTTCCCATCCGTCTCGGTCACCGCCGGCCGTCTTCCGCTGCCTTGCCGGGTGCGCCGCCCCCCGGCATCCTCAACGGCTGAATACATACTGGAGGACTGCAGATGGGGCCGACGAGGGACGAACTGGGGGTTCTGGGAGAACTGCGAGGGCTGGAACGGCGCGACTTCCTGAAGGCCGCGGCGGTTGCCGTAGCCGCGGGAGCGGTTCGCCCCGAGACGCTGTTGGCCGTGGAGCCTCGACTCCAAGACGAGCCCTCCTTCATGGAGGCGCTCGCTCAGCAGTCACAGGAAGGCCCGCCACCTGTTCCTTTGCGCAACGGCGAGCATCCGGCGCTGGTGTATCAGGCCTACCCGGGCGGTACGGGCTCCCTTTATCAGCGCTGGCACGACGAGGGCGTCGACCCATTCGAACGCCACGAGATCAGAATCGCTCCGTGGGAGGGACGCGTCCCTGGGGATCCGGACGAGATCGCGTGGCTGCCCGTGGCCCGGCTCGCGGCTCTCATTCGTGATCGACACATCTCTTCTGTCGAGCTCACAGAGCTCTACCTGGAGCGTATGAACCGGTACGATCCGGAGCTCATGTTCGCCGTTTCGGTCCTCCCCGAACGTGCTCGGGAAGAGGCTCAACAGGCTGACATGGACCTGCGCAACGGTACCTGGCGTGGGCCTCTCCACGGCATCCCCTACGGTGTAAAAGACCTCTTCACGGTGACGGGCACGCGCACGACGTGGGGGTCTGACGCCTTCGCAGATCAGCGCATCGACGAGGATGCGGACATCGTCGTGCGGCTGCGAGAAGCCGGGGCCATCCTCACGGCCAAGCTGGCGACCGGCGAGTTCGCGTCGGGTGATCGCTGGTATCGGGGGCAGACCCGAAATCCCTGGAATCGTGAAGAAGGGTCCAGCGGTTCTTCTGCCGGTCCGGGTTCTGCCACGGCTGCGGCTGCTGTCGCGTTCGCGATCGGCACGGAAACGCAGGGCTCTATCGTGTCGCCGGCACGTCGTAATGGACTCAGTGCGTTGCGGCCGACCTTCGGACGAGTGAGCCGGTACGGCGGTATGGTCCTCTCGTGGAGCATGGACAAAGCAGGTCCGATGTGTCGGACCATTGAGGACTGCGCCCTGGTCTTCAACGAACTTCACGGAGCCAGTGAGCATGATCCGGCCTCGATCACGGCGCCGTTCCACTTCGATCCGGACGCGGACATCTCCGAGTACACGATCGGGTACGATGAGGACGCGCCGGAGGAGTTCCTGGACCAGCTACGCGATCTGGGAATCGAACTGCGAGAGATGAATGAAATTCCTCGAGGAAGCTCCAACTCGTTAGGTGTCGAGTCGTCGGCGGCCTTCGATTTCCACGTTTCGCCGGACGGCGAGGAGCCGGAACCCGTTCCCGAGGGGCTGGAACCTCGTGAAGCCCGTCGCCGTGGTCGCTTTCGGCGGGGTCGGGACACTCGCGCACTGGACTACGTGCAAAGCCAGCGCCGCCGCCTGATCCTCATGAAGGAGATGCAAGAGGCGATGGAGGGATTCGACATGTTCGTCTCGGGGGGTGGTCACGTGGGGCTTACCAACCAGACGGGGCATCCGGCCGCGATCGTCCAGTACGGCTTCGGGGTTCGGAACCCTGACTCGGACAACCCTACGACGATGCCGCTGACGACGACGCTGCTCGGCGACCTCTTCGCGGACGACAAGATCCTCAACGTGGCGCACGCCTTTCAGAAGCAAACGGACTGGCATCGGCGCCGTCCCGCGCTCGACTGAGGCCGACGATCGCGTATCCTTTCCCGACTGCCTGTCTCATCGCTCAACCCCAGTAGAACCGGAGAAGACCACAGATGCGTCGTTCAATAACGACCGCGGCCGCCCTCGTGGCGGCCATGATCCTGCTGCCTCAGGCGGCGACGGCCCAGGCGGATCCTCGCCTCGAGTCACTCAAGAATGAAGCGATGGAGATGGTCGAGGACCGCTCCAAGCTCGTACAGGAGATCATCGATCACCTGTTTTCCTTCGGTGAACTCGGGATGCAGGAATTCGAGACCCAGCGCTACCTCACCGGCCTCCTCGAGGACGAAGGATTCGAGATCGAGCTCGGTGTCGCCGGCATGCCGAGTGCATGGACGGCCCGCTGGTCTCATGGGACGGGTCAGCCGGTGATCGCGATGGGCTCCGACGTCGACGGGATTCCGCAGTCCAACCAGAAGCCCGGTGTTGCCTACCGCGACCCGATTCTGGGGATGGCCCCGGGCCACGGAGAGGGGCACAACTCGGGTCAGGCCGTGAACATTGTCGCTGCGATCGCCGTGAAGGAGATCATGGAGCGCGAGAACATCGATGGTTCGCTGCTGCTGTGGCCTGGCGTCGCTGAAGAGCAAGTCGCCTCCAAGGCATACTTCGTTCGCGAAGGCGTCTTCGACGACGTGGACGTGAACCTGTTTACGCACGTCAGCTCCAGCTTCGGCGTGAACTGGGGCCAGCAGGGCGGTAACGCGCTCTGGTCCGTGATGTACCGCTTCACGGGTGAAACCGCCCACTCCGCGGGTTCACCGTGGCGCGGCCGGTCGGCACTCGACGCGATCATGCTCATGGCTCAGGCCTGGGAATACAAGCGTGAGCATCTGCGTCCCGCCGCTCGCTCGCACTACATCATCGTAGATGGTGGAGACCAGCCGAACGTGGTGCCTCAGACCGCAACGATCTGGTTCTACTTCCGCGAGCGTGACTACGATCTCACGAAAGAGCAGTACGACGCAGCCGCTGATATGGCGCGCGGCGCAGCGCTCATGACGGGCACGACGCTGGACACGATCATGACGGTTGGGTCGGCGTGGAGTCGACACTTCAGCAAGCCGGTTGCAGAAGCGACATTCGCCAATATCCAGCGAGTCGGCATGCCCGACTGGTCCGAAGACGACGTCCGCTTCGCTGAGGCGTTTCAGTCCGAGATGGACGTCGAGGTCACTGGCCTCGTGACCGAAGTGCCGGAAGAAATGAGTGGTCCGGTCGACCTGTCACGTTCGCTTGGCGGTGGCTCGGATGACATCGGTGACATCTCCTGGAACATGCCCACGGTCACGTTGGGCTACCCGTCCAATATGCGCGGTGGCCCAGGCCACAACTGGGCCAACGGGATTGCGATGGCGACGCCGATCGCCCACAAGGGCGGCGTTGCTGGCGCGAAAGCACAGGCGTTGACGCTCTTGGACCTCTTCCTCGATGGCGAGACGGTTGAGGCAGCGTGGGAGTACTTCAACAGCGTCCAGACGGCGGAGACCGACTACATCCCGTTCATCGCTGAGACGGATGAGCCTGCGATCTGGCTGAATGAGGAGATCATGGCGGAGTGGCGTGAGCAGATGCGTCCGTTCTACTACGACGCATCGCAGTACGACACGTATCTCGAGCAGCTTGGCATCGAGTACCCGACGATCCGTACCCGTCCGGTATCGCAGGAAGACGGTGCCGCCGGTGGTTCGGATGGAGGCACGGCCACCCGTCCCAGCGGTTCGGGTGGTAGCTGACGTGAGTCGGTGGGTCGCGACGGCAGGGTTGATCGCCGTCGCGGCCCTCGCCGCGCCGCTTCATCCGGGTGCTGCGATACACGGCCAGGAGATCGATGTCGTCGAGATGACGGTAGCGGACATTCAGGCTGGGTACGCTGAGGGCTCGTTCACGGCTGTGGAACTGACTCAGGCGTTCCTCGACCGAATCCATTCCTTTGAGGGCTATTACAACGCCTTCATCTCCATGAACCCGGACGCCCTGGCCACGGCAGCGGCGCTGGACGTGCGTCATGCTGGAGAGGGCCCGGTGGGACCGCTGCACGGCGTTCCGATCGTCATCAAGGACAACATCGACTACGGCGGCCTGGTGACGACCGCCGGCTGGGACGGCTTCAGCAGCGCCGCAGGCGGGGTGGACATGGTGCCCGATGACGATGCCGCAGTCGTGTCCCGGTTGCGGGACGCGGGTGCGATCATCTTGGGCAAGACGAACTTGCCGGATTTTGCCGGTCACGGGACGCGGACTACGAGTTCCGTCGCGGGTCGCACGCTCAACCCGTACAACATCGACAAGGTGCCGGGCGGTTCGAGTGGTGGTACGGCGACGGCGGTCAACGGAAGCTTTGCCGTGCTTGGCCTTGGTACGGAGACCGGCGGGTCGATTCAGAACCCTGCCTCAGCTCAGGGGCTGGTCGGGGTGAAGCCCACGTACGGGCTCGTCCCCAATGAAGGCGTAGTGCCGCTCTCAGGAACCTATGTCGACGTCGTAGGCCCGATGACAAAGAGCGTATACGATGCGGCCCTCACGCTCGATGTGCTCGCAGGGCCGACGACCGAAGACCTTGCCACGTATGCCTCGGCAGGGAGGATACCGGAGGGTGGCTACCTGGCCTCACTCGATACGGGATCCCTTCAGGGTGCCAGATTCGGGCTGGTCGGGACGGGATGGCGTGATGATTTCCTGCCGCTCGACCCGCTGACGGAAGAACACTATCGCCGTGCTGTCGAGACGCTCACGAGCCTGGGTGCCGAGGTGGTCGAAGATCCGTTTGCAGGATCTGGTTTCGTCGAGCTCTACGGCGAGCGTCCGTCCGTGCGAACGCAGGGTGCGTACGACATGCTCCTGTATCTGCGGCAGCTTGGGCCGAATGCGCCGTTCAACTCGATCGAAGAGTGGGAGGCGCTCAGCGGCCGTGAGTACACGCGTGGCCGCCGCGGTGATCAGGAGGCACCGCCGCCTGCCCGCCCCAGCGCGACGGAAGAGGGCGATGCCTACCAGGCGTGGCGGCATGAGATTCGCGGACTGTTCCGCACCGTGCTGGAAGAGAATGAGCTGGATGGACTCTTCTTTCCGCAGTCAGGTGTTCCGAACCGTCCGGTCGTCGAGGATCCGGAGCGACCGGACTTCAACCCGAATAACTGGGCTGAAATCCCGAGTAATATCATTAATGACATCGGCCTGCCCACGGTGACCGTTCCGTACTCCTATTTCGACGACGGTACGCCGTTCGTGCTCGCCTGGATCGGGGATACCTGGTCGGAGGCCGACTTGCTCGCATGGGCGTTCGCCCTGGAGCAGGCCACTCAGGCTCGCGTGCCCCCGACGCTGAGAGTCAGGGGCGGATCCTGAAGTTCCCGTCGAGGCAGTGAACTGCTCCAACTCAACAGTCCTCCGTCCGCTGGTGTCACCAAGGTCGGGTGTGGCATCCATTTATCCCTGCTCTAATGCAATTTGTTCACTGGCTCGCGCGAGCCGCTCGATGTTCCTTCGTAGTGCTCGCGTTCTCGGTCATCGCTGGCCAGTCCCCGACCGATGCGTCAGCCCAGAGCCGCCCTCGGGTCTTCTTCGATTGCGACGGCCGCGACTGCAACTCCCAGTACTATCGGACCGAGATCACCTGGGTCGACTGGGTCAACGACCGTCAGGTCTCGGACGTGCACCTGATCATGACAAGCCTGGGCACGGGTGCGGGCGGCATGGAGTACCAGCTCGACTTTCTCGGGCGCGAGGGGCAGGACGAGTACGTCGACAACATGCGGTATCAGGCACTGTCGTCGGATACGGATATCGAGCGGCTCGATGGGGTCACCCACGCCATGGCGATCGGCCTCGCTCGTTTCGCGACCGTGGCCGGCTTTCAGCGGCTAGCGACGGTTACAGGCGTGGATCTGGAGGAGTCTAGCGCGTTTGACCGCGTAGTCTCGTCACAGGAAGTCGAAGACCCTTGGGATCTCTGGGTCTTCCGTGTGAACGGGAACTACAACGTCGACGGAGAGTCGAGACGAAAATCCAAGAACATGTTCGGAAGCTTCAGCGCAACACGGATTTCCCCCACCTGGAAGCTCAACTTCAGCACGAATGTCAACTCGCGTGAGCAGGAGTTCGAGCTCGAGCAGGGGACGTTTACCGATACGCGAACGGACTGGGGTGTGCGCCCCTGGCTCGTGTACTCGTTGGCAGACCACTGGTCGCTTGCGGTCCGGGGGGAGGTGGCCCGTCAGCCCCGCTTCAATCAGGAGTTCCGTTGGGAGGTTACCCCCGGCTTCGAATACAGCTTCTTCACTTACGAGGAGGCGACCCGAAAGGCTCTGACCTTCTCCTATCGAATCGGGCCGGCGCACCGACGGTATATCGAGGAGACACTCTACGGTGAGAGCAGCGAGACGCGCTGGGAGCAGTCGGCTGAGATCGATCTCTCAGCCCGGCAGCCGTGGGGTGAGACTGGCGCTTCGATCAGCGCGTCGAATTTTCTCTTCATGCCGGACACGCAGGAGTACGATGACGGTCTGTACAGCATCAACCTGAGGGGAGATATCGACTTCCGGATCGTGCGCGGCTTCTCGATCCGCCTCGATGGAAACATTGGTTGGGTTCAGGACCAGATCTACCTGTCATCCGGGGGCGTCACGGACGAAGAGGCTCTTCTGCGACTCCAGCAGCTCGAAACTGACTTCGAGTATGGCGTCAGCCTTGGCTTCAGCTTCCAATTCGGTTCGATCTTCAACAACGTCGTGAATAACCGGTTCAGAAACGCACAGGGCTTCTCCGGGCGGTTCCGCTAGGCTAGACAGATCGGGAGAGGTTTGCCGGACTCTTGGGTGGTCGACCCCGATCATGACGATCAGGATCAGCTGCGCGACGCGCGTACGAGCTGACTCCTGTGGCAACGCTGAAAACCTCGTACTCTATACCGACGTTACTGGCCGTCGCGGGTACACGCGAAGATTCACTGCAGAGGATGACGCGTCCGCAAAGCCGGTACATACGTTGATTTTTCTATAACGTTTTCGTTCGCGGCCTGGGTCGCGAGATCTTGGAGGACGCGTGGCTGGCCACAATAAATGGTCGAAGATCAAGCGGAAGAAGGGTGTCAACGATGCGAAGCGTGGAGCGCTCTTCACCAAGCTGATTCGCGAGATCACCGTCGCGGCGAAAGAGGGTGGAGGGAGCGTCGAATTCAACGCTCGGCTTCGTCTGGGTGTGGAGACGGCCAAGGCCGCGTCGATGCCGGCCGAGAATATCGAACGAGCCATTAAGAAGGGCACGGGCGAGCTGGAAGGCGTCGACTATGTCGAAGTCACGTACGAGGGCTATGGGCCCGGCGGCGTGGCACTCTACATCGAGTGCCTGACGGATAACACAAACCGTTCCGTAGCCGATGTGCGTCATGCTCTCGGTAAATGCGACGGCAGTCTGGGGACCGATGGCTCTGTCGCGTGGCAATTCGACCGCAAGGGGCAGATCGTGATCGATGCGGCCCGATACTCCGAGGACCAGGTCTTCGAGGTCGCCATCGAGTCGGGAGCCGAGGATGTCACGGGGGATGGCGAGGAGTTCGTCATTACCGCTGAGCCGTCGGACCTGACCTCGGTCGAGACCGGTCTGAAGCAGGCTGGGATCGAGACCTCATCGGCTGAGCTGACGCGTATTCCGAAGAACGAGGTGGCGGTTGCAGGCAAGGATGCCGAGAAGCTGCTCAAGCTGCTCGACATGCTGGACGAGCTCGACGACGTTCAGAAAGTCCACTCGAACGCAGACATTGACGAGGCGATCCTCGCCGAGGCGATGTGAGCCTGATCCTCGGGATCGACCCGGGGACGGCGGCGACCGGCTACGGCGTGGTTCGACGAGGGCCGGATGGCTCCGTGTCACTAGTCGAGTGTGGCGTCATCCGGACATCCCCGCGTGAATCTCTTCCGATCCGGATTCGGGAGATCTACGACGCCATCTTCGCGCTGATTGGACGTCATGGGCCGGACGCGGTCTCCGTGGAGGAGGTTTTTCACGGCAAGAATGCTCAGAGCGCGCTGAAGCTCGGACATGCGAGGGGAGCGATCCTGCTCGCGGCTGCACACCACGACGTTATGATTGCCGAGTATGCGCCTCGACACATCAAGAAGGCTGTCGTCGGGACGGGGAACGCAACGAAAGATCAGGTCGGCTTCATGGTGCAGCAGCAGCTCAAGCTCAAGGAGATCCCGACGCCAGCGGACGCGGCGGATGGGGTCGCGATTGCGCTGTGCCACTGCATGGTGGGGAGCTTTCCGATTTGATTTCCCGACTGCAGGGGACGCTGCTCGCGCGAGAGGGCGAACGGGTCGAGCTCGAGACGAACGGTGGCGTGGTGTATGAGGTCGAGGTCCCGCTGACCGTACTCGAGCGCCTGCCCGTGCCAGGAGGTGCGCTAGCGCTGCGTACGGTGCAGGTCGTCACCGAGACCTCGGTCGCTCTTTACGGCTTCATCGATGCACACGAGCGAGCGCTGTTTCAGCGACTTCTCACCGCGTCCGGTGTCGGGGCGAAGGTCGCACTTGCGATGATGTCGACGTACTCGGCTGAGCGTCTGGCCCGAGCGCTGGTGGAGAAAGACACGGTTGCTCTCCAGCAGATCAGCGGCATCGGAAAGAAAAAGGCGGAGAAGATCGCGCTCGATCTGGCGGATAAGGTCGCCGACCTGGCCATCCTCACACCGACCCGAGCGGATGGGGGCTCGGCGGGCGAGGCGCAGGAGGCGGTCCAGGCGTTGGTCGCGCTGGGCTACTCGTTCGGTGATGCTGACAAGGCCGTGCGTGACGTGCTGGAATCCGGCGCGCCGGACACGACCGAAGATCTGATCCGTCGCGCGCTGGCAGGGTAGGGATGGTATGACCGAGCATACGCAGATCACGACACCGGAATCCTTGACCGAGGATGCACAGGCCGAGCCTTCGCTGAGGCCGTCCCGGCTCGCTGAGTTCATCGGGCAGCAGAAGATCCGTGAGGCTCTGAAGATCGCGATCGAGGCCGCGCGTTTCCGCAAGGAACCGCTTGATCATGTGCTCTTTCATGGCCCTCCGGGTCTGGGCAAGACGACGCTGGCATCGCTGCTCGCTCGCGAAATGGGCGTCAATTTCAAGAGCACCTCTGGGCCCGTGCTCGAGAAGGCTGCAGACCTCGTCGGGATCCTCACCAACCAGCGTGAAGGCGACATCCTTTTCATAGACGAGATCCACCGCCTGAGGCCGATCATCGAAGAGTTCCTCTACCCCGCGATGGAGGACTGGCAGGTCGATATCCGTCTGTCGGATGGGCCAAAGGCTCAGACGATGACCATGAAGATCGAGCGTTTCACCCTGGTCGGGGCTACGACTCGGTTTGGCTCTTTGACGGCTCCCATGCGAGCTCGCTTCGGCATCGTCCAGCGAATGAACTACTACCCGCCCGACGAGCTGGTCACGATCGTCCGCCGGAGTGCGGAGATCCTGGGTGTCGAGGCGAGCGTCGATGGCGCGGAGGAGATCGCGAGACGGTCGCGCGGAACCCCTCGAGTTGCGAACCGTCTACTTCGTCGGGTGCGGGATTACGCTCAGGTCCGAGCGGATGGCCACATTGATGCTCCCGTGGCCAAGGCAGCTCTCAAGCTGCTCGATGTGGATGAGTACGGTCTCGACGAGATGGACGCGCAGGTCCTCAAGACCCTCATTGAGAAGTTCGAGGGTGGTCCGGTCGGCCTGAATTCGCTCGCGGTCGCCATGGGAGAAGACGCGACCACGCTGGAAGAGGTCTACGAGCCCTTTCTGATCATGGAGGGTTTTCTTCAGCGGACGCCCCAGGGTCGCGTTGCGACGCCCAGAGCCTTCCGGCACTTCGGGTACACGCTTCCGGAGTCGGGGCAGGCGCCGGTTGGGCGCCAGGGATCTCTCTTCACCGAGGAGGGGTGAAGGCGTGCGAGACGCCGCGTCCGCGGCTACCCCGGTCGCGTGGTCATGAGTGACCGGGTCTCTGATTACGCCTACGAACTCCCCGCAGACCTGATTGCCCAGCATCCTGCTGAACCCCGAGGCGACAGCCGGCTGGTGGTCATCCCACCGTCGGGACCATTCGAGCACCGACGCATTCGTGATCTGCTGGATCTCGTGGAGCCCGGGGATCTGTTTGTCGTGAATGAGTCCAGAGTTCTCCCGGCTCGTCTGCTCGGTCGAAAGACGACAGGGGCACAAGCTGAGATCCTGCTCGTGTCCCCGACCGAACCCGAGCGGGATCCGTTGATCTGGGAAGCACTCGTCCGCCCCGGCCGGAAACTCCGCCCCGGGGCCGTCGTCGTCATCAGTGACGACCTCAGGGTGGAGATCCTGGAGGTGGTCCCCTCCGGTAATCGTGTTGTGCGGCTGCAGACGGATCTTGGTGTGGATGAGGCGATGGAGCGCTACGGTTCCATGCCCTTGCCCCCGTACATCGAGCGCGAGGCGGATACGGCGGATCGAGAGCGGTACCAGACGGTTTACGCGCGCGCCCCCGGGTCGATAGCTGCACCGACCGCGGGTCTGCACTTCACCGCCGAACTCCTCGACAAGATCGAGGAGCGGGGGGTCGAGCTCGCGGCCGTGACGCTGCATGTCGGCATCGGCACGTTCCGCCCTGTCGAGGTGGAGGACCCCGCAGAGCACCCAATGCACCGGGAGCGGTATCACGTGCCTGACGCGGTCGTGGAGGCGATCGAACGCACACGAGCCCGCAGCGGGCGTATTTGGGCGGTGGGGACCACAGCGGTACGCACGCTCGAAGCTGCCGCGGACCCCGACGGTGCGGTTCGCTCCGGATGGGGCGATACGGACCTCTTCATCCGACCACCCTACGACTACCGTGTCGTCGACGGCCTGCTCACGAATTTCCACCTGCCGCGTTCGACGCTGATCATGCTCGTAGCCGCCCTGGCAGGGTATGACAGGACAATGAACGCGTACGCGGAGGCTGTTCGTGAGCGATATCGTTTCTATTCGTACGGCGACGCAATGGCGGTACTGCCCGCTCCGCGCTGAGCACATACACGTTGCCGACGCGCGGCGGGCCGGCTTAGCAAGCACAGCTTCGGTTACATTTTTCGCCCATGTTCGACTTCACCCTCTCCGCGACCGACGGCTCAGCCCGCGCCGGTTCTTTCTCGACGCCTCACGGCGATATGCAGACTCCTGCGTTCATGCCAGTAGGGACGGCCGGAACGGTGAAGAGTCTGATCATGGAAGAGGTCGAGTCCCTGGGAGCTCAGGCAGTGTTGGCGAACACCTACCACCTGTACCTGCGGCCGGGCCACGAACTGATTGAAACCCTGGGTCGACTGCACGACTTCATGCGCTGGGATGGACCGATCCTGACAGACAGCGGTGGTTATCAGGTCTTCTCGCTGGCTGACATTCGAAAGGTGCGAGACGACGGCGTCGAGTTTCAGAGCCACATCGACGGGTCTCGGCACATCTTCACGCCTGAGTCGGTCATGGACATCCAACGGACTCTCGGAGCGGACATGATCATGGCGTTCGACGAGTGCCCTCCCGGGGGGTGCGACCGTGGGACCGCCGAAGCAGCCAACCGAAGGACACTTGCATGGCTCGAACGCTGCCAGGCCCGTTTCGCTGAGCTCGGAGCGCGAGGCGGATTCCCGACGCAGGTGCTCTTTCCTGTCTTGCAGGGCAATGTATTCGATGACCTGCGCCGCGAGCATGCCGAGCAGTTCATGGCGCTCGACGACTGGCGAGGATATGGCATCGGAGGCTTGAGTGTTGGCGAGTCGAAGCCTGACATGTGGCGGACGCTCGAGCTTCTGGACGGCGTACTACCCGCCGATCGCCCGAGATATCTGATGGGCGTCGGGTATCCTGACGATCTCCTCGAGGCTGTCGCGCGGGGCTGCGATCTCTTCGATTGCGTCGCTCCTACGCGCAACGCGCGGCATGGTACGGCATGGACGAGCGTCGAAGGTCAGATCAACCTGAAGGCCGCGAGATTCCGTGAGGACACGCGCCCCATCGACCCCGGTTGTGACTGCTACACCTGCGGACGTTACGATCGGGCTTATCTTCGGCATCTGGTCGCATCGTCAGAGTGGCTGCCGGTACGACTTATTTCGATTCACAACCTCCGGTTCCTGGTCCGTCTCGGTGAAGAAGCCCGTCGTCGAATTCACGACGGCAGCTTCGACGCGTGGCGCAGGAACTGGCTCGAACGCTATCGCAAGGAAGGAAGTCCTAAGTGACCCCTCTTACGTTACTGATGCAGGCTGCGCCGGATCAGAACTTCGGCCTCCGGATGATGCTCAACTTTGCGCTCATCATCCCCATCTTCTACTTCCTCCTCATCCGGCCGCAGATGAAGGAGCGAAAGCGCCACGACGCGATGGTCGAAGGCGTGAAGAAAGGTGACGAGATCGTCACGACGGGCGGGATCATCGGAAAGATCATTCACGCCGATGGTAACCGGTTGACCGTTCGGACGGGTGAGGACACCCGCATTACGGTCGACCGCGGGCGAGTTGCTGCGACGCTCGACGTGAAGGGCGAGCCGAAGGAAGAGTAGGAAGGTAGAACGCACATCATGGCCATTCACGACATCGTCTATTTGGGGGATCCGGCCCTTCGCACTGAAGCGGCGGAGGTGACGGTCTTCGATGACAACCTGCGTGCCCTCGTGCGCGACATGTTCGAGACGATGTATCACGCAGACGGTATTGGTCTTGCGGCCCCGCAGATCGGACTCTCTACCCGGGTCATCGTTGTCGACCTGCGCAGGCAGGACGAGGACGACCCGGAGCCTCAGCGCATCGCGATCGTGAACCCGGTGGTGACCTGGGAGAGCAAGGAGGTCGAGAAGCAGACCGAGGGCTGCCTGAGTATTCCGGGGCTGGAAGAGGTCGTTCGGCGGCCCGCCCAGGTTCGGGTCGAGGGCCAGGATCCCGACGGCAACGACATCGTCATCGAGGCGGATGACCTCTTCGGTCGCGCGCTCCAGCACGAGATCGATCACATCGATGGTATCCTGTTTGTCGATCGAGTGTCACCGCTCAAGCGTCGTATGCTCCTCAAGAAGTGGAAAAAGATCGAAGCAGAAGCGGCCGCTGAAGCCGGGTGAAGATCCTCTTCTGGGGAACGCCGGCCTTCGCCGTGCCCTCCCTCCGGGCCCTCGACGACGAAGGCTTCGACATTGTCGGAGTGGTGACTCAGCCCGACCGGCCTGCGGGACGGGGACGCCGGCTCCGGCCCTCGGCGATCAAGGAAGTCGCTCTCGATCAGGGCTTCCCGATCTTGATGCCAGAGTTGCCACGGGGTGACGACTTCATCGATCAGATCCGGGCGCTCGAACCCGATATTTCTGTCGTTGTGGCATACGGCCATATCCTCAAGAGCGAAGTGCTCGATCTCCCCCCTATGGGCTCGATCAACGTGCACGCGTCGCTCCTGCCCGAGCTCCGAGGCGCCGCACCTATCAATTGGGCGATCGCGCGCGGCCTCACGGAGACCGGTGTGACGATCATGCGGATGGCGAAGGGTATGGATGCCGGGGCGGTCATCCATCAGGTGCCTGAGCTCATTTTCGATGACGAGACGGCGAGCGAATTGACCATTCGGCTTTCCGGACTCGGAGCAGAAGCGCTGGTCGAGGCACTCGCTCTGATGTCCGCCAGTGTGGTCGGGGAGCGCGAGCAGGATCACGACGCCGCGACGTTCGCGCCCAAGGTCAGTCGGGAGGTGGCACGGATCGACTGGGAGCGCTCGGCCGCTGAAGTGTCGGACCACACCCGAGGCATGGATGCTATTCCCGGGGCGTGGACTCGGCTTGCTGACGTGTCGATGAAGTTCTTTCGGCCCACGGTGTGGAGCGAAGATGAGGTCGAGGCACTCGACCCCGAGGGTCTCCGGACGAATGGCGGACCCCCGACGCTTCCTGTGGAGACGCCTGCGGGCACCGTGATCCAGGCGACCCCGTCAGACGGCCTTGTCGTGCGTTGTTCCGTTGGTGCGGTGGCGTTTGCGGAGGCTCAGCCGCCGGGCAAGAAGCGTATGTCGGCCTCCGACTGGATCAACGGGCGTGGCATCGACGTAGGCCAGCGATTCGAGTGATGGTCCAGCCGAGGCTCCACGTCGTCACCGACGACGAGATCTTGGCCCGAACCGACTTCATCGAGGTCGCCACCGAGGTGGTCGAGGTCGCGGGAGGAGCCGTGGCGCTCCAC
The DNA here is from genome assembly GCA_002390225.1 of Gemmatimonadales bacterium UBA4456. Taxonomy (GTDB): domain Bacteria; phylum Gemmatimonadota; class Gemmatimonadetes; order Longimicrobiales; family Gaopeijiaceae; genus UBA2589. Next base: position 55,965 of record DGOW01000047.1, on the reverse strand, counting down.
TTGCGAGGTCCACGAACCGACGGCCGCCGTCTGCATGAGCTCGCGGTCGCACTCCGCGCGAGTTCGTCAGCCGCAGGTGCTCTCCTGGTCGTGAACGACCGCATCGATGTGGCAATGGCCAACGGCCTCGAGGCCGTCCATCTGGGTCGCCGCTCCTTGTCGGTGTCGGAAGCGCGTCGACTCATGCCGAGCGTGCGGATCGGTGCGTCCTGCCATTCCCTGGCAGAAGTGATGGAGGCAGCGTGTGCATACGCCGCATGGGTCATGATCGGGAACGTATTCGAAACGAGTTCTCATCCCGGCCGATCCTCACTTGGGTTGGCTGGATTCAGAGAGGCTGCGGTGGTTGCCGCGATGGTGCCTGTCGTCGCCATCGGTGGTGTACAGCCGAGCCAGGTCACGGATGTTCTGAGCGCGGGAGCCTATGGTGTCGGGGTGCGTTCCGGGATCTGGAATGCGGGGTCTCCGCGGGCCGCCGCAAGCGAGTACATTTCGGTGCTCGAGGCGGCAGTCGAAGGGATCTGATGACACAAGAAACCACGATGGAGATTCAGTTGAACGGCAAGCTTCACAGCTTCGACCGGGCACATACCGTCGCGAGCCTGCTCGAGGCACTGGATCTTCAACCGGGCATGGTGGTGGTAGAGCTGAACCGGGAGATCCTCGAGCGCGGCAGCTACGACGCGAGCGAGGTGTCGCACGGCGATACGATCGAGCTTGTGCACTTCGTGGGCGGTGGATGACATGACCGATACGCATACGATGGTCGACGATGCGCGGGCTCTCGACAGCTCGCTTCACATCGGTGGCGTGGAGTTCGTATCACGACTGATTGTGGGGACCGGTAAGTATCTCACAAACCAGATCATGATCGACGCGATTCGCGCCTCCGGAGCGGAGATGGTGACGGTGGCGGTTCGTCGGGTCGATCTGGATCGCACGAAGGAAGAGGCGATCCTGCACCACCTCGACCCGAACGAGTTCTTCCTGCTAGCCAACACCGCCGGGTGCTACACGGCGGAAGACGCCATCCGCTATGCGAGGCTCGCTCGGGCGGCTGGGTTCAACGAGTTCGTGAAGCTCGAGGTCATCGGTGACGAACGGACTTTGCTACCGGACGTGTATGCGACGCTCGAGGCTGCCAGGACGCTGTCGGACGAGGGCTTCAAGGTCATGGCGTACACGAATGACGATCTGATCACCGCCCTCCGACTCGAGGATGCCGGTTGCGTTGCCGTCATGCCGCTCGCCAGCCCGATCGGGAGTGGGCTCGGGGTCGTGAATCCGTACTTCATTCGTGAGATCAAGAACCGTCTCGAGGTTCCGGTCATTGTCGACGCTGGCGTAGGCACGGCCTCGGACGCATGCGTGACCATGGAGCAGGGGGTCGACGGCGTACTCATGAACACCGCGCTGGCTGCGGCCGATGATCCGGTTCGGATGTCCCACGCGATGAAGCACGCAATCATCGCCGGTCGTCTGGCGTACCTGGCGGGGCGTATGCCGTCGCGTGAGATCGCAGTTCCGTCGTCCCCCATGACTGGAATGCTCGACTGACACCAGTCACGCCCGGTCGGGCGGCTGCGTACACGGTTCGAAGTGAGACTGAGCGGGGTAGGCGCCTCGATCGCGCCTTCGCGGCAGTCGCAGGCTCTCTCGACTCTCGCGAGCGAGCGTTTGCCCACGAGCTCGCGTGGGGCGTGACTCGGCTACGGGGTCGACTCGATGAGATGATCGCTCCCCACGTGTCGAGAGCACTGGCCGATGTCGACGCTCCAGTGCTCGAGCTACTCCGGCTCGGAACCTACCAGATTCACTATATGGACTCGGTCCCCGCCTACGCGGGGGTATCCACGACGGTAGACCAGGTGCACGCAACGGTCGGTCGGCGTCCGACTGGCTTCGTGAATGCGGTGCTCCGCAAGGTCGCGGCGGAGCAACCGACCCCGCCCGATGCCATGGATTCCTCGGAGGCGCTGGCGGGCTGGGGTTCCCATCCGAAGTGGCTGGTTCGTCGCTGGCTGGCCCGGTACTCGTCCGATGACGTACGGCGGCTCGTGGAATACCACAACCAGCGTCCCGCCACCTGTCTCCTCCCGCTGGGTATGGACGCGGAGGAGGCCCGACGCATCCTGGCCGACCGTGGGATCGCCGCTTCTCCGGCAGCTGCCTGGAGTCCCTGTATTCGACTGGGTACAGGCGTCTCGGTGGTAGAGGCGCTCGCCGCCATCCCGGCATCGATCGTGCAGGATCCCGCGTCCAACCTGGTGGTGCGGTACGCGGATGTTCCGTCGGGCACGATCGTTGCAGATCTTTGTTCGGCTCCTGGCGGTAAATCGCTCGCTCTGTCGGAGCGAGCCGCTCGGATCATCGCTGCTGATCGATCGGAATCGCGCATACGCATGGTGAGAGACAATGCCCTTCGGACAGGCCGACGACTGGAACTCGTCGTCGCGGACGCTCTGCGTCCGCCTCTAGCCCCCGTGGATGTCGTACTCCTCGATGCGCCATGCACAGGAACGGGGACGCTTGCACGCCATCCCGACGCTCGATGGAGACTCACGTCTGAAGCGATCGACGCCATGGCGGCTCTCCAGACGCGTATGCTCGATGCAGCGGCCGAGCTCGTTCGACCAGGTGGGCTGCTGGTGTACTCGACCTGCACGTTGGAACCGGAGGAGAACGAGGACTGCGTCGCTGACTTCATCGCTCGTCACGGAGGCTTCGTGATCGAAGCCACGGATGCCATCGGCCGTTCGGACGAGCACGACGGTTTTGTCGATTCGGACGGGTACCTGCGTGTGGAGCCGTGGAGGTCCGCATATGACGGATCGTTTGCGGCGCGGTTGAGGAGGACGGCATGAAGCTCGGAGATTCTCTCGGACGGAATCGGAAGCGTCGCAAGCGGCGACCTGTCGAGGCGTCGGATCAGGTCGTGACGCCTGACGCCGGACAACGCGCATTCTCGACCGACGGGGGGGGGACCCCCGCTGGACGACGTTCCTGGCTCAATGGTCGCGCACTGCTCGCTGGATTCGCCGTCGTGGTTATCGGAGGTTGGTTTGTCGGATATGCACTGGCGACCCAGGTATTCTTCCCCGCCCCGCCGCCCCCTGGAGACCTCTACGACGTGCCTGACGTCCGTGGGCTCGGGCTCGCGAGCGCGGGTGAGCGGCTGGCTGGGGCGGGGCTCGAGATCGGCTTGACCGACTCGATCACGCACCCATCGGTCGCGGCTGGTCTGGTGCTGGGGCAGTCACCACTACCCGGACAGGTCAGCCGACCGGACTCGCCCGTCGGCGTCACCGTGAGCGTCGGCCCGCAAATGCGGTCGGTACCGGACGTCCTGCGTCTCGATGAGGCCCGCGCACGGGTTGTCCTCGAGACGAGCGGCTTTGTCGTGAACGTGGACGTGACCGAGGCGGAAGAGCCCCGCGGGCAGGTCGTCGATGTCTCTCCTCCACCGGACAGCGTGGTCGCACTGCCCGCCCAGGTGACACTTCTCGTGAGCACGGGCCCACCGATGGTTCGGATGCCACTGGTCCTAGGGCTGGAGCAAATGGAAGCCGAACAGCTCCTCGACTCGCTCGGTCTCGACGTGACCGACGTGGAGGAGGTGTTTCGCTTCGGCCGTGATCAGGGCATCGTGGTCGAGCAGGAGCCGGCAGCGGATTCTGAACTCCAGCGTGGTAGCGGGGTTCGACTGAAAGTCGGCCGGCGTGGCGCGGGCGGGGAACCATGACCGTTCCGTGCCGTAGTTCAAGACAGACATCTCAACTTCTGAAAACCCAGTAATGAAGCGCTCATTCGTCCGATCTCCGTATTTCTGGGCCATCGTCACGTTCGCGTCGATCGTCCTCATCGCGTGGATCGGTCGCGAGAACTACCAACCGGTGATCTCGGGGAGCGCAGCGCCCGATTTCATGGTACTGGACATGGAGGGTGCCGAGGTCCGGCTCTCGGATTTCCTGGGTGAGGACGTACTCCTCGTGAACGTGTGGGCGACCTGGTGTGGGCCCTGTCTCACTGAAATGCCGTCCATGCAGCGTCTATACGAGCAGCTCGAGGGCGAAGACTTCGAGATTCTGGCCGTTAGCATCGACGCACCTGCCGGAGCGTTCGACCTCTTCGGACGCGAGGGAGGAGATCTGGTCACCTTCGCCGAAGAGCTGGGGCTGACCTTCGCCATCCTGCACAACCCGAGCGGTGATATCCAGCAGATCTATCAGACGACGGGCGTCCCCGAGAGCTTTGTGATCGGTAAGGACGGGGTCATCTACAAGAAGGTCGCTGGCGATACCGAGTGGGATGCTCCCGAAAACGTGGAGCTCATTCGCAGGCTCCTGGCCTCCGACTGAGGCGGCGCCATGGCGACCCCGACTCAATCGCTGGCCCACAACTGGCGCTTGAAGCTGTCCGCACTCGGGTTATCGGTATTCCTGTGGGCTCTGGTTCAGGGTGAACCGTCGAATCAGGAAATCTTTGCGTCGGTGCCGGTCACGGTTGAGGTAGCTGATACTGGCTGGACCACCTCCGGTGCCCCGAATCCATCTACCGTGGAGTTGCGCCTCGGCGGCCCGGCCCGGGAAATCATTCGGCTCGCCCGCGAGGGAACCAGCATCCGGATTCCAGTCGGGTCGGTGGGATCGCAGGACACTGTGATCGTGCTGCGACGTGAGTGGGTCGAGCTCGGCCAACGATCGGGGTTGAGCGTCGAGTCTATGTCGCCGTCGACGATCCGCGTCTCGTTCGAAGAGGCCCAGACCCGTCTCGTCCCGGTGGCGCTCCGTCTCGTCGGGAGCGTCCGCGACCGCCTCGCTCTGGCCGCGCCGATCGAGGTGAGTCCCCAGATCATTCGTGTCCGCGGGCCGAGGAGTCGCGTGGAGGTGCTGGATTCCCTGAGACTCGAGGCGTTCGATCTTTCAGACGTGGCGCGTTCCGGCGCGTTCAACGTCAACGTGGACACCACCGGACTCCCGGGTGCTTCCGTTGCCTGGACGACCGCTACGATGGACGTTCGAGTCGAGGACATGGTCGAGCGCATACTGAACGGGATCTCGGTCGAGGCGATCGTGAGTCCCGGAGAGGCCGAGGTCATCCCCGATCCGGCGGCCATCCAGATCCGTCTGGCGGGTGCGCGCACTCTCGTGACATCCCTCGATCCCGCAAGGCTCCGTGTGTGGGTTCCGCCGGAGCACTTGCAGGGCATGGTACCGGGCGAAGTGCGGGTCGTGAACGTCAGGATCGAAGGAGTCCCTGCGCTCGTGACCGCGATTCCGGGGAACGATCGGATTACCGTCCGACGGACGATCGATCAGGTGGGGCTTCCGGGCGACCCGCCGTGACCGCCACGCTGAGCCGTCCGCTCGTCCTCGGCATAGAGACGTCTTGCGATGAGACTTCGGCGGCAGTGCTGGATGGAGCCAACCGCATTCTTGGGCATGTCATTCTTTCCCAAGACGTGCATGAGGTCTATGGCGGCGTCGTGCCCGAGCTCGCGGCGCGGGCGCACCTGCAGAAACTGGACGGTGTGGTCGACGAGGCGCTCTCGAGGGCCGACGTGACCCTCGACGACATCGACGTTCTCGGGGTGACTGCCGGACCGGGTTTGATCGGGGCTCTGCTGGTGGGCGTTTGCTGGACCAAGGCAACTGCCTGGGCGCTGGATCGGCCCTGGATCGCGGTCCACCACATGGAGGGACACCTCTTCGGCCCTGTGCTCGAGCAGGCTGATGCGGAGCCGCCCTTCATCGCTCTACTGGTCTCGGGTGGGCACACCATGCTGATCCATGCCACCGCCTGGGGTGAGTACGCGCTGCTCGGACAGACCCGTGATGACGCGGCGGGGGAGGCGTTCGATAAGGTCGCCAAGCTGCTCGGGCTTCCGTATCCCGGTGGCCCGGCGATCCAGAAGGTCGCCGTCGACGGCGACCCTGCGCGGCATCGCCTCCCGAGGCCGATGCTTCGTCGTAATCAGACGGTCCACGATCCGGCGTATTACGACTTCTCGTTCAGTGGTCTCAAAACCGCGGTGGTCGAGCTGACCCGCAAGCTGGGCGACGAGGCCCTACCCGACGAGGTCCCTCACGTGGCCGCGGCGTTCCAAGCCGCGGCGGTGGAGGTGCTTGTCTCCAAGACCCTGCGGGCGGTGAGCGAAACCGGGTGCGGACGGATCGTCCTCGGTGGCGGTGTGAGTGCGAACACACTCCTGCGTCAGGAGATGTCGAGTCGCCTAGAAGCTCTGGATGCACGCACAGGGCAGCGGGCGGTACATCACGCTTCGCCGAGACTTTCGCTCGACAACGGAGCCATGATCGCCCGGGCGGCGCGATTTCGTTTCGATCAGGGCGAGCGAGCTCCCCATGATCAGAACGCGTCGGCCTCGATGGCATTCCCCGGGCTCCGCAGCGGTTCCCGCGCGGGCGTCACATCACGAACTTAAAAGACTATGTATCCGGTTTTCTTTGAAATGCCCAATTGGGTCCCCTTTCTAGGGGGGCAGCCCATCACGTCGTTTGGCGTATTCATGCTGCTCGCCTTTCTCACGGCGGGATATGTCCTGCGCGCTGAATTACGGCGTATTGGCGAGGATCCGGACAAGGCGTGGGACTTCGTCTTCATGGCCGTCATCGGCGGTATCCTGGGCGCGAAGGGATACTACATGCTGCTGAACTTCCCGCGTCTGGTCGAAGACCCGATGGGGATGATTCTCTCGCGCGGCGGGCTGGTCTGGTACGGTGGATTCCTGCTCGCGACTGCGTTGGTCATCTGGGAGATCAGGCGACAGAAGCTGGCCGTTCCTACCATGGCCGACCTGATGGCTCCGGCGCTTGCGCTCGCCTATGCGGTGGGGCGGGTCGGGTGCTTCATGGTTGGGGACGACTGGGGCCGGCCGACGGACTCGTTTCTGGGCGTGCGCTTCCCTCAGGGGTCTCCCGCGACAACGGTGCAGAACATCGAGCAGATGTTCGGAATCACAGTCGATCCGGCGCTGATCGAAGAGTACGGGCAAGTGGTTCCGGTTCACCCGACGCAGCTGTATGAGGTCGGGATCAGCACGCTGATCTTCTGCGCCCTCTGGCGGATCCGCGACCACAGTCATTCAAAGGGCTGGCTCTTCATGATCTGGCTGGTCTGCGCCGGCTTCGAGCGATTCCTGGTAGAGTTTCTCCGGGCGAAGGACGATCGGTTTTTCGGCATTCTGACTGTCGCTCAGGTCATCAGTCTCTGCATCGTAGCGTTCGGGTTCTGGGGTGTCATGAAGACCCGTACGGCGGCGGAGTCCGCCTGACATGCCTGCCGGGTTCACCGTGCTGCACGCGTCCGACTTTCAGTGCGGTAAGCCCTACCTGTCTCGTGCTACGGATGCATTGCTGGAACTCTGGTCTGAGGTCGATCCGAACGTCGTGATCGCCTCGGGCGATCTGACTCAACGCGCGAAGAGGCACGAGTTCCGGGTGGCTCGTTCGATCCTCGAGCGCTTCGTCGATACCCCGGTGGTAGTCACGCCCGGAAATCACGATGTGCCGTTGTATCGGTTCTGGGAGCGACTCATCGACCCGTTCAGGAACTGGCGGCGCTTCACCGGGGAGGATGCGCTCGACACCGTGACCACCGTGCCGGGTGCCGTCATCGTCGCACTGAATTCGGCAGCACCTCGCCGCGCCATCGTGAACGGCCGAATCGACGACGCTCAGGTAGAGTTCGCTCGCCGCGCGTTCGTGGAGAGCGCTCCGAGCAATGTGCGGCTGCTTGTCATCCACCACCATTTCGTACCCGTGCCCGATGGCGAAGGGGGGCATCCGCTGCCAGGGGCCGCTCGGCTCGCCCACGCCTTCAGTGACATGGGGGTAGACGTGGTTCTAGGCGGGCATGTGCATCAGGTCCACATGCACGTGGCCGAGGACATTCCGGGATGTCCTCCCCGGGACCCACCGCTGCCGATCCTCGCGTGTGGTACGAGTACGTCTCGGCGAGGTCGGGGCGTGGAGACGGGCTGGAACAGCTTGAGCGTGATGCGCTTTGGTGAAGGTAAGGTCGAGGTCATACCCTACCGCCGGGCGCCGGATGCCCCTGCCTTCGAGGCGATGCCGGCCCGTAGCTGGCTCCTCCGCGACGGACTCGGGGCGGTGAACTGATGCCGAAGTATCGGCGACGTCCGATCACGCGAGAGAAGTCGCTCCAGGCGGCGCTCATCTCTGTTGTTGTAGGTGCTGGTGCGGCGGCGATGACCTGCGTGCTCACCCGCTTGATGCTCCAGCGTGACCCAATGCTTCCGGAGTCAGTCATTGCGCCTTCGGGGGCGGACACGGGGGACGAGTGAGACTGCGCTGGCGTGTCCTGGCAATCTCCGGCGTGGTTGGGCTTGGCCTGTTGCTGTCACCGGCAGCGGGTGCTGGACAGCTCAGAGGACCCGAGGTCGAAGAGGTTCGATTCGAGGGGAATGTCACGTTCCCTGCGGATTCACTCGCTCGGGCGATCGCGACGCGGACCACAGCCTGTCGATCACTCTGGTTCTTTTTCCCGATTCCGCTCTGTCCGCTGGGCGTTGACTTCGCGCTCAGTCGGTCGATGCTGCGTGACCGGGATCTGCCCCGTGACCGGGCGCGGCTCATACTCTGGTACCGTCAGCGAGGATTCCGGGATGTGGTCGTCGACTCGGCCGTAGTCGAGCGAACCGAGGCGAAAGCCAGAGTCATGTTCCGGATCGATGAAGGTCGGCCCATCATAGCAGACAGCATCGAGTTCACCGGGGTCAGTGACCTCGGCGATGGTGAGCTGCTCAACGATCTGCCCATCGCCCAGGGTGATCGCCTGTCCACGCTCGCGCTCGACGCGACACGTGACACGCTCATCCATCGCCTGAGCAATCGCGGTTATGCCTATGCGGACGTCTTTCGGCGCGTAAGCCGCCCGGGCAATCCACCGTCGTACGATGCGATCACGACCTTCGAGATCATTAGGGGGCCCGAGACGACATACGGCGACATCACCGTCTCGGGTCTGGAGAACCTGGGTGTGGGTACGGTACTGCGGACTGCCCGGCTTCAGAGTGGTGATTCCTACCGAAGATCCGAGGTCGACGACGCTACGGAGCGCCTGTATGGCCTCGAGATTGTCCGGAACGCGAGCGTGCTCCCCGATACCTTGGCTGACCTCCAAGACCCGACAATCGATGTAGCGATTACGCTGCAGGAAGGTGATGCCTACCGGGTGCGTGCGGGTGGAGGATGGAGTACCGCCGAGTGCCTGAACCTCGAGGCCCAATGGACAAGCCGGAATTTCTTCGGTGGAGGTCGCACACTGTCCGTACGCGGGCGGGTAGGAAACATCCTCGCCTCGCAGTCACAATTCCGCGATGTGCTCTGCTCGCAAAGTGGAGATAATAAATATGGGGACCTCACCGGCCTCGGTGTCGTAGACTTTGTGCAGCCCTGGATCTTCTCAACGCGCAACGCTCTCTCCGCGTCCGTCTTCATCGAACGTCAGTCGCTTCCGGACGTCTTCATACGACGAGCCATCGGTGCCCAGATCGGCCTGTCGCGTTCACTCGCCCCAGGGACTGTGGTGAGTGGCTTCTACCGACCCGAACTCTCGGAGCTGGATGCCACTGACGTCCTGTTCTGCACCGGCTTTCTGGTGTGTGCTCCCGATGATATCAAAGAGCTTGAGAATCCGAACTCGCTCTCACCCGTCGGCCTCGCATTCACGCGCAACCGATCTGACGATCTGCTGAATCCACGGAACGGGTATCGACTTCTCCTTGACGTCGAGCACGCCGCGAAGTGGACGTTATCCGATTTCCGCTACGATCGAGTGGTCGCCGAAGCCAGTCGGTATGCCCCAGTGGGGCGCGTAGTCTTCGCGACACGCGTTCGCGGAGGCTGGGTCGGGTCGGGCGGATTCGACGGACTTGTGCGGCAGGGTCAGATCTCCAGCGGCGACGTCGAGATCGTCCACCCGCAGAAGCGCTTCTACACCGGCGGGGCGAACTCCGTGCGCGGCTTCGCACAGAGCAGGCTTGGCCCGCGAGTACTGTTTGCGGAGCCAAGGGTGCTGTTATCCATGATGGGCGGGGGTGGATTGTGTACTCCAGAAGCGCTCTTCAATGAGTCGTGTGTGGCGGACCCGGGCGCTCTGTACCAGAACCAGCCGATCGGCGGCACCCGGCTTCTGGAGGCCAATGCTGAGATCCGTATCGCGATGGGCTTTCTGGAGGGTGTGATCTTCACGGATGTGGGCCAGGCGTGGGGACCGGAGGACTCCATCGAGTTCGAGGCTCTAGAGTTCAGTCCGGGGGTCGGCGTGCGTTTTGCCAGCCCCGTCGGACCGATTCGCCTCGATCTCGCGTATCGATTCAGGGGTGCGGAGAAAGTCCCGGTCGTGACCGAGAAGATTGTGAGATGGGAAGTCGGCGATGAGGGTGACCCACTTGAAGTGGATGGAAAAGAGATTCACTGGGTCGGCACGGGTGAGCTCCTGCAGCTAAGCGAACGGGTACTCTTCGGAGCGAACGACCGGGGATTTCAGCTTCACGTGTCCATTGGGCAGGCTTTCTGATGTCTGACGAACTCGACCGACCGGCGGAGGACGAGGTCGTGACAGCGGATGCATCGGACTCCGGCGAGTCAGCAGATGGGGTCGAACTTCCACCTGTCGGGCCTTACGCCGAGCGCGATGCGCTGACTGGAGTGCGGCGCTCGTGGCAGGTCCGCCGGCGTCTGGTGGCGCTTCGCCGTCGCACCCGTCAGAGTCTGGTTCTGATGATCCTTCTGGTCCTCGTGGCGATCGGCCTGATCGCACAGACCGGGCAGGGGCAGGACCTCGCGCTGCGTACAGCGTTGAGTCGAGTTCAGTCGAGCCTTTCCGGGCAGCTCACCGTGGAGGGAGTGCGGAGTGGCAGCCTTCTGGCCGGTGCGACCCTTACCGGAGTCCGGCTCGACGCCGCGGATGGGAGACGGTTCCTCTCGGCTGATTCCGTCGTCATCCGCTATTCGATCCCTACGGCGATCAACGGTGGGCGACCGATCCGGTCCACCGTCTTCTGGGGACTCGATCTCGAGATTTCGCGCTATGCCAGCGACCAGGCGATGAACATCAGTCGACTCCTGGCCGAGGGTGGTGCTCCGGCAGGGCCTCAGTCTGCGGAAGCCAGCACGCCTGTGCGACTAGGTCGCGTCGGTCTCCGGGAGAGCCGGGTGCGGATCCTGACGCCGACCACGGAGCGGAGCGGGCGTCGGGTCATCGAAGGACCCGGTGGGGAGTTTCTGCGCGAGCTGGCGTTCGAGATGCTGGATGTCGACGTCGAAGACGCCGTGCTGTCGACCTCCCAGGAGCCTCAGTTCACGGCGCAGCTGGCGTCGTTCTCGTCGGATATCGGTGTGCTCGAAGAACCCCTGGTGATCGACGAAGCTTTTGGTCGTTTGTCGTTCGGCGAGTTCGGCATCCGCGTAGCCGATGGACAGTTCCGATTGCCGGGCGGTCTGATCGAAGGCGATCTCACCGTGGGACCCGCATCAGAAGGTGAGCCATGGCGATTGATTGCGGAACTCGCGTCCGACGGCTGGATGCAGTTGTCCGACATTGCGTGGGTGGATCCGCGCATCCCCGATGGGCGTTTCCGTGGTGCTGCTGGAATCCGCATCGAGGACGGCGTGCATATGGCGGTTCGGAGCATGGAAGTCGAACTCGAAGCGAGCAGCGTGATCTTTGACGGTGGTGTCAGCTTTTCGGATGAGATCTCGCTGGACGGGATGGACGTGACGGCCAACCCGCTTCCGCTGGAACGTCTCGAGCCCTGGATCGAAAGAGACATACCGTTCGATGGATGGCTCAGCGGCGAGGCGTCATTCAACGGCAGGCTGACCGATCTTACAGCGTCGGGTCGTCTCACGCTGATCCCTACGGGGTTGGGCGGTGACCTGACGACGGCCCAGTTCGACGGAACCCTTCACCGCGGGGATAATCCGGGTGCCACTGATTTCGTGGCTGTTCTCGGGGCTATGAATTACGACGTGCTTTCTGCGTTGTGGCCGGATTTCCCCTGGGCCGGGAACGGTGATGGTGAGGTACGCGTCCAGGGCAACGTCGATGACGGTCTCTCCGTGCTCGTCGAGATGAGCCACAACTCTGCGTCGGGGCTCCGGACTGTGACCAGGGTGGATGGCATGTTCTGGCGAGGCGCTGAAGACGGCAGCTGGATCACGGACACGAACGTAGAGTTACGCCCGCTCGCCGTCGGACTTCTCGACGGTGTCGCTCCCGAGCTTCAACTCACCGGAGAGGCGTGGGGCTCGGTCTCGGTGGATGGAGCACTGGACGACGCCAGGGTCGTCATCGATCTGGCCGTGCAGGACGGGCGCGTTCAGGGTCGTGGGCGCGTCGATCTGGGTGATCCAGCGGCAGCGTACCGAATGGAGCTGGAAGCTGACGACCTTCCGCTTTCCGAGATCAGTACTCGCTTTCCAGAACGCAGTAGCTGGAGTGGTGCGCTGCAGGTCGAGGGATTCGGGATCGCTCCGGACTCGATGATGCTCGACCTCGTCGGCGCTGCGCATGCGTCCCGGCTGGGAGCCGTGATTGTCGACACGCTCTCGACCGGTATCCGGATACGAAACGGGGTCCTCATCACGGACTCGCTGCGCGCTACCGTCGGTGGAGTTGAGGTGACCGGGCGCGGTCGCCTCGGACTTGTCGAAGGACGATTTGGCAGTACATCTGTGGCTTTCAGCGCAGATCGTCTCGTTGGACTTCGGCCCGCCCTCATGGGGGTCGCCGACTCCATCATCGTCCAGGAGGAACTCACCCCGCTTGATCGCGAGTTCTTGCGCCTCCAGGGAGTCGCTCCCGACACGTTTCCTCGGCTGGCCGACGTTCAGCTCGACGGAGCCGTCTTCGGAGGAGCGAGCGTAAATGGACGCCTCGGTGACATCGACGTTGGCGTGGTCATGCGTCTGGAAGGCGCCTCGTGGAAGCAGAATCAGATCGACTCCGCTCGGGTCGCCCTCTCGGCGACGGGCCTCCCGGATACGAACGGCGTTTGGCAGATGGGTGCGACAGCGCACGGCATCGATGTAGCCGGCCGACGCTTTCAGCAGGGTACCTTCGAGGCGGACATGTTCCAGCTCGACGGAGGTGGACGTCTCGAGATCGTCCGGCGACCGGGTGAGGAGTATCAGGCCAGCGGTTCGTTCGTCATCGACTCGGCCGGGGGTTCGGTAGACATGGATGGGTTCGACATCCGGGTCGATGACCAGGAATGGCATCTTACTCGTCCAGCGCGTCTGGCCTGGAATGAGCGCACGTTCATGGTGGACAGTGTCGAGATCGCTCGCATCGATGATGACCCGATGCACCTCGTTGCCGACGGGACGCTCTCGCGTGGAGGTGGCAGCGACTTTCAACTGGCTGTGCAGGGTCTGCACGCAGAGCAGTTGCTTGGCGTGGTCCAACTCGAGCGACTCCAGGTCGGAGGACACATCGATATGAATCTGTCCGTCCGAGGGTCGGCGGAGGCTCCCATTATCGAGGGTGAGATTCAGATCGACGGACCCAGGTATGGCTCGATGCAGCTCAGCAGGGTCGACGGCGAGATGTCGTACCGCGGCCGTGAGCTGCAGTTCGACCTCGACGGGTTGGACAGGAATCGCTCGGCCCTCCGGGCGAGCGGTGCCATTCCGATCGATCTGGCGCTGATCGAGGTGGGGGATCGCGTCCTCGACCAACCGATGAGGGTGGATCTTGTCGCGGACTCTCTAGATGCCGCCATCGCCCTAAGCTACGTGAGTGCACTCGAAGGGGTGGTGGGTACCGTATCGGGCGACGTCTCGATCCGGGGTACTCCCGGATCGCCAGCGCCAGCGGGCCAACTTGCACTCTCTAGGGCTGCGTGGTCGATCGAAGCGATCGGGGTACGGCACACCGGTGTGAACGGGACAGTGACGCTCCGAGAGGACAGGACCGCCGAAGTTGAGCTGTCGGCCGCAGGCAGCGGCCGATCCGACGTGACCGGGACCGTGTTACTGGAACCCTTTGCAGATCCAGCACTGGACCTGACCTTCGCGTTTGAGCGGTTTCTCGCGGTGTCCCGTCCAGACGTCGAAGGCTCGATCAGCGGCAGCTTTGACCTCGGTGGCCGCTACTCCCGCCCTGTGGCGCAGGGCTCGCTCACTGTCGATGCGGGAGCCATCTACGTCGATGAGCTTCAGCGAGCCGCGGGGGTCGTCAATCTGAACGATCCCTTCCTCTTCCAGAGTGGACTCGCGGTCGACACTACTGCCCTGATCTCACAGCCGCTGTTCGCCGGCCTTCGAAATCCGTTCTTCGACAACCTTCGCGTGGACGTGGATCTCTCGGTGCCGCGGGGCTCCTGGCTGCGCTCGATCGACTCTGACGTCGAGATGTCCGGTGATTTGCTGGTGCGGTATGACCGCACGAAGAGTGACTTCGTGCTCATCGGTGAACTGGAGGCGGTTCGTGGCTCGCATCGCGTACTGGGACGGACGTTCGAGCTGGAGGGGGGCAGCGTCATCTTCATTGGACGGCCGGGGCTTAACCCGGATCTGGACATTCAGGCGGCAAGTCGAATCCGCAGGCAGAACGAGCCACCCCTCGATGTGAACGCTCTGCTGGAGGGGACGCTGGTCCAACCGGTCGTCACGCTGACGACCGAGGAGGCGGGCCTCGCCGAGGAGGACCTTGTGTCCTATCTGGTCTTTGGCCAACCGAGCGGCGCGCTCGGTGGGCGGGCTGGGGGCGTAGGCCGTCGTGGCAACAGCGGTGTGGTATCGTCAGCCGTCCAGGGAACCGTGACCTTCGTGGGGGGGGTGCTCACGAACCAGTTCGGCTCTGCTGTCTTCCGCGACTTCCTGGACTATTTTTCGGTGCAGCAGAGCGGTGGCGGGCAATCGCTGGGTCGCGAGTATGTGGCCGACACACAGCTCGAGCTCGGGCGCTACGTAGGCAGCGACGTGTTTGCCGTCATGGTGCTGCGACCCTGGGATACCGAAGGGGGAGATCAGAACACCGTGGCTGGTTTGCGTGTGGAATGGGCGCTCACTGACAACTACAACGTCGAGGGCTTCCTGGAGGATCGCTCCCTGCGAAGTGGCAGTCTTTCACTCGGCGTGTCCTCACTCAAGAACGACCGGATCTGGGGTGTCTTCTTCTTCCGGGAATGGGGCTACAGTCCAAAACGGAATTCAACGGAGCAAAACTGATATGCAGATGGCCAAGGTCTTCGGCCTCATGACCGTCATGACGGTCCTCTTCGTCTTCGCGGGAGACTATCTCGGCGGCTCGTCCATGGCGGCCGTGTTCTTCGGGATCTCCATGGTCATGAACTTCTGGGCTTTTTGGTTCAGTGATCGAGCCGTGTTGAAGATGTACCGAGCTCAGGTGATCAGTCCGGATGACGCTCCCGAGCTGTATCGCATGGTCGACCGTCTGCGCCAGCGCGCCGATCTGCCTATGCCGCAGGTCGCCATTGCGCCTGAGCGTCAGCCCAATGCGTTCGCCACCGGCCGGAATCCTGAAAATGCGGTGGTGTGCGTGACGCTCGGTCTCATGGAGGCGCTCAACGAACGCGAACTCGAGGGCGTGATCGCGCACGAGCTAGCGCACATCAAGCATCGGCACATGCTCGTTGGCACAATCGCAGCAGGCATGGCGGGTGCGATTGCGCTGGTTGGCACCATCCTACGTTGGGGCATCATTTTCGGCACCGGTCGTGACGGTGACGAGAACCCGCTGGCGATGCTGGCGATGGCGATCGTGGCGCCGATCGTGGCGGTGATCGTCCAGATGGCCGTCAGCCGTCAAAACGAGTTTCAGGCCGATGCGACGGCCGTCCGGATCATGGGTGACAAGCAGGGGCTTCAAAGCGCGTTGCAGCGCATCGAGGCCGTTGCGAAGCAGGTGCCCATGCAGGTGAACCCTGCTGGAGCGCACATGGCGATCATCAATCCGTTCACGAGCGGGCGAGGTGCCGCGCTGTCCGGGCTCTTCCGAACACACCCTCCGACTGACGCGCGCGTCCAGGCCATCGAACAGATTCAGCTCTGAGCTGACCACGACCGTTCTTGACGAGGGTCGGGCGCATCAGCGTCCGACCCTCGTTTACGTGACACCCTGCGCGTTGAGCGCCACTTGCCTTTCCGGTTAGACTTCCGGGTTATGCCTGAATCCAGCTCTTCCAAGACACCCGCCAACGCCGTCTCGGCCCAGGAGACGCTTGTCGTACGTGGCGCCCGCGAGCACAACCTGAAGGATGTGCACGCAGAGCTACCTCGAGAAAAGCTGGTCGTCTTTACCGGACTGTCGGGTTCGGGGAAATCTTCGCTCGCCTTCGACACGATCTACGCCGAGGGCCAGCGTCGATACGTGGAATCACTTTCTGCGTACGCACGGCAGTTCCTCGGCCTGATGGAGAAGCCGGACGTCGACGCGATCGAAGGGCTGTCACCGGCGATCTCGATCGAACAGAAGACGGTCAGCCGGAATCCCCGTTCGACGGTGGGTACCGTCACGGAGATCTACGATTATCTGCGGTTGCTCTGGGCGCGGGCCGGTACCCCGCACTGCCCGACGTGTGGGGAGCCGGTCATCCGTCAGTCAGCGACCCAGATTGTGGAACGACTTCTCGGCATCGGTGAAGGCGTCCGGGTCGAGATTCTGGCCCCGCTCGTTCGCGGTCGAAAAGGGGAATTCCGCGACCTCTTCGAGAAAGCGCGTAAGGAAGGGTTCGTGCGAGCCCGCGTTGATGGCGAGACGCACGACCTCTCGGGTCCACCGTCGCTGAACCGCTACGAGAATCATGACATCGCAGTCGTCGTCGACCGGCTCGTGATCAAGTTGGCGGACCGTGACCGCATTGCGGATTCCGTGGAAACGGCGCTGCGCGCCGGCGATGGCGTGATCGAGGTGCTTGAGCACGGAAAGGGAAAAACGAAAAAGAACCCCCGTCAGCACGTGTTCAGCGAGCACTACGCCTGCGATAACTGCGGCACCAGCCTCGCCGAGTTAGAGCCACGGCAGTTCTCCTTCAATTCTCCGTACGGGGCGTGCGACGAGTGCGGTGGGCTCGGGACTCGGAAAGAGGTGAACGCGCAGCTGCTTACGGCCGACCCGAGCGTGACGATTCTCGAAGGTGTGATTCTGCCCTGGGGTGATCCGTCAGGACATCTGCGGCAGTCCGTGATCGCAGGCCTCGCAGAGGCGTATGAGTTCGATCCCAATACCCCGTGGGGTGAACTGGACGAGGACGTTCGGCACGCGATCATCCACGGCTCTGAAGGGATGAAGATCCGATTCCCTTACAAGTCGGGGTCGAACAAGTTCGACGGCCATTACGAGGATCATTGGGAAGGCGTCCTCGCGAACGTCGAGCGGCGGTATCGCGAGACCCAGTCCGAGACGGTTCGCAATCAGCTGGACGAGTACATGTCGACGCTGCCGTGTACCGCGTGTGCAGGCAGCCGTCTCAAGGACGCCTCCCGAGCCGTCACGATCGGTGGACGGTCGCTGGGTGACATCGTGGATTTTTCGATCGCGGATGCCACGCAGTTCTTCACGTCGTTACCGGTCGAGGGTGAGGAGAACGGTTCTGCCTCCACATCCGAAGTGTCCACCGACCTGACACCGCTCTCGGCAGACATCGCTGGGCCGATTCTGAAAGAGGTTGGGGAGCGTCTTCGATTCCTTCGCGACGTGGGCCTCGATTATCTGACGCTTGGACGCGCCGCCGGCACTCTATCTGGCGGAGAGGCGCAACGGATACGCCTCGCCACTCAGATCGGGAGTCGGCTCGTCGGCGTGCTGTATATCCTGGACGAACCGTCGATCGGGCTGCACCAGCGAGACAACGCCCGACTGCTATCGACGCTGGAACGTCTGCGCGACCTCGGCAATACCGTTCTGGTTGTCGAGCACGACGAGGACACCATCCGTATGGCAGACTACATCGTCGACCTTGGGCCGGGGGCGGGGCGGCACGGCGGCGAAATCGTCGCTGCGGGAAGCCTGGACGATGTGCTTAAGGCCGAGGGCTCGCTGACCGGGGCGTACTTGCGGGGGGATCGGGAGATCCCGCTCCCGGACACGCGTCGCCCGGTCGATCTTGATCGTTCGGTGACGGTGCGGGGCGCCCGCGGTCACAACCTTCAGAATGTCGACGTGCGCTTCCCGCTCGGGACCTTCCTCTGTGTTACTGGCGTGAGCGGATCCGGCAAGTCGACGCTGGTGAACAGCACGCTGTATCACGCCCTTGCCCGGCATTTCTACCGGAGCAAGCTCGTGGCAGAGGCTCATGACGCGATCGAGGGCCTCGAACACATCGACAAGGTGATCGACGTCGATCAGTCACCGATCGGTCGTACGCCCCGATCGAATCCGGCGACGTACACCGGACTCTTCACCCCCATCCGTGATCTCTTCGCGAATCTGCCCGAGTCCCAGATGCGCGGGTATGGACCGGGGCGCTTCTCGTTCAACGTGAAGGGTGGGCGCTGCGAGGCGTGTCAGGGCGACGGGCTGGTAAAGATCGAGATGCACTTCCTCCCCGACGTCTACGTGCCGTGCGACGTGTGTCGGGGTCGCCGCTATAACCGCGAGACCCTCGACGTCTACTACAAGGGCAAGAACATCGCGGACGTGCTCGACTTGATGGTCGAGGACGCACTCGAATTCTTCGACGCTGTCCCGAGAATCAAGCAGAAACTCGCGACGTTGAACGATGTGGGCCTCGGGTATATCCACCTTGGGCAGTCTGCCACGACGCTGTCGGGTGGTGAGGCCCAGCGCGTGAAACTCGCCACGGAACTGTCGAAGCGGGCGACAGGCAACACGCTCTACATCCTGGATGAGCCTACGACAGGGCTCCACTTCGAGGACGTTCGGGTTCTTCTGGACGTGCTCCATCAGCTCGTTGACCGCGGAAATACGGTCGTTGTCATCGAGCACAACCTCCAGGTGGTCAAGACCGCCGACTGGGTCATCGACCTTGGCCCTGAAGGAGGTTTCGGCGGTGGACGTATTGTGGTCGAAGGGACGCCGGAAACCGTTGCGGCCGATTCTGCGTCCTATACAGGGCAGCATCTGGCACCACTGCTCGGATAGCCTGGGCACCCAGGGGCTGCGATCCCGTCCGAGCTTCAGGACTCGTCGCCCGATACGTTGCCTCCTGTCGGAACGGCAGGAAGGGGAGGCATGAACGTTGCTCGGTGCGTTAGGGCGTTTACCTTACGGACGCGCTGGGAAACTGGCGTTCTTGCGGGCGCGTAGGGATCAAATGGAGCTGGAATTCCGCTGCGACGCAGCCTTACAGATACGGAGACCGTCATGGTAGGCCGAGAGGATCTTGAGAGCTTCCTCATCCGGATGGACCTGGAGTATGAAGAGGTCGACGAGGGGATGTTTCTGACGCGGAGTGAGGATGGGGGCGCACCTGTGGTCGTACACCACGCGGACGCACTCCTGCTCATCCGTATGAAGGTCATGGATATGCCCTCAGAGGAGTCCATGGACCTGTACCGGACGCTCCTGGAGCTGAATGCGACCGAGGTCGTGCACGGTGCGTACGGCATCGAAGATGGAGACCTCATTCTGAGCGACACGCTCGAACTCGAAACGCTCGATTTCCTCGAGCTGCAGGCGTCGATGGAGTCGATCACACTCGCCGCGGCATCGCACATCGAACAGATCCGCTCCCTCGCTGGACACGGGTCGGAGGGTTAGAGAATGGGCATCTTCAACAAGCTGTCGACTGTCATCAAGTCGAATATCAATGACCTGATCTCTCGGGCTGAAAACCCCGAGAAGATGCTAAACCAGATCATTCTGGACATGCGGGATCAGCTCTCGAAGGCGAAGCGCGAAGTAGCGGCCGCGATTGCGGACGAACGAAAGCTGAAGTCTCAGCTCGAGCAGGAGGTCAAGCAGCAGAGGGACTGGCAGCACCGCGCCATGCTGGCGGTCAAGGAAGGACGTGACGACCTCGCCAAGCAGGCGCTGCTTCGTCAGCAGGAGCACGCTGAGCGTGCCCAGGTCCTTCAGCAGACCTGGGAAGCCCAGGCCACGGAGACCGAGAAGCTCAAAGACTCCCTCCGTCAGCTGAACGACAAGATCGAAGAGGCCAAGCGGAAGCGGAATCTCCTCATAGCGAAGCAGAAGCGTGCTCAGGCGCAGCGCCGGATTCACGAGACGATGTCCGGACTGTCCGAGACGTCCGCCTTCGAGGCCTTTAACCGGATGGCTGACAAGATCGAGGAAGAAGAGCGTCGCGGTGTGGCGCAGGCCGAGGTCAACGCTGAACTGGGTGGCGATACGCTCGAGTCCGAGTTTCTGCGCCTTGAATCCAGTCCCGGTGGGGCGGACGTCGAGGATCAGCTCCTCGCGCTCAAGACCGACATGGGACTCATCGCGGCTCCAGCCTCCGAGGCTCCCAAGCAGCTCGAAGCCGGAGACGACGATGTCTCCGAGGCTGATGCCGACGGTATCTCGGAGGCCGAGGTGCATGAGGTCGAAGCCAAGGTCCTGTCCGAAGCCGAGGTCGATGCGATTCCCGAGGCTCAGCTTCTGTCGGAATTCGACAAGCTCGAGAAGTCAGCGGAAGGTTGATTCGTATGTGAGCGTCGGGCGGCACGGAGACTTCGTGCCGCCCGGTGCTTCGTTACGGGCGCTTTGCGCCCGACCCTCGCGTCACGCGGTGTTGGTGCAGTCCTTCGAGCTTTCCCCTTTCGTTTGCGGGACGGGTACGCATCTTTCGGGCGAGGTGCCGCGTGGGCGCCGCGGGCGGCACTGAAGGCCGTTCGATCACTCCGATCCGAGCTGAGTTTCAATGAGCACCGTCTTCTTGAACGGCGAGTACATGCCGAAGTCCGAGGCGACGATTTCCCCGGACGACCGCGGCTTCCTTTTGGGTGATGGGCTGTACGAGGTGACGCCGTTCTATGAGGGTGTCCCGTTCGGGTTCAAGGGCCACTTGCAGCGGCTATTACGCGGCCTGTGCTGGCTTCGGATCGACTACGACACGTCGGAGCTCGAGGCGATGCACCGAGAGCTGATCGTGAGTAACGGACTGGACTCTGCCGAGCGCTCGATGGTGTATCTACAGATTACCCGGGGTGCCGCGCCGCGCACGCATTACTTCCCTGACGGGGACGTCACGCCGACCGTCTACGCCTACGCGAAGGAGTGGAGCCGACCGGCTGATGACGTGTGGGATCAGGGCTTCACCGCGCAGACGGTCCCCGACCGTCGCTGGAGTCGGGTCGACATCAAGACGGTCTGCCTTCTGCCGAATGCGCTGGCCTTTCAGGATGCCAAGGACGCTGGAGCGGACGACGCGATTCTCGTGCGCGACGGTGTAGCGATCGAGGGCGCGCATCAGAACCTCTGGGGTGTCTTCGGCGGAACCGTGATCACGCACCCGGTGACCGGGCACATCCTTCCGGGCATCACGCGCGCGGTCGTGCTCGAGGAGGCCCGGACTGCCGGTATGAAGGTCGAGGAACGCCCGATCCAGATCGAGGAACTGGCATTTGCCGACGAACTCTTCTTTACGGGGACCACCGGTGAGGTTCGCCCCATAAGCGAGGTGGACGGCCGACCGGTCGGAAGCGGTGGCGTTGGTGAGGTGACACGGACACTCTCGGATCTCTTCCTGGCTCGGGTTGATCAGGCGAAAGCTGCTGAACAGGTGAGGGTCTCCTGACCCTGTGTCGGCGTGCGGGCACGCCGCGGATGGGGGCGTTGTTCAGTACGCTGACCTGGAGTGCTGCGCTGGCTGCAGCCCAGGTCCTCGCCATACCACTCGTCGCTCAGGAGCTCCCGCGCGTACTGGTAATCGCAACGGGCGGCACGATTGCCGGACAGGCGACGGGCGGCCAGCTGACGGGTGCGCAGATCGTCGAGGCCGTGCCGCAGCTGGCTGAGGTCGCCCGGATCGAAGTGGAAGAGTTCAGCCGGGTCGGGTCGTCGGCAATCACACCGGACCACTGGGTGCGCCTCTCCCGCAGGATCAACGAGATCTTCGACACCGATCCGGATCTCGCTGGCCTCATCGTTACGCACGGAACCGATACCTTGGAGGAGACCGCGTACTTCCTGCACCTCACGGTGGAGGATGCTCGTCCCGTCGTCGTCGTGGGCTCCATGCGGAACTCCAGTGCGGTATCGGCGGACGGTCCAGCCAACCTGCTCTCGGGCGCGCGAGTGGTCCTCTCGCCCAAGGCACACGAGCGCGGCGTCCTCGTTGTCTTGAACGACGAAATCCACTCGGCTCGGGACGTCCGCAAGATGGACAACAACCGGCTGAACACCTTCGTCTCCCGCGAATGGGGCATGCTCGGGATCGTGGACGCTGATCAGATTGTCTTTCGTCGTTCACCGGAGACGCGCCACACCGTTTCGTCGGATCTACACCTTCTACCCGGTACGACGGCGCTGCCGAACGTTCCGGTTGTGGCCGATTTTGCAGGGAACGACGCGCGTCTCCTTCACGCTGCGCATGCCAATGGGGCCAGCGCGATCGTGGTCCAGGCGTTTGGTGGGGGTCGGGCCAGTCCTGCGGTTCGTGACGCATACGTGGAGATTGTGGAAGCTGGTGTGCCTGTACTGCTCGCGTCGCGGGTCCCTGAAGGACGCGTCATGGGTACCCCTCGCGGCAACGAGGCGGGACTCGTGTATGCAGGTGACCTGTCGCCGCACAAGGCGCGCATCCTGCTCATGCTGGCTCTGCAAAGTCCCACCAGCGTCGCGCAGCTTCAGCGGCTGATCGACCGCCACTAGGCGGCGCTGTATGCCGACGTTGCGCGCCGGCTTACGCCCTGCCCTCGTACTTGCAGGAGCGCTCGTCGCTGCCGCCTGCGCGCCCCAGCTCGGCCCCGGAGTGCAAGGCACGATCGACGTGAGCAACGGGCGACCGGCCCTCGAGCTCACCTACCTTGGCAGTGGCGGCTGGATCATGTCGGCGGGTGCGGAGCAGGTGGTCGCCGGACCGCTCTTTACCAACCCATCGTTTCTGCGGACGGGCCTCATGGCGATCGAGCCCGACACGATCCTGATCGATCGATACATGGGGCAGCACGACGTGTCGGATGCTCGTGTCATCCTGGTCGGACACGGTCACTACGACCACGCGATGGATGTCCCGCGTGTGGCACAGCGTCATGCGCCCGAGGCGCGCGTGCTGGCCAACCGTACGACCGCGAACCTCTACGGCACATGGTCTGGACTCGCCGAGCGCATGGATGTGACCAACGGGCATGAAGGGACAGTTCAGCGCGCGGGACGTTGGTTCACCTACGGTCCGCGGATTCGCGTGATGCCGCTGCGGTCCAGGCATGCCCCGCACTTCGATGGACTCACGCTCTATCAGGGCACGGCCGACATCCCACGCACGTCTGCTCCACGAAGCGCCGGTGAGTGGCTGGATGGTGAGACGATTGCCTTCCTCATCGACTTCCTCGATGGGCAGGGGGCGGTCGAGTACCGCATCTATTATCAGGATGCAGTAGTAGCTGCTCCGTGGGGCTTCGCCCCCGACGATCTGATTGCGGAACACCCAGTCGATCTCGCCATCCTGGTCCCTGCGACGTTCGATCAGGTCGACTGGCATCCGGAGGCGTTCGTGGAGAACCTGCGGCCCCATCGAGTACTTCTTGGGCATTGGGAGAATTTCTTCGTACCGATCTATGAACAGACTAAAGCCGTCATGCTCACGGACCTGAGTCACTTCGAGCGTCGCCTGACGCGGGTCTTCGACGGCGAATGGTGGCGACCCGAGATCGGCACTGTGTTCCGATTTCCGATCGGTGGGTAGGAACGACCGCTCAGCCTTCCTTCGCCGAGGTGGTCCCCTCGATGCGCCGCCGTTCAGCGCTGGCAAGAATCGCTCGCGCCCAGGCGACTTCGTCGTGCACCCGTGGCCGCTGAGCCTGCCACGCCGAGACGATGCCGACGAGCACAGCGAAGATGGGAGCGGCGGGCACGCCGAAGAACCAGGCCAAGCCTCCGGTGAGGATTGTGGCTGCGACAAAGTCCGTCCAGAACCATTGGCTGAGGCAGACCGCTGGCGCGTCGACTTCTCTCATCACGGAGCGTCTGTGAGGGTCAATGGGAAGGGCAGGCTGCAACGGTACCACGTTTCTTCCGCCGTCACGATGTAGTACGCCTGCTCCGATGCGAGCCAGACGACATGAACGGCGTTGAACGGCACCGTCCACGCGGCGAGCACTGCGAGCGATGGATCGAGACGAACTATGACCTTCTCTAGGTACTCGCCGCGACGAGCCCCGGACCGCGTAAGCACGCTGATCTCACCGGGTCCCGGCCCTCCGGTGGTCGACATGGCGGGGGCAATGATTCGCTCGATCTCGGCTTCCGAGTACGGCGGCGCCGGAGCCCACCAGGCACGTGGTGCAGTCGCCTTGGCGAGGGGCATCGCGAGCTCGCGTGGAGTGTCTTCACCTGCGAGGTCGATGACAGCCACGACGGGTGCGATGAACTGCCGCGGTACGACGACGCGGCTTGTGCCTCGAGCGACAGTGGGCGAGACCAGGTTGGCCAGCATGCTCATCTGTGGATCATCCAGGGATACGGTCTCGACCCCCAGATCATGGACCGCGCCGTCGCGGACGAGGTACGCACCTCCCACCGGGATGCCGGCTAGTACGAGGGGAAATACGACGACTCCCTGAGTTGTCGCGATGATGCGATCCGGCATCACCGGCAGGTCCACTACCCACCTGGGCTCACCCTTGGGGGTGAACGCGCGGAGCATTCGCCGAGGTCCATCCGCCACCACGAATAGTGTGTCGTCGATGAGTGCCGCATCCTGGAGTGTGGCGACCCCGGTCGGCCCTTCACGCTCGAGTCGAAGACTTTGGGTCAGGGCCAGATCTGGGGACGCCACGACGACTTCGCGCGCGTCCTGATAGACGAGAAGAATGGATGAATCGGATGCAGCGATGAGGCGTTCGACACTCGCTGGCGGATCGAACCCCAGCGAGCGTGGTTCGCACGACAGGGTTCCGATTGTGTCGCTTGGGTCGAAGGTCGGGGCTTCGGAGGATGCCTGGGGAACGGCTGTGCAGGCGACGGTCAGGACCGAGAAGAGGGCGATGGGATGTCGCATGTCGGGTCAGATTCGAGGGGTTACGGAAGGTCCGTCAGGGCATGTGGCTCAGGTCAGATTCCGAGCACTTTCTTTCGCACGCAGCCGGTCCATTCGGCTCCGCATTCGAGGTACGCGATGTCATCGATGATGTCGAAGTGTTGCTTGCCCCATGCGTCGTGATTCGCAGCTGCTGAATTGATGCACAGCAGGTATCCGTCTGTGCAGTCGGTGTCAGCGCTGACGCCCATGGGCAAGGTGAGCAGCGCCGTGACTACGGCGAGCAGGGAGAGAATCGAAGCCGGTGTGTGGTTCATACTGCCTCCTTGGACACGAGACATCCCAACGCCCCCAGGAAGAGTGAGAACCTGTTCAGGCCGGCTGTCGCGTGACCGCGACCGCGTCATCTCCGATGTGGAACTCTTCATTCGGTGCGTCAGCAAATATCGGTACCGAGCGGAGAGCCCTACATGTCTCGATGCGACGATCGGAGGCGCAGGTGCGCCTCCGGAGGAACCGCCCTACTCCTCGCGTCCGACGTCCGGCATCTGTCCCTCGAACACGAAGCGGACACGCCGCCCCTCGCGATCCTCCGCCACGATGAAGTGTGCTGGTGCTCCGGTGTTCAACCCGCCGTCCTCACCGAGCGCCTTACCGGTGGGGATGAGATAGAGGCCGCTGACGTCCAGCGTGTCCTGCGCTTCAGAGCGCCCCATGTCCCCGATGTCGGCGATCACCGCCTCCTGCTGAAGCAGGGGCATGTCGTAGTTCACCAGCAGATCCGCTTCCAGCGGGGGGATACCGGGAATCACAATCGTTCCACCGACGATGAGCAGGTCAGTGACGCGACGTCCGTTGTATTCGAGCGACTCATAGACACCCGGGTCATACTGGGCGTACCGGCCCGTCGCGATCGCGTCCAGCGCGATCAGGATTCCGACGAAGTTCGTCATCCTGAGATGCTGCTTCTGGGGGTCACCCTCCCAGGCACCGGCCTCAATAAGCACCGTACTCGCGCCCCAGGCGCCCATGAGGTCACCGAATGCACGCGGGTTGAAGGTGTCGTCGTACTTCGCGATATGGTCACCGACGAGCGGGTTGACCGCCTCTATGAGCAGGGTCGCAACCTGCATCGCACGGCGACGTTTTTCATCGACGTCGCGTGCCTCGTTGAACGCCGGTGCGAGAAGTGCGATCGCCACGCCCCGATCGCTCTGACCCACGCGCACGGCGGCGCTCTGGTCGTGAAGATTGAAGCCGAAGTCGGGGTCTAGTTCATCGCGGACTGCCTTGAGTAGCTGCCCCTCCGGCGTCTGCAGGCGGCGCGCATCCCGGTTCACGTCGATGCCCTGCGCGTTGCGCCGTTGGAAGCGCTCGGCCCCGTCGGGGTTTAGCATCGGGATCATGTGGATCGTCGCGCCGNNCCGTCCGCGATGCGGCGAGCCATAGGATGGTCCGGCTCATCGTTGAAGAAGCGGAGTATGTCGGCGAGCGACATCGAGGCGGTGCTCTCGTTGCCGTGCATCTGCGACCAGAGGAGCACCGTCGTGGGGCCATTGCCGAACGTCAGGTGACGGATCTCACGTCCCTCGGAGCTCTCTCCCGCGACCCGGGAGGAGACGGCTCCACCCAGGTACGGATCTACTGCATTCCAGTACGTCTCATGGTTGAAGCGCCGATCGTCGAGGCCCGATACGCGCACGTTGTCGTAGATCGTGATGAGCTCTTCGGGGGATGTCGGCGCGGGCGTTACGGGGCCATAAGACACAGCTCCACCGCATGCCAGAACGAAGAGAGCGGCGATCGGCATCGAGCGACGAAGGGCAGAACGGTTTCGGAACTGAGTCATGAGCGACGTCGCCAGATGTTGGTGCGAGCAGGCTTTGGATTCGGGCGCTGGATCAGTAGAGGAGGTATGGAGCGCGACGCGTCTCGAACCCCGTCACATCCCCGTCCCAGCTCGCTACCAGCTCGTCGAACGAAGCCTCGGCGATCAGTCCCAGGCGGAGTGCGTCCGTCCCGGCAAGTCGATCGAAGTGCGCTTCGTACCAGGCCCAGTTCTCACCCGATGCGCGATGCGTCTCGATGAGCATGGCAACGGCTGCTCGGGATGCGTCGTAGTCGGTTCGTTCTGCGACAAGCTGGACTCCCCGCACCTCTGCGCCTTCGAATTTCCGGTCCCCTGCGTTCGTCGGCGTGAACGTGGCGGGCTCGAAACGGACTCCGTCGATACCGTAGCTGTTCAACGCCTCGGCGAGCGCCGAACTATCGAGCCACGGCGCCCCGATCCAACGGAAGGCGCGGTCCGTGCCGCGTCCAACCGAGATCGGTGTTCCTTCGAAGAGGCATGTCCCCGGGTAGGCGAGTGCGCTCGCCAGATCGGGCATGTTCGGCGAAGGTGCGACCCAGGGCAGGCCGGTTTCGTCGAAGGTCATGTCGCGTTTCCAGCCGTCCACCGGAATTACAGTCAGTTCGGCCGTGATGCCGAACTCTCCGAGGTACATGCCCGCAAGCTCGCCCGGGGTCATGCCGTGTCGCATCGGCACTTCGTACATGCCGACAAAGGTGCTGTACTCGGGATCGAGTACGTTGCCCTGCACCACGTCTCCGCGTATCGGGTTGGGCCGGTCCAGAACGAGGAAGGGGATTCCGAACTCGCCCGCAGCCTCCATGGCCAGCGCCATGGTCGAGACGTAGGTGTAGTAGCGTGCCCCTACGTCCTGCATGTCGAAGATCAGAACATCCACACCTTCAAGCATCTCGGGCGTGGGTTTGCGGGTCTCGCCATAGAGCGAGTGGATCGGCAGACCGGTCTGTTGGTCCGTGCTGCTCTCGATGGCTGCGCCAGCGCGCTCTTCTCCCCGGATTCCGTGCTCTGGCGAATACAGCGCAACGAGATCCACGTTCGGGTGAGCCGACAGGATATCGATATCCGAGCGTCCGCTTCGATCGATGCCCGTTTGGTTGGTCACGAGCCCGACACGTTGCCCGGCGACGAGGTGGAGACTGTCCGAGATCAGCACCTCGATGCCCGGCCGGACCATCTGCGCCGACTGGTCAGCGGCGAGTGCATCCCTGGGCTCGTCCCCGGTCGTGCATCCCATCACTGAGAAGGCTAGAAAAACCCCGAACAAACTGGATTGTCGGGGCATGACCTTATCCGTAGTTTCCGCCAAACGCGGCTTGTGACGCTCACGGCGCCGATCAGTAGTTCGTGACATATGGCAAGCTTCGGGGACACATTGGACTGCGTCAACGCTCGGGGTTCGGGGAAGGCACACATCGACGGCATGGCGAGAGGTAAACATCTGGATTCGAGGTGCGATCGCCCTGACCCGGCTCGTACCCGCGCGGCTCTGCCTGCGCTTGCCGTAAGTCTGATCCTGGGAGGCTGTTCGGTCTTCGGGGGTGGGGATCCGTCTCCTCCGCCTGAGACACCGAGAGTTCCTGACGCGGACTCATTCGTAGTGTACGCAGCATCGCTGGACGCGATGCCGGACCGTGTAGCCCTCGTAGAGGCACAGCCCCCCGTTCAAGACCCACGTTCCTGGGCCGAGCTTACCCTCGCCGAGCTGTCCGTGGAAGAGAAGGCCGGGCAGCTCATGATGCCCTGGGTGCTCGGTGACTTCGCTCCCGAGGGCTCCGAGAGCCACGAACGGGTATTCCGGTTCATCGAGGAGCAGAAGATCGGCGGCATCATCATGTCGGTCGGGACTCCTTTCGAGGTCGCCGCGAAGCTCAACGACCTCCAAGCGCACGCCGACCTGCCGCTTCTTGTGGCAGCTGATCTCGAGACCGGGGCGGGATTCCGCTTGCGGGGCGCGATCCATATGCCGGGTTCGATCGACCTTGGTGGTGCCACGAATTTCCCGAGCCTCATGGCGGTAGGTGCGACTGGCCAGGAAGAGCTCGCCTACGAGATGGGGCGGATTACCGCCGTGGAAGCGCGGGCCGTCGGCGTGCATGTGCCGTTCGCGCCCGTACTCGATGTGAACAACAACCCGGACAACCCGATCATCAACGTCCGATCGTTCGGCGAAGATCCGGAGAAGGTGGCCGAGATGGGCATCGCCTTCATCCGCGGTGTCCAGGAAAACGGTGCGCTCGCGACGGGGAAGCACTTTCCGGGACATGGCGACACGAACGTCGACTCGCACGTGGGCCTGCCGGTTATCATGCACAATCGTGCCCGCATGGACTCGGTCGAACTGAGGCCGTTCCAGCGCGCGATCGACTCCGGCATGGGCGCGATTATGACCGCGCACATATCGGTACCGTCGCTGAACGGGGGCGTCCGTGAACCGTCGACCCTCTCCCCCGAGGTTCTGACCAATTTGCTGCGAGAGCAGATGGGCTTCGACGGCATCGTCTTCACCGACGCGATGGACATGAGCGCGATTGCTCGTCAGCACCGTTCGGGTGAAGCGGCCGTCCGCGCCCTAGAAGCCGGCGCCGACGTGATTCTCATGCCCGCGTCGGTGAGTGGCGCCATTGAGGGCATCGTCGATGCGCTCGGCGATGGTCGGATTACCGAGGAACGTCTCGACCACTCCGTGCTGCGTGTGCTCGAGACGAAGGAGCGCATGGGTCTGCACGAGAACCGTTATGTGGCGCTGGAGGAGATCTCGCGATCGGTTGGGATCCCGGCTCACGTCGAGGTGGCGGATCGGATCGCAGCGCGAGCCATCACGCTTCTGAAGAACGACAACGATCTCCTCCCACTGGCTGGAACAAGGTCGGCGCGAGTGATGTCGGTCTCATATCGCCGCAGCTCGGACGTGCTCGCCGGCCGTTATTTCAACCGCGCCTTACGTGAGACGTATCCGCGCCTGCGGGCGGTAGAGGTTGAAAGCGATACCTCCGAGGACGAGTATCAGGATCTTCGGCGTCAAGCGCGAGAACACGCCATGGTCGTCGTCAGCACCTACGTCACCTCGGTGAACGTATCGGGCTCGTTCACACTCCCGGAAGATCTCGTCGAGTTCGTTCGGTACCTTGATGAGATTGGCGTTCCGCACACGGTGGTCTCCTTCGGAAATCCGTATCTGATCACTGATTTTCCCGACGTTCGATCGTATCTGCTGGCCTGGAGTGGCTCGGAATCCAGCCAGCGGGCAGCGGCCGCAGCCATGCTCGGACAGAGGCAGATCAACGGACGCACACCGACCCGGATCCCACCCTTCTATGAGATCGGTGATGGGATCCAGATTCCGCAACGCAGTACGAACGCTGGTGGGCGCTGATCGTCGTGCGGCGCTTGGCGCCGCACTTCTCGTAGCGGCTTGTTCGTCGTCGGCACCCAGCACGATCGAGCCGATGGCTCCCGGCCGCGGAGCGGGCGCCGAGATGCCGGCTGCACCCGTTATCGCCGACGTTCTCGACGAGGAGGGCCGTGCCTGGGTCGAGGCGACGCTCGACCGCTTCACGCTCCGTGAACTGATCGGTCAGCTGATTATCGAGTGGATCCCGGGTGGCTACGTCACCCCGACGAGCCCGGATTTCGAGCCGTTGCGTGCCTGGGTCGAGGATGACCGGGTGGGAGGCGTGTCACCGTCAATCGGGACCCCGCACGCCTACGTGGCGAAGCTGAATGATCTGCAGTCTCGCGCAGATGTCCCCCTCCTGGTGACCGCTGACTTCGAGAACGGTGGCCCGGGGATGCGCATCAACGGCTCGTTCGCCCTGCCGTCGATGCTCCCGCAGGGCGGGGGGACGGACTTTCCACCGACGATGGCGTTCGGGGCGATCGGCGATGAGCGCTTCGCGCAGGAGTATGGTCGGATCACGGCTCGTGAGGCTCGGGCCAGCGGCGTGCACTTCCTTTTCTCACCGGTTCTCGACGTCAACTCGAACCCGGAAAACCCGGTCATCGCGACACGATCGTTCGGGGGTGATCCCGATCTGGTCGCCCGCATGGGTGCGGCGTTCATCCGCGGAGCTCGGGACGGTGGAGCCTTCACCACCGGTAAGCACTTCCCCGGGCACGGTGACACCTCGACCGACTCGCACATCGGGATCCCCGTCGTGGACGCCGATCGTATCCGCCTCGACGAACTCGAGCTGGCCCCGTTCGAGGCTGCCATCGACGAAGGGGTGGACGCGATCATGACCGCGCACCTCCAGCTGCCGCAGATTCTGGGGCCGGGTGCACCTCCGGCAACGCTCGCCCCCGAGGTCATGACCGACATCCTGCGTCACGACCTGGACTTCGACGGCATTGTCTTCACCGATGCGATGACGATGCGCGGGATTACCGACATGTATGGTATCGGCGAGGCATCGATCCGTGCGCTCGAGGCTGGCTCGGATGTGGTCCTGTCCCCGAAAGCCGTTCCCGACGTCATCGACGCGATTGAAGAATCGGTCGAGACCGGTCGCATGAGTCGCGAACGGCTCGAGGCGTCCGCTCGGCGGATCCTGAATCTCAAGGCTCGACTCGGCCTGCATCGTGATCGTTTTGTGTCTCTCGAAAACGTGAACCGCGTGGTCGGCATCGGCGCTCACAACGCCTTTGCCGACACGGCTGCCACACGGTCGATCACACTCGTGCGAGACACCGACCGGCTACTGCCGATGGACGGTCTGTCGATGGTACCGACGCTGCACATTCGCTACGCGGGCTCGACCCGGCTCTGGGCCAATCGCGCCTTTGCGACCGGGCTTCGGGACCGGGTTGTCGTGCTGGACGAGGTTCGGCTGGACGAGCGAAGTGACTCAAGCGCCTACGCGGCTGCTCGGGAGGCCGTCGCCGAGGCCGACCGGATCATCGTTACCACATACGTTTCTGCGTCGGCCGGCTCGACCGAAGACGCGCTCCCCGAACCTCTGCGTGAGCTCATCGACGTCGCAGTCGATACGAAGCCGACCGTGATGGTGTCGTTCGGGAACCCGTACCTGCTCATGGCGGTGCCCGATGTAGGGAGCTACGTGCTCGCCTGGGGCGACCGGGATCGGTCGCAGAGGGCGGCGGTCGCGGCGATCTTCGGGGAAGAGGCGATGACCGGACGGCTGCCCATTTCGCTCCCACCGTTCCATGATGTCGGCGAGGGCCTCGACCGGCCGAAGGTGGCGGACCGGCTTGCCACTCTGGAGATCGAGGACCCTGTGGTCGCAGCGGGTATTATTGCTGCGAGGGGCGGAGGCCCACGCGGAAGCAATCAGACTGTCGCCGAGCCGGCCACGGTCGGGATGTCGGCCGAAGGGCTGACGCGTGTCGACTCACTCATCGTCGCTGGCATCGCCGATTCGGCGTTCTCCGGTGCGGCGGTAGCGATTGGTCGTCATGGGCGCCTCGTGTCGCTCAAGGGATTCGGGGAATTACAGTACGGAACCCGTCGTCCTGTGACGCCGACCTCGATCTTTGATCTGGCGTCCGTCTCGAAGGTCGTCGGGACGACGACCGCGGCGATGATGCTGGTGGGTGACGGCAAACTCGACCTCGACGCGCGTGTCGTCGACTACCTGCCGTGGTGGGCCGCAGGGGATAATCGGAAGAGTGATGTCACCGTTCGGCAGCTGCTGACGCACCGTACCGGGCTTATCCCCTTCCGCACGTGGTACCTCGAGATCGAGGGGATGGATGCCTACAAGGAGGCGGCTGCGAACGAACCGCTCCAGGACGATCCCGGCTCGGGGACCGCATACTCTGACATCGGCATCATGACGCTCGCGTGGCTGATCGAAGAGGTGTCTGGACAGACGCTCGACGAGTTCCTGCAGGAGCGCCTCTGGGATCCGATGGGTATGCTCGAGACGCGCTACAACCCGCCTTCGACACTCCGTCCTCGAATCGCTGCGACCGAGATCGACACGATCTACCGAAATGAAATGGTGTGGGGGACCGTGCACGACGAGAACGCTGACGCGATGGGAGGTGTCGCCGGGCACGCGGGCCTCTTCTCCACGGCGGTTGATCTATCGGCCTTCGCTCGTATGATGCTTAACGATGGGCTGGCGCCAGCCTGTGCCGTGGACGGGGAGGCCGGGGAGCCGTGTCCGGTGCGCCGGACCGAGAGTCGACGCATCGTCGAGTCCGACGTGCTGGCCGAGTTCACGACCCGCGTTGACGAGACATCCTCTCGTGCCCTGGGCTGGGATACGCCGTCCGAGCGTTCGTCGGGGGGTGACTACATCACGAACGAGGCGTTTGGGCATACCGGGTACACGGGCACGTCGATCTGGATGGATCCCGACCTCGATCTCTGGGTGATCCTGCTGACGAATCGTGTGCACCCCACTCGCGAAAACCAAAAGCATGTGCCGCTCCGTCGCGCAGTGGCCGACGCGGCGGTCCTCTCGATCACCGATCGTGCGGTGGAACCTCGTGACGATCGCTGACTCCGGGCTCCGTGTTCGGGAGCGCATTCCGGTAGAGGTCCTCGACGTCTACGATGGTCCGGCGCCCGAGCTCTGGCTTTACAGGGGTGCGTGGCAGGAGTGGTCGGTCGCAGAGGCGACCATTCTTGTCCCCATGGCGGAGGCCGAACTCCGTAACAAAGTGCTCGCGATCTTCCGTCACCAGTCTCAGAAGGACGTTGCCCCGTTCCCCGGACCCGACCCGCGCGAATTCTGGCAAAGAGTCGAATCCCGAAACCGCGAGACCGCGGAGCGTCTGCGGCGCTTGGGCTTGCCGGCGTATTACGCGATGGAGGCCTACAGGATCTTCGTCGACGGAGGCGAAACAGTTCCCCAACTCATGTCCACGGCGGACCTCTCAGAGCCGTCATGACGCGAAACCGGAGGTGATGATGACGGGCTTCACGACCCTCGATTTCGTCGTCCTTGTCGTCTATCTGGTCGGTGTGACCGCCTGGGGCGCTTGGCTGGGACGTGGGCAGGAGGGCGGCACGGACTACTTCCTCGGCAGCCGCTCACTACCGTGGGTCGCCGTCATGCTTTCGGTTGTCGCGACCGAGACGAGCACGCTGACCTTCCTGAGTGTGCCAGGGGTCTCGTACGCCGGCGCGCTCGTCTTTCTGCAACTGACGCTCGGTTATCTGGCGGGTCGAGTGATCGTCTCGACGTTCTTTCTGCCGGCGTACTACGGAGGGTCGTTGACCACTGCCTACGCGTTGCTGGAACAACGCTTTGGGCTGGGAGCGCGGCGCTTCACGTCCGCGATCTTCATGGTGACGCGGCTCCTTGCGGATTCGGTACGTCTCTTTGCGACCGCGATTCCGCTTGCACTCATCACCGGGTGGCCGTACCCGGCGTCGATCGCGGTGATCGGCGTCCTCACCGTGGTGTACACATACTTTGGTGGCATTAAGGCCGTCGTCTGGGTCGATGTGGTCCAGATGGGCCTGTATCTCTTCGGCGCCGCCGTGACGATCGTCGCGATTCAGCTGCTTCTCCCGGACGGGTGGGTGGGCGTTCTGACGTCTGCAGGTGCGGAAGGGAAGCTGGCGGTCCTCGATTTCTCCACAGATGTCACCATCCCCTACACGATCTGGGCCGGAGTCTTCGGGGGCGCGATTTTCACGACTGCGTCGCACGGTACGGATCAGCTGATCGTGCAGCGCCTTCTGACGTGCACCGACCAGCGTTCCGCGCAGAAGGCTCTGATCGGGAGTGGTGTCGTCGTCATCTTCCAGTTCCTGCTCTTCCTGCTTGTCGGGCTTGGGCTGTGGGCCTTCTATCAGGGTCGGACCTTCGATTCGACGGATGAGATCTTTGCGACCTTCATCGTTCAGCACCTCCCGCCAGGGCTGACGGGCCTGCTGATCGCAGGCGTGTTTGCCGCCGCGATGTCGTCGCTCTCGTCATCGATCAACTCGCTCGCGTCGGCCACAGCCTACGACTACTGGGCGCCGATGGTCGGGGCGCGCGACGACGAGGCGCGCATCCTGCGGGCCGGGAAGCTCTTCACACTTTTATGGGCAGGTCTGCTTGTCGGAGGGGCAGTGCTGTTCATCCCGCTTTCGCAGGGGACGTCGGCTGTCGAGGTTGCGCTCGGCGTCGCGTCACTGGTCTATGGCGGCCTGTTAGGGGCATTCGCACTCGGCGTATTCACTAAACGTCCCGGGCAAGCTGCAGTGATCATCGGGGTCGCGGTCGGGATCGGTACGGTCACCCTGATGCGTGATCTGATGGCATGGCCGTGGTACGTCCTTGTAGGCGCGTCGGTCACCTTTGTTGTCGGCTCTCTGGTCGGACTGGTTCAGACTCAGCCTGAGACGTGAGTCTCTTCGGTGGAGTCGACGGGGGTGGCACGCGGACCCGAGCGGTGATCGTCGACGCGCAGGGCCGAGAGGTTGCGCGAGGGGAAGCCCCCGGAGCCGTCGTCACCGCTGCCCATCCTGACGCCGCAGCAGAGGCGGTCGCCGGTGCGATCGGCGATGCGATGGAGGCCGCTGCGCTCGAGTTGATCACGCGGGATGCTTCGCTCGACAGCATCGGCCTGCCGCTGGAGAGTCTCTGGGCTGGGTTGGCAGGTGCCGGCAGTCCAGAGGCAAGCCGCGCCGTGACCGAGGCGCTCAGCACGTGTCGACTCGCTCATCGTCTGACCGTCGGCACCGACGTACGAGCCGCATATGAGGACGCATTTCCCGAGCGGGATGGCGTACTGCTCATCGCGGGTACTGGCTCGATCGCGTGGGGTGCCGACCCGGCTGGTCAGCCGATTCAGGTCGGAGGTTGGGGTCGGCTTCTCGACGACGAGGGCAGTGGCTACTGGATCGGCCTGCGCGGACTCCAGCGCGTCATGACGGAGCACGATGGCAGGTTGGCTCCTAGTGCGCTGGAGCCTCAACTCGTACAGGCCTGTGAGGTGAGCGGGCCCGGTGACCTTGTCGCCTGGGTAGCGACGGCAGCGAAGCGAGACGTTGCAGCGCTCGCCCCGGTCGTGATCAGCGCTGCGGACGCTGGAGACTGCGCAGCCGAGGGCATTCTCGAGGATGCGGTGAGGGCCCTCACGGGTCTTGTCCGAGGCGTGGGGATGAGGCCGTCAGAGGGTGATCACGAAACGCGCGTGGTACTTTGGGGCGGACTCATCGCGGATCAAGGTCCGTTGGCAGCCAGGGTCGCCGGGTCTCTTGAGGAGGCTGGATTCCTGGTCGTCAACCGCGTCGTTGATCCTCCTATGGGCGCCGCCCGTCTGGCCCTCCGAGGCTGAACCGCGGAAACGGCAGGCCTATCATGTCGAGCCAGCCCGTTTGACAGTCGCAGTCTCGCCAAGACGTTGGGCACGTTCATGTTGTCAGAGTATGGCTGTCTTTGGCTGGCACGTGGGTTACACTCGCTCGGCCATCGATCCACATGCCGTACCACATCTGCACCCCGAGGTAATGATGGCTATCACGCGATATACGGTCCGCCGTTCACCTTGCCGCGCACGGGGGACCCCAACGACATCGTAGCGACGTTCGACAAAAGGATTCTGACAGTGAGGCTCTCCAGGATCGCCGAAGCGAAGGGGTGCAAGATCTCGATCACGAATTAGCCGATGCCACCATGCACGGTCATCGAGCTGGTCCGGGCATGTCTTCCAGCCCACTTCGTCGTTCTACCCTTCCAGAACCCCGCGCAGCTCGTCCAGCAGGGATCGGCTGTTTGCACCCCGCACCTTCCCCGGAGCGATCTCGAGATCGGAGCCGTCCGGACGGGTAAGCACTCCGCCGGCTTCTCGGACCAGGATCATGCCGGCGGCGAAGTCCCACGGCATGAGGATCTCCTCCCAGAAGGCGTCGAGCGATCCCTGGGCGAGGTAGCAGAGGTCCAGCGCTGCAGACCCCGCCCTGCGCACACCCGAGGCCGAGCGCAGGACTCGGTCGAGTTGGACCAGGTACTCGGGCATGAGGTCGAGCATCTTGAACGGGAAGCCCGTACCGACCATCGCCTCGATCATGGGGCGCTCCGTGGATACGTGGATCCTACGGCCGCTCTTGAAGGTGCCTGCTCCCTCAGAGGCCCACCATCGTTCACCGGTTGAGCCTGAGACTACTGCGCCCGCGACAGGTCTACCGTCTACGGCGACGGCTACACTGGAACAGTAGTGAGGGTGTTCGTGCAGGAAATTGGCTGTGCCGTCGAGCGGATCCACGATCCAGATCGGACGGCCGTCCCAGCTCGCGAGTTGATCCTCGACGGGATCCTCACTTTCCTCGGCGAGGATCGCGTGGTCCGGGTGATTCGATCGGATCACCTCGAGCGCTGCCTCCTGAGCATCGAGGTCCGTCTTTGACACATAGTCTGCACGTGCCTTGATCGTGGCGCCGGCGAGCACCACGCGCCCGGCGTCTCTTCGATGAATGCGTGCGGCGGCTTCAGCGGCCTCGCGGGCGGTGCGGAGCAGGGAGTCCACGGGTCTCGATGGTTCGAGGATTCCGTCGTATGACGGAGCGTGAGTTAGCAGCGGGCTCGAGCCGGATCGAGGTGCCCACCGATCCAGCCGCCGCTAACTTAGCCCTCCCGTTTCACTTCGCGACTACGGACCCTCCGATGACCAGCCCGGATTCCAGCGGAAGGAAGAAGCGCATCTTCAGCGGCATGCAGCCGTCTGGAGAAGCGCACCTCGGCAACTACCTCGGCGCGCTGCGCCGTTGGGTCGGCATGCAGGACGACTACGACTGCATTTGGTGCATCGTGGACCAGCATGCCATCACCGCCGGTGGTGACCCCGGGGAACTCCCGCGCAACGTCCTGGACCTGGCGATCTCGTATCTCGCCGTGGGACTGGACCCCGAGAAGGCGATCATCTTCGTGCAGTCGGATGTGCCAGAGCACACCGAGCTCGCATGGCTCTTCAATGCGATCACGCCCGTGGGCGATCTTGAGCGCATGACCCAGTTCAAGGACAAGTCGCAGCGCTTCGAGTCGATTCCTGCTGGTATCCTCAACTACCCGATCCTACAGGCCGCTGACATCCTCCTCTATCAGGCGGACGCGGTCCCGGTCGGCGAGGACCAGAAGCAGCATCTCGAAATGACACGTGATGTCGCGCGGAAGTTCAACGTGGCCTACGCGGAGACGTTCCCCGAGCCCGAGCCGCTGATCGCCGAGGACGTAGGTCGAATCATGGGCCTCGACGGTGAAGCCAAGATGAGCAAATCGCTCGACAACACGATTCCTGTGCTCGCAGACGCTGATGCGGTCTGGGCGAAGGTGCGCACGGCCGTGACCGATCCGCAGCGGGTGCGCCGTGATGATCCGGGTGACCCGGACGTCTGCAACGTGTACTCGCTCCACAAATTCTTTACGGACATCGAGACGCAGGCCGATATCGAGACGCGGTGCCGCGCCGGGACCATCGGGTGCGTGGACTGCAAGCGGATCCTCTCGGACAACATCGCGGATGCCTTCGAACCGTTCCGCGAGCGAGCGGCCGAGTTCCATGCGAAGCCTGAGCGCGTGCGGGAAATTCTGGATGATGGGGCGGCGCGAGCGAGCGTGATTGCCCGCCAGACGATGGCGGAGGTCCGCGAGCGGATGGGCCTCGACTGGCGCAGCGCGATCAGCTAGGCCCGTCTTCTGAGGCTTGAATCTGTTGCCGTCGCGCGGACTCCCTGGAATCGCGCTCTGGCTCTCGGTTGCCTATCTTCGCTCGATCCTGATCGGTTGAGGAGAGTAGTTCATGCAGGAACTGTTCAAGGCCGCCGTGGAACGTGGTGCGAGTGATATTCACATCAAGGCTGGCGACTTCATGCGAGCCCGGGTTCATGGTAATCTCCAGCCGCTGACGCAGCAGAAGCTCACGATCGAGCAGGTAAAGGGGATCGCCATGCAGCTGATCCCGGATCACGAGGATCGTGACAATTTCGACAGGCTCTGCGACTACGACTGCTCTTGGGGTATCCCGGGCGTAGGTCGTTTCCGCGTAAACATTCTGAAGCAGCGCGGATCCCCGATGATCGTCCTGCGCTCGATCCCGATCGAGATTCCTTCCGTCGAGGACCTCGGCCTGCCCCCGATCATCAACAAGATCGCG
>DGOW01000047.1:11228-16831 GCA_002390225.1 Gemmatimonadales bacterium UBA4456 | reverse complement strand
GCGATGATCAACTGGATGAACCGCAACAAGCGGCTCCACATCGTCACGCTGGAAGACCCGATCGAGTTCCTGCACCGCGACGACCAGTGCTCGATCACCCAGCGTGACATCGGGACGGACACCGACTCGTTCGAGTCTGGCCTGCGCAGTGTGCTTCGCCAGGATCCCGACGTCATTCTGATCGGTGAGATGCGCGACAAGACGACCATCGAGACGGCGCTCAAGGCAGCGGAAACGGGTCATCTGGTTATTTCCACTCTGCACACGAAGAACGCTGTTCAGACGATCGCCCGGATCATCGCGATCTTCGAACCGAGCGAGCAGGAGATGATCCGTGTCCGGCTATCCGAATCGTTGCAGGCCGTTGCGTCGCAGCGCCTCGTGCAGAAGCGGGAAGGTGGTCGGGTCGCTGCGATGGAGGTCATGCTGATGACGTCGACGATACGGGACTGCCTGCGTGACCCGGAGCGTATGGAAGAGATCCATGATCTGATCGAGGAAGGGCGCAGTCACTACGGCTCTCAGACCTTTGATCAGCACCTCATGGAGCTCGTGAAGTCGAACGAGGTGGAGTTCCAGATTGCGAAAGCAGCGGCGAACAATCCGTCCGACTTCGATTTGAAGATGAATATGTTAAGCGCTGCGACCGGCGGTGGGGTGACTGGTGCTGGCCCGCAGGGCATGCAGGGACTTGCAGACGAAATGACCAACATTGTGGGAGACTGATGGCAATGGCCGATGGTATGATTGATCTAAGCGGGGCTTTTCTTCCCGTCACGACACCCTTCGACCCGGGAACCGGCGACGTCGACGTTGCCGCCTTCCGGGCTAATCTCACGCGCTGGTGCGAGAACCCGGTATCCGGGGTTCTCATCTCGGGGTCCACCGGTGAGTCCGTCTTCCTCGACGAGGAAGAGCGAGCGATGCTGGTCGAGGCGGCGGCGGACGTCGTTCCTCAGAACGCGATCGTGATCGCGGGCACGGGCTCGGAATCCACGCGGCACACGATCCGGCTCACGCAGCAGGCTGCGACAGCCGGCGCCGACGCGGTGCTGGTGAGCCCGCCCGCGTACTTCAAAGGCGCGATGTCCGACGACGTTCTGACGGATCACTTCGCGGCGGTGGCCGAGGCCTCCCCGGTTCCGGTGCTCATCTATCAGGTTCCGCTCCGACTCAGCACGCTCGAGTTCTCCGCGGATTTGATCGGTCGGCTTTCGGAGCATCCGAACATCGTCGGCATCAAGGACTCTCGTGGGCAGCTCGATCTCGCGGTCGAACTCGTCGGGGCGACCGCCGACGGCTTCCAGGTGCTGGTCGGAAGTGGTGCGATTCTCCACCCGGCCATGCAGGGCGGCTGCGTGGGTGGGATCGTCGCGGTCGGGCTCATGGCCTCAGCGGAGGCGGCGGAGATCGCGAAGGCACACGCAGAGGGTCGTGACGCTGATGCGGCGGCGCTTCAGGCGCGCATCGCACCGGTGCATCAGCAGATCGTGGGTGGTATGGGCGTGCCCGGTGTAAAGGCCGCACTCGACCTGCTTGGTTTACACGGCGGGTCTCCGCGACCCCCGCTTCGAGCCGCTCCCGAGGACCGGATCGAGGCCATACGGGGCATTCTCCAGGATGCTGATCTGCTTATGCCAGCGGGGGTCTGAGCGTCTCAAAATCGCGTTGACACCCCTATGAGCCCCGGGTAGCTTTTCCCAAAGGATACACCAGTCACGGGCCCATCCCTCCAGCAGGGACGGGCCCGTTTCTTTTTTGTCGGGCACAGAGGACACCATGTCGGATCAGGGCTCCTGCACTGTCATCGTTGGATGCCAGTGGGGCGACGAAGGGAAGGGCAAGATTGTCGACGTGCTCGCTGAGCGGGTCGACATCGTGGCTCGATACCAGGGTGGCGCCAACGCGGGCCACACGGTCCATGTCGGGGAGGAAGAGTTCGTCCTCCACCAGATCCCGTCGGGGATCCTCCATGAAGGCCGCCGCTGTCTGCTCGGTAACGGTGTCGTCCTCGACGTCCAGCAGTTCTTTGAAGAGTACGACGCGATTCTCGAGCGTGGTATCGATATCGAGGGCCGGGTCGGGGTGAGCTACCGGGCTCAGCTCCTGATGCCGTATCACCGCTTTCTCGACAAGGCGGTCGAGCTCGCTGCGGATACCAAGATCGGCACCACCGGTCGCGGCATCGGCCCCGCGTATGAGGACAAAGCGGGACGCCGAGGTATTCGTACCGCCGACCTTCTCAACCCGGAGCGCCTCGCGGAGCGCATCGATGCCGCGAAGGCCCGTGTCGTGGCCCGCCTCGAACACCTTGGGGCAAGTACTGACGAACTCAATCGGGCCATGGATGAGACCCTGGCGCTGAGCGAGCGACTTCTCTCCATCGCCACCGATGTCGGTCCGGAGATCAGCGCCGCGCTGCGGTCAGGCCGGCATGTTCTGCTTGAGGGAGCACAGGGCACCGCTCTGGATCTCGATCACGGGACGTATCCTTTCGTCACGTCGTCCAACACGACAGCTGGTGGGGCAGCGACGGGAACCGGGATCGGGCCGACCCAGATCACGGAGGTGATCGGCATCGTGAAGGCCTATACGACTCGGGTGGGCGAGGGACCGTTGCCGAGCGCGATGTCCCCGGAGATGGACGAACACGTTCGTGCGCTGGGTGGCGAGTTCGGTGCGACCACCGGCCGGCCGCGGCGTTGCGGCTGGTTCGACGCCGTTCTGACACGCTTCGCCTCTCAGGTGAACGGTCTGACGGGGATCGCGGTGACCAAGCTCGACGTGCTCGACACCCTCGACGAGGTGAAGATCGCGACTGCGTACCGTACGCCGGATGGCAAGACACGGGAGTTCTTCCCGGCTGACACTTGGTCGCTCGCCGAGATCGAGCCGGTCTACGAGACGATGCCCGGTTGGAATTCGTCGACCTGCGACGTACGTCGGATCGAAGACTTGCCGCCGAATGCGCGAGCGTACCTGGATCGGATCGAGGAACTGACGAACGCGCCGGTGCGCTTCGTATCGGTCGGGACCCAACGCAGCCAGATCATCCTCGTCGACTGACGCCCGTCAGATCACTCCGACGATCGCGAGGATCACGCGGACGATCATGGAGACCGTGAAGATCATACCGGGCAAGAGGGCGAGGCCTACGGAAAAGGTCAGGCCCATTCGGTAGAGGCCCGGTCCGATCGGAAGCATTTCGTTGCCCCAGATCTTGTGCGCGATCGATTCGATCATGGAGCCGAGGGTGTAGAATACGTTCGCTCCCACACCGAACAAAACGATCGGTTGCCACGGGACCAGGATGAGCCCGGGCCCGCCCGGCGCAATCAACTCGGCGATCGCAATCCAGACGACCGACGCCACGCCCGCGGCTCCGACCATCAGGTTGTAGGGAAGTCGGCGTTTCTCCCACCACCGGACGATCGAGCCCACCTTCCGCTGTGCAGGCATGGAAAAGAGAAATTCGGTCAGCGCAGTCATCGATGTTCGCTCGGTATGATCGTCCACGTACCCTCGAATGCGATGCGTGCCTCTCAACTGTTCCGTACCCGGATTGGACGCACAATATGCTTTGCGTTGCAAAGTTAATGCCAGAGTACCATTGCGGCGGGCTCCACACCTCTGATGGCCTGCACTAGCTTTCAGAGCGCGAATTCGCCCCCCTGGGCGCACGTCAGCAATGGGTAGTCGGAGGCCAGACAGGAATGTTCGACGAACTCGGCTCAAAACTCGACGGAGCGCTGAAGAAGCTT
The DNA here is from genome assembly GCA_002390225.1 of Gemmatimonadales bacterium UBA4456. GTDB lineage: Bacteria > Gemmatimonadota > Gemmatimonadetes > Longimicrobiales > Gaopeijiaceae > UBA2589. The sequence continues at coordinate 13,070 of DGOW01000047.1, read as the reverse complement.
CGGCAGCGGGGTGTGCTCACCGAGCCGATGATCAAGGAGGGTCTGCGCGAGGTCCGGCGGGTCCTCCTCGAGGCCGACGTCAACTTCAAGGTCACCCGTCAGTTCCTTGGCCGGGTTCAGGAGCGCGCGCTCGGCGAGCAGGTCCTGAAGGCTGTTTCACCTGGCCAGCAGCTCGTAAAGATCGTTCATGACGAGCTGGCGCACCTCTTCGGTGACGATCACCCCACCCTCGAAAAGGCGACAAGTGGCCCGACGGTCATTCTCATGGTCGGCCTTCAGGGGGCCGGTAAGACGACGACTGCGGCGAAGCTCGCCCGGCGCCTGGGGCGGGAAGGGCGCTCGCCGCTGCTTGCAGCGTGTGACCTCCAGCGTCCCGCCGCGATCGAGCAGCTTCAGACACTCGGTCAGCAGATTGGTGCGGAGGTGTTCGTCGGAGAGTTCGGCGGTGACCCCGTCGCGACCGCACTTGCCGCGAAGGAGCGCGCAACCGAGTCGAAGCACTCGACTCTCATTGTCGATACCGCGGGTCGTCTGCAGATAGACGACGCCCTCATGGACGAGCTGGTCAAGGTCCGGAACGCCGTTCAGCCCCAGGAGATCCTGCTTGTCGCCGATGCCATGACGGGTCAGGAAGCCGTGACCATCGCCCAGGGCTTTGAGGACGCGCTCGGTCTCACTGGCGTGGTCATGACCAAAATGGATGGTGACGCTCGGGGTGGTGCGGCGCTCTCTATTCGAGGTGTCACCGGGCGGCCCATCAAGTTCCTTGGCGTCGGCGAAGGCATCGATGATCTCGACACTGCAGATCCTCAACGTCTCGCCGGTCGTATACTCCAGATGGGCGACGTGGTCGGTCTGGTCGAGCGCGCGCAGGTCGCGGTGGATGAGGAGGATCAGGAGCGGCTGCAGAAGCAGATGATGTCGGGTCGCTTCACGCTCGAGGACTTCCTCGTCGCGATGAGCCAGATCCAGAAGATGGGTCCGCTCGATCAGCTCATGAAACTGATCCCCGGCGCGAACAAGATGAAGATCCCCGCGGCGAATATGGATCCCAAGCGATTCAGGCACGTGGAGGCGATCATCCTGTCCATGACGCTGGAGGAGCGCCGTAATCCGAAAATCCTCAACGGCTCGCGCCGAGCTCGGATCGCGAAGGGCAGCGGCCGCCCGGTATCCGAGGTGAACCGTCTCATGAAGCAGTTCAAGGAAATGCAGAAATTCATGAAGCAGATGCGCGGTATGATGGGCGACATGGGCGGTGGTGGAGGAGTTCCAGGCATGCCGCGGATGCCGTTCGGGAGATAGCGAGCAAGCTCCAACAGGCGGTGTTACCGAACCTCCATCGCTGTACAGGCCATGCGGACGCTTTTATTGTTTGCGTCTGCCCTTTTTCCGGGTTCGACCGGAGACGGGCGCGTCGGCTCGACCGTCGCTCCATCGCCAGAAACACCACAGACTTAAAAGATGCCTGCACGTATTCGCCTCCGCCGCATGGGCCGGAAGAAGAAGCCCCATTACCGGGTCGTCGTGGCCGATAGCGCTTCGCCGCGCGACGGTCGTTTCGTCGAGACGCTCGGCTACTACAAGCCACTCGCGAACCCCGCCCGTCTGGTCATCGACCTCGAGCGGGTCGACTACTGGATCAGCGAGGGTGCGAGCCCGTCCCGGACCATGACGTCGCTCATCGACAAAGCCCGCAGGGGTGGCGATGAAATCGTCGCTGTCGGCGTGGAAGATCCCGAGGAAGCCAAGGGCAAGAAGGCCGAGGAGCTCGCAGCCAGGCGTGCTGCAGAGACGAAGGCTGCTGCCGACAAGGCCGCCGAGGCGAAGGCTGCCGAAGAG
>DGOW01000047.1:3737-11162 GCA_002390225.1 Gemmatimonadales bacterium UBA4456 | reverse complement strand
CCGAGGCGAAGGCTGCTGAAGAGGACGCTGTTGGTGAGGCTTCTGAAGCAGAGGCGGCGGAAGCTGCGTCTGAAGACGAGCCCGCTGCCGAAGCTGACGAGGCACCTGCCGCCGAGGCCGAGGAGGCCGAGGCCAGTGAGGAAGACGAGGAGAAGTCCGAGTAACCCTCGGGCAACGCGTCACCATGGGTCGTAAGGACCCGACTCACCTCGTCGTCGGTCATCTAGCCCGGCCTCATGGCACGCGCGGAGAATTTCTCTGCGGGTTGCTAACCGACCATCCCGCGAGCGCCTTTGCTCCCGGGATGGTTCTGTCATTGGGGGGTCCGAACGACGACGCACCGGATCCTGATCTGCCCCCTCTGCGGATCGAATCCGTCCGCATGTCTCCGAAGGGGGCGCTGGTCGTCTTTGGTGGCGTCACCGATCGGACTCAAGCAGAACAGCTTCAGGGCCGTTATCTATTTCTACCGATCGACGAGCTCGAACCGCTCGCCGACGGAGAGGTCTTCTACCATCAGCTGCTCGATATGACGGTCGAGACGGTGGATGGCGATGCGGTCGGAATGGTGTCGGAGGTCTACGAGATGGGGCCGGCTGACCTGCTCGAGGTGCGCGGCGAGCGCGGGGTCCTCATGATCCCCTACCGGCCAGAGATCGTGGTCGAGGTGGACGTAGAAGCGCGACGACTGGTGATCGATCCTCCAAGCGGGCTGCTCGATCTATGACCATGCGGATCAATATCGTCTCGATCTTTCCAGGCTTCTTCGAGGGGCCGCTGGGTCTCTCAATTCCTGCTCGGGCGGCTGTATCCGGGCTGGTGGAGTACCAGCTGATCGACCTGCGTGACTACACGCATGACCGTCATCGCACGGTAGACGACCTTCCGTACGGGGGCGGTGCCGGCATGGTCATGAAGCCTGAGCCGTTCTTCGAAGCGGTGGAGGATCTCGCCCCCGGGGGTCCGATCGTGCTGCTCTCGGCGCGCGGACGCCCGTTCCGACACGAGGATGCGGTCCGCTTCAGTGTCGAGCCGGAGCTGACGCTGCTCTGCGGTCACTACAAGGACGTCGATCAGAGGGTCGCCGATCATCTGGCGACGGACGAGATCTCACTCGGTGATTTCGTCGTTTCGGGTGGAGAGATCGGCGCCCTCGCCGTCACGGACGCGGTGGTTCGCTTGCTTCCTGGTGCGATCGGCGATCATGACGCCGCGGCCACGGACTCCTTTTATGACGGTCGCCGCCTGTCCGCGCCCTCCTATACGCGACCTTCCGAGTATCGAGGACATGTAGTGCCGGAGATCCTGCTCTCCGGTGACCATGCGAAAATTGAGGCGTGGCGACAGTCGGAAGCCGAGCGGCTCACACGGGACCGCGAGGCCTAGAAGTTCTCGAGCCCCTCGCGGCCGCCTTCCTTCCAGTCCGGCTTCGGTCCGTCTGCCAGGAAGCGAACGGCGTCCACGGCTGCATCCACCAGCGCAGCCATGTGGTCGAAGTCGACCAGCTCGACTTCGTCGGACGGCTGGTGGTAGTCCGTGTGCAGGCCGAACGACGAGAGGGTATGCGCCGGAATTCCGAGCACGGCGAACGCGATGTTGTCGCTACGGAAGAAAAAATTCTGCTCGAGGCGCGGATCCGGGACAATCGGAGAACCTGCCGCGGCCAGCTGGTCGCCCATGGTCGTCCGCTCGTACCCGGTGAGCCACGCTCGCCCGAAGCCACCTACCGCGTCATCCGGACGGCCAATCATTTCGATCTGGAGGTCCGCGACGGTCTGGTGCATCGGAATGACCGGGTTGGCGATGTAATACCTCGTCCCCAACAGGCCCATCTCTTCACCTGTGCTGAGAAGGATGACGACCGTGCGGCGCGGCGGCGCACCCCGCATGAGCTCACGGGCGATTTCGAGTACGGCGACCGTGCCCGATCCATCGTCGTCGGCTCCGTTGTAGATGGAGTCGGCTACGCCTGCTTCGTCCGGGACCGCGGCGCCGATCCCCACGTGGTCGAAGTGTGCACCCAGGACGATCGCTTCGTTGGCAACCTCTGGGTCTGATCCGCGGATAACGCCGATCACGTTGGACTCCGTCGTCATGATGGAGGCTGGTGGTAGGGCGTCCCACTCTTCGTAGTCGATCTCCATCACATACTGCTCGCGCTCACCGTTGTCCGTATCCTGAGTGATTCGGGCCATTGGCACCGTCTGCAGGTAGCTGCCGTCGTCTCCCGCGGGCTCGATTCCGTACCGCGCCAGTTCGGCTGCAAGGAACCTGGCGGCACGGTGGGCGCCCGGCGTACCGGTGCGTCGTCCCTCCATCGAGTCGGCGGCCAGAGTCGATAGCAGGGACTCGAGTCGCTGCGCCCGGGTCCACTCCGAATCAGGCAGTGCCGTGTCGGCCGTATTCTCGATCCGTCCGGACGAGTCGTCTCCGGTGCCGCAGCCGGTCAGAGTGACCAGCGTCAGCATGCTCAGCACCGACGCGGTGATCCGGTGGTGTCGGAACAGTCCGGCGGCGGTGAGAAGTCGGGAATCCATCGGGTTCGCAGGCCAGATCATGACGGTGGGGAGGCTGGAAGGCTCGTGGGCGCAGAAGTCTGCGAGCGGAACGTGCAAATTGGGCGTCTCCGGGGTTCACGTCCATGACAGACCTCATTATCTTGGGAGTCTGTTTTGGAAGACCTGTGAACGTGTCGTTGGAGTCGATCATGACCGACATCATCAAAGAACTCGAAAAAGAGCAGTTCCGGGACGAAACCCCGGAATTCTCTCCGGGCGACACCGTTCGCGTGCTCTACCTCGTGCGCGAGGGAGCCAAAGAGCGCATCCAGGTGTTCGAGGGTGTCTGCATTGGTCGCAAGGGTGGTGGCGTCGACGAGACGTTCACTGTCCGCAAGATCTCCAGCGGCGTCGGCGTCGAGCGTATTTTTCCACTCCATGCTCCAACCGTGAGCGGTGTCGAGGTCGTTCGCCGTGGTCGCGTGCGCCGTGCGAAGCTCTACTATCTGCGTGGCCGCCGTGGTAAGGCCGCCCGCATCGCGGAGAAGCGCTCCGCTCGCTGATCGAGCCGGCATTGAAGCCGGACGATTCAGGGTCGACGCGGCCCCGGGACCTCCTCGAGTACGAGAAGCGGTTCTGGGGCCGCGGTCGTTTGGTCGCGGGAGTCGACGAGGCTGGGCGGGGGCCTCTGGCCGGCCCGGTGGTGGCTGCCGCTGTCATCCTTCCTGAAGGGATGCATGTCGAGGGCGCGGACGACTCGAAGCAGCTTTCGGCCGTCACGCGCGAGGAGCTCTACGCCGTGATTACGTCGTCGGCGCTCAGCTATGGGATCGGCGCGGCGTCCGTCCGTGAGATCGACCAGCGGAACATCCTGCGGGCGACTACGGTCGCGATGCAGCGCGCGCTGAGTCGGCTGCCGCACGCTGACTGTGCTGTCGTCGTGGATGGGCTGCCGGTGAAGTGGCTTGAACGAGAACATGAGGCGGTGGTGAGCGGGGACGCGCTCATCCACTCGATCGGGTGCGCTTCGATCGTCGCCAAGGTCGTCCGAGATCGACTCATGCACCGGTTGTCGGCCCGGCACCCCGGGTATGGTTGGGAGCGAAACATGGGGTACGGCACGGCGGAGCACCGCAGCGCGATCGAAGCTCTCGGCTTGACGCCCCATCATCGGTTGACTTTCACAGGTCTGCAGTACGACCTCGGGATCTAGGCACGGCGCCCTCGATCTGGATTTCGGTTATGACAGCGGTATCGCCGATCGGTAGTTTGGCGCCCCGATCTTCTGTTCCTTCGGACCACACACTATGACCCGTTCGTCGACCGCAATCAGATTCGTCCTCGGAGCTTCGCTCGCCCTCGTCGCCGTGCCGGTTGCGGCTCAGGCACCGTCCGTGGGGGCACGCCCTGTCTTCGAAGATGGGCAGGCCCAGATCGTCGACGCCTTTGCCGACCCGGAGGCTTGGATCCGTCATGACCTCTGGGTTCAGACGGAGTTCGACTCCGATGGCGACGGACGGCCCGATCGGGTGCACGTGGACGTCACACGCCAGGCTCAGACCGACTCGGAAGGCCTTCTCGTGCCGGTCGTCTACGAGTCGTCGCCGTACTACTCGGGGGTGGGGACGACGGCATCCGAGTACTTCTGGAACGTCGAACATGAGATCGGCGTGGAGCCGCCGGTTCGGGGTGATATGCCATCGATCGCTCAGCAGAGCCGCCGCCCGACGATCTCGAATTCTCACGTCGGCACATGGGTGCCGCGGGGCTTTGCAGTCGTGCACTCGCAGTCGCCCGGAACAGGTCTTTCCCAAGGGTGCCCGACAGTCGGCGGCATGAACGAGTCGCTGGCGCCCAAGGCGGTGATCGACTGGCTCAACGGGCGCGCCAAGGCCTACACCGAGCCCGTTGGGGGAGAGGAGGTCGAGGCGTACTGGACGACCGGTAAGGTCGGCATGACCGGCACGTCGTATAACGGTACCCTGCCGCTCGCAGCCGCGACGACGGGTGTGGACGGTCTGGAAGCGATCATTCCGGTCGCACCCAACACGTCGTACTACCACTACTACCGCTCGAACGGGCTGGTACGCGCACCCGGAGGGTTTCTGGGTGAAGACGTGGATGTCCTGTACGACTTCATCAACTCTGGAGACCCCGAGCGCCGTGCGTGGTGCAACGAGAATGTGCGTGACACGGAGATGGCCGAGGGTCGGGACCGGGTCAGCGGTGACTACAACGACTTCTGGTATGGCCGCGATTACCTGAATGTGATCGACGGTGTGCAAGCCGCGACGCTTATGGCGCACGCATTCAACGACTGGAACGTGATGCCCGAGCACAGCTACCGGATCTCCGAGGCGCTCAAGGACCGAGGGGTGCCGCTCCAGATCTTCTACCACCAGGGTGGACATGGTGGCCCTCCTCCGCTCGAACAGATGAATCGCTGGTTCACCCGCTACGTGTACGATGTCGAGAACGGGGTAGAGAACGATCCAAAAGCATGGATCGTGCGTGAGGGGGTACAGGGGAACGAGCCTACCGCGTATGACGACTATCCGAACCCCGAGGCCGAGTCGGTCATGCTGTATCCGACTGGTAGCGGTAACGAGGTCGGGACGTTGTCGCTTGCGGCTTCGACCGATTCCGGTATCGAAGGCCTCACCGACGACGTCAGCGTCGACGGTGCGGCGCACGCCGCCGCTGCCGCGTCCATGAATCGTCTGCTCTACGCGACGCCCGAACTCACGCAAGATGTCCATCTGTCCGGTGTAGCCACGCTGACGGTCCGGGTCGCGGCGAACGCTGAAGCAGCGAACCTGTCCGTCTGGCTCGTCTCGCTACCGTGGATCGACGGAGCCTCGATCAATGACAACCTCATCACCCGTGGATGGGCTGATCCCCAGAACGAGGGGTCGCTGCGGGAGAGCACGCCGCTCACTCCCGGCGAGTTCCGTGAGCTGACCTTCGACCTGCAGCCGGACGATCAGATCATCCCTGCCGGCCAGCGCATCGGTCTGATGATCTTCTCGAGCGATCCGCAGTTCACGCTGTGGCCTGAACCCGGCACGGAGCTTCAGATCGACCTGATGGGGACATCTATCATGCTTCCGGTCGTCGGGGGTACGACCGGGCTCGGCTGGACGATCAGCTAGAAGAGGTCGCGCGCTTCGAGACCGAGGCGGAACTGACGCTCGATGACCGCCAGCCAGCCATCGGGGCGAGCATCGAGCAGGTTGGTTACGCCGAACACGAGGTGAAGTCCGCGGGGTAGCTGGAGCGTGCTCTGCACATCCACGGAGACGAAGCGCTCCTGAATGCCGAGCACGTCCCGCTGGCCGAATTCGTCGATGGCCACGATCGGAGCGTCCCCCGTCAGCACCGTGGTGACATGCAGACGCAGGCCGTCGAGCACAGGCAGGGTCCGCCCGACGCGCACACGTCCGGAGTGTTTTGACCGTCGGTCCAGAGGCAGCTCGTCTTCCAGGGACTTCGCGTCGAGCAGCACGTACTCCGCGATCGCTTCCCATCTCCCCAGACGCCCGGATGTCGACACTTCGACGCCCTGCGTTCGGGCCTCGGAGAGATTGCTGGGCGAGAAGATCAGCAGCCCTGACGGGTTGTTCCCGATGAAGCTAGTCTCGATGAGGTTCGTGATCCGATTCGTGTAGGCTTCGAAGCCTACGGTGAAGCGCGCGGACGGAGCCCAGTCGACCCCGGCTGTTATGTTCCAGGAACGCTCCGGTTCGAGATCAGGCGAGCCCTGAACCGTGTACCCGGCCCCGAGGTTGGCGAAATCCCATGCCAGTTCCTTGAACGAGGGCGCGCGGAAGCCGCGGCCGACGAGTGCTCGCAGGCGAACGTCCGATCCGGGCATGGTGGTGAGACCGAGGGTGGGTGAGACGGCGTTGCCCCAGCGGTCGTTGACGGTGCCCCGTACGCCACCCGTCACGGTCGTGGATCCCATCGTCCATGCGTCCTGGCCAAAAACCTCGAACTGGTCGTCCGCCGCCTGGTCCTCGAGGATCTTGTCGGGAGACTCGATCGAGCGCCGTGACCCCTCAACACCAATGTCGATGTTGTGCCCCCCGATCGTCCGCGCGTGCAGGACACTGGCCTTCCAGAGGTCTTCTACCTGCTTCTCGTCGTCGTTGCCCGAGATGGGTGCGTCACCACGGGCACGCCGAAAGAGGTGCTCGTACCCCTGGGCCAGGGTCCGTACCGTCCAGTCTCCGCCCAGACCCGGGAGGGTCATTTCCGCCCACCCTGTGAGACCTTCGTTGTCGTTGAAGCCAGAGAATCCTCCGCCGACCGGCCAACGCTGACGCTCCCGCAGATACGAAATATCGGCCCGGGCGCGCACACCGTTAGAGTCGCCGGCGCGCACAGTGGACTTGAAGTCCCAGACGCGCGCAAAGGCGTCGGCAGTCCCATCGAGACCGGGCACTTGGTCCTGCTGACGCCAGCTCCCCGTCGCGCGAACCACCACGGGGCCGCCGCCCGATACGGTGACGTCTCCCTGATACCGACCACCTGAGCCGGACAGGGCACGCGCCTCAGCCTTGAATCCCCGCTCGGGCGTCCGGGTGATCACGTTGATGACACCGCCGAGCGCGTCAGATCCATAGAGTGTCGAGAGCGGACCCTTTACGACTTCCACACGCTCAACGCCCGACAGCGAGATCCGGCTCAGATCCCGGTCTTCGAGCAGCGCGCCGTTGGCAGGCTGGCCATCTATCAGCAGGAGAACCCGGGCGTCGCCGATCCCACGAATCTGGATGGTCGACCCCACCGGAGCCTTGGGCGCAGACTGCAGGCCGGGGAGCTCGTCGAGGAGTTGATCTGCGGATGCCGCACCGGAGATCAGAATCTCTTCGGCCGTAATCTGGACAATCGGAACCGCGATCTCCGAGCGTCGCTGGGAGCGGGC
>DGOW01000047.1:0-3675 GCA_002390225.1 Gemmatimonadales bacterium UBA4456 | reverse complement strand
AGGGCTGCCGCGTCGTCAAACGAGAGCCTGAGCGTCTGGTGGCCTAGCGAGCGCACCTCGATCCATCCGGGAGCGCGCCAGTCGTAGGGAAGAGTGAAGCGCCCGTTCAACTTCGTCTCGATGCGCGCAGCCGGGTCGGCCTCCGGGTCCCCGGGATGCCAAGAGATCTCGGCGAAGGCAATGCCGGCCCCGGAGAGCGGATCAATGACACGCCCGTCCTGGGCCGACAAGGGCCCCGCGAGGAGCAATCCGGTCGCGACAGCGACCAGACTCCTGGCGATCACTGGATCTGCTCGAACCTCAACGTCGGGAAGCCGGAGTCGCCCGTCGAACTGTAGTAGTCGACCACCTGAACCTTGAAGACCGACGACCCAACGCGGACGAGGAAGACATTGTGCGTGGGCCAGAGGCGCTGATTGCCCTGAATGTTGTACCAGAACACGCCCCCGGCGCCCTCGATCGTCCCGGGGAACGCACCACTGATGGCAGAGAGAAACGCACCGTACTCCGGGGCATCGTCCGCGTTCGTCAATGCGTTGAAATCCTCTGTGGGATCGAGCGGGAACGTGCCGGCACTACAAGCGTCGTTGAACTCGATCGTGAAGAAGGGACTCAAGGACAGATCCCAGTCACAGGCGGTTGGTGCCACAACCGATCCAGAGCTCAGATCGACAAACCCCGGTCCCCTCGTCAGATCGACTACAACGGTTTCGGCGGAACCGAGTGAGCCACCAGCGTCCTGATGCCGGTACTCGACGGTGATGCTCGACGGCGTCTGACCCGCCATGACGAGTTCGGCGATCCGAACGACGGAGAAGCCACCGTCGGCCTCCTGCACTTTCCACGCCGCTCCCGGGTTCGCGACCAGATTGTTCGAGAGGAAGTCGAACCGGAACCACGGCCCCGTGACGTCCTCCACCAGGCCATCCTCAAGGAACGTGGCACCGGAAATGTCGGCTGCGGTCACGGCTTCGAACGCCGCTGCGGCACCCGACGGCGTGAACAGGACGACCTCAGCATCCGTGGCCGACGCGTTGTTCGCGAGGTTGGCTCCCGCCACGGTGCCGGGGCCGGCAACGCCTCCGTTCAGCTTCACGCCGAAACGCCGAAACGCCATATCCCAGTCGGTCGACGAGGCAGGATCGGTCACAGGGACGATCGATCCGCCGTCGGCGAAGGTGAAATGCGTGAACGCGACGGGGGACGAAGCGTCGAGGACGATCTGTCCTTCAATGAACTGGTCCTCGGGGTTCGTGATCTCGTCCTCACACGCGATGAGGGCGGCGGGCGCGAGGGCGAGGGCTCCAACGCGAACAACTCGATTCCACTGCATGAGACAAAAATCCGGCTTTGTGTACAGGAAGGGTCGTTTCATCGGCCGGAGAATCGATAAGAGGCTCGTCCCCCACAATTCGGTCGATTACGGGCCGTCCGTCCGTGCATGTACCTAGGGGATTGCGATGAGTCCCGACGCGGCGGCCGAGGCTGGTACCATCCTTCTGTGTTTTGTCACGATCGCAGCCGGAGCGGGGATGGCCATCGCTGGCGTGACCAAGTTCATATCTTCCGATATGTGGACGGAGATGTTCACCCGTGGCGGTCCTGCGCCGGAGTCTGCGCTGGACGCCGGGCGGCACGGCCTTAGGAACTAGGCCACGGTGGCCGTAGCGGTGGTATCCGTCGGTCGGAGCCTCCTGAATACTACGGTCGCGATCCAGCCCACGAGGCCGAAAGCTGCGACCGAGGCAAAGACGTGCTGGTGGCCCAGCACGCCCGGTGAGCCGTCGAGGAGCACCCCCATCAACGGTCCCATGAAGACGTCCGGTGTGAAGCCGATGAGCGAGACGACGCCGATCGCACTTCCTGTGTAGGCGACGGGTACCGCGCCTTCCGCCAGAAGGGCGAAGTAGACACCGCGCAACGCGTAGACGCCGACACTCGTGGCGACGATGGTGGCGATCAGCATCCAGGCGACACCCGGGACGAGGAGGCCGGAGGCGATCAGGAGGCTGCCGGCCGTCAGTAACGCGAAGCCCCACAGGATCACGCGCGATGAGTCGATCCGATCCGCCAGGTAGCCCGCGGCGACCGCAGCGATCGCCCGGATCCAGAAAGACAGCGTCCCGATCATTCCGGCCTGTACATCGTCGTATCCGAGCGCGTCGCGTGCGAGCAGCGAAAAGTCGTCGGTTGCTTTGTACCCGACGTAGGCGCACACCACGATCACCGCCTGAAGCCACACGGTGGGCATGCGCATGGAGGCCTTAACCCCTGTGAGTGAGAGTCGAGGCCGGCCATCGGCTCCCTTCGTTGGCGCACCCGCTGGGACGATCAGCCAGACGAGCGCGGCGACCAGAAGTGTGAAGCCCGTGAAAGCCCAGATGACCCCGGAGAATGCGTCCGCCCTCTGCTCTGGTGTCGCCACGTCAGCAGCGACAGGGAGGAGGACAGCGAACACGAGCACTGCAGCGGAGGCAATGAGGGCAGCGAGCAAGCCACGTCCGCCGTCGAGAAGGCCATACGCCCGGCCCTGGGTGTGTGGGCCGCCCCACTCCCGCGTAGCTCGAAGCATCGCCGACCAGAAAAGGAGGATCGTCGTTGCACCCCATACGCCCCAAAGAACGTTCATGACCTCTGGCGTTGGTATGGTGCTGAGGACGATGCCTCCGAGACCCGTGGTCACGAGGGCCGTCGTCATCAGGGATCGCGCCGAGTAGCGATCCGCGAGGGGCCCACCTGCAAAGTAGGCGGCCATCGCCACCATACCGTACGCGGAGAACGCGATTCCCAGCTCGAGGTTCGTGATCTCGAACACGTCGAGGAACGTCGGACGGAAAATCCGCGCCAGCACGAAGGGGAGGAGAAACACCGTTTCGCCTGCGGCCATCAACGCGACGATGACTGCTGTGCGGCGAAGACTGGACTGATCCGAAGAGCTCAGAGCCAAGGGCGAGGTCGGTTGGGAGAGAAGGGTTAGAGGAAGGTACTTGGCCCCGACTGGTGCCGCGAAAACGCTTGGGAGAATTCGCTTACACGATGATTCGAGTTCCAGCATGAGCACGCGCGCTGCCTTCCGTTCAAGGCGCTATCGTTACCCATGCCTGAGGCTACGTTCGCGATCAAGCTCTTTGCGCCGTCCAAGGCCTTCGCTCGACGGGTGCTCGTCCGAAGCTCAGCATTCGAATTGTGCCTGGGGTCAGGACGCGGTCTGATCCAGAACGACGTCACCATGGAAGGGATCGTTCATGCGGCGCCAGCCGAGATACCGTAGATCGAGGGCCTGCGGCGGGTTAGACTTTTCGCGACCCGGTAGCTCAGCTGGAAGAGCAACTGACTTTTAATCAGTAGGTCGTGGGTTCGAGCCCCACCCGGGTCATTGCTGTGGTTTAAGAATTCAGGGAGAGCGGTCAGCCTTTTGGGGTTGGCCGTTTTTCGCAACAGTCCCCATATAGTCCCCGAGTTTCTGTTGCATACAGGAGATCTTCACAGCCGCTTCTTCGCCCGTCCCCGAAGCCTCAGCGGGGAGACGCCCGCGGGGATGGTTCAGGGCGAGACCTGAGGAACTCGAGCGCACGGTTCACCATCCACTCCTCGAAGGTGAGGGTGATGTCGATGGACGCCTGACGAGTTGAGGAATCGCAGCTAAGTGCGTGCAAAAGCGTCGTTTGGCTCATA
>DGOW01000059.1:30224-30959 GCA_002390225.1 Gemmatimonadales bacterium UBA4456 | reverse complement strand
GGTGGCGCCTCTTCTTCCTCGCTTGTGAGGAGTTGTTCGGCTACCGCGATGGTTCGGAGTGGCTCGTGGGACACTACCGCTTCGCACCCCGAAGGTAGCTGGTCGCCCTGCTCGTTCTTTCACACCAGACGCGCATCCACAATGTCACCTCGAAACTACACTCGACCAACGACGAGGTGCTGCGCCATCAGACGGCGGCGCGTGTGACGCTCAGCATCGAGATCGCCGAAGGCGGCCTCAAACCGACGATCGCGGTCCGGATCAACTCGGACGTCGATCAGCTGGTGCGAGCGATGTGCTTCTCGAAGGAAGCGCCGATTACGGGGCTGGTCCGCGGCACAACGGGGTTCGTCTAAGGCTTCAAGGGCCGGGAACCATTCGATGCACAGGGTCGAACCCTTCGCACCTTCGACCTCCAGACTCGTCTCTTCCCGTACCCGCTCCGCTCCCTCGTATACAGCGAGTCGTTCGACACGCTCACCGAGCAGGCCGAAAGCTCGAGCCGACACCCCAGCGACCTGCGCCGAGAACGGCCTGTCAGCTCTCGTCGAGCGTGTTGACCATAACCGCAGGAACACCATCACCATCAAGCGTGACGCGCACCATCAGCGGCTGGCAGCATACCTGACAGTCTTCGACGTACTCCTGCACTCCGCCGCCCGACTGGTCGACCCCTAGGTCGATACCCGCACCGCAATAGGGGCAATGCACTTCGACCGCCTCGGCCAGGTCTGC
>DGOW01000059.1:23646-30135 GCA_002390225.1 Gemmatimonadales bacterium UBA4456 | reverse complement strand
CCTGTGTTCCAGCGGTTCCCTCCACCAGCTTATCGACATCATCCAGACCGCGGATCACGGCATGACCGCCGGTCACGTGGGTGAACTCGCACGCCGCTTGGACCTGGGAGCTCATAGAGCCCGCCGGTAGTTCCAGACCTTCAAGCTCGTCGATCGTGCCGTCGGAGACCATGTGCTGATCGGGGGTACCTAGATTCACGAAGAAGCCGTCATCGGTTCTCCGCGCCGCAAAAGAGCGTTCCCGCCGAGGGCGGCGACAATCCTCATTCCGACCGTGTCCCAACGTTAGCCGAGCGTGGCGACGAGAATCGCCTTGATCGTGTGGAGACGGTTCTCGGCCTGATCGAATACGACGGAGTTCCTGGACTCGAAGACATTCTCCGTCACTTCGAGCCCCTCCAGCCCAAATCTCTGGTAGACCTCCTCACCAATCTTCGTGTCACGATTGTGGAAGGCCGGGAGGCAATGCATGAACTTCGCGTCGGCCTTACCGGTGGCGTCCATTACCGTTGCGTTCACCTGATAGGGCTTGAGAACGTCGATCCGCTCCGCCCAGACAGATTCAGGCTCGCCCATCGACACCCATACGTCCGTGTGGATGAAGTCACAGCCTAACACGCCTGCTGCCACATCACTGGTCACGGTGACCGACCCACCAGTCTGAGCCGCGAGCGTCTGACACCGCGCAACCAGGTCGGGGTCGGGCCAGAGCGCCTCGGGCGCGACCAGCCGCACATCCATACCGAAGAGCGCGCCCCCGACCATGAGCGAATTACCCATGTTGAAACGGGCGTCCCCCAGGTAGGCGTAGCTCGTCGACGAGAGGTCGCCCGATCCATGCTCGCGCATCGTCAGGACGTCGGCGAGGATCTGAGTAGGATGGAATTCGTTGGTCAGTCCGTTCCAGACCGGCACGCCAGCAAACTCGGCGAGTTCTTCGACCCGCTCCTGCCCGAAGCCTCGGTATTCGATCCCGTCGAACATACGACCCAGTACGCGGGCCGTGTCTTTCATGGTTTCCTTCGTGCCAATCTGCGTACCCGTCGGGCCCAGATAGACGGCGTGTGCGCCCTGATCGTGCGCGGCCACCTCGAAGGCACACCGGGTGCGTGTGGAGCCCTTCTCAAAGATCAGCGCCAGGTTCTTGCCGCTGAGGCGTGGCGTCTCGCTCCCGCTGTGCTTCGCCGCCTTCAGCTCCGCCGCCAGATCGAGGAGGTCGTGTGCCTCCTCGGGCATGAAGTCGAGCAGCTTCAGGAAGTGGCGACCACGGAGGTCAACGGTCATCGGCAGTATCTCATCGGTTTCGGCCGACTGGCCGGGTGAATGTTGGCAGCGCTCCGTGCGCCTCGAGATCAGATCGGGTCTCTAAGCAACGGGCATGTCATACAATGACCGCCGCCTCGTCCGCGGCCAAGCTCAGAGCCGTCGATCTCGAGTACCTCGATCCCAGCGTTCCTGAGCTTTTGATTCGTGTACTCGTTCTTCGAGTATCCGACGACCACACCGGGCTCCAACGCGACAACGTTGTTCCCGTCGTCCCATTGCTCTCGTTCGGCCTGGTACTCGTCGCCACCGGTCGTCACGACCCGAAGCTTCTTCAGACCCAATGCATCCTGTACGGCGTCCAGAAAACTCGATTCGCGGGTCACGGAGACCTCACCCTCACGGTCGCCCGGCCTGAGACTGAACGCCGTAATCGCGTCGACCACTGTCGGGTACACGGTGACCGCGTCCCGATCGAGGAAGGTGAAGACCGTATCGAGGTGCATGTGTGCCCGATCTTTCGTCATTTGGCACGCGATTACCCGCTCGGCCCCACCGCGCGAGAAGAGCGCCTTCGCGATTTGCTCTACCATCAGTGGCGTCGTCCGCTCGCTGCACCCGATGAGCACGGTGCCGCTTCCGATCGGCATGACATCCCCACCCTCGAGCGAGGCGTGACCGAAGTCGTCCAGATCGAAGCCTGCGTCGTGCCCCTGCGGCGGATACCAGAAGTCGAATGACGCCTCCTGGAACATCGGGTGGAAACGATAGATCGCGCCGACGTTGACCACCTCAAGCTGTCGCACCCTTGAGTACATCGGATTCAAGGAGACGCCGCCGTAGATCCAGCACGAGGAATCACGGGTGAACAGTGAGTTCGGCAGCGGCGGCAGGATGAAGTCCTTGTCGGTGTGCATCTGCCCGGTCAGTGAGCGGGAGAGGTCCATCTCGGGGAGTTCGCTCTTAGCCAGGCCACCGATGAGGTGTCGGGCGAGCAGGCGCGAGGTCATCTCCATGAGATACCCGCGAAGTTCGTCCTCCAGCGCGACCCCGACCGTCATCTCGTGAATGACGGAGTCCAGGATGTGCGAACGGGCTTCAGGGCTATGCTCGAGGGATTCAGCCAGCAACTCCTCGAGCAGGAAGACCTCGATGTCCCGTTCGCGAAGAAGCTCCACGAACTCGTCATGCTGTTCGCCCGCCTTGCGCACCCAGAGCACGTCGTCGAACAGCAGTTTGCGTGCGTTCGATGGCGTGAGTCGTTGCAGACTCAGCCCGGGGCGATGGACCAGAACCTTCCGAAGACGGCCCACTTCGGAGCCGACGTAGAAGCCGCTCATGGGCGGACACTCGCGAAGAGATGTGACGATGCTAATGGAGTCTAACCTCTCGCAATCCCAGCCTCCACGCTCTTTGTCGAGCAGGAACGTTCCAGCATCTCGGCCGTGCCGTCAGCGACGAGCTGGTGACCCCTCATACTCGCCGCTCGGGTGCACCCGGACCTAGCTTCTCGATCACACACGTTCTTCCGCACCCCGGACAGGCCCATGTCTCCACGCACGACTGCCCCCTCTCGCCTTTGTCTGCTCACGCTCGCCGCCAGCGCATTCGGGGCATGCACGGCCACGAATCCGGACCACGACTCCTCACAGGCTACAGAGCTCCCCACCGAGATCGAGGCCCGCGTGGCAGCCCGACTCGACGCGCTCGACGCCATCAGCTCGATCTACGCGAAGCACATTCCGAGTGGGCGCGAGATCGCCATCCGCGCCGATCGCCCGATGAATACGCTGAGCGTCATCAAAATTCCTGTGATGGTACAGGCCTTCCGGGACGACGCCTCGGGCCGACTCGACCTCGATGCACGCTACACCGTCGAGCCAGAAGACATGCGTCGGGGCAGCGGCCTGATCCAGACGTTCGAACCAGGACTCAGCCCGACGCTTCGAGGCCTCGTCACACAGATGATCATCACCTCGGACAACACGGCGACCGATATGGTGATCGAGGCCGTCGGACTCGACCGGGTCAATATGCTGCTCGAGGAGCACGGCTACGCGGACACCCGTGTGAAGGCGACTACAGGTGATCTGTTCCGGGATGTGTGGGTCCGCGCGGATCCTGCGAACGCATCCATGACGAATCGAGAGGTCTTCGCGCGTGGCTTCCCCGGCGACCCGGAGGCGTCCGCGCGGTCGTTCGTATTCGAGGGAGATTCGACCGCATGGCTTGGCCGGACAACCGCGCGGGAGATGGGCCGCCTGCTCGAGCAGATCCTGACCGCCGAACTGACCGACGAATCAGCAAGCGAGGAGATAGTCGGGATCATGGCGCGCCAGTTCTACGCGAGCCGACTGCCCCAGCGAGTGCGTTTCCAGGGCGTGAACGTGGCGCACAAGACGGGAGACTGGCCGCCAATCGCCGGTAACGATGTAGGGATCCTCTTCTACGAGGGCGGGCCCACGATCATCTCCGTCTTCACTAATCAGAACACAGGTGATTTCTTCGAGTTGGAGGCGACGCTGGGGTTGATCGCGGAGGACATCGTGGAGGCATGGCGGTAACTACTACCTCTGCTCGAGCGCCATCCTCACAGCCTCGTACACGTTCACGACGCCACCTGTGACGGAGAGTCGACCGAACGAAATCCGGGCACCGTCCCCGGGCCGCGCCACCATCTCATCCGCGTACGTTACCGATGACTCCAGAATGATCCGGCGTACATCGGCCGCGTCGAGATCAGGGAAATATGCCATGAGCAGCGCAGCGACGCCGCTCACGACCGGGGCAGCCATGCTCGTCCCATCTTCACGCTCGTATTCACTGCCCGGCACCGTCGAGAGGATGTCGACTCCGGGCGAGAAGACGTCGACGTTGGTCTGACCGTAGTTCGAGAAGGTCGCAGCGAGGCTGTCCACCTGCCAATTCGCCGCGCCGACCTCGATCCAGTTCGTCGCACGTGCTCCGTTTTCGAACACCTGCGTCGGAAAATTGTCACCAGGGTCGATGTCCTCGCCGTCGTTGCCGGCGGCATGGACCAACAGCACGCCCCGCTCGTCGGCGTAGCGGACCGCGTCGTCGACAAGTGACTTCCGGGGCGAAAACCCCTTACCGAAGCTCATGTTGATAATGTGCGCCCCGTTGTCGACGGCGTAACGAATGGCGTTGGCGACATCCTTGTCACGCTCGTCCCCATCGGGCACCGCCCGAAGCGCCATGAGCTGCACGTTCGCTGCGATCCCATCAATCCCGAGGGCATTGCCGCGAACCGCACCGATAATGCCCGACACGTGGGTGCCGTGCCGAGGGTCGTTCGCGTGAACATCGGAGTTCCCGTACCCCCGCTCGATACCCACGGACAGGTCATCGCCTACAATCTCCTGCCGGGGATTGAACTCAAGATTCAGGCCATAGTCACGCAGTCCCTCGTATGCTTCTCGCGCATCGGGCACATCCTCCGCGGGCAGGATATCCGCCAGCTGCAGAAAGAGAGACTTGGCCTGAGAAATGTCGGGACGAACTGCCGAGATAGGCTCGACACTCTCTCGCGTTGGATTCTCCCCTGCCCCGACGCGACGCAGGATGGGGAGCGCGAACGCATACGCCTGCTCGATCTGATCGAGGATCTCCAGCGTTTGCACGACCTCATCGATCTCGGATCGGTAGTCGGCACCTATGTCCTGGCAACTCTTCTCGATCGGGGACGGCTCACCGGCCAGGCACGCTGAATGCAGCCGCGTGACCTCCAGGGTTTCGTGGCCGACCGAGCGGCCCTCCGTCCCGCCCAGGAAATTCCATCCGTAGATATCATCGACGTAGCCGTTGCCGTCATCGTCCACACCGTTGCCGGGGGTCTCGTCTTCATTGATCCAGAGGTTTTCCCGCAGATCCACATGGGTCGTGTCGATGCCGCCGTCGATGACGGCCACGATCACGGATCGGCTGGGCGCGCGACCGGCCAGCAGTTCATCGTAGGTACGCGCCGAGCTCACCCCGGGAACGCCGTCGCTCTCCAGATCCAGAAGTTGCCATGCGTCTGGCGCGGCTTCCAGCGCGAGAGACTCGGTACTTGGCTCGACAACCGATTCCGTGCTGGTCGTCGGTGCTTCGGGCTCCTCCTCGACCTGCGGCGTAGTCGAAGGTTGTGCGCGCGGCACGGGTGGTGCACTGCCCCCCGAGGCACAGGCAGTGATGAACAGGATCACAGGAAAGAAACGAAGACGGCGAAGCATGATGAGCGGGGCTGAAAGGGCTACGCGGCTGTTACTGTGTGTATACACCTGAGCCGCCTCGAAGTACGAACTTCTGGATTTTTCCCGTCGCCGTCTTTGGAAGCTCGTCCACCACGGTCATCCCTTTGGGCACCTTGAAGCCCGCAAGGCGCTCCCGTGCAAAGACCCGGAGGTCCTCGAAATCGAGCGAGGCGCCATCGTGCAAGGTACAAAAGAGGTGTGGGGCCTCGCCCCACTTCTGGTGAGGGAGCCCCACGACCGCGACTTCCTCGATCGAAGGGTGCGCGAGCAGCACGCCTTCGACCTCGACCGAAGAGATGTTTTCCCCCCCGCTGATGATCACGTCTTTGATACGATCCTGAATGAGCACATAGCCGTCCGACTCGACCACGGCGGCATCTCCCGTGTGGAAGTATCCGCCCTCAAACGCCTTCTCGGTGGCCTCGGGATCCCTGTAATAGCCGTCCATCACAACATTCCCTCGCACGACGATCTCTCCAGCGGTCTCGCCGTCCCACGGGACGTCATGTCCGGCCTGATCCACGACCCGAAGCTCCCCCGACGTGACCATCTCCACACCCTGACGTGATTTGTGACGGGCGCGCTCCTCGGTCGAGAGACCGGCGTGTTCGGGACGCATCTCGCAGATGCTTATGAGAGGCGCAGTCTCGGTCAGCCCGTACACATGCGTGACGGTCCAACTCAGCTCGTCCTCTACCCGGCCGATCGTATGTGCCGCAGGTGCGGCGCCTGCGGTCAGCACACGAACGCCTCTCGGCGCCGTTGCCCGGAGGTCGTCCGAGGCGTTCGCGATCATGATGAGAACTGTCGGTGCCGCGCACAGCATCGTGACCCCTTCGCGTGCCGCGAGCGGGAAGATGGTTTCCGGGGCAACGTCAGTCGTACACACGTGCCGTCCGCCGACAGCGGTCACGATCCAGACGAAGGTCCATCCGTTCGCATGGAACATCGGCAGCGTCCAGAGATAACGATC
>DGOW01000059.1:0-23592 GCA_002390225.1 Gemmatimonadales bacterium UBA4456 | reverse complement strand
TAGTTGATCGCGAGCAGGTCGTCCTCCGAGATCTCTGGTCGGGTGAAGTCCGGGGTCGCCTCGGCCAGCAGTGCTTCGAACGACTCCCAGCCGGGTCGTTCCCCCGAGAGGGCCACGAAGTGCTCCACCCCGGACAGTCGATCACGCACCGAGTCTACCTGCTCGACGTAGTCCTCATGCACACACACCACCCTGCTCCCAGAGTGGTTGAGCATGTACACCCAGTCGGACGGTAGAAGGCGGTAATTCAGGGGTACGATCACGGCACCCAACTGCGGGACCGCGTAGTAGCCGGTCAGGTGGGCGTGCGTGTTCGGAGCGATGTACGCGACACGATCACCTGACCCGACCCCGAAGCGCTCCAGAACCTTGGACCACCGATCGCACCGGTCGAAGAACGCCTCGTACGTCCAGCGGACGTCTCCGTCAACGACGGCGTCCCGAGCGCCGTAGAGAGAGCGCGCCCTCCGGCCGAATTCCATCGGGGTCTGAGGCGTCTTCATTCGCGAGGTACGTCCAGGACGCGTGCAGGATTCAGTCTACGACGCGCAAAATGTGGGTCATGTGACGTGCCCGAAAGTGGCCCTCGGCAGGGCAGGATCTGGACTCTGTTCTACCCCAGCGCATTTGTGCTGTAGTACGCGACAGGTTGCTCTCCGACACCCGATGGCCTCACACTCTGAGCGATAGCGAATCGACAGAGTGGATAAGTCATGGTCAAGAGCACCCGCGATCTGATCGTGAACTGCGAAGCAGGGATCCACCGAGTCCGACTTCGGGCGGGCATGCACTTCTTGAAATCGGCCCAATGTCCGAAGTGTGGAGCATCGGTAGACCCCCAACGTTGGCGGCGGCTAACGCGGTTTTTAAAAAACCTTAAACAGCCAGCGTCGACGCACCCTATCGACGGCGTGGTTTGGGTGGGGACCGTCGTGACGTGCTTTATAACGGTTATTGTCGTCAGCGTCTTCCGGGCGACAGCTGATCTCTGGTGGCCCGCGACCGTCATGCTCTTCGGTCCGCGCTGGATCACGCTGCTACCGGTCGCGGGGCTCATGGGTCTGGCACTCTTTCGTGA
The DNA here is from genome assembly GCA_002390225.1 of Gemmatimonadales bacterium UBA4456. GTDB lineage: Bacteria > Gemmatimonadota > Gemmatimonadetes > Longimicrobiales > Gaopeijiaceae > UBA2589. Next base: position 22,514 of record DGOW01000059.1, on the reverse strand, counting down.
TCGATCCCTGCTTGTTCCGCTCGTTTTATCGTCAGCCTTGCTCATTGGCCCCCTGATCGGCTTCGGTTGGGGACTCCGGGCGATCACGGTCCCCGAACGCGATAGCGATCTCACCGTCGCAACGCTGAACCTCGCTGGCGGTCACATGATTGAGTACGGTCCGGACGTCCTGATGGATCGACTCGGTGTGGATTTGATGATGGCCCAGGAATGCAGTGGATCCTTCCGCGAGTCGATCTTGAGGCTACGAGACTGGTATACGGCCACGGAGGCTTCTCTCTGCGCAGTCAGCCGGTTCCCGATCTCGAAGGTTGCCGTGATGGATGGCGATAATCTTCAAAGCGTCGGCGGGTCTGCCCTGGTCGCCACCTTTTCCTTAACGGTCAGCGACCGCCCCATCTACGTGACAAACGTTCATCTCGAGACCGCTCGAGCGGGCCTTGAGAGAATCTTGCGCGGCCGCGTGTCAGAGGGTGCTCGGATACTTGGGCAGACCTCCCTTCTGAGAGAAATAGAGCTCAGACGCGCGGAACGATTTGCTCGCGAACAGGGCTCTCCTGCACTCATCCTAGGAGACTTCAACACGCCACCGGAGAGTCGCCACTTCCGTCAGATATATGCCGAGTGGACTGACGCCTTCCAGGCTGGGGGATTCGGAATCGGCGGTACACGCCTCAACGGGTGGATCCGGGCTCGGATCGACTACGTCATGGCGAATAAAGACTGGCTCATCGTGCGCGCAGAACCAGGAGCGCCCGTCGGCTCAGACCATCTGCCGGTGATTGCCCGCCTCCGACTTCGCGTGCCGCAAGGTTAGCCCTTTTGTCCGTGACTCGACGAAGAGGCATCGAGTTCCGATCAGACTTGATCCCTAGAAAGCCCCACCCTTAGCCAGAGCACCCAGACTTCCCGAGCGTGAGATTCGGCACTGTCGAAGAAAGTGTGCAAGGTGGATCACAAGAGCATGTGCGATGTGACAGGTGCTCTGAATCTCACATAGTGCCGAGGGCGGGAATTGAACCCGCAAGGGCCGAAGCCCGGGGGATTTTAAGTCCCCTGTGTTTACCGATTTCACCACCCCGGCAGGTGTTGTACTACAACAACTTACGCCATCGTCGACTCAGTTTGCACCAGCTTTTTTAGAATATTGGCGCAGATTCTGTCGCAGTTGGCTTACCGGAAGCATTGCGCGACCGGACTCCCTCCCCTCAGCGTTATCCAGAATCTCAACTAGGAAGCGCTTAAATGGATCGTAAGGAAATAAGGGAAAACATTGGGGTCACAGCTCTAGTCCTCAGCCTAATCTTTGTGGGCCTCGAGATGCGTCAGAACACAAGACTGCTGCAAGCCCAAACACGTGACGCCATCACGAGCAAGCAATTGGAGACGGTGTCTTGGATAGCCACGGATCAGCAAAACAGTCGAGTATTTCGAGTGGGGTGGGACAGCATGGAAACGTTGACGCCCGATGAAGAATGGCAGTACGCAACCCTAGTCCAAGGGATTATGCGCGAATGGGAAAACTCGCACTACCAAGCTGGACTTGGTCTTTTTACGCGAGAGGAGATCGAAGCCCGTCAGGAAGCCTGGTGCCAGAACATGATATCATCATCCGGTTTTCGAGATGTATGGGATCAGCAGCGACTTAGATACGCGGCATCATTCCGTGCCGTTATCGACAATTTCGTGGCAGATGCGGAATCGTTCGAGCAAGGGGCTAGCAATTCGGAGTGGCGAGATGGGATCCTTGTATCGCAGTGCCTAGACGCCTAGAACGCTAAACTCAATTGTGACAAATCCTCTGGAAGCCCAGTAATGGCGCCGCAGAACCTGTCACAATTGACCCGAAAAACCGCCTTCTCTTTACATCACATATCACTTTATATGACTTCCATAAACCCATACTTACAAGAAATTTACCGACTCCATGTTATGGCGCTCAGAAACGGATAGAGGTCCTTTCAAGTCCCCTGTGTTTACCAATTCCACCACCCCGGCAAGCAGTTCTCAGACCATTTCTAGCTCTAGCGCCCCTAAGTGGACACGACTCCTGCGATCTCCTGGGCGATCTCGTGCTTCATATCCCCGTCTGACTCATCATAAGCATGCCGGCCGCGTCTTCGGGCAAGTCACACCAGGCGGGCACGGCTTTGATAGATTCTGGAGCCTCTCATCATTTCACTCAATGGACTCGCTGTGACTTCAAGGCGGTCACCATTCAATTCGGCTTGCGAGTTGAGCCCAAGCCTCTCCGGTCAGCGACTCGCTCGAAGAGGTACCCGCCCCGGCGTCGTGGTCACTGACGTCGAATCGATTGCCCGCTCGTTCCACGATCGTTTCGAGACCCCAGCTGTGGGATGCACCCAGATCGGGGCGTTCAAGACCCCATGACGCCCGAGCGCTTCGCGCGGCTCAAGCGAGCCCTCTGCCGGCGGCAGCCGGACCTAACGGTCCTGATGGACCAGGTGAACAAGTCGCATAACTTCTCTGCGATTCTGCGTAACTGCGACGCGGCAGGCGTGCTTGAAGTCCATGTCGTCCCGCCAGCGAGCGGGCTAGATCTCCACCACGGGACGTCGGCCGGGACGAAGAAGTGGGTACAGGTGAACCGGCACAAAGACGTCGGCACTGCGGTCACGCACGCCAAGGCGAAGGGGGTTACCGTCCTCGCGGCCCACCCCTCCGAGACATCGGTGGACTTTCGTGAGGTCGACTACACGAGACCGACGGCGATCATGATGGGCGCCGAATTGCACGGCGTTTCCCCTGAAGGGCTCGCCCTCGCCGACCACCACGTCATGATCCCCATGCTGGGCATGGTCCATTCCCTGAACGTCTCTGTGGCCACAGCCCTCATTCTGTTCGAGGCAGCGCGCCAACGATCTGCAGCCGGCCTCTACGACACTTGCCGACTAGATCCGGAGGATTTCGATCGACGGCTCTTCGAATGGGCCTATCCTTCCCTGGCGAGCGCACGCCGCCGAGAGGGTCGCGCCTACCCCGGCCTGACGGAAGCAGGCGAGATCATACGGGACTGGTAGTGACTCAGCTCTCCCCTACGCCCAAAATCGCTCATTGGCACCTATTTGATCGCTTATGAGTCCACCATCTTTTGACAGACACATAAAAAACGCTCATTCTTGTGATAAGATCGTTTTTACGCCTGTCACTTGAGGTGAACGAGTTGCCCGAATCGTTCATTGGAAAGCATTGCACCGTTCCGACAACAAACTTGCTCTGACCAGCTCGGAGACGGCGAGCCTGCTGGCCGTCCATCCGTCTACAGTCAAACGGTGGTGTAACGACGGGGATCTCCAATCCCGAGTCACACCTGGTGGGCACCGCCGCATTCCGATCAACGCAGCAATCGGCTTCGCTCAGGATCGTGGTATCAGGACGATCCTGAGCCCCTTCGACCCCTATGAACCCCACGTCTGGACGGCGCTTCGCGCGGTCGAAGACAATGGCTCGTTCGACTCGATGCACTCACTAGGGCTGCAGTGGGCGAGGTGGGGCGAATTCGAGCGCCTGGAGCAGCTCTTCCTCGCTCTCGGCCGAAGCGACTCCCTCCCCTTCTGCCAGTTTGCTGACCTTGGCCTTCGTGGCCTAATGAAGCGCGTCGGCGAAGAATGGCATGGTGGACGCATGCGAATCGGCGACGAGCATATGATCAGTCAGGCGGTAACGGGCGCCCTACTCACGCTGCGACGAGAGTGGCTCGACACGCGTCCCACCGATGGCCGCGGCGACCGGCCAGTGGCCGTCGTCGGCACCTCCGAGGGCAACCATCATGCGCTAGGCGCACTCTGTGTCCGAATCCTTCTCGAACAGCTAGGCTGGAACGTCTTCTACCCCGGTCCCGATGTGCCCATCAAGGACTTTGGAGTCATTCAGATGAGCTATGAAGCATCTCTTGTCTGTATCTCGCTGCCGCCTGCCGGGACCATGGGCCACGTCTCACGCACACTCGATGTCCTCGGTGAGAACTACAATCACGCTCGCCCATACTCCATCGTGTTCGGAAGCCCATCGGGACTCTCCCCGGACAGAGTGTCGGACGAGGGTCCCTTCGAATCCGTTGCGTTCTTCGAGGAGTGCGAGACTCTGCGGCAAGCACTCGAACAGGGCCTGGGAAGCGAAGGGGACTAGAGATGACCTCATTGATTCTCGATTCCGGCCCACCCGAGCGGACGTCCGCTGCGGTTGCGAAACCCGAGCTCGTGGGTCTGCTCGTACTTGTCGTATTCACGTTGTTAGCGACCGGCGGCTACGGCTACTTCGCGCTGCATCCGGAGAATCTGCCAGCGTCCGAACCGACGCTGCGTTTTTACACCATCTCATTCCAATTCTTCGCGCAGCTCCACATCCTGATCGCGTTCGTCGCGCTCGGGATCGTGCTCGTTCGGCGGAGTGGAGCTCGTTGGATCCCGGGCCTGGTGGCGGTCTACCTCCTCAGCTTCACCGCAGAGCATATTGGTACCGGATATGGCATTCCGTTCGGTGGGTACGGCTACACGGGACTCCTGGGTGCCCGCCTCGGGCCTCGAGTCCCACTGTTGATCCCACTCAGCTGGTTTCTGATGGCACTTCCCTGCTGGGTCCTCGCTAGGGCAGCCTTCCCCGGTCGACTCATGACCCGCCTGGGGCTGGGTGCACTCGGGCTGGTCCTGTGGGACCTGGCGCTCGACCCTGCAATGTCCGCACTGACCCCGTATTGGCGTTGGGAAGAAACCGGACCGTACTACGGTATGCCGTGGATGAACCTGGCTGGGTGGTTTGTGACCGGACTGGTGCTCATGAGCGCACTCGAGCGCTTCGGCGGAAATTCACTGGGCGACACGCTACCGGTTCGCTGGATGGCGGCATTCTACGCCGTCGTGGCGGCGCTGCCGCTGGGTATGCTCTGCGCGGCCGGTGAATGGCTCGCGGTTGTGGTCACGCTCATGGCGATGACTCTTGTAGCAGTGGCTGTATGGATCGTACGAGGTCAAACGAGGGATGCACCGGTCTTCGCGACCAACTCGGCGGTGGAGGTATCGTGATCACTGGACTGATGACCGCCCCCGAGACGGATGAGAGCATCAGAACCCTACCGGAGTACGCCACGGCCGAAACCCTTCGGAACGGGCTCCACCAAGCAGCCTGTCGTATGGCGTCGCTTGATATGCCCGTCCCCCAACTGGAGGGAAAACTCCTGCGGCCTCTGTTCGCCCTGGCGCTGGTACCACGGGAGTACTGGGCCGAGCTGGATGAGCATTTCTGGAGTGGTGCCCTGGCCATTCAGATGGTCCACGAGGCTTCCTTGATCCATGACGACGTCGTCGACAGCGCAGCAGAGCGTCGCGGGCGGCCGACCATGGTGGCAATCCACGGCATCGGACCGGCCCTGGTTCTGGGGGACCATTACCTCACCGGCGCGTATCGAGCGGCTGCCCATACCGGGTCGTTCGAGTTTCTCCAGCGCTTCACCGAAGCGGTCGAGCGCACGGTCGCTGGTGAAGTCACGCAGGCCCGCGCGGTCGGAGGCCGCATGACGGTCACAGAGTACGATGCGGCCATCACGAACAAGTCGGGAGAGCTGTTTGGTATCGCTGGTTTCCTTGGCGCACTCGTGCCCAGCCTCGATGACCGAGAGGCGCGGTATGACATCGGTCGCGCCTTCGGGAACCTATACCAGCGTATCGACGATCTGCTCGACTACTGTCACGCTGCGCAGACCGGGAAGCCCCTGTTGCAGGACTACCACCAGCAGAAATGGAGTTGGGTTCTCGATCTCGCCGGCATCGAGACGTTTGATCTCGACGATGACGCCATCGCCGAGGCGATCTTCGCACCCCGGCCGGATCAGCCTTCTGCCGCTCGGCGGGCACTCGAGATTCTGAACGACCGTCAACGCGCGATACAGCATCAGGCACGGCGAGTCGTCGTCAGTGAAGAAACGCTGGACCACCTACTTGATCGGTGCATGGGCGCCGCGACCCGAGCGGTGGACGCACAGGAACGCGTCTATGGGACCGGGCCAACCACGTCGTTCGAATTGATCAACGCAACGCCTGATCGATCGGACGAGGACGAAGCCAGGCCCCGGACAGCGGAAGAGCAGGAGCATTGGACCCAGGAAGAGCGCAACATCCGCCGGCTCGCTACCGACCTGGGTAGCCGCGAGCAATGGCGCGCCTACTTCGGGGAGCACGCGCGGACCTTCCACCTCGCGGCTCGTCTGTTTCCGCCCCGTGAAAGGGGACTCGTAGCCGGCCTGTACGCCTATTGCCGCTTCACCGACGATCTAGTCGACGATCCCGACGGCGACCCAACGGAAGAGGAACTGACGCGGCGCCTGGATGTGTGGCGTGAGCTCAGCATGGCCGCGTGGAACGGCAAGACGACGAATATCCCGCTCCTCGATACCATCATGCCCGAAGCCATCGAACAGGGCGTAGACCGGCTGTATCCAGTCGCGCTTCTCGATGGCGTCGCGATGGACCTCCGACCGAGGGTATACGAGTGCTGGACCGATCTCGAGCGATACACCTTCGGCGTCGCCGGGGCAGTGGGCGGCTGGATGAGCCAGTTGTTCGGTGTCACCGACCCCGACCTTCTCGAGCGTGCACACGCACTCGGCCATGGGATGCAACTGACCAACATCGCCCGTGACGTGGGGGAGGATTGGCGGCGCGGCCGACTCTACCTGCCCATCCAGCTTCTCGAGGCACACGATCTCACCTGTGAAGACCTCGAGGCGATGATCAATGAAGATGCCGAGATCTCAAACGAATATCGGGCGGCCGTTCGGGAGTTACTGGCTCGCGCCGATTCGTACTACGAGATGGCCTGGCCAGGTATCCGGGCCCTGCCCTCGTTCTTCCGACGCCCCGTCGCGGCAGCCGCATCGGCGTATCGTGGGATTCACCGCGAAATCAGGCGAAACGGATTCGACAACCTCAACCACCGAGCTCACACGTCCCTCGCGCGAAAGATCGCACTCGCAGGCGCCGGGATCGTGGAGTCGCGCAAAGTATCATGAGTGAACGGGCCGTCGTCATTGGAAGTGGGTTCGGTGGATTGTCATGTGCCATCCGGCTGCAGGCAGCCGGGGTTGACGTCACTCTGGTAGAGAAGCGTGAGAAGCTCGGGGGGCGAGCGTACCAACTGAAAGACTTGGGCTACACGTTCGACATGGGCCCGAGCCTCATCACGGCGCCGGAACTCATCGATTCCGTATTTCGGGCTGGCGGTCGTCGCGTCACGGACTATGTCGACCTGGTCCCACTCGATCCGTACTACCGCATCTACTTTCACGACCAATCTCACATCGACTATGTGGGCGATCTTGAGCGTATGCGGGCACAGATGGCGCGCTTCAACAAGAATGACGCCGCCAACCTGGATCGCTTTCTAAATGCGGTGAAGCCCATCTATGACTCGGTCATCGGAGACCGGCTTGGTTCGAAGCCCTTCGACACGATCGAATCCATGCTCCGCTTTATGCCACGAGTCCTGAAGCTGAAAGCCTTCCTGCCCGTCACGATGTTCGTAAACCGGTTCTTCAAGGACTTTCGGCACCGCTTCATTTTCTCGTTCCACCCTCTCTTCGTCGGTGGGAATCCCTTCAGGACGCCGTCGATCTATCTCATGATCCCGTTCCTCGAGCGCGAAGGAGGGGTCTGGTTCACCCGAGGCGGTATGTACTCTGTCGTCGAGGCGATGGCGCAGCTCTTCACCGAGCTTGGCGGCACAATCGAAACCGGCTCGGAGGTCGAAGAAATTCTCGTGTCCGAGGGAAAGGCGACGGGCGTCCGCACGAAGTCCTGCGACTACCCTGCCGATTTCGTAGTGAGCAACGCGGACCCCGGGCACACGTACGGTCATCTCGTTTCGTCGACCGACCGGAGTCACTGGAACGACCGGCGACTCGATCGTCAGGACTGGGCGATGAGCTGCTTTCTGCTGTACATCGGCACACGTCGTCAGTATCCGCAGCTCGAGCACCACACGCTGATTCTGACCGAACGCTACAAGGGACTGCTGGCTGACATCTTCGATGCGAAGACGCTCCCGGACGATTTTTCGATGTACCTGCACGCACCCACCCGCACAGATCCCAGCATGGCCCCGGCGGGGGGCGAGAGTATGTACGTTCTGGTCCCGGTCGCAAACCAGCGGTCCGGCATCGACTGGGACGAGATGAGGCAGCCGTTCACCGATAAGGTCATCGACTTCCTCGAGGAATGGGGTCTTGAGGATTTACGCGAGGAAATGGAGGTTCTGCACGTGTTCACGCCGCAGGACTTCGAGAGCGAACTGAACGCGACATGGGGTAACGCGTTCGCAATCGAGCCCAAGCTCTTTCAGACCGCGTGGTTCAGACCCCAGAACCGCAGCGAAGACGTTGACGGTCTGTATCTGGTCGGTGCGGGAACCCACCCGGGCGCCGGTGTGCCGGGTGTGATTCTGAGTGCCGAGACCACCTACGGCTGTATTGCTGCAGACCGCGGACTCCCGGACCAGTGGTCGTGGAGCGATCGGGGAACAGTCGCACTGGATCCGGAGATCAAGTCCAGGATCGTACCTTCCCTGGATGAATCCGCCGGTGTCGGTGGCGACTGAGCTATTCGACCCGCCCGAGCTGAAAGCGAAGAGAGTCTTCAACTCCCTTGTAGAAGAACTCGAAGCCGCTGTTGAGGGCCTTCTCGGGACGTACGCGCTGTCCCCACAGGAGGGCCTCCGTCCCCAGCTCACCGAAGGCCGCCTTCACCGCGAACCCGGGGACGGGAACGACGGTGGGCCGTCCGAGCGCACGACCTAGGGCCGACGTGAACGCGGCGTTCGGTACCGGAGTCGGCGCCGTCGCGTTCACGGGGCCGTGAAGCGAGTCGTCGTAGAGTGTGTGCTGGATCAGCCCCACGAGATCGTCGAGATCGATCCAGCTCATGTACTGCTTGCCGGATCCGATCCTGCCCCCCGCCCCCATCTTGAACGGCAGAAGCATCTGGCCGAGCGCACCACCATTCGGGGACAGCACGACGCCCATCCTCAGATTGACAACACGAACACCTGCTCGCTCAGCAGATGTGGTAGCCCCCTCCCAGCCTCGACACACTTCAGCGAGAAATCCACGACCGGGTGAGGTCGATTCGTTGAGCACCTCCGCTCCACGATCCCCGTAGTAGCCGACTGCGGAGGCTGAAATGAGCACCCGTGGACCGTTCTTCATGTTCGCGAGCGTACGGGCGATGAGTTCCGTTCCGCGGATACGGCTCTGCTTGATCGAGCGCTTCCGTGCTTCCGTCCATCGCCCGGACGCAATCGAGGTGCCGGCCAGGTGCACCACTGCGTCCACGCGCTGAAGCGCCTTCTCGTCGAGGACGCCGGTGGCTGGATTCCAGAAGACGTCCCCCTCGCTCATCTTGCGAGAGTCCCGCACGAGCCGAACGACTTCGTGGCCGCCGGTCGTCAGGAAGTGGCGCAGGTTAGACCCCACCAAGCCAGACGCACCGGTGATCGCAACCGACAGGCGCTTCTGATGGGCAAACGCCCGGTGCCGGGCCAGATCAGTAAACAGCCGCTGGTAGCGGAATGCAAAGAGTCGATCCAACTCCCGCTTCACGAAACCGGGACCGATTGCCCTTCCGGCAAAGCCGAGTGGGGGCTCCATGTCGATTTCGTCACGTGCGAGCGTCCCGCCTCCCTCCGCGGGCTCGAACAGGTGCCTGTGCGACCAGTGCTTCATCGGGCCGGATACCTGTTCGTCGCGGAACTGACGCCCACGAATGTAGTCCTTGTGGGTCAGGTCCCAGCGGAAGGCTGTCGGGCCCCTGCGGATCCGTAAGCTGATCTTTCCCCCGTCCCGTATGCCGCCGGAGCGGGACACGACCTCGACGTCACCCCACGGTGGCGTGAGGCGCTCGAGCGCCCCCGGCCGCTCATGCCAGTCGAAGACCTCTTCAGGCCCAACATCGGGGATTGTTGTCTTGTACTTATAACGCATTGAGCACCAACAGAGAGGCAGGACGATCGACGACATTTTAGCCCCAAGAGAGTCATCTGTCGCCACATCGTCATCGAGACATGCGCAGGACCGCGTTAAGCGAAGAGCCAGGCCGCCAGGATGGACGGGATCAGCTGTACGGTGAGGTTATCGATCCCGTGGTTGCTGGCTGCCTCCACGAGTGCGGCAGAGGCACCGCACAGAAGTCCACCCCACACGGCGTGCCAGCCCAAGTCGAGAGACGCCAGGGCGACGCCCGAGCCAAACGTCGAGACGAGAAAAACCGCAATCGAGCCCTCTACGCTGCGGGTCGCCGGCACACCCACCAGGGAGGGCACACGATATCGGTGCTTCCCCCATCTCGCTCCAGCTGGCTCACCGACCGCGTCGCCCCACCCCGCAGCGAGATAACCAACCGATGCAAACGGACCAGCGATAAGCGACGAAGCCAGTCCACCAACGGCGGTGGTGATCATCGGCACCATGATGAAGAAGCTTCGACGAGGCCGATCTCGGTCTCTCGCCATCGCCTCGTAAAATGGGAAGCCGTCCCCCAGCCACACCGCGATGAGCACCAGACCAGCCACCACCGCCCCGAACGCCATGGTGCCGGGAAGCCCGAGCACCGCATTCACTCCAGCCGCCGAGGTGAAGACAATGACATGAAAGATTTTCCGTGTGTACGCGACACGCATACCGGCGGACCGAAGTCGCCCAACCCACCAGGCTCCTGTCAGGCCGACCATGAGCGCCACTCCAGACGCCTGAGCTGCGACAGCCATATCGGGGACGAGCGAACGGAGGAGTACACTCAGGAGGCCCAGGATCGCGCCCACGTCGTAGGTACTCAGCGACTACTCGTTTGAAACGAAGCCTCGAGCATGTTCGCGATCGTGCTCACACGCCCGCCGCCGAGCGGATCGCGCGGACGCCCGATGCGGCTCCGTCCGGGTGCCGGTACACGGCGGAGCCAGCGACCACCACCGTCGCACCAGCACCCACGATCGACGCGACATTGCTCGCGGTCGCCCCACCATCGACCTCCAGCTCGGCATCCGATTCAATCGCATCGAGCATCACGCGAGCTCGTGCGAGCTTGTCCGTGCTCGCTTCGATATACGATTGACCGCCAAAGCCGGGGTTTACGGACATGACGAGCAGCAGATCCAGGTCATGCAGCACATCGCGAACGGTCTCCAGCGAGGTCGCGGGATTCACCGCCACACCCGCTTTTGCACCGAGTTCACGGATCTTCTGCAGGGTGCGGTGAAGGTGCGGACATGCCTCCTGGTGGACGGTTACCACGTCGGCCCCTGCCCCGACGAAGTCTTCCAGATAGCGATCAGGATTCTCGATCATGAGGTGCACGTCGAGCGGTAGATCGGTCGAACGGCGAGCCGCCTCCACCGTGAGCGGACCGATCGTGATGTTGGGCACGAAGTGACCGTCCATCACATCGACATGAATCCAGTCGGCGCCTCCCTCCACCACGGCCTCGATGTCTTCAGAGAGTCGGCCAAAGTCAGCCGACAGAATCGAAGGTGCAATTTTCATGGGCGAGCCGTGATGGGCGATTCAGTTGTGAGCGTGTAGGCGCCATCCTTACCTGCGATGACCGCCGCCTCCGCCATTCCGAGGAAAAAGCCCGTATCCACGATGCCGGCCCGGTACAGGAGGCGCCGTTCCAGGGCTGCGGGGTCATCGATGCCATTGGGGTAACGGGCATCGAGAAACACGTTGCCGTTGTCACTTCTCACGACGTTACCGTCGGCGTCGAAGCGAAGCTGGACCGTTGCGCCAGTCCCTTCGATGAACATCTGCAGCGCATCGACCGACCAGTCGACGACCTCAACCGGGAGCGGAACCTTGACCCCCAACTGCGGGACCAGCTTGCTGTCGTCGGAGATTATGATCAAGCGCTTCGATGCCTGGGCAACCATCTTTTCGCGGAGCAACGCCGCCCCGAGGCCTTTGATCAGATCCAGCCCCGGTGCGACCTCGTCTGCACCGTCAATGGTCAGATCGAGTGTCTCACGGGAACCCAACTCGATGAGAGGGATTCCGGCATCGAGCGCCTGACGTTCGGTCTGGACCGAGGTGGGGACACCGACGATACCATCGAGGCGACCTGCACCGAGGGCCTCTCCAAGCAGGTCGACAAAGTGCCACACCGTGCTTCCCGTGCCGAGACCGAGAGCCATGCCGCTCTCGACCGATTCCAGGGCCTTCGCAGCGGCTACGCGCTTGAGCGTCTCGGCGTTCAACCGAAGAGGTCCGTCACGTCGGGTGGCAACTCGCACAGAGGGTTTTCAGCCGCGCAAACCTACGCACGGTCGAGCTGGGAAACCAGTTGGCTTCGCGGCGCAATCTCGGACGAGGAGAACGGACACTGGCTCATGGGCCGTCAATCCGCGCGCGGGCCTCTGCCAGCTGTGCATCCACGGCCGTCAACGCCGTCCCCCCAGCTGCCGACCGCGCATCCACGGACGCGACCCAATTGAAGACCTCGAAGACGTCCGTGCTGAACGCAGAGTTCGCTGCGGAGAAGTCGTCGAGTCCAAGCTCGGACAGCGGGACGCCACGTTGTTCAGCTGTGCGCACGAGGCGTCCCACGACTTCGTGCGTCGTGCGGAACGGCACTCCGCGGCGGACCAGGTAGTCCGCCAGATCTGTCGCAAGAAGCTGGGTGTCCATGACCTCGGTCATGCGCTTCTCCTGGAAGACCGCAGTAGCGACGGCTCCACTCAGCGCCGGCAGCGTCAGCGTTAGCGTGTCGATGGTGTCGAAAAGCGACTCCTTGTCCTCCTGAAGATCCCGGTTGTAGCTCGTCGGCAGTCCCTTCAGAAGGGTCAGGATCGACATGAGGTTTCCGATCAGGCGACCAGCCTTCCCTCTCCCTAATTCTGCCACGTCAGGATTGCGCTTCTGCGGCATCAGGCTGGATCCGGTGCTGAACCCGTCCGACAGCCGTACGAAGCCGAACTCGACACTCGAGAAGAGGATCAAGTCTTCCGAAAGCCTAGAGAGGTGCACACCGATCATCGCTCCGGCGTACACGAAGTCACATATCCAGTCACGGTCCGACACCGAGTCGATGGAATTTTCGCTCACCCGATCGAAACCGAGCTCGTCGCAAATTGCCTCGCGGTCGATCGGGAACGGGCAACCCGCGATCGCTCCAGACCCCAGCGGAAGCACAGCGGCCGCCTGACGAGCAGCCTTCATCCGCTCGATGTCCCTGAGTACGGGAAAAAGATGACTGAGGGCCCACTGAGCCGCACGTACGGGCTGGGCCTGCTGCAGGTGTGTGTACCCCGGCATGATGATATCGCGACCGGACGTGGCGAGCGTGTGCAGCGCGTCGGCGAACTCCCCGAGTTGATCGATGGTTCGATCGGCGGCGGCCATGCCGTACAGTCGGACGCCGGTCGATGATTGATCGTTTCGTGAACGAGCAGTGTGCAGCTTGCCCGCTACGGGTCCGGCTTCCTCCCCCAACATCCGTTCGATCACCGAGTGTATGTCTTCTTCAGGTGCGTCTATGAGGCCGTCGTTTTCGATGCGCTCGGCCACCTGCGCCAACCCTTCAACAAGCGCCGTCACTTCATCGTCGGTGAGCACACCAGCCCCGCCGATTGCCCTGGCCCACGCCACACTGCCGCGAACGTCCTCTCGCCAGAGACGCTGGTCGATCCCGAGACTCAGGTTGAACGGCACCATCTCGGGTGCCATCCCTTCCTCGAATCGTCCGCCCCAGAGGGCGCCGGCTTCGTCACTCATGAGGTCCCACCGTTCGCAGTGAAGCACCCCGAAAACGGGGCGCCAGTTGTCGCTTCGCGCCGTCAGGCCGCGCCCGCTTCCGCGACCTCCTCAATGAGACATGTGACCGCATCGGGAGTGTTCGCGCCCCTCTCGACCGCAGCAGCGGCCCGAATGGGGAGTCCGAAGAGCCGGATGAACCCGGCTGCATCGGCATGGTCGTACGTGACGGCATGCCCGAAACTCGCAAGATCCTCTCGGTAGAGCGAGACCGGACTAGTCCGCGACACCGCGGTCGCCGAGCCCTTGAAGAGCTTCACGGTGACGCTGCCTGTGACGGTCGCACTCATGACATCGGAGGTGGCCTGCAGCGCGTACCGCTCTGGCGTCCACCAGCGTCCTTCGTACAACATGTCCGCCCAGCGTGCGGCCAGCTCGTCTTTGAGCCCCTCCGTACGCCGATCGATGGTGATCGCCTCGAGGTCCTTCAGCGCCGCATACAGGATCGTGCCCCCGGGCGTTTCGTATACGCCGCGCGACTTCATGCCCACCAGTCGGTTTTCGACAAGGTCCGCTCGACCGACCCCGTGGCGGGAACCGATCCGGTTGAGCAGCGTCAGGAGTTCCACGGCGTCCAGAGCATCACCGTCGACGGATACCGGTACCCCGGCCTCAAATCCGATCGTGACGCGCTCAGCTTCGTCCGGGGCCAGTTCCGGGGCGACTGTCCACAGGTACGTCGACTCGTCTGGCTCCCATGCAGGATCCTCGAGAGGACCGCCTTCGTGCGAGATATGCCAGAGGTTCTCGTCGCGTGAATACAGCTTGGATTCATCGACACCCTCCAGTGGAATCTTCCGGGCCCGCGCATATGCCAGGCAATCTTCACGAGAGTGCAGATCCCATTCCCGCCACGGAGCGATCACCTCCAGATCCGGCCCGAGAGCCGCGTAGGAAAGCTCGAACCGAATCTGGTCGTTGCCTTTCCCGGTACAGCCATGAGCGACCGCATCCGCGCCAACGATCCGGGCCACTTCCACTTGGCGACGTCCCAGGATCGGCCGGGCCATCGCCGTGCCCAGCAGGTAGGTACGCCCGTACACCGCACCGATTTTCAGAGTCGGAAAGACAAAATCCTCGACGAACTCCTGTCGAAGATCCTCACCGTAAAAGGCGGACGCCCCAGTGCGCAGTGCCTTGGCCTCGAGCCCCTCCAGCCCTCCGGGTTGACCCACGTCGCCCGCCATACACACGACCTCGGCAGCGTAATTCTCCTTGAGCCAGGGCACGATCACGGATGTGTCGAGCCCGCCAGAGTATCCAAGAACGACCTTCATGCCTTCCTCCCCCCGTCAGGCTGACCGGAGCTCTTCCCGGTGCATGTGTAAAAAAAGAGGCCCGGGGTCGAAAGCCCGGTCGCGTCCCGCCAACGCGCCGGAGGGCCTGTTGCCCCTCGCTTCCGCCCCCGGTCCCCTTTCAATCTTGGTGCTTGTTAATTCAGTAACCAAGCATAAATATGCATTACGGTCGCGAAGTGTCAACGCCTCGTGTGCATCATGAGGGCGTGGGGTGGGCATGGGTATCCGACCAAAAACAACTCGGTGAAACCGGTTGATCGATTGCTCCACCGAACTCAGGCGGGGCGAGCCATCCGCTCGAGCCGTTCCCTGACCGCATCCAGCTTCGATGGATCCCTGAGAATGATGAGGATCGTATCATCCCCAGCGAGCGTGCCGAGGACTTCGGACCATTCCTCCCAGTCGATCCCGGCTGCAACGGTCTGCGCCCCACCCTTCATTGTGCGCACGACCAGCAGATGATCCACACCGTCGGCACTGTGGAAGAGCGTCGGCAAAAGAGATCCCAGAGCCGGCGTGTGGTCCCACTCTTCCGGTGAAGAGTAGAAGCCGACCCCGTCGGCGCCCGGAGCCTTCACAAGCCTGAGTTCCCGCATGTCGCGCGACAGTGTCGCCTGGGTGACCTCGATGCCACGGTCATTCAGCAGTTCCCTCAGGGTCTCCTGACTCGTCACCCGGTTCTTCTGGATGACGGTCAGAATTTCCCTCTGTCGATCTCGCTTGCTCACGCGACAGCCTTCTCTACGAGGTCGCGCACCCGCTCCGGCTCAAACCCGAGCGAACGCTCGATTTCGTCACCCTTCTGGAAGATGATCAGCGTGGGGATGCTGCGGATCTCGTACTTCATCGCCACGTCCGGGGCACGATCCGTATCGACCTTCACGACCAGCATCGCACCGATGTGCTGATGGGCGAGCTCGTCGATGAGCGGCGCGACCATCTTGCAGGGAGCGCACCAGTCGGCATAGAAATCCACCAGGACCGGTATATCGGACTGTAAGACGGTCTGCTCGAAGTCATCCTGACTCACCTTGACCGGACGATCCAGCAGGATCGGCTTACTGCACTCACTGCAGACCGGCCGGCCACCCGCTCGCGCAAGGTCAACCGTGTTCAGCTCGAGGCAGAAGCCGCAGCGTAATTTTACCTGCGAAATCGAATCGCTCATCGTAATCGAGCGCCCCCCTTCAGTCATTTCCGTGTTGAAGACTGATGCACACATCAGCCTGGGTTCTCAGGCAATCACAAGGCCCGGACGGCGTAACCGTCCGGGCCTTGTCACACTCAAGTCGCAGGTCATGAAGCTAGAAGAGGTCGTACTTCACCTTGACCATTCCATAGCGGCCGATGCTCGGCACACCCACGAACGCGAAGTTTTCCGAATCGAACACATTCTGCACGGCAAGCTGCAGGGTCGCACGCGTGCTCGGCACCTGGTAGCCCAGACCGACGTCGACAACGTTTGACGACGGAACCTCACCTGCGAAGCCGGCGGAGTTTGCAGAGAACGAGCTGTTGAACCTCAGGCGCGCCGAGGCGTTGAAGCCCGCAGCGACGTCCCGGTACGCCATGCTCACCGTCCCCTTCTGGCGTGGCGCATTCAGCGAGATCGGATTGCTCCCAAGTACGGGGAACTGTTCCTTCGACACCCACGAATAGGTCCCGCCAAGCGTCCATTGATCGGTCAGGAACCACTGCATGGCAAAGTCGCTCCCAAAGAGGCTCAGATCACCCACCGACCGGTACGACACGATCAGGTCAGAGCCAGGGCTGAACTCGGACGACGAGACGACGCCGACTGGGACCGCCGCTAGACCCCCCGCCAACTGAGGAATCACCGTCGCCGCCTGGGCCTGCGCCTGGGCAGCAGCCGTCTCGGGATCCAGACCACCTGCAATGAAGGCCTGTGTGAGTGCCGTCACGACCGGCACGGTGATGTAGTTCGCGATGTCCTGACCTCTGAACGTGACCAGCGGTGTCTGCAGAAGCAAAGGCGAGACGAAGTTGTTCAGCTTCGAGTAGTACAAATCCGCCGTGATCTTCACGCGGTCCTCGATGATTCCGGTCCAGCCGATTTCGAAGGTTTCGGTGTTGCTCTCCTGCATCGTCTCGATCGGACGGATGAGTGACGACGCAGCCGATGACGGGGCCATGTCGCCTGAGATCGGATTGACCAGCATGCTTCCGATATCAGCGGCTGTCGGCGAGAGCCCTCCAAGCGCAGTCAGCAACGGGGCGAGTGAGGCCGGCAGAGCGCCTCCGGCTACCTGCGCCTGCAGTACCCCGATCGCCGCAGGCCAGAATGCCGTCGCGGCCTGGATCGGGAGCACCTGGCTCCGATCCGCATTGAACGGAGAGCGGAAACCCGTCACCGTGCCGTCTTCATTGATGACCGACCAGCCGTCGCGGCCGGTCCCGTACGCACGCAGGCCGAAACCCAGAGCGGACAGGCCAGGCGCGAAACCGTTGGAGATATCCAGGAAGTAATTCAGGCTGGAGGGCGAGGAGTACGCCTGGTTGTAGGTGAACCTGAGAGCCTTATCCTGTCCCGTCTTCAGGATGAGCGCGGCCCTCGGCGAAAAGACGTTGTCGGGCAGAATGGAGTGACTGTCCATTCGAGCAGCGAGCACGAAGTCGATGTCAGGAGTGAGCGCCGTCTTCGACTGTACATAGGCGCCCCACTCGTCCATCTCGTCCGAGTCTTCATACTGACCGTTGACTTTCCCATCGGTGTCAGGCCGGGTACCGAAGTAGTCGAAGCCGTAGGTGAAGTCCTGACGTCCATCCCACAGATCGAATCCATGCTGAGCCTGGGCGACCCAGAGCTTGGACCGATCCACGAGCGGCACACCGTTGTTCAGCAGGAAGCTGGACCCGGCATCGCTCGAGTTCAGGTAAGCTTGGGCGAAAAAGCGATCGTAGCTGACTCGACCCTGATAAAACTGGTACACCCAGTCCTGCGTCTGTCCTGCCCCGAGTCCGGTGAGTTCGACACCTGACGATTGATTACGTCCATACGTACCGATGAAGGTCCCGTTGTCTGCGAACTGCCAGTCTGCGCGCGCCTCGAGGCCGAACCGCTCGATGTCGTAGTCACGCTGACCCAGACGATTGCAAGCGATTTGAGCCTCGGCTTCCGAGAAGCCTCGGATGACCTTATCACCGAGACACAGCGCGGGACTTGCATCCGCTGCGGCCCGGTTAGCGAGCTCGGTGGGATCGTCGTACTCCCACTCATTCCCAGTCAGAGCCTGGCCCGAGACCTTGACGCCGAAGTTGTCAGCGAGCTTGAAGGCCGACCGGAACGAACCCTGCAACACCGAACGCTGTCCAGCACCCAGCGTCACCGACGTCCCCTGAGACTCAAGAGGAGACTTCGTGATGATATGCACGACACCGTTCGCCGTGTTCGGCCCGTAGAGCGCAGAGCCAGGCCCGAGAACCACCTCCATCCGATCGACGTCCGCCTCGTTGGACGGAATGAAGTGCATCAAGTTCACCCGGAGAGAGGGCACACCTGCGAGCCGGTTGTCGGTGAGCATGTGGAGCCCACCGGAGAAGATGTTGTTGAAGCCGCGAAGGGTGACGTTCCCACCCTGAATGCCGTAGGTAATGATGTCGACACCGGGAGCCGAGCGAAGGTGCTCCAGGAAGGAAGCAGCCGGCCGCTCTTCGATCTCGATCGAACTGATGCTCATCGAGGTCGCGGCGGCCTCCGTTTCCTTTTCCCCAAGCCGGGTCCGGCCGGCGGTCACGATAAGCGGATCAAGCGCGAACGCTGTCGACTGCAGCATCATGTCGAAGCTGGTGCTCTCCCCTGGAGACACACGGATGTTGTCCGCGCGTGCAGCCCGATAGCCAACGACCTCGAACACCAGCGAATAGGAGCCGGGAGGCAGCTGGAAGGTGTATCGGCCTTCGTCGTTGGAGAGGGTCTCCACGCCGGACCCACCGAGGACCTGCACTCGCACCTGGGCGACAGGGACACCGAACTCCGTGTCCGTCACAATCCCCGTCAGCGAGCCCTGCTGCGCGACAAGAGGAGTCGACAGACCGAAGACGGAGAGAGAGAGAATCAGGGCAAAAAGCCCAACGCGATCAAAGCGCATGTACGGACCCCGCGCGGCGGATTGAATGGACAAGAGGGACGCCATCATCAGTCGCATTGTACCGCCCGAAGCCATTCAGCCGCAATAACTTTTGTTACCGTGTCTGTGGGTCACGAGATGGTTCCAGTCCGGCTCTGGCCCATGACCGACCCCTGCCCCATTCTCCACCTATGAACGTTGCCGACCTGACGCTCGACCGCCTCGTCAAGGCGCGCAGACGCATTGCGGGCACGGTGCATCGCACCCCCCTCCTGCCGTCCCGGACGCTGTCAGACTGGCTGGGCGCGCCGATCTGGCTCAAGTGTGAGAATCTCCAGAAAACAGGAGCCTTCAAAGTTCGAGGGGCGCTGAACCGCCTCCTCACACTCTCCGACGAGGAGCGGGCCCGCGGCGTCTCGACGATATCGGCCGGGAACCATGCCCAGGCGGTCGCATGGGCGGCCTCCGCAGCTGGCGTCTCTTCGACCGTGGTCATGACGGAGCATGCGTCACCGACGAAGGTGCGGGCAAGCCTAGATTACGGGGCCGAGGTCATACTGCACGGAGATGCGACAGCTGCGTTCGCGAAGGTCCGCGAGGTGAGTACCGAGCGGGGACTCACCTTCGTCCACCCATTCGACGATCCGGAGGTGGTGGCTGGACACGCATCCTGCGGGCTGGAGATCCTGGAAGACCTGCCCGAGGTCGGAACGATCCTTGTCCCCGTGGGCGGAGGAGGTCTATCGTCGTCCATTGCGGCAGCCGCCACGCTCTCCGGGGCCAGCGTCGACATATGGGGGGTCGAACCCACGGGGGCCGCCGCGATGCACCAGTCCCTGGAGGTTGGCCACGCGGTGCACCTCGAGACGGTCGACACGGTCGCCGACGGACTTGGGCCTCCAATGGCTGGGGTGCTGAACCACGAGATACTCTCCGAGCACGCGCGTGGGGTCGTATTGGTCGATGACGCGGAGATCGTTCAGGCAATGACGACGCTGCTCGAGCGAACGAAGCTCCTGGCAGAGCCATCTGGAGCAGCCGGACTCGCTGCGCTCATGGAGGGTCGTGTCGACGTTGATCCAAGCCGGCCTGTCGTGATCGTGATCAGTGGAGGGAATGCCGACCTTCCTCAATTGGCTCGCCTCATTCAGGGTGAGGCGCGCTGACGTGTGCCGCCTGCTCGCATACATCGGAGCACCTCAGCGGCTCGCGCCCCTCGTCTTCGGCGGAGATCACTCTCTCTACAAGCAGAGCTGGCAGCCGCGCGAGCTTCTCTCGGGATCAGTGAACGCAGACGGCTATGGCGTGGTGTGGTATGAGGGCGATCGGCCGGGCCGCATCGCCGAGGCTCGTCCCATCTGGTACGACGAAGGACTAGAGCGCACGCTTGGGGTCATCGAGTCCGGATGCGTGATCGCAGCACTTCGCAATGGCACGGCCGGCATCCCCGTCGACCGATCAAGCCTGCTCCCCCTCGTGCATGATCGCTGGTGCTTCGTCCTGAACGGCTTCGTTCCGGACTTCCGGCGATCGCATATGCGGGCGCTTCGTGCCGACCTGCCAGATGATCTGTACGCGGCGCTCGCCGGCTCTTCCGACTCCGAGACACTCTTCCTGCTTGCCCTCGCCCAGATCCGTGAGGGTGCCTCGATCCTCGAGGGACTTACGGACGTGGCATCTCGGATAAGGGCACGGGTCGGCCGAGAAGAAGCACAGCTGAACATGGTCATGAGCGACAGCGATTCGATCGTCGCCCTTCGTACGGGCTCGGCCAAGGAGACGAACTCCCTCTACTTGGCAGAGCGTCCCTCTTTTGCGGGCGGGGGTACCGTGATCGCCTCGGAAGCACCGTCCTCCGGTACCGTCTGGTCTGCAGTCGATGGGCACAGTTCTGTCATCATTCGTGCCGACGGGAGCAGTGAGGCCAAGCCGATCTTCCTGGACTGACGAAACCACACATCGCACCCTCGGCATCGACGTGCGCGTTTAGTCGACGTCGACAAGCTCGATGTGGAAGACCAGGGTTGAGCCTGCGGGGATGCGCCCTCGACGCGACGAGCCATAGGCAAGTCTCGGACGCACGACCAGCCGCCGGACACCTCCCCGGCGCATGCCCATGATGCCCTCGTTCCATCCTCGGATGACCTCGTTGCCGCCCAAGCGGATCGCATACGGTTCGCCACCCAGATTTCCATCGAAGACGGTCCCGTCGGGAAGCCACCCGATATACTCGATCCAGACTCGACTGGTCCGACGTGCGACCGGGCCGTCACCGATCGAAACATCCTGAACATACAGCCCGGACGAGGTGGATTCGAAGTCGGACAGATCAACCTCGAGATCCGGAGCGAAGAAGAGCTCGGTCGGATCACTGGGAGGTAAGGCAACCTCGGGCAAGCCAGCGCTCCCGCTACAGCCTTCGAGTGCGCTAGCCATCACCAGCGGGACCCATATCCAAGACCGTTTCACGTGCGGAGCCGCTCGAAGCCGATCTCTCTGTTGCGGCGCAGGAGAGCAGGAAACGCATCCATGTGTGTTCATATCGTTTGAAGGAGATCGAACCCGGACACTATCTAGGGGTCGCGCACGAGAGCAAGACGGCATACTCGTGTACTCGGTCTTCTGACCGAATTTCCTGCTCATGGAGTGGACACATGAATCGACGCGCCGTCAGCGCCGCTGTCGCGACTTCCTTGATTCTCGCTGCCGGCGTCTTAGCTGCCGACCGAAGCTACTCTTCGATGGCGACCCCCGAGGAGCTCGTCACGACCTGGATTGATGCGCTCGGCGGGCTCGAAGCCTACTGGCCGCTAGAGACAGCTCGATACACACTCACCACAGAGATCTATGACACGGAAACGGGTCGTCTGCGCCGGACTCGACCCCGCTACGTGACCATAGCGAAAACTGATGGCGGAGACCTCGCGCGGATCGAGCGTTGGGAGGGCAACGATTTCATCGCACACGGTTGGGACGGAGAGACCGTGTGGGCCCGCTATAACGGCGAGGCACTGGTGCCGGGTGACAAGGACTACGACGAGGTCCTGTATGTCGCCGGCGACGTCCACTACTGGATCGGGCTTCCGTTCAAGTTGAGCGACCCCGGCGTGAACCTGCATGACCGCGGCGTGGATGATCAGGGGCGACAGGTGGTTGGAGTCAGCTTCGGAGAAGGCGTAGGGCTACATGACGGAGACAGCTGGCAGTATTGGTTCGAGAAGGATCGCACCTGGCCCGTACAGGTCGCCTACAAGGAAGAGAATCGAACGAACTGGAACCTGCTACGGTTCGAGGACGTTCGGACCGTGAACGGATTTACCT
>DGOW01000014.1:13433-20334 GCA_002390225.1 Gemmatimonadales bacterium UBA4456 | reverse complement strand
TACCTTCGGGGTGCGAAGCGGTAGTGTCCCACGAGCCACTCCGAACCATCGCGGTAGCCGAACAACTCCTCACAAGCGAGGAAGAAGAGGCGCCACCGGTGGAACCAGCGGTCCGCGTCTGCTCCGTACGTTCCGCGCAGGATCGGCATCACCTCACTCTTTCGCTCCTCGAGATTCTCGCGCCACGCGCGAGCCGTGCGCTCATAGTGAGTGCCATCGACCTCCCAGTCCTCCTCAACCACCAGATCGTCGTCGAACCGTCGAAACAGGTCGAACGAGGGCATGATACCGCCAGTGAAGAAGTAGCGGCCCATCCAGTTGTCATCGCCCTCGATCTCGAAGGGATAGGCGTACTTCCGGTGACAGAACACGTGGACGAACAGACGCGCATCGTCGTTCATCCAACCACGGATCCGGGCTAGAAGCTCTCGGTAGTTCCGCATGTGTTCGAACATTTCGACACTCACGACTCGATCGAAGCGCTGAACGAGCTCGAGCTCATTCATGTCTGCCGTGATGACCCTGACGTTGTCAGGCGCGCGCGCCTCGATGAAGTGGCGCTGGGGCGAAGAGTTCGATACGGCCGTGATTCGAGCGTTGGGAAATCGTCGAGCCATGTGCAGCGTAAGAGACCCCCATCCACATCCGAGCTCGAGTATTTCCTGACCGTCCGAAAGATCTGCCCGATCCGCACTGAGGCGCAGCATCGCGTCCTCGGCCTCACCCAGCGTCTTCGTCCCTTCAGGGTAGTGGGCGCCGCTGTACTTCAGGTTCGGGCCAAGGGCCAATTCGAAGAACTCAGGCGGTAGCTCGTAGTGCTGTTCGTTTGCCTTCTCGGGTACGAGCGCCACCGCACTGTCCGCGAGCTCCGCGCAGAAGTCCTCGATGCTGGGCCCGTCTGCGGCATCGAGGAGCCGCTGCGCGAGCAGACGTCGCACGCCGAGGCGCAAACCGGGGAGAGGAACGAGACCGCGTTCTGCGAGGTCGATAGCGAGTGCGGTCATGCGATCTGTCTCCGGAGCGGAGGTAGATCCGCGAGGCTCGGGATCTCGGCCTCGGGTTTCGCGAACAGGAACTGGATCGAGCCAAGGACCGCTTCGTCGAATCCGCCTTCGCAATAGCAGAAGTAGAACTCCCAGATGCGCTTGAACTGTTCGTCGAATCCCTGAGACTCGATCCGGTCCCAGCGATCGAGGAAGCCCGCACGCCAGCGTCTCAGCGTCTCGGCGTAGTGGGGCGTGAGATCTTCGAGGTGCACGAGTCGAAGGTCCGTCGGTGAGGCCGCTCCGGAGAGCGTCGAGATGGAGGGGATGCAGCTACCCGGGAAGATATAGTGCTTGATAAAATCGACCTCTCTGCGCGCCGACTCATAGAAGCGGTCCTGGATCGTGATGGCCTGGATCGCGGCGAGACCGTTCGGAGCGAGGAGGTTTGCGCACTGCTTGAAGTACGCCTGGAAGTAGTGGTGCCCCACGGCCTCGATCATCTCGATGGATACGAGCTTGTCGAAGGTGCCCGTCAGCTTACGATAGTCCTCGAGGAGGACGGTCACGCGGTCTGCGAGCCCGGCCTCACGAAGCCTCTTGTTGGCCAGCGCATGCTGCTCCCGAGAGATCGTCGTGGTCGTGACCCGACAACCGTATGTCCCCGCCGCGTGCAGCGCGAAGCCTCCCCAGCCGGTCCCGATCTCGACCACGTGATCGTCTGGACCGATATCGAGCTTCCGACAGAGACGGTCGTACTTCGCGAGGGACGCGTCCTTCAGCGAAGAACCCGGCTGATCGAAGATCCCTGCCGAGTACGTCATCGTCTCGTCGAGAAATTCCTGGAAGAACTCGTTCCCGAGGTCGTAATGCGCATGGATGTTGCGGCGACTTCCGGACTCGGTATTGCGATTCCGTGCGTGCAGGAACTGCCTGATTGGCTGTATCAGTCGGGCCAGCCCGGTCTCCATGCCGTCCAAGACGTCACGATTGCGAACGAAGAGACGGATGATTGCCGTCAGGTCAGGGGTGGTCCACGCTCCGTCGGCGTACGCCTCCGCGGCGCCCACATGCCCACCGAAAGCGACCGCGCGGTAGAAGTTCTGATCCAGCACGGTCACGGTTGCATCGAGTCCCTGAGTTGCGCCGTGCACGGAGGTCTGGTCGCCGTCGATCACGGTCAGCCTACCATACTTCAGCGCTTCGAGTTGTGCCCGGACGGCCTTCTCTGCCACGGAATCAAGGATACTCATCAAATCAGATCGCCACGCTCAGCGTTTGGCGGGATGAACGAAGAAAGGTACCCGCTTGAGCCACAGGCGAAGTGCCTGCCAGTAGATACCGGCGACCACGCGAATGGTCATTAGCGGGTACGTTGCGAGAACGCTGGCGAGGGCACGGCCCGTGATCTCGCGGCGTTGAAGTGACAATGACGCGTCGAACATACGGGTGGGACTCGACTCCGTCTTGGTCCAGTTCGTC
Source organism: Gemmatimonadales bacterium UBA4456 (assembly GCA_002390225.1). Classification (GTDB taxonomy): domain Bacteria; phylum Gemmatimonadota; class Gemmatimonadetes; order Longimicrobiales; family Gaopeijiaceae; genus UBA2589. Next base: position 17,869 of record DGOW01000014.1, on the reverse strand, counting down.
ATGTTTACCGTCAGCGATGCCTCGGGCTCGCTGAAGCGCCATGAGTAGGTGTACTCCATATCCATGAACGGGGAAACGTGGAACGCCTTGTCGAACTCATGGTCCTGGCCCGTAGCCACTTTCCGCGCGGACGCGACCTCGTCCTCGACGCTGCCGGAGACCGCATATGTATGCCGCTCACCCCACGGTGTGTTCGTGATCTCGGAAAGGATCGTCTCCACGCGAGGTCCGCATGGGGCGAAGCAGTAATAGAAGGTGACAGGGTTCTGGGCGTAGCCGAATGTTCGGAGGTGCGTGAGCACGCGGATCGGCCCTGCCGGCCGGCGACCGGTGAGCCGCTCGGCCTCGTCACGCACGGCTGTGTCGAGCGGGATGGATGCGTCGCCGAGGTAGTCGGACCGGCGAAACCAGGCGACAGCTGGGCGCCGAGTAGACCAGAGCCAGCGTCCCGCGAAGACCTTGTCGAGCTCGGCGAGATCCATGTACATCATGAAGATGCGGTACGAGAAGGTGTGCCGCCGCGGATGGAAGCGCGTGTGTTGCACCGAGCCTGTGTAGATCGCACTCGCCAACGAGGGTGTCCCGAGAGACGACACCGGCGCCTGAAGGTTGGAGGGTTGGGCCTGGACTGTCACAATGACGCTCCAAAGTGCTCGGCGACCCGGACACCACTCCGCACACCGTCCTCATGGAAGCCGAAGCCCCAGTAGGCACCGCAGTAGTGCGTGCGATTCGTGCCACTGATCTCGCCGTGCCGTGAGTGCGCTGCGAAGCCCTCGTTTGTGTAGACCGGGTGATGAAACGTCGTCCGGTACAGGACTGACGACGGGTCGATCGTGTCCGTCGCGTTGAGCGTGACGCAGTAGGTGCGAGGCGTCTGCAGCGTCTGCAGCATGTTCATGTTGTACGTGACGGTGGCAGGCCCTTCGTCGCCCTCTCGGACGTGATAGTTCCACGAGCCCCAGGCATTGGCGCGACGAGGGAGGACGCTCGAGTCGGTGTGAAGCACGACGTCGTTCGACTGATAGGGTAGGGCCCCAAGGAGTTCCCGTTCCACCGGAGTCGCGTCGCTGAGCGCGTCTAGTGCCTGGTCGGAGTGGCACGCAAACACCACCTCGTCGAATCGTTCTCCGTTCACCAGGACGTGATCGACGTTCCGAGTCACGGAGGTGACCGGTGCCGAGGTTCTGATTCGGTTCCGGAAGGAACGGGTCAATGGCCCGAGGTACGCGTTCGACCCTCCGGCGACCACACGCCAATCGGGCCGGTCGTCGACGGTGAGCATGCCGTGGTTCTCGAAGAATTCCACGAAGAACGCTGCAGGCATCTCGAGCACCTGGTCCCGGGGGATCGACCAGAGGGCCGAGCCCATAGGGAGGAGGTACAACTCCGAGAGCGTCTCGGAGTATCCACCGCTGCGCACGTACTCGCCGAGCGTCATAAGCGCGGCGTCGTTGCGAATGGCGGGCGCGGCCTCACGGTTGAAGCGCAGGATGTCGAGCAGCATTCGATGAAACGATGGACGGAGCAGATTCCGCTTCTGGGCGAAGATCTGGCGCATCGACGACCCGTTATACTCGACGCCCGTCCGGTCGCACTTCACGCTGAAGCTCATGTCCGACGGCTGGGTCTCGACATCGAGCTGACCGATGAGCCGAGTGAACAACGGGTAGTTGTTTTCGTTGTAGACGATGAAGCCGGTGTCGATTTGAAGGTGGTTACCGTCCGGATCCTCGACCTCGATCGTGTTGACGTGCCCACCGATGCGATCCCGTGCTTCGAATACGGTGAGATCGTGCTCACCGCTGAGGAGGTACGCGGCCACGAGGCCTGACACCCCCGTACCGACGATCGCGATGCGCATCGTCAGCCGCGCTGGAGCAGCCGATCCGGTGGCTGCCGGAGGTCGCGGATGATCCGGAGCTTCTCCAGTAGTTGGAGCCCGTAGTAGGTGATGTCCACCTCCCACCAAAAGAAGCCCTGGCGAGCCGAGCCGGGATACTTGTGGTGGTTGTTGTGCCATCCTTCGCCGAAGGTGAGCAGAGCCAGCATAAGGCTGTTTCGGCTGTCGTCACCGGTGTCGTAGCGTTGCGTGCCGAGCTGATGCGCCAGCGAGTTGATGAAGCACGTGCAGTGAAAGAGCACCACGGTACTGATAAAGAACCCCCACACGAGCATCTGCCACCCGCCCAGCAAAAACAGGCTTACCGCAAGTACGATGGGCACCAGGACATCGAAGCGGTCGAGGAAGCGCAGCTCGGGATACTTCGTGAGATCCTGTACCGCATCGAAATCGGTGGGGAAGTTGCCCGGCGCTGTGATCCACCCCATATGCGCCCACCAGAACCCGTGATGGCGGGGCGAGTGCACGTCGTGCTCCGTGTCCGAATGCCGGTGGTGATGGCGATGATGTGCTGCCCACCACAGAGGACCCCGCTGTGCAGAGCTGGCACCGAGTACCGCGAAGACGAACTGCGCGGGGCGTGAGGTCTTGAACGACCGATGCGAGAAGTATCTGTGGTAGAAGCCTGTGATGGCGAACATTCTGATTGCGTAGAGACCGGCCGCTACGCCGACGGCCGTCCAGCTCCAACCCACCCAGATCACGCCCAGGCATGCGCCGTGAACCGCGATGAAGGGAATGACACGGAACCAGTCAACGACCGTCTTGTCGGTCATCTTCTCGCGATCGATGGCGGACGAGTCGAACCAGAGGACGAGAGACTTCAGGGCGTTCAGGGCCGGTGTGAGCATACGCGCGCGCAAGGGTGGACTTCCGATTCGGACGTTATATACGGATGCGTGACCTGTCCACCGGATGTTCACCTATGGTGACGGAAATAGCTTGATATTCGTGGTGCGCAGGCCCAGCTCTTCATGCCGCACTGCGGAGGCGGGGCGGGATGAATGCTGTGGCGGTTTGAAGTCGCTGCCGCAGCGGGATACAATGCTTCGTGACGACGCGCGTCAGGCCGCGTCCGACGAGATCCCCTCTGATCAGCCCTGCCGATCGTGGCTTCAATCGAACAAGGCCCGCGCTTCCTGCTCCTGCAGGTCCGCAATCCCGGTGACCCCATGAGCGGTCACGAAATCGAGTGCTTCGAGCGGTGCTTCGATCTGGCGTCGGGGCAGGTAGAGATCTTCGACCTGTTGTCGGGCGCCCCCAGCGCGTCTCAGATCGATGCGGTGGACGTCGTACTGCTCGGCGGGAGCGGGGACTACTCTGTGGCCCGCGGCGGCCCCTGGCTCGGGGCAGCACTCGACGCGATGGTCGGCCTGTACGAGAGCAGCAAACCGACGTTCGCATCGTGCTGGGGTTTCCAGGCCATGGCACGGGCTCTGGGTGGTGAGGTCGTCACTGATCGTTCACGGGCCGAGGTCGGTGTCACGTGGATGGAACTCACGGACGCTGGGGTAAAGGATCCGGTGTTTGGACCACTTGGTCGGCACTTCCAGGGACTCTCTGGACACGAGGACCACGTGGTCTCTCTTCCTGATGGTGCCGCCCTCCTGGCGTCCAGCGCGCGCTCGGCCAACCAGGCATTCCATTTCCCCGGTAAGCCGATCTACTGTACTCAGTTCCATCCAGAGCTTGATAAAGCCGGCCTGGTGTCGCGCATCGCGATGTACCCGTCTTACCTGCCGCTTGCCGGAGCGTCCACTCTCGACGAGCTAGACGAGAAGACCCCGGAGCTTCCTCAGACCGAGGACCTCCTGCGCCGCTTCCTGCGGCAGGCACTGACCCCGGCTTGAGGTCCGGGGTGCGCCGAACACCAAGGTGGGTCAGACTCGCCGCACCGATCGTCCTCGTGCTGGCGCTCGCCGCGTTCCAGCAAAGGCCGCAGCGTTTCTGGGGGGGTGGCGGCTGGCAGCCGAATCCTGATCGTGAGGGACTTCCGACCGCTGAAAACGGGGTTGTCGACCGCCGATTCACCTTTTGTCGGCTCCTATACCAGAGCACCCGACGGGAGCCCATGGGGCACGGATGGAATACCGACTATCCCGGCTCGGACTGGAACTTCCTCGAGCGGTTCGATGAGCTTACTGCGGCAAATCCCGCCGTGTGGGCAGACGGACAGCCGGGATTCGCGGTCGTGAGAGCCTCCCAGGACGAACTCTTCGAGTGTCCATTCCTGTTCATGTCAGATGTGGGCACCGTCGGGTTCAGCTCGGATGAGGTCAAGCGCCTTCGGGAATACCTCCTGAAGGGTGGCGTGCTGTACATCGACGACTTCTGGGGCAGCTGGGCGTGGGAGAACTGGTCACGCCAGATCGGTCGGGTGTTGCCTGAGTACGAGATCGTGGACCTGTCCCCCGACCACACCATCATGCAGGCCCTCTACGTCGTGCCTGATATCCCCCAGGTCCCGTCGATCCAGTGGTGGCGGCGCAACGGCCGGGGTCGCTACGGCACGTCGGAGCAGGGGTCAGACAGT
>DGOW01000014.1:4802-13395 GCA_002390225.1 Gemmatimonadales bacterium UBA4456 | reverse complement strand
TCGTGCTCATGACGCACAACACGGACATCGCCGATGGATGGGAGCGCGAGGGCGAGGACGACCAGTTCTTCTATCAGTTTTCGCCGGACGCGTACGCGCTTGGGATCAACATCATCCTGTATGCGCTGAGCCACTGAGGCCGCGCACCGGACGCTACTGCAGGATCATGACCATCCACTGAATTCCCCAATAGATGAAGACGACGAAGAGGAAGACAAACGCGACTTCGTCCGGGGACTTCAGGAAACGGAGCAGGGCGTGGAGCACGCGCCCGGGCAGGCTCGGTGCATCACGGTTCTTGAGCCCGGTGGGCCGCTGCCGACCCAGCTCGCGATGTCTGGCGCCCGTCGTCGCCTTGCCGCGGCGAACCTCGGCACGTCGTCGAGGAGCGGATGGACGTGCCCTATGTTCCGAGGCGCAGTCCCATACGGCGAGTAGCTGTGAGAACCAGCCATGCGACGCGTGCGGCCCACGGTGACCGGATTCCCGGCTGCAGGTCCGGCCCGAGCTGGGACACGCGGCGTAACAGACGCGCATACCGAACCTGCGCGCACGCTTCAGGTGCGCGTAGCGTTTGATCGCCTGCGGGTGTTCTTCGACGGTGAGTCTCACGATCGGGCTTGCATGAGGGGTCCCGGGTCATCGATACCCGGTGTCACGCGACTCCGCCACCCACGGGGCTTTTGTTCTTACGCGCGGAGCGGGCAAGAGCTTCAGCCGGCTTGCGGTGTCGCGTCCTGTTCTCGTGGGGTTTCGCGTCGGGGATCCCTCTTACGACGCTGCAGCTGCGGCAGCCGGAACACGAGCAGGCCGGTGAGGATGACGGCGAAGAGCCATGGCAGACGAGTGTCTGCCTTGACCAGCCAGAAGTAGTGCACAACACCAAGAACACCTGCCAGGTAGGCTCCACGATGCAGCACGGTCCACTTCTTTCCGAGGCGTCGGATCGACCACCGCGTCGAGGTGAGAGCGAGCGGAAGCATGACGACGAGCGCAGCCATTCCGACGGTGATGAACCTCCGCTCTAGAATGTCCGCACCCATGTACGTCAGATCGAACACCATGTCGAAGGCGAACCAGATCGTGAAGTGCGCACTCGCGTAAAAGAACGCGAAGAGCCCTAGAGGACGCCGAAGCCGGATGATCGGATTCCAGCCGGAGAGGCGTCGCACCGGGGTCACCGCGAGCGACACGAAGAGGAGAATCAGCGCGGTCATGCCCGTCCACCGCGTCAGCTTCTCGACGGGATTGACCCCGAGTGAGCCAGTAAAGATACCGCTAACGAGGTAGGCCGCAGGCGCGAGCGAACCGAGCCAGAGCAGGATCTTGAGCGCGAAGACCACGCGCTTCTGGTTCATGAGCGACTGTGCACGGGCGATGCGACTCCGGCTATTTCCAGCGCGTGAGATCCATGCCCGCGTACAGATGCTGGACCTGATCCGTGTAGCCGTTGAACATCATCGTTTCGAAATCCTTCCTGAAGCCAGGCAGGCGGGTTTCGCGGGCCTGACTCCACCGTGGATGGCTGACGTTCGGGTTCACGTTGGCATAGAAGCCGTACTCGTTGGCATTCTGGACCTGCCACGTGTTGACGGGCATCTCTTCCACGAAGTTGATGCTCTGGATCGATTTCACACCCTTAAAGCCGTACTTCCACGGCACGACCAGCCGGAGCGGAGCTCCGTTTTGGTTCGGCAGATCCATTCCGTACAGACCCGTGGCAAGGATGGTCAAAGGGTGCATCGCCTCATCCATCCGGAGGCCTTCGATGTATGGCCAGTCGAGGATCGGGAAGCGCTGATGGGTCATCTCGTCCGGACGCACAATCGTCTTCATCTCGATGTACTTCGCACCCGGCTGCGGCTCGACCTTGTTGATCAGGGCGGAGAGAGGGAACCCGTACCACGGAATCACCATCGACCACGCCTCGACGCACCGGAGGCGATAGACGCGGTCCTCCATCGTGATGCCCGACAACAGATCATCGAGGTCGTACTCTCCCGGCTTATTGACCAGACCGCCGATCTCTACCTTCCACGGACGGGGACGAAAGCCGTCGGCATTCTCGGCCGGGTCCGACTTCCTCGTACCGAATTCGTAGAAGTTGTTGTAGGTCGTGACCTCTTCGTACGTGTTGAGCGGCTCGTCCATTTCGGACGACAGCGTCGCGAAGCGCGGGTGAATTTCCTGACGGCGCGATGCTCCGGCGAGCGCCTGCGGTCCCAGTGCTGATCCGATCACGCCGGCAGCTGCAGCCGTCTTCACGAAGCTGCGGCGGTTGAGGTACACGCTCTCGGGCGTGATTTCGGAGGACGGGATATCGGGCTTGCGTCGGATGATCATGACGTTGTCCTACGTGGGCTCTGGGGCATCGACGGAGAAAGTCGTTTGAAGCTAGGGAGTACAGCGGAGTTTCGAACCCCCATATGACCAGCTCGGTTCCTGTACGGCCAGTGTTCCCGGACAGCCTGCTACCCGCTGGCGCCGCTTCCACGGGTCGGAACCGACTCGTAACTTGAGCCTTGCCGGATGCCCCGGCAGACCCCTGAACACTGATCGGAGCGCTTCATGTCGCTAGCTGTGAGATTCTCGAACGGGTGCTCGCCGTTGCCCGCATGTCGTACTCGCCCGGTCCGGGGCCTCCTGGACCGACGTAGCGGACTTCATTCCTCCGCGAGGTTCGGGCTCGCTGTGGCGGGATGCCTCCTGGCAGCCGCGGTTTCGACAGCAGATGCGGGCGCTCAGAGCCTCGCTGACCTGCCGAGCGATTTCTTCGCCGACGCGGATTTCAGGTACATCGGGCCCGTGGGGAATCGCACCAGCGCCGTCGTAGGCATCCCTGGAGACCCGAATGTCTATTACTTCGGGGCGGCATCAGGGGGGATCTTCAAGAGCGAGGATGGCGGGCACCAGTGGCGGCCCATCTTCGACGATCACGATGTTCAGTCGATCGGTGCGATCGCGATCGCACCGTCTGACCCGAACGTCATCTGGGCCGGGACGGGCGAAGCGTTCATCCGCTCGAACGTGTCGCTGGGAAACGGGGTCTACCGCTCCACGGACGGGGGCGAGAACTGGATCCGCATGGGGCTCGAGGAGAGCGGGCGTGTCGGCCGGATCGTGATCCATCCCGATGATCCCGAGGTCGTCTTCATCGCCGCTGCAGGCCACATGTACGGACCGCAGGAGGAAGATCGCGGCCTCTATCGGACGATGGACGGTGGAGTGACGTGGGAGCGCGTGCTGTTCGCTGGACCGAATTCCGGTGCGATCGACGTGGTCATGGATCCGTCCAATCCACGAATCCTCTTCGCGGCTACGTGGCAGATGCAGATCTGGACGTGGGGGCGGGAGAGTGGGGGGGGCGAGTCGGGCCTCTGGGCCAGCCGTGATGGCGGCGACACCTGGACGCGCCTCGAAGGACGCGGGTTACCACGGGGCACAATCGGAAAGATCGGTCTCGGTATGACGCCTGATGATCCGGATCGTGTGTACGCCCTCATCGAAACGAATCAGAACAGCGGCTACGAACCCATCGAGGACCACGAAGGCACCCTGTGGCGCTCCGACGATGGTGGCGGCTCGTGGGCGATGGTGAACGCTGACCACGCGCTGGCGCAGCGCCCGCTGTACTACACGCGACTCGCCGTCGCTCCGGACGATGCGGACGAGGTGCACTTCATGTCCACGGTGCACACGAAGTCACTCGACGGGGGCGTGTCGTACTCGGTCGTGGCCGGTGGCGACAATCACGACATGTGGATCGATCCTCTTCGTCCGGATCGTATGATCGTCGGGAATGATCAGGGTGTTCGGATCTCCACGAACCGCGGGCGTAGCTGGTATGCGCCACAGCTCCCGATCGCACAGATGTATCACGCATTCACCGATACCAGGGTGCCCTACAACGTCTACGGCAACCGACAGGACGGCTCGTCCTACGGTGGTCCGTCGAACACTCTTTCCGGCGGATCGATTCCGATCGGGGCGTGGAAGTCGGTCGGCGGGTGCGAGTCCGGGTTCGCAGTGCCCGATACCGTCACCAACGACATCGTCTGGTCCGGGTGCTATGAGGGAATCCTGGAACGACATGAGATCTCGACGGGGATCACTCGCTCAGTGAGCGTCTGGCCGGACAACCCCGAGGGGTGGGCGGCGGCAGATGTGCGCTATCGCTTCCAGTGGACCTTCCCGGTTCACATTTCGCCGCACGACAACGAGACGGTCTATGCGGGCAGTCAGCACGTGCACCGGACGCGAGATGGGGGCCAGAGCTGGCAGGTCATCAGCCCGGATCTCACCCGCGCAGATCTTTCGAAGATGCAGAAGACTGGGGGGCTCACGACGGAAGACGCGAGTCCGACCTATTCGTCTGTCCTCTTCGCGATCGCTGAGTCCCCGGTTGAGCCGGGCCTGATCTGGACTGGCTCCAACGACGGCCTCGTGCAGCTCACGCGCGATAGCGGTCAAACCTGGACCGATGTCACGCCCAACATCCCGGAGCTTCCGGAGTGGGGCACAGTGAACAACGTGGAGCCCTCACGGCACGACCCTGCGGTGGCGTACATCTCCGTCGACCTTCACCAGATCGGCGATTTTGCCCCGTACGCGTACCGGACTGACGACTACGGTGCCTCGTGGAAGAAGATCAGCGACGGAATTCCCACGAGCGTGTTCAGCAACGTTCGCGTTGTCCGGGAGGATCCGACGCGGGCAGGACTCCTGTATCTGGGGACCGAGAATGCCGTGTATGCCTCGTACGACAACGGCGAGCGGTGGATATCCCTGCAGGGGGACATGCCTCACGCGCCTGCGTACTGGCTCGAGGTGCAGCCACACTTCAATGACCTCGTGGTCGCGACGTACGGACGAGGAGTCTGGATTCTCGACGATCTCACGGCCATCCAGGGCCTCGACGACATGGTGCTCGCCTCGGCGGTGCATCTGTTCGAGCCGCGAGCAGCCTACCGGTTCGCGAATCGGGAGGGGCGCTCCGCACAGCCGGGAGATCCCGCAGCCGGTGAGAACCCGGACGGTGGGGCATCGATCAACTTCTTCCTCGCGTCCGCTCCCCAGGGGCCTGTCCTCGTGGAGATCGATGACGCGTCGGGTAAGACCGTGCGGACCTTACCCGTTCGGGGTGCTGGCGCCGGCCTCAACCGGGTCATGTGGAACTTGCGGCACGAAGCATCGACTCCACCGAGAATCCGGACGCCCGCGCTCGAGCACAGCCACGTCGACGTGGGCACCTCTGGCTGGCGCCCGCCCCCGGATGGTGGACCGGTAAGACCGATCGCGGTCCCCGGCGAGTACACCGTACGACTCCTCGCTGAGGGCGAGGAGCACCTGACGACGCTGACCGTGCGGCCGGACCCCGACTCGGACGTCTCCTCGGCTGATATGCTCGCTCAGCTCGAGCTGCAGTTGGAGCTGCGGGAGATGAGCGATTCGACAGCACAACTGATCAACCGAATCGAGTGGGCTCGGAAGGGCATCGTGGACCTCGAGGCACGCCTGTCCGGTGATCCACGCTACGCGGATGTCGTCGATGCGGGCGAGGCCCTGAACGCCGCCCTCGTCGGGCTTGAGATGAAGCTCTTCGACCTGCGGCTGAGCGGAGGTACGGCCCGTCAGGACACGATCCGCTGGCCACGTCAGCTGTGGGCGAAGATCGCCAGTCTGGCCGGGTACTCGAGCGGCTCCGATCACCGGCCGACCGATCAGATGCTCGAGGTGCGCGACATCTACGTCGAGTTGCTCGAGCAGCACTTGGGGAGCTGGGAAGAGCTGGAGGCGGGTGAGATGGCAGAGTTCAACCGACTCCTGGCGGCGCAGGGTCTGCCTCCCATCATCTCACAATGACGAAGAACCTGTGGAGGATTGTGGCGGCCGATCTCTGTGGCGACCCCTATCGGCAGAGGGCCTCACCGCCCGCGACCGCAGCCTCCAGCATCTCCACGAACGCCCGGACGGTGTGGTGTCCGGCGTCCTCGTCGTACCACGCCATCTTCCGAGGGTAAATCTGCTCGCTGGAAAAGCCCTCCTCCAGAATCCACGTCTTCAGCTCCGGCGGCCGCTCGATGAAGCAGCCGGCCTCCTCGAAGTGCGCGTCCAGGAGCAGAACGGTCGGGGTCGAGGACCGGCCGTCGCGCGTCGGGTGTGACTCCATGATGCTGCGGCCTGTCGTCGGGTCGACGACGCGCATGTCCAGGCCGTCCACCAACGCCACAAGCTGGGCGAGATACGGAATCGTGCTGACCGAGTCGGAGCACGCGTCGATAGCCACGGCGAGGAACTTCCAGTTGCCCGCTACAGAGCGCGCTCGAGCGACGAGTGCCGGGTCGATGCCCTCGGCCTTCTCGGTGTTGCTGTGCCAGAGGTCGGCTCGGCTGGTCGCATGATCGAGGAAGTCCGTGTAGGACCGACCCGACTCGTACATCTCCTGCAGCTGGTCATTCACAGGCACCGGTGCGGGAATACCGTCCACGCACAGTGCGGTGGGCCCGGGCGTGAAGAGGGAGATCAGGCCTGCGACGGTGAGGGAAGTCAGCATGTATGTGATCCTCAGGACACCGGACGTTGTTTGAGCTTGCGGTCGAAGAACGAAAGCGTCGACTCGAAGGCCGCCACCCAGTTCCGGTGCAGCAGGAACCCGTGAACCTCATCCGGAAAGATGAGCTGTTCGTACTCAACACCACGGCGAGACAGCGCTTCTGCGACGTCTACCGTCTCGGAAAAGGGGACGTTCCGATCGTCGTCACCGTGGATCAGCAGGACGGGTGACGTCCAGCCATCCATGAACGCCATCGGTGACGAGTCGTACGCGAGTTGGCTGAACTCGGGATAGTCCTCCGGTTCGTAGGAAGGCCGGAAGCCGGTCATCACCACGTTCCAGTCGTGCACCCCGTGGATATCGACTCCCGCTGCGAAGAGGTCGGACGCTCGAGCCAGGCCCATCGCCGTGAGGTAGCCGCCGTACGAGCCACCCCAAAGTCCGATACGGTCCGGATCGACATCGGGCCGGGACTGCAGATACAGGCCTGCGCCCATGACGTCGTTGAACTCGCTGGCCCCGGTCGCGCCGTAGTTCTCGGCCTCGCGGAACTCCATGCCGTAACCGATCCCACTGCGGTAGTTGACCGAAAGGACCACATACCCCGCGTTCGCCAGAAGCTGGTTCATGGCGTACGTGTTGTGGTAGTAGCCTCGATGATGGAAGCCGAGGAGCATCTGCCGGCGCGATCCGCCGTGGAAGAAGAGCACCGCCGGGTGACGGTCGCCTGCCCGAGCGTCCGGCGGCAGAAAGAGCTGGCCGTGGATCTGCATCCCGTCCGAGGCGCTGAAGACGACCTGCTCGGGCTCGACCATGCGGTCGGCGGGGAAGCTACGGGGTCGGTCGGGGCTCACCCGATGTCGTTCACCGTCACGCAGCACTACGGTGTGCGCTGGCTCACTCCCGGACGCTGCCTGGAACGCCACGGTGCCGCCCGCCGTCATGACAGCGCCCCATTCCACGCCTGCGCCCGGCGTGAGCAATTCAGGGCGACCGCCGGTGATGTCGACCCGCCAGACGTGTTTGCGGTCGATGTCGTCCTGGTTCGAGTCGTAGATGACCGACCTGCCGTCGGGAGATATCGAGGCGAACTGGACTTCGAAGGCCCCCGGAGTGAGCAGCGTTGGCTCGCCACCGGATGTCGACAGGCTGTACAGGTGCTTCCAGCCGTCACCTTCCCACGGAAAAACGAGGCGATCGCTAGCCCCCCACCATAGCTGGCCAGGTGCATTGACGCCGCTGAAGGCGCTACCGACACCCTCCGCAGCGCGCCATACCTCGCGACCCTGTCCAGTCTCCACCTCTGCGACGCGAACAGAGAAGGGCAGGGCCTCCCGGCGAGGCGCAAACATGTGGACGACCCGTTCGTTGGGAATGCGCAGGAAGGCGATGTGCCGGCCATCCGGGCTCCACGCAGGTGACCCGTCATTCGCTACGCTCGGATCCATGTAGGTGACCTGACGCTCCCCGAGGGTCAGGACTCCGACAAATGCGTGATCTCCTCGACCGCTCACGAAGGCCAGTCTCGATCCATCGGGTGACCATGTCAGGCTCCCTGCGCCTCCGCGGATTCGGGCGATCCGCTCAGGCTCCGCATCGGCCTCGAGCGCCAGCTGGAAGATCTCTCGTCCCTGGGAATACGCAACGTGGGTGCCATCGGGAGATATCGTAAAGCCTGCGCCATCAACAATATGAACAGGCTCACTTCCACCAAAATATGAGGCCCAGGTGGCTCGGCCCTCCTCGTCAGGTGTGAACAGCGGGTCGGGGACTTCACCCTGTCTGTTCGGTGCTCCACCACGAATCCAGAAGACCCGGTCTCCATCCGGAGAGAAGGTCAGCCCGGCGAGTTCCTGGCCGTCGTCACCGGCGTACGTGGTCAGCGCACGACCTTGCCAATCAGGACCCTCGGCGACCCAGATGTTTCGCTCGCCCTCCTCGTTCTCGATCCACGCGATCCGATCACCCGCGGGCGACGCGACGAGCGATGATGCGAACGAGAACGACATGACGTCGTCCACGGAAAACGTGGCTTGCCCC
>DGOW01000014.1:0-4762 GCA_002390225.1 Gemmatimonadales bacterium UBA4456 | reverse complement strand
CCCCGCCGCAGGAGCGGCGAGCAGGCCGAGTGAGAGTGCGAGTGTGGTCCAGCGGGCCACGGTCACGCCGGTATGCCGTTCCTGGCCACGTCGCTCATGATGTCAATGAAGCGGTCGAGTTCGGACGGCGTTGTGTACACACTCGGGCTCACACGCAGACCACGGAATTCGGCGTGGTTGATGCTCACGACGATGATCCGATGGCTGTCCCACAGGTAATCCCGCAGGTCATTGGGCTCGATGCCGACGACTTCCACATTGGCGATCCCGCAGGCGAATCCGGGTTTTTGACTGGTGTGTAGTCTGACGTTGTCGTGCTCGAGCAGCGGATTTGCCCAGTAGTCGCGCAAATACGTCAGCCGGGCCGACTTGCGGGCGGGTCCGAGCCCCTGGTGGAAGGACAAGGCCTCACCGATGCACAGGTACGGTGCCTCGGGGTGCGTGCCGATCGCCTCGAACTTGCGGATATCGTGGTCGCTCGCCTCCGGAGCTGCCATCAGTGGCCACACGTCAGCGATCTGGTCGCGGCGGACGTACAGAAACCCGGTTCCGTGCGGTGCGAAGAGCCACTTGTGCAGGCTCGACGTGTAGTTGTCGACGTCGAGTTCGCCGATGTCGAAGTCGAAGTGGGCGAGTGAGTGCGCACCATCGATGATCAACGGGATCCCGTGGCGGCGCGCCATGGCCGTCAGTTCGGTCACAGGGAGGATCTGCCCCGTCAGATTGATCATGTGAGAGCACAGGATCAGCTTCGTCCTTGGCGTGATCGCGTCTTCGAACAAGCGCACGACTTCGGCGTCGTCCTCGGCCGGCACCGGGATCTGGATCTGCTTGAGCACGATCCCCTCGCGGCGCTCACGCTGGTTGAACGTGGTGATCATCCGCCCGTAGTCCTGCGTCGTCGTCAGGACTTCATCGCCGGGCTGTAGATCGTACCCGAACTGCAGGATCTGCAGGCTTTCCGATGCATTGCGCGTGAAGGCGACCTCTTCGGAATCGACACCCCACTCACGGGCCATGCGCTGGCGTGTGCCTTCCCGCTGCGGCTCGAGGATCTGCCACATCGTGTACGTCGGCGCCAGGTTCGAGTAGTCCTGGTGCCGCTTCATCGCGTCCTGAACCAGTTTGGGCGCCGGAGAGACCCCGCCGTTGTTGAGGTTCACCAGCGTGCGGTCGACGGTGAACGCTCCCTGGACTTCCCTCCAGAAGTTCTCGTCATCGACCACGTCCATCGCGGATCCCGGATGCGACCCGAGGTTCATCGCGATGTCGATTGCCTCAGCCCTGAGCTCCGTTGGACGGAACGACATACCCGCGGCTGCTGCCGCGGCAGGGAGTGAGACGGAACCCAGAAATGAACGACGACTCTGCATGGTGCCTCCGTGGGGTGATAATCCGCTGCATGGTACTGCTGGCGATCCGCACTGTCCAACCACGATTGCCCAGTCTCGTGCGAGATTATGGGCTCGATATCCGAGGCTGGCCCGATGAGGCAGAGGTGCCCCGTCTCGGGGACCTGTCGTGATGGGAACAATCCTCGCTGAAGTCGCTAGAACGGTGGCGTTCCGAACACTCGTTTCCTGGTCTACGTGCACATTTCGTCATCCCCGCTCGGCCAGACGCCGATTCGTGCGGCACTCATGCTCGTCGGCTTGACCGCATCGGTCCCCGCGGCGGCCATGGCTCAGGACCCGGATTCGATTCCGCCCGTGGACTCGGCGAGGGTGCTCGGAGGGATCACGGTGAGTGTGGCTCGCCCCGCGCTCACGGTGGGCGGATCCAGCACCGTCGTCGTCGATCTCGACTCGCTCGGCAGCATCCCGTCCCCGTCCATGGATCAGGTGCTCCGCGCGATGCCTCTGATCCAGATTCGGCAGAACAGCCGGGGTGAGATGCAGCCGGCGCTGCGAGGATCGGAAGACCGCCAGATCGCCATCCTCATGGATGGTGTCCCACTCACGGTGGGGTGGGACCATCGCACGGACATGTCGATCATTCCCCTGACCGCAGCGCGCAGTATCACGCTGGTCCGAGGGCTCTCGTCCGTGCTGTATGGCCCGAACACTCTGGGGGGCGTGGTCGAAGTCGACGTGGCCCGTGGTAAGAGTCGGGTCGGATCGGTCGATCCGCTCTCCGTCGGGATGTCGCTCGACGGGACCGGTGCGACGAACGTTTCGTTGACCGGCGGGCACCTGATCTCTGATACCGACCACCAGTGGGTCTTTCGCGGGGGCGGCGGTTTTACGGATCGCAGGGGCTTCCCGGTCTCGGACCAGGCTCTCGATGATCCGACGCTGAGATCCCAGTTCCTGTCGGCGGACGCCCTCCGACTGAACAGCGACCAGCGCAGGATCGACGGCTTCTTCAGTGCCCGGTACCGCAACGACCATGGTGCATGGGCTTCGATCGCGGCCTCTGGCTACGATGTCGAACGTGGCGTGCCCCCCGAAGCGCATCAGGATGACCCGCGGCTCTGGCGCTATCCGGAGCAGCGCCGAATGATCGCGGCAGTGACCGGCGGCACAGGGCAGCGTCTGACGGGCTGGGGTGAAGGTGACCTCGAGGCCAGCGTGGGCGTCGATGTCGGATCCACGCTCATCGAGCAGTTCGAGACCGTCGACTACGACGTGATCGAAGAGACCGAGGATGCAGACGATAGGGTCATTACCGGGCGCCTTCTCGGCGAGCACACGCTGGGCTCGTCGGCTGACATCCGGGGCTCGGCGACCTTCGCCAACGTCTCCCACGACGAGGTGATCAGCGAGATTGGTGTCAGTACCGCCGGCTTTTCGTACGAGCAACGCCTCTGGAGCGTCGGTTTCGAGACCGAGCTGCGTTTCGGGCCTCGGGACCTGACTGCGATCACCCTAGGTGCCGCCTACGACGGTGCCAGCACCCCGGAATCAGGTGACAAGCCCCCGCTCGCCGCCATCTCGGACTATGGAGCCCGGATCGGTGTCAGCTCGCTGATCGCGGACGGGGTGCTCGTGCACGGTGGCGCCAGCCGTCGCTCGAGATTTCCCTCGCTCAGGGAGCTCTACTCTGGTGCGCTGGGGCGCTTCGAACCCAACCCCGATCTGCGACCGGAGACCTTGCATGGTGGCGAAGCCGGCTTCACGGCGACGCGCGGAATCGGTGAACTGCAGATGGTGAGCTTCCACCAGCGACTCACAGACGGCATTGTTCGCCGCTCCAGCACGGACGGGGTCGGAAATCGTCGATTCCAGCGAGTGAACCAGGCCGAGGTGCGGAGCACCGGACTGGAAGTGCTTCTCGTCGGCACACTCGGCGGCTCGACGTTCAACGGGGACCTCACGCTCCAGAACGTGGCCGGCTACGACAATGATGGTACCGAGGTCGAGCTCGAGTACGAGCCGTCGGTTCTGGGTAAGCTCGGGTTCGACGTGCCGATTCCTGCGGAGTTCCGCTTCGGTGGAGAGGGGCGCTACCTGGGTGCCCAGATGTGTGAAAATCCCGAGGTGGGTGGGTTACAGCCCCTGCCTTCGAGCACCTCGTTCGACCTCACGCTCAGGCGCATGTTCAGCTTCGGCCGCGGGGGTGCCCTGAGTCGGCTCGATGCGTCGGCCGCACTGCGCAACGTGACGGATCGCGCAGTATTCGATCAATGCGGACTGCCTCAGCCCGGGCGCCTCGTCCAGGTCCAATTCCGGTTCTGGTAGCTCCCGGCTAACTTGCCGGCATCCCCGTCGGTCGAATGCGCCCGGCGAGCGTCCCTGAAGAGCCTGCTGAACCCCGCGCGCGATGATCCGCCTGACCTTTCTTGGCACTGCCGCCTCACGACCGACCGTCGGGCGAAATGTGAGCGCCATCGCCGTTCAGAGAGAGGGAGACCTGTTCCTCTTCGACTGCGGGGAGGGGACCCAGCGTCAGATGATGCGGTTCCAGACCGGATTCGGAATCCAGGCCATCTTCATCAGCCATACGCACGCCGATCACTTCCTCGGGATCACCGGGTTGCTGCGCACGATGGCGCTGCAGGATCGGACCGATCCCATGACGATCTACGGTCCGACCGGCACCCGGCAGCTTCTGGACGCCACGGTTCATCTCGGGAACGACAGAATCCCGTTTCCGGTCGACATTGTAGAGTGCTCGGCCGGTGAGGGGTTCCGCTCGGACGAGTACGGCATCTACGCGTTTGATGTCCGCCATGGCCGCGGGCGTGTCGCGATCGGCTGGGCGCTGATCGAGGATGAGCGGCTCGGCCGCTTCGACGTGGAGAAGGCTCGCGAGGCCGGCGTGCTGGACGGGCCGCTCTTCGGGAAACTGCACCGCGGGGAAGATGTCGAGGTCGATGGCCAGCTCATCCGTGCTGCTGATCTCGTAGGAGAGCCCCGACCGGGCAGGTCGCTCGTATATACAGGGGATACCCGCCCGTGCCCGGAAACCGTGGAACGGGCTCAGGGAGCGGACGTGCTCGTGCATGAGGCCACCTTTGGACATGAAGAAGTGAGTCGGGCGCGTCAGACGGGTCACTCGACGGCCGTGGAGGCGGCACGCATTGCTGCAGAGGCTGGCGTGGGCACCATGTATATGACGCACGTCTCGGCACGGTACTCCGATGACCCTCGTCCTTTGGAGGCAGAAGCCCGGGCGATTTTCCGCAACTGTCGAGTGGCTCGAGATGGTCTGGCCCACGAGATCGCGCTGCAGGCGGGCGAGGATGCAGCCGAGGATTCACCCGCTGGCGTCGGAACTGACACAGCCGAATGAGCGCCTTTCTGCCTAAGCGGGTGAGTCA
>DGOW01000093.1 GCA_002390225.1 Gemmatimonadales bacterium UBA4456 | reverse complement strand
TGAGAGACGTGGTCCGGGGGCTCGCTGTGGGCGGCTTCGTCGGACATATCGGCGGCGGTGACTTCATCTTCAACCTTCCGGTCGACGACCTCGAGGCTATGTGCGAGGAGATCATTCAGCTGTTCGACGAGCTGATTCCCTATCAGTACACGGAGGAGGATCGCAAGGCCGGTTTCCTCCTCGGCAAGGACCGGCGTGGGAATATCCACCGAATTCACATCATGGCGCTGTCCATCGGTGTCGTCACCAACCAGGTCCAGAACTTTGACCACATCGGGCAGATCAGCGAGCTCGCCGCCGAGATGAAGTCGTATGCCAAGTCTCTTCCCGGGTCGAAGCACGTTGTAGATCGGCGACGCCAGCTTCCGACCCTTCTGACGGCTTCGGCCGATCAGGAGGAGTCGCTGGTTCTCACCGACTCGCCCGCTTACGCATCGACCACCAACTGAACCCTATCGACCATGGTCATCACCATCACGTGCCCGTCGTGCTCCACGTCTTTCCCGGTGGACCCGGCGAAGATTCCCGAAGGAGGCGTCAACGCCCGATGCAGCTCATGCGGGGACGTGCTTCGCGTCGAGAAGCCGACTGTGTCTGAGGCACTGGCAGTGCCCCGGCCGACATCGCCAACGGTTTCGGAGGTTGCCACGTTCGAGGCTGCTCCGCCGGCTGCAGAGCCCGAGGCGAAGCCGGCCGTGACGGGGTTCACCTTTGGCAAGCGTGATCCTGCGGACAAGGCAAGGCGCCTCGCTCGGGTGCTCGTGTCGGACATGATCATGTACAACACTGAGCGGCATCAGTCTGCACTAGCGGCGGGCACACTGGTCCAGGACTTCGAAGAAGAGATCGACAAGTCGTGGAAGGAATTCGTCGAGCAGGTCGGTTCGGACCTCGCGAATGGGGAAGGACGCGGCTTCTGGACTCAGGCCCTCAATGACATCCTTGCCAAGGGTCAGGAGGTCTTCTGACCCGCTGAAAGCAATGCAATTCAGGGACTTCGGGGCTTCAAGGTGCCCCGCAGACTCGGTATATTTTCCAGTATCGGAGCGGGGGGGTCGTCCATATCAGACGGTCCTTCTCTCTTGATCCGCCGGACCCTGCCCCCGAGACGCGACGATGAACAAAGACCAACTACACAAGCTGGAATCGCTCCGCGGCAAGCTGCGCGATCTCAGGGGGTATCTTTGACCTTGATACGCGCGAAGAACGGCTGAGAAACCTGGAAGAAATGATGGCCGCGCCTCATTTCTGGGACGACCAAGAGGCGGCACGGACGGTCATCGACGAATCGAATCGTCTGAAAGGCTGGATCAGCCCCTGGAAGCAACTGTCCGTCCAAGTCGATGATCTGGATGCACTGGTCGAGCTGCTGGAGATAGAAGAGGATCCGGACCTCGAGGCGGAGTTCGGGTCTGGCCTGGTGACGCTGGCCACAGGCGTCGAGTCCATGGAACTTCGGACGATGCTTCAGGGCGAGGATGACCACCGGGAGGCGATGGTCACCATCAACCCGGGTGCCGGGGGGCTCGAATCTCAGGACTGGGCCGAAATGCTCATGCGCATGTACACCCGCTGGGCCGAGCGCCGTGGTTTTCAGGTCACTGTCCTCGATCTGCAGCCGGCCGAAGAGGGAGGCATAAAGAATGCAACGCTCGAGATCTCGGGTGAGAGTGCATACGGCTTTCTGAAGGCCGAGGGGGGCGTACACCGCCTCGTTCGGATCTCACCCTTTGACGCGCAGAAACGCCGGCACACCTCGTTCGCCAGCGTGTTTGTACATCCGCTGGTGGAAGACGATATCGAGATCGAGGTCAACGAGTCGGAGCTGCGCATCGACACGTATCGTGCGTCAGGTGCAGGCGGGCAGCACGTGAACAAGACCGACTCGGCCGTCCGGATCACGCATGAACCGAGCGGAATCGTGGTGACCTGTCAGCAGGAGCGCTCGCAGCACAAGAACCGGGGCACGGCAATGAAGATGCTCCGTGCTGCGTTGTATCAAAAGGAAGTCGAGGAGCGGGAGAAGGCGAAAGAGGAGGTCCAGAAGGGGATGAGCGATATCGCCTTCGGGAGCCAAATCCGCTCCTACGTGTTCCAACCGTATACGATGGTCAACGATCACCGCACGGAGACGAAAATCACGGACGTGCACAGTGTCATGGATGGCGACCTCGATCCGCTGATCGAGGCATACCTCAAGAAGCTCGGAGCGGTGGCGGACTAGGCGATGTCAGAAAATGAGACCACGGACGACCTGAGCCAGGTGCTGCGTCACCGCCGCGAGAAGCTCGATTCTATCATCGAACGGGGGATACAGCCGTTCGCCTACAACTTCACCCCGACGTCGACCACGGCAGCGACGATCACCTCCTTCGAGGTGATGGAGTCGGCCGAGGCGCTGGGCGAGAATGGACACGGTGAGCGAGTAACCGTTGGTGGTCGGATCGTGGGCTGGCGAGATATGGGGCGCAGCGTCTTCGCGCACATGGAGGACGGACACGGTCGGGTCCAGCTGTATTTCCGGAAGAACGTGATCGGCGAGGAGTCGTTCGAGTCACTCTCTCTCCTCGATGTCAGCGATTGGATCGGAGCTGAAGGACCCACGTTCCGGACGCGTACGGGCGAAGTCACGATCCAGGTCGAGTCATGGACGCTCCTGACCAAGTCGCTAAGGCCACTCCCGTTCGGCAAAGTCGAGACGGATCCGGAGACGGGAGAGCGAAAGGTCTATGGCGGCTTCCAGGACCAGGAGATGCGGTATCGACAGCGGTACGCTGACCTGGCGGTACATCCCGATGTTCGGGACGTCTTTCGGACTCGCTCGAGAGTCATTACCGAGTTGCGCCGCTTTCTGGACGACGAGGGCTTCCTCGAGGTTGAGACACCCGTGCTTCAGCCGCTCTACGGCGGTGCGTCGGCCAAGCCGTTTGTGACGCACCACCATTTTCTCGATCAGACGATGTACCTGCGCATTGCGGATGAACTGTACCTCAAGCGCCTGATTGTCGGTGGGCTCGACCGGGTATACGAGATCTCGAAAGATTTCCGGAATGAAGGGCTCTCGAAGGTTCACAACCCCGAGTTCACGATGCTCGAGTGGTATCAGGCCTTCTCCGACTACGAGGACCAGATGGACCTCGTCGAGCGAATGGTCCTGCACGTTCTCGACACCGTTATGGGCGAGCGCGTGATCCGCGTTGGCGATGACGTCATTCCCGTGACCGTGCCGTTCCGTCGACTCGGCCTCGTCTCGGGTCTCTCCGAGGCGCTCGGCGAGGACGTGCACGAGATGTCCGAGGCGGATCTCCGGGCGAAGGCGGAAGAGTTGGATGTTCCGGACCTCGACGGGGCAGGGCGCGGCAAGCTCATCGACAAGCTCTTCGGTGAGCTCGTGGAGCCGGGCCTCGTGGAGCCCACCTTCGTGATCGACCACCCGAAGGAACTCAGCCCACTCGCGAAGACGCACCGGAATGATCCGCGCCTCACGGAGCGGTTCGAGATGTACATCGGCGGTGCTGAGATATTCAATGCGTTCTCGGAACTGAACGATCCGATCGATCAGCGTGAGCGCTTCGAGGCACAGTCGACGCTGCGGGACGCCGGCGACGATGAAGCCCAGCAGATCGACGACGACTACATCCGTGCTCTCGAATACGGCATGCCGCCCACCGGCGGCGTGGGTATGGGGGTCGATCGCCTCGTGATGATGCTGACGGGTCAGACTTCGATCCGGGATGTCATTCTCTTCCCTATCCTTCGCAACGAAGAGTAGGTCGATGAACCGCCTGAACTGGTTCATTGCTCGGCACTATTTACGAGCCGGCCGGGGAAGCGGGCTGCTGTCTCTCATCACATGGATTGCGCTGGGCGGGGTGACGCTGGGCGTTGCAGCCCTCATTACCGTGATCTCTGTGATGAGCGGAATGCAGGGCGAGCTGCGCGGAAAGATCCTGGAGTCGACGCCGCATCTGTACGTGCTTGAGTTCAGTACGAGCCTGCAGCTACAGGGCTACGAGCGTGTGATCGACACGATTCTGAGCATGGACGGCATCGCAGGTGCCGCGCCGTTCGCAATGTCGAACGTCACGCTCGTGCTGGACGGCGGACAGTATTCGCAGCCCGCGTACCTGTTCGGTGTCGACATCGACACGGTTGGGGTGGCCGCCACCGAGATGGAGCGCCAGATCATAGAAGGGTCGCTCGACCTGGAGCCCCCGGAGTCGGGACTGCCTCCGCTTCTGATGGGCTCGGTCCTGGCGGACCGTATGGGGATCTTCCCGGGCGATACCATGGTCGTCATGTCGATGGAGAACCTGAAGCAGGACGTCTTCGGGGGCTTTCAGCCTACCCTGCGCCAGTTCCAGGTGACGGGCATGTTCACCACAGGTATGTACGAGTACGACCTGTCGAACATTTACACGACGCTCCAAGACGCGCAGGAACTGCTCGGATTGTCTGAACAGGACGCGAGCGGAATCGGTGTGCGCACAGTGGACGCTGCGCGTGCCGCGGAGATGGGCGCCGAACTCGGAGAGCGACTCGGCTACCCCTACTCGGTGCAATCGTGGATCGAGCGGAACAGGGCCCTCTTCAGCGCCCTCCAGCTCGAGAAGATCGCACTTGGCGTGATCGTGTTCCTGATCGTTGTCGTGGCCGCCTTCAACATCGTCAGCACGCTGGTGATGGTCGTTTCGGACCGCACCAAAGAGATCGGAATCCTCCGCACAATGGGCATGACCGAGAAAGGCATCATGCGGGTCTTTGTCATCCAAGGAGTGTGGATCGGGGTGATCGGAACCACCGCTGGTGCTGCTCTGGGGATCAGTGTGTCCTGGGCACTGGACCGCTTCGAGCTCATCAAGATCCCCGGAGACGTATACTTCGTGGATCACCTACCCGCGACGATGGACCCGCTCACGATCCTCGTGATCGTGGTGACGAGCATCCTCGTCTCATTCGTGGCCACGATTCATCCGGCGCGTCAGGCGTCCCGGTTGCAACCGGTCGACGCGATCCGCCATGAGTAGGCAGGAGCTGGACCGTGGCTGACGCGACGCTCCCGCTGGAGGCTCGCGGGATCTCCAAGGTTTTCACGGGTGGAGACGGCAGCGAATTGTCGATCCTCTCTGGCGTAGATTTCCATCTCGCGAGCAACGAGGCGGTCGCGATTACCGGCGCGAGCGGTGCCGGGAAGTCGACCCTTCTGCACGTCCTTGGAGCTCTGGACCACCCCACCGCCGGCGAGGTTCTCATCGAGGGCCGCGCCGTGAGCGGGCTTGATGACGAAACGATCGCTGGGTTGCGTAACCGGAGCATCGGATTCGTCTTCCAGTTCCATCACCTCCTTCGCGAATTCACAGCCGTCGAGAACGTGATGATGCCGGCTCTGATCGCGGGGATGGATCAAGGCGCTGCCCACAGAAAAGCCGAGATGATCCTGGCCGATGTCGGACTCGCGGATCGCCTTACGCACAAGCCGCGCCAGCTGTCCGGGGGAGAACAGCAGCGTGTCGCTGTTGCTCGGGCTTTGGTCAACGACCCCGTCGTATTACTAGCGGATGAGCCGAGCGGCAACCTCGACATGGAGACGAGCGGAGTGCTTCACGACCTACTCTTTACACTGCGTGGGCGAGGTGATCTGTCGATCGTCGTGGTGACCCATAATTACGATCTGGCAGACCGGGCCGACCGCGTGCTTGTGATGGAACATGGGCGGCTCCAACCGCGAGTAGTGGGGTAGAGATGCAGGCAGTTCCGTGGATCGGGGAGGGGAAGAGGGATCGATGGCCGACATGAAGTGCGAAAGCTGTGGTTCGACTGAACCAGTCGTGCACCTCACGCAGATCGTGAACAACGAGATGTCGACCCATCACCTGTGTCAGGGGTGTGCTGCTGAGAAAGGGCTGCAGGATTCCCCGGATCCTACGAATTACCAGCTTCTCGATCTCATCGAGAAGGCGTCGCCCGACACGCTGGGCGCTTCGCAGGGGGGAGGTGGCCAGTGTGCCTTCTGTGGTCTCACGTTTGATGATTTCCGCAAGACGACGCGTCTCGGGTGCCCGCAGTGTTATGAGGCGTTCTCCGATCATCTCCCGCGGCTTCTTCGACGAATCCACGGTGGTGTGAGGCATGTGGGAAAGGTCTACCTGCCCCCCGATCCCTCGGCCTCCGAAATGGAAAAACGCCTGGAAGGACTCCGCCGGAAACTCGAGCGCGCGGTTCAGTCCGAGGACTTTGAACGGGCCGCGGAAATCCGGGACGAGATTCAGGTTCTGGAGCCGGTGCAGAGTCCAACGTGACCGAATTCGACGCGATCCCGGATCACGGCCTCGGCTGGCTCGAAGCCAGTGGCGAGCACGCAGACATCGTGCTCTCCACGCGAGTACGTCTTGCCCGCAATCTCCAGGGCCATGCGTTTGGCGCGCGCGCCCGAGTCAATGACCGCGAAGCTGTGCTGCGTCAGTTCAGGAACTCAGCCGAGCACTCGGAGATGCTCAGGGGCGGGACGCTGCTCGAGATTCCCGAGGTGCCTGGCAGGACGCGGCAGGTCCTGCATGAACGCAGGCTCGTGACCCGTGATCTCCTCGGCGAGAAAGGCTCCGAGCCGGTGACCAGCACGGCGGTTCATTTCGCCCGGCGGGAACCGGTCAGTGTCATGGTCAACGAGGAGGACCACCTCCGCATGCAAAGCCTCCTCTCGGGGCTGCGAATCTCCGAGGCGTGGCGGATTGTCGATCGACTCGACGAGGAGATTGGCCGAGAGCTGCCGTATGCGTACCACCCTGAATTCGGCTTCCTGACAAGTTGCCCGACGAACGTCGGCTCCGGACTGCGTGCGTCCGTCTTCATGCATCTCCCCGGGCTCGTGCTGACGAAAGAAATTAGCAAGACGCTCCGCGGCATGAGCGAACTCGGTCTTACGTTCCGAGGCCTGTACGGTGAGGGCTCAGAGGTCGTGGGTAATTTCTTTCAGATCTCGAACCAGACGACGCTCGGCCGCACGGAAGAGGACCTGGTCGAGGACCTCGATCGTGTGGTCCGAACGGTCATCGACAAGGAGCTGCACGCGCGGCAGGTACTCCTGCGAGATGCTCCCGGGGTGACCGAGGACAAGATCTGGAGAGCTTATGGAACATTGCGCTACGCACGGATGCTCACGTTCGATGAGTTGATGAATTATCTGTCGGGGGTGAGGCTGGGAATGAGCCTGAAGCTTCTCCGCGGACTACGTGTGTACACGCTGAACAAATTGATGATCTTTACGCAGCCGGCGCACCTTGATCAGGCAGCTGGCCGCGATTTATCTCCTGAGGAGCGCGACGCACACCGCGCCACATTCGTGCGTCGCGTCCTGGCCACAGAGGGAGACGTCTCGGCTGTCACCGAAGAGGCCGCCGACGATCGTTCTCCCGACCAGCCCTGACGGGTCATGAACTACAATTTTACCGACAGAGTCCGGAAGGTTTTGGCGATGGCCCGAGAAGAGGCCATCCGTCTTCAGCACGACTACGTGGGTACCGAGCACATTCTGCTCGGCCTGATTCGTGAAGGGGAGGGCGTCGCCGCCGCCGTGCTCCAGCACCTCAGCGTGGATTTGGAGCAGATTCACGAGCGCGTCGAAGAATCGGTCCGAAAGGGCAAGGCAACGATCGCGCTCGGCGAACTGCCGTATACGTCCCGTGCGAAGAAGGTCCTCGAATTCGCCATGGCTGAGGCTCGGGAGTTCAATCACTCCTACGTCGGTACGGAGCATCTCCTGCTCGGCCTCCTGCGTGAAGAGAAAGGCATCGCGGCGCAGGTCCTCAACTCGCTCGGCGTCACGCTCGACGAGGCCAGGAGCGAGACGCTCAAAGTGCTCGGTACCGATGTCACGCCTTCCGAGCCTGCGGGTATTGGTGGAGGTGAAGACGTCACGGGAGTCAGCCCTGCTTCCGGAAAAGGAGACAAGAAGTCGAAGACGCCGGCCCTCGACCACTTCTGCCGTGACCTCACGGAACTCGCTCGTCAGGGGAAGCTCGATCCCACCATCGGTCGGGCTGACGAAATCGAACGCATGGTGGAGATCCTCTGCCGTCGGAAGAAGAACAATCCGGTCCTGATCGGTGAGCCGGGTGTCGGGAAGACGGCGATCGTGGAGGGGCTCGCTCAGATCGTTGCCGAAGGTGAGATCACAGAGGCGCTGCAAGGTTATCGCGTTCTGGCTCTTGATATGGCGGCCGTCATCGCCGGTACCAAGTATCGCGGCCAGTTTGAAGAGCGACTGAAAGCGGTCATGACCGAGATCGAGCAGGCCAAGACGGTCATCTTGTTCATCGACGAGCTCCATACGCTCGTCGGAGCGGGTGCGGCCGAAGGCGCGATCGATGCGTCCAACATGCTCAAGCCAGCGCTCGCACGGGGTGAGCTTCAGTGCATCGGCGCCTCGACCCTGAACGAGTACCGGAAGTACATCGAGAAGGATGGCGCCCTGGAGAGGAGATTCCAGCCCGTCATCGTGGACCCGCCGGCGGTCGACGAGACTGTTGAGATCCTGAAGGGCCTCCGCGGACACTACGAAGACCATCACAAAGTCGTGATCCCGGACGAGGCGCTCGAGCACGCGGCGAAACTCTCAGATCGCTACATCACGGATCGGTTCCTTCCCGACAAGGCGATCGACGTGATCGACGAGGCGGGCGCTCGCGCTCGTATCGCCAGCCAGGTGCCGCCCGCTGACGTCGAGGAGCTGAAGGAGCAGCTCTCAGAGATCGCGGGGCGGAAGGAATCCGCGATCGGCGACCAGGATTTTGAGCGTGCGGCTGAGCTGCGAGACGAAGAGCGAGAGTTCAGTGAGCAAATTCGGGAGCGCCGGCAGGCGTGGGAAGAGGAGCGAAAGCAGCACCGCCCCGAGATCTCGACGGACGAGATCGCTTTCATCGTTGGCCGTTGGACGGGTGTTCCGGTCCAGCGCATCCGGCAGACCGAGTCCGAGCGACTCGTGAACATGGAAGACGAGCTGCACAAGCGGATCGTCGGTCAGCACGACGCCATTACGGCGATCAGCCGTGCGATCCGGCGCAGTCGCGCTGGCCTGAAGGACCCGAACCGTCCGATCGGCTCGTTCATTTTTTCCGGACCCACCGGTGTCGGTAAGACCGAGTTGGCGCGCGCGCTCGCGGAGTTCCTCTTCGACGACCGCGACGCACTGATTCGGGTCGACATGAGTGAGTACATGGAGAAATTTTCCGTGTCCCGCCTGATCGGTGCGCCTCCGGGTTACGTCGGGTACGAAGACTCCGGGGCGCTCACGAAGGCTGTGCGTCGACGTCCCTACTCTGTGGTCCTGCTTGATGAGGTCGAGAAGGCTCACCCGGATGTGTTCAATATCCTGCTGCAGGTGCTCGACGAGGGCCATCTGACCGATAACTACGGGCGTGTGATCGATTTCAAGAATACCGTGCTGATCATGACATCGAACCTCGGCGCACGAGACATTAGCAAGGGGGGTGGACTCGGTTTCCAGACCGCCGATCCGGCATCGAGCTACGCGGTCATGAAAGACAAAGTCGCTCAGGAGATCGAGCGGGCCTTCAACCCCGAGTTCCTGAACCGGGTCGACGACACCATCGTCTTCCATCCGCTGAGCAAGAAGGACATCAGCGAGATCATTCATATCCTGATGGAGGATGTGCGTGCACGTCTGGCTGAGGAGGAGATCACGCTTCGGTTCACCGATGCCGCGATCGGCTACCTCGTGGATGAAGGGTACGACGAGAAATTCGGCGCCCGGCCACTCAAGCGTGCAATTCAGCGCTACCTCGAGGATCCGCTCTCCGAGAAGATTCTGCAGGCCGAATTCAGCGCAGGTGACGAGATCGAAGTTGACGTGAACCCGGATGCCGAAGGGCTATCCCTCCGCGCGGAGTCAGCGACCAAGACGTGAGTTTATTGCACCGTCCACTCGTTGGGTTTCCCGGGAAGGCCTCCGCACTCGCGGCGGTCTTCTTCGGCGTCTTGGCGCTTGTTTCGCCTGCTGAGGTCCAGGGCCAGGCCGCGTCTCCACAGGTGAGCTCGACCGTTCGGATCGACTCGGTCGAGGTTACCGGGAACGCTCGCGTCCAGTCTCAGCTGATCTCGCAGCTTTTCGCGATCCAGGTGGGACAGGAGGTCACCTATCGCGTCATTCAGAGAGGAACCAAAGAACTGCTCGGCACCGGCCAGTTTGACGATGTCGTCATCCGGGCTCGTGAGCCGAATGGTGCGGGGCTTGCCCCGTACATTCTGACCATTGAGGTCCGGGAGACACCCCTCGTCAGTCGGGTCTCGATTGAGGGCCTACAGAACGTGTCTGCCCGTGAAGTCCGCGACACCACGGGACTCAACAGTGGATTCCCGCTGAGTCAGCAGAAGATCATGGATGCGAAGGCGTACATCCGGTCAGAGTTGGCGTCGGAAGGAATCCCCTTCGCCGAGATCGTCGAGACCGTGGTGCCGACCACGCGGCCGAATGAGATAGAACTGGTACTGAATGTGGCGGAAGGCCAGCGTGTGACGGTCGCCGAAGTGCGTTTCCTGGGGAACGAGGGGCTCACGGGCGAGGAACTTTCCGGGGCGATGTCTACCCAGAAGGAAGGTTTCTGGTGGTTCCGCTCGGGCACGTATGATCAGGTCACCTTCGCAGCGGATCTGCAGGAGAGCCTCCCACAGCTATATCGCTCGCGTGGATATCTGGACATGCAGGTGACGCGAGACACGCTGATCATCGACCCTGAGTCCGGGAAAGCGATCGTCGAGGTCAATGTCACCGAAGGGGAGCAGTACCGTCTCGGGGCCTTCGAGATCGATGGCAACACGGTCTTCGAGGACGACGAACTCGAGGGCCTCTTCCGATCCACGCGCGGTGGCGGTCTGCTCGGGACTCTGGGCCTTTCCAGCGGGGGTGGCCCAGCCAACGAGCAGGGAGAGGTATTCAACGCGGTGTCGTTCAACTCGGCGATCTCGGCAGTTGAAGAGCGTTACCGCAACGAGGGGTATCTCTACATCCGTGTGAACCCCGTGGTAGACGTCAATGCAGGTGTAGACGGCGCAGCCCCGACGGTCGATGCCAGCTGGCAGATCGTCGAGGGCACACCCGCGATCGTCAATCGCGTGTCGATCGTCGGAAACGAATACACCTATGAGTGGGTCATCCGGAATCAGCTCTTCGTGCTGCCGGGCGATGTATACAGTCAGGATCGGTTGCTTCAGAGCTACCAGAATATCTCGGCACTTGGCTTTTTCGAGGCGCCGCTCCCGTTCCCGGACATTGTTCCGCTTGAAAACGGCGACGTTGACGTGACGTTCAACGTCGTCGAGAAGCAGACGGGCTCGATCAATTTTGGTACATCCGTGGGGGGTGGGGTCGGTCTGTCTGGCTTCATCGGCTATGACCAGCCGAACCTCTTTGGTCAGGCCAAGTCCGGTTCACTCCGTTGGGACTTCGGGCGTTACCTGAACAGCTTCGAGCTCTCTTTCACTGACCCGGCGCTCTTCCAGAGCCTGACGTCGGGAACGATCTCGCTCTTTAACAGCCGCGACCGCTTCTTCCAGTTCTCCTCAGGCCGCCGCCGTCGGATCGGTGGAAATCTGCGCGTTGGGTTCCCGTGGTTCGGCTCACAGCGGACTCGGGTCTTCGTTGGATATGGTCTCTCGCGGACCAAATATGAATTGTTCGACAACGTCGATGATACGTCGCTCTTTGGGCGCCCCCCGGGCGTGCAAAGCCAGCTTTCGGTGGGCGTAACACGGAGCACGCTCAATCATCCACTGTTTCCGACACTAGGGTCACGGCAGAACCTCACCATCGAGCAGAACGGTGGGTTCTTGGCTGGAGACGGTGATTTCACCCGCGTGCTGGGCGATGGATCGTTCTGGGTCCCGGTGGGTCAGGTGGGCGGTGACGGGCAGCCAGGCGGCGGAATTCGTTTCGCGCTCGGCCTTACGCTGCGAGCGGGGGCGCTATTCGGCGATGCTAGTGCGTTCCCCTTCGACCGATTCTGGATGGGTGGCGTTCAGTTCGGTCAGCAACTTCGTGGCTATGACGAAACGACGATCACGCCGCTGGGCCTCTACCCGCGTCGCTCGAACGACATCACCGACATCGATCGTCTGGGTGACGCCTTCTTTAGCCTGACGGCCGAGTATGCGATCCGGATGAGTGACCAGATCGGGATCGGCTTTTTCTACGATGCGGGTTCGGTATGGCGAGATCCGTCTGAGTTCGATCCGCAGAGCCTTTACCGCGGTGCGGGTGTGGGAATGCAGATCGTGACTCCATTTGGACCGCTAGGCCTCGACTACGCCTACGGCTTCGACAAGCTCGTGCCTGGTTGGAAGCTCCACTTCCGTATGGGCCCTGGCTTCTAGATCTTCTTGGGCTCTCGCCGGCCCTGCAGCACTGGGCGAATCACTGGAACCTGCTGCCTGACAGGCGACTAGGATCATTCGGCGGTATGAATTTGAAACGGAGTACGACTATGCGACGGACCTCATTCGCGCTCGGCGCGCTGGCCCTCATGCTCACGGCGGGGTCCGCTGAGGCGCAGACGCTCAAGATCGCCTACATAAATTCCCAGGAGATCCTGGTGAATGCCCCTGGGGCCGAGGCGGCTCAGAACCAGTTCGACGCCGAGATGCAGAGCTATCAGAACGAAATCACCCAGCTCGAGACAGAGTTGCAGAATCTCGAGGCGGCACTGCAGCAACAGCAGCTGACCCTGTCGCCCGAGGCGAGAGCCAACCGCGAGCAGCAGCTTCAGGCCAAGTTCCAGGAGTATCAGGATCGCACCTCGCAGCTCCAGGACGTGGCGAATCAGCGTCGGGCCGCCCTGATCCAGCCGGTTATGGACAACATCACGGCGATCATCGAACAGATCCGGGAAGAGGGCGCCTATTCGGTCATCCTGGATGCGGCCGCGGGTTCGATCGTGTCGGCCGATCCGGCCCTGGATCTGACTCAGGACGTCATCGCTCGTCTGCAGGCTCCTGACCCCGCTGGAGCCGGTACGAGCAACTAGGCCGCGACAGGCTTCGACAGCGCGGATCTCAAGGTGGCCAACCTCCGTTTGAATGAGGTTGTCGAGATCGTCGGGGGCCGCTGTGTGGGTGACGGGGACCATTCCGTTTCGGGGATCGCGCCAGTCGACGAGTCCGAGCCCCACCACATCGCATTCCTCGCTGCGAGCCGGTACGTCCAGCACGTAGTTGATTGTCGGGCAGGCGCGTTTCTTGTTTCGGAATCTCTGGTAGATGCGCTCCCAAAGGGGGCCAATGCCGTGGTGGTCGAAGACGCGTATCCAGCCCTGCAGCGGCTGCTGGTGCATATGCATCCCGTCGTGCAG
The DNA here is from genome assembly GCA_002390225.1 of Gemmatimonadales bacterium UBA4456. Taxonomy (GTDB): domain Bacteria; phylum Gemmatimonadota; class Gemmatimonadetes; order Longimicrobiales; family Gaopeijiaceae; genus UBA2589. The sequence goes on along the minus strand of DGOW01000093.1, from coordinate 8,436 downwards.
AGTCCCGCTGAGATCCACCCCACGGCGGTGCTCGGTCACGGAGTGGTGTTCGGGGCGGGTGTCGCTGTTGGGCCATACGCCGTGCTCGAGTCGGGTGTCACGATCGGCCGTGGGTCACGAATCGGCGCGCACGTGGTTCTGGGCGCCAACACGACGTTGGGTGCGGAATGCCACCTGCATCCACACGTGGTCACGTACCGGGACACCCTGATTGGTGACAACGTCGAGATTCAGTCCGGGACGCGTCTCGGTGCGGATGGCTTCGGGTACACCCTGATCGACGGAGAGCACCGGAAGATCCCTCAGTTAGGCCGGTGTGTTATCGGTGACGGGGTCGAGATCGGTGTGAACAGTGCCATCGACCGTGGTTCTCTTGGCGACACTCGCATCGGCGAAGGCGTCAAGATCGATAACTTGGTCCACATCGCACATAACGCTCGAGTCGGTGCGCGTTCGCTGATAGCCGGCCTCGTCGGCATTGCAGGCTCCGCCCGCATTGGGAAAGGCGTTTGGCTAGGAGGACAGTCGGGCGTCGTGAACCATCTGGAGGTGGGGGACGGCGCGCGAATCACCGTGAGGGCTGGGGTCACGAGTGACGTGCCTGCCGGGGAAACCATGTTCGGCTTTCCGGCTCGCCCACATGACGAGGGACTTGTGCGGGAGGCCGAAGTGGCCCGCCTGCCGGAACTACGGAAACGTGTCATCGAGCTCGAGGAAGAGGTGCGGCGGCTCTCCCGACTCGTCGATAAGAGCGAAGGCGGCGAGTAGGCCGCGCAGCGCCACCCCGTTACCTTTCGCTAACGCCCGGGCGACGGGTGATCACAGTGTCCGCCATGAAATTCGAGGCTCGATGAGCGGCCCAGCACAACGCTCCATTTCATCCGACGCGACCCTCGAGGGCATCGGCGTCCACTCCGGCGAGTCCGCGAAGCTGACGTTCCGGCCCGGAGAGGTCGATACTGGAGTGGTCTTCGTCCGTACTGACTTGGACGACTCACCGTGTGTCCCCGCTGACCTCGCGCATGTGATCGGGACAGAGCTCGGCACAAACATCGCCGACGGCGAGACGCATGTTCTGACCGTAGAGCATGTGATGGCTGCCGCAGCAGCGCACCGCATCGACAATCTGATCGTCGAGCTCGACGGACCTGAGGTGCCGATCCTCGACGGTTCCTTCGTCGACTATTTTGAAGTGCTGGCAGGGGCGGGGCCTGTGGATCAGGACGCCGAGGCTACAGTCTTCAGGCTGAAGGGGCCGGTCCAGGCCTCAGGAAGCAGTGGATCATCCTACGTAGCCACGCCGCATGGAGATCTTCGGGTGTCCGCGACGATCGACTTCGAGCACCCCGCCATCGGTCGAAGTTACGGTTCGTACGAAATGCACGACTCTTTTGCCAAAGAGATCGCTCCAGCGCGGACGTTCGGCTTTCAGGCGGACGCTGACGCGCTGCATGCTAGGGGTCTCGCGCGCGGTGCGTCGCTGGACAATGCGGTTGTGCTTGATGCCGACGGCGTCCTGAACGGCGAGCTTCGCTTCAAGGACGAGTTTCTCCGGCATAAGGTCGGGGACATCATGGGTGATCTGGCGCTTCTCGGTGGCCGGCTAGAGGCTCACATCGTCGCCGATCGACCGAGTCACGAAGGGAACGTGGAGCTGGCGCGCGCCATCAGGAGCCACATTCGCCGCAGTGGCCCGCCGGTCGCGGACACGATCAGGGTGATGGAGTTTCTCCCTCACCGATTCCCGATGCTGCTTGTGGATCGAGTCATCGAATTCGATCCTGGAATCAGCATTGTCGGCATCAAGAACGTGACGATCAACGAGCCGTTCTTTCAGGGGCACTTCCCGAGCCACCCGATCATGCCTGGCGTGCTGATTGTTGAGGCGATGGCTCAGTGTGGCGGGCTGCTCTTGATGGACTACGTAGAGAACCCGAAAGACAAAGTCGTGTACTTCATGACGATGGATAAAGTGAAGTTCCGAAAGCCGGTGACACCGGGCGACACCTTGGTCTTCGAGCTCCGTGTCGTCTCCCTGAAGAGACAGGTGTGCAAGCTAGCGGGCCGGGGTCTCGTAGATGGTGAGGTCGTAGCCGAGGCCGAGTTCATGGCCCGAATCATGGATCGATGAGATGTCACAACCTGCAGCATTGACGGCTCGGGGCGAGACGAAGATCCACTCGACTGCGATCGTCGACTCTGACGCGCAGGTTGGGGACGGTGTCACGATCGGGCCCTGGGCGCTGGTAGGCCCTGGCGTGACCATCGGGGATGGTACCACCATCGGACCGCGGGTCCTGATCGAGCGGGACACAGTGCTGGGTGAGGATTGCACCATCGCCAATGGCGCTGTTCTGGGCTCAGACCCACAGGATCTGAAATATCTGGGTGAGGACGCGACGCTCGAGATCGGTGACCGTACGGTGATCCGTGAGTTCGCGACCCTGAACCGTGGCACAGCTGCGTCCGGCAGGACCGTGATCGGGAGCGACTGCCTGCTTATGGCGTACACGCATGTCGCGCACGATTGCGAGCTGGGTAGCCACGTCATTCTCGCGAATTCGGTGAATATGGGGGGTCACGTAGTGGCTGAGGACTGGGCGATCGTCGGGGGCGTTACCCCGATCCACCAGTTCGTCCGGATCGGCGCCCACGCCTTCGTAGGCGGAGGCTCGCGGGTTCCGCAGGACGTGCCCCCCTACTGCCGTGCAGCGGGCAATCCTCTGCGACTGTTCGGACTCAATACAGTCGGCCTAGAGCGGCGCGGGCTCTCGGGTGATGTCCGGAAAGCACTCAAGACCGCGTACCGGATGCTTTTCAAGAGCGACGTGAATCTTTCCAAGGCGCTCGACCGCACCGAGTCCGCGATCGAGGGTGTGCCCGAGGTGCGACATCTGATCGAGTTCATCCGCGCAAGTGAGCGCGGAATCACGACCTGATGTCACTTCTCCGGGCGCGTAGAAGGCGCAAGAGCAACTGGATGGATACCCGAGGTGGGATGCCTCGGCGCCGGCTCATGGCGTACCTCATCATGGTTATCGTGGCCATCTGGTACCTCGGCTGGGCCTTCTGACAGAGCCGACCATCCTCGTCCTCGCGGGTGAGGCCTCTGGGGATCACCACGCAGCAGCGTTCATCGGAGAGCTGAAGGAACGGATTCCTGGTGCACGGTTCTTGGGCATGGGTGGCGAACGGATGCGCGCCCAAGGCGTCGAGTTGATCGCTGAGCTGGATACTCTCGCTGTGATGGGCTTCGTCGAAGTTCTGCCCAGGCTCCCGCACTTTCTGCGTCTTGAAGGCCGGGTGCTCAAGCTCATTGAAGCCCGCCGCCCCGACCTCGTGGTGCTCGTCGATTACCCGGGGTTCAACATGCGAATCGCGCGCGCCGCCCACGAACGAGGCTGCCGGGTGCTCTACTACATCGCGCCGCAGGTGTGGGCGTGGAAGCGAGGCCGTGCCCGAAGGCTCGCCGATACGACGGATGGTGTGGCCACGATATTGCCGTTCGAGGCGGATCTTCTTCGTGAATACGGTGCAAAGGCGGAATACGTCGGGCATCCGCTTCTGGACCGACCGGATGAGGTGCTTGGGCGCAAAGAGTGTCTTACGGCGTGGGGTTTCGACCCGGAGCGTCCTCTCCTTGCCGTCTTGCCCGGTTCGAGGCTTCAGGAACTCGAACACCACCTCGAGCCGTTCGTTGACATCGCGCGCGCGGTGATCGAGCGACGTCCGGAAGTGCAGGTTGCAGTCTCCCGAGCCGAGACGATGGACGAGAGGCTATTCCGCGGGGTGGAATTTCCGGTGGTAACGGAGACCCGTGCGCTACAGCGCTGGTCCGATGCCGCTCTGGTGAAGTCAGGTACATCCACCCTTGAGACCGCGTTGGAGCGTACACCGTTCGTGATCGCCTACCGGACAAGCCGTCTCACCGCAGCCTTGGCGCGCCGTGTGCTCCACACCAACCACATCGGGCTGCCTAATCTCGTTCTCGATCATCGGGCCGTGCCCGAGATCCTGCAGGACGACATGACACCCGCCGTCGTAGCGCCGTTGCTACTCGACCTGCTGGATCCGGGGAGCGAAGCCCGAATGACCCAGCTGATCCACCTGGATCGCGTGACCGAGCGGCTGGGAACGCCCGGCGCGTCTTCCCGAGTTGCCGAGATGGCGCTCTCGATCATGGGGGTCGAGACATGAGCGAGCTGCGTTTCGAGAGCGCCGGGGTTCTCGGGACCGGCATCGTCGCCGGCCTGTTCATGACGACCCGGGTCGAGCGGGTGAACGAGGAGAACTACCTGCGTTTTCGAGAGGCTGGCCAGCCGATCATGTTCGTATTCTGGCATGGCCAGCTGCTTCCACTCATCCACTACCATCGCCAAGAAGGGATCGTTGTGTTGGTCAGCGAACACGACGACGGGGAGTACGTCACCCGCGTGATCCGACGCAACGGCTTCGGCACCGTGCGCGGGTCGAGCACACGCGGTGGAGGCAAGGGACTTAAAAGACTCGTCCGGGCCGCCAGGCAAGGGCGGGACCTTGCGGTGACACCGGATGGGCCCACGGGACCGCCCGGCGTCTTCAAGCCCGGTGCACTCGCGGCGGCGCAGATGGCTGGCTTGCCGGTGGTCCCCATTTCGGTGACAGCATCGGCGGGGTGGCGCTTTCGCAGCTGGGATGGGTTTCTGGTTCCGAGGCCGCTGTCCTCGATCCGGGTCGAGTATCTGGAGCCGCGCATGATACCTCGGGATGCCGATCGAGCGGATCTGGAGCGGCTGGCCGACGAGATCGGAAGTGCGATGAACGAGCGAGCCCACGCATGAATGCCGCGATCCAGCGACTGGCACGTCGAGTATGGAGTGGTGAGGGTGGGGTAGCCGGTAGCCTGCTGAGTGCGCTGCTTATGCCAGCCGAGTGGGTCTGGCGGTTCGCCATGACGCTTCGCAACCGTCACCTCGATCGGAGGCCACCGAACGTGGTCCAGGGCCTCTACGTCGTCTCAGTCGGGAATCTGGCGGTGGGCGGGACCGGAAAGACTCCGATCACATCCTGGCTCGCGAAAGCCGTCGCCGAGATGGGTGGCCGGCCGGCGATCTTGCACGGCGGATACGGCCGAGACGAGCCCATGCTCCACCAACGCTGGACCCCGGACGTGCCTGTGTTCGTCGAGCGTGATCGAGTTGAGGGAGGGCGACGTGCTGTCGAATACGGCGCTGACGTAGCGGTCCTCGACGACGGTTTCCAGCACCGGCGGATAGCGCGAGATGTAGACCTTGTTGTCCTGGCAGCTGAGGATCCGTTTCCAGGTCCGTTATTACCGCGCGGACCGTATAGGGAACCGGTCGCGTCTCTTGAACGCGCGGACGCGATCGTCATCTCCCGACGGACAGCGGGGGAGGATGCTGCCTCGGCCCTGGCCGACCGGGTGCGTGCGCTCGTGCCCGGGACTCCGGTTTTGGCGTGTGTACACCTGGAGCCTACCGGTCTTCGGCCATTCGCATCGCTCGCGGGCGCGAACGTACGCCCGGGCTCGACCGAAGCGGTCAGGCCTTCGACGCTGGACACGGTCATGGTGCTTACGGCGGTCGGTCGGCCGGACACCGTGCTCAAGAATGTCAGCCGTGTGGTCGGAGGTGATGTGTCGCTGCGGGCGTACGCTGACCACCACGAGTTCTCTCGGGGAGACGTGCGGGACGCTCGACGACGAGCCGGAGGGCAGCCGATCGTGGTCACGGAAAAGGATGCCGTGAAGCTGGAACGGTTCGCAGATGAACTGGGGACATGCTACGTCATCCAGCAGACGCTGACCTGGGACTGGGGTGAGCAGGACGTATGCTCTTTGCTGAGAATACCAGGGCTTTGCCGTTGAAGATCATGATCGTGGTCGTCGGAAAGTCGCGTGGCGTTCTGGCCGAGGCTGTGCGGGAATACGAGCATCGAGCTGGTCGGTATTGGAAGCTCGAGGTCGTGGAAGTCAGTCAGGAGTCTGCGCGGTCCTTGAGTGGGGAGCAGGTGAAGGCAGCGGAGGCGAGGAGGATTCTGGATCGCATCCCGGCGCATCTGGAGGTCGTCGCTCTGACACGAGACGGGAAAGGCATGCATTCGACGGCTCTGGCGCGCTGGTTGGAAACCCGCTTGGTCGAGGCCATGCCCGGTGTGGCCTTCGTGATCGGCGGTGCGTTTGGTCTGGGGGAGGCCGTGCTCGATCGTTCACGCACGAGTCTTTCGCTCTCGGACATGACGTTGCCGCATGAAATGGCGAGACTGTTCTTGGCCGAGCAGCTCTACCGCGCGGGGACGATCCTGCGCGGTGAACCCTACCACAAAGGCTGAGATGGAACTGATCGTATCGCGCCCGTCCGGTCCCGCGGTCGTGCGCGACTACCTAGAGGGGAAGCCGGAGGCTGTATCGTTCTATCGACGTCACTTCGCAGCGCCGGGTGTATTCGAGGCCAAGGCGGCCGAAGTCGACGGGCGATTCGACGCCGCTACCCGCACAGGGGCCGTCGACGCGCTCATTGTGCCTCCGGGCGCGGATGCCGCCCGCCTAGATGCTTTCGTGGAGCAGGGTGGGTATATGGTGACCACGGGTCAGCAGCCGGGTCTCTACGGCGGTCCGCTCTATAGCATCTATAAAGGGCTCACCGCGGTTCGTCTTGCCGAGGCTCTTGAAGCGAAGCTGGGCAAGCCGGTGATTCCCGTCTTTTGGGTCGCGTCCGACGATCACGATTGGGAGGAGGCGAACCACACCTACCTGATCGGGACGGACAACGAGCTCCGGCCTTACGAGCTGTCGTCGTATGCCGACGACACGCGTCCCTCGCTCCACCGTATCGAGCTTGGCGCTGATGCGGATGCCGTACTGGATGAGTTCATCTCGGCGCTCCCGCCGTCAGACTTCGCCGAGGAGTTTGTCACACTACTTCGCGATGGATTCGCTGCCGGATCCACGATGCCCAATGGGTTTCACGGGCTTCTTCAGCACCTGCTGGGTCGCTTCGGCCTCTTCTTCACCGATGCTACGCACGCAGGGGTGAAGACCGCATCACGTGACCTCCTTATGGAGGAACTACCGCGCGCAGAGGAATTAGAAGGGATCCTTGCCGCGACGGCTGCGGCGCTCGAAGGCGCTGGTTACGACCTGCAGGTCCCGATCATGGCGGACGGTGTCAATCTGTTCCTGGAGGGCAGCGCCGGTCGTGATCGCCTCTACCGTGATCCTGCCGGATTTCGGCTCCGCACATCGGCGGAGGTCCGCACGGAGTCGGACATCCACGGCGCCTTCAACGCGGATCCGGCATCTCTGAGCCCGAACGTGCTGTTCCGCCCCGTCGTGGAGAGCCACGTCTTTCCCACGCTCGCCTACGTGGGTGGACCTGGTGAGATGGCGTATTTCGCGCAGCTCGGTGCCTACTTCGAGGCGCACGGCATCGAGATGCCGATCGTCTGGCCACGGTTCGCTGTGACGGCGATCGAGACGAAGATCGGAAAAGTGCTTCACAAGTTCGACGTCGAGGTCGAACAGCTTCAACGCCCATTCCACGAGATCGCCAGCGACTTCGCTCGTGACGAGGTGCCGGACGAGGTAAAGATCGCGATCGGGAAGCTGCGCGGCGCGCTCGGTTCCGGCGTGAGTGATCTCCAGAAGGCCGCGTGTAATGTCGATCCGACCCTCAAGGGTCCAGTGGAGTCCCTCCGTAGTCAGGCGTTCGCAGCGCTCGGCGAGGTGGAGAAAAAGGTCGTGCAGGCCGTGAAACGCGAGAGCGAAATCGCCCTGTCTCAAATCGAAAAAGCACAGCTGCACCTGATGCCCAACGGAAAGCCGGCCGAGCGGGTGCAGGGCCCGTTGTATTACCTGGCTCGCTATGGTGGCGCGTTTCTTGATGACGTGTACGCTCGTTTCACAGTGAACCTTGACGAGTCGGGGCGCGTAGATGTTTAAAAGGCGTCTGTCAGGCGCCTCGGGTGCTCTCTAACTTCCGACCATGTTTCTCCAGCTGATCCTCGTCCTCGTTGTTCTGATCCCATTGCTGGCGGTCGTCCTCGACTCCCGCTTTGGTCAGGCGCTCGCGTCTCGTGTGGAACGTCGGGCCATTGAGGCCCCCGCGGATCTAACCGCCGAACGGATCGCCTATCTCGAAGGAGAACTCGAGCGTCTGACCGCTGAGGTCATGCGTTTGGACGAAGAGAGCCAGTTCGTGCACCGACTCCTCACCGAGCGATCGAGCGCGGACGATAGCTCGCGCCTTTCGAGTGACGATACGGACTGATCAGCCCCGCTCGGGTGTGAGTCCGGACGACGGCCGACCGGACCGCAGCGACGGGGCCGTGGCAGGCGGAGGCACGGCCTCCCGAGTCGGCGCGGGGATCTTTATCAGCAAGATCTTCGGCCTCGTACGGGAACGTGTGTTCGCGCACTACTTCGGCTCCAGTGGGTTT
>DGOW01000048.1:23161-25683 GCA_002390225.1 Gemmatimonadales bacterium UBA4456 | reverse complement strand
CCAGCAGAACCAGGTCACGGCCGAATACAATCACGAGGAACCAGAGCGGGAGTGCCGTGAAGACGGGGCCTACGCTGAGGGTGAAAAAGGCGACCAGCGCGACCTGAACCAGCTTGTCCGCCACGGCATCGAAGACGGCCCCGATCTGGGACGTCAGGTCAAGCCGACGGGCCACCCAGCCATCCAGCAGATCTGTGACCCCCATCGTGAACATCAACGCCAGTGCGATCAGCCTCCACGTCGACGGGTCATCTCCTGCTCGAGCCAGTTCCTGAGCGGTGAGCCCCGCGTGGACGAACTGGGGGATCAGGAAGACCCGAGCGAAAGTCAGGAGCCACAGAAGCGCTCGGAGCATGGACCTTTGTATTCGAGGATCGAGGCCTCGCCCGCTACTTGAGCACCTGACGGTGCCTGGCGGCCTCGGCTGCACGCATCGAAGCTCTCGCTCTTCGGCCGATGATCCAAATGATAGTGAGGACACACATGACGCCGAACGAAGCCGCGGCACACAGAAGCCACACGTCCGCGGCGAAACCCGCCGACCAAGCACCAGAGAGACGGCGTACACGGCCGCCCTCGAGGGCAGCCGTGTAGACGCTGGCCTGGAGGAACCAACGAAGCGGGACGAGACCTGCTGCGACACTGACCCATACGAGCGTCAATTGCAGTGAGGTCCAGTACCTAAGGGTAGGCATCCGAGTCACCAGCTCCATGGGCAACCGAGATGGTTGCCATTGCATTTTCATGTCTACGTGTTGTGCAGATCATACATGAACAAAAGCTAGTGCGCACCCCTCAACGGCTCTTTTCCGCGTTGGGCAAGCCGGTGGGACGGAGGCTGACTTCCCAGGCCTGGATGCTGCTCCAGCCGCAGACCGTGGTCCAAATCGCGATCTTTACGTTCGTCGAAGCGCTCACGCGCACTGACTTTCTCAGGCCAGGGCTCACCTCCTAGCCAGGCACGCGCGGAGGCGTGGGAGTGACACGGACGAGCCGGCAGTCCCCCCTCCCGAACGAAGGGCGATTCGTCGGCGAACAGCGGATGCGCATCGGCCGCGACGACCACGTCCAATCCGGTGATACGATCTCGGAACGCTCCAAAGACCGCACCAGCAGCCTTCCTCTCATTGACCCAGCGCGGACGGATTAACCTGGTGCCGCTGCCAAAGAGGGGAATTTCAGGGCGGCTACATCAGCTCGGGCTGCGAACCCCACCGCCCAAGGTACCGGTCGATACGAACCTTCCGACGGGTCGAATCGGAGCTCATAGAACGGACCTTTCCGAACACAGCACGCTCAGGCCAGCCACGATCAAAACGCCCCATGACCCACATGATGCCGGACCATGAATTGGGATCCCGGCCATCGATCGCATACCGATTGTTCAGCACCACCATGGTGTCCAACGCCTCCCGCGGGTGGGCAGACCACTCGAGGATCTTCTTGCCCCACAACATGCGCAGATAGTTGTGAATGACCCCCTGCTCCACCAGTTGTCGCTGCGCCGCGTTCCATATCTCATCGTGCGTCGCGGCGGCCTCGAATTGCTCCAGCGTATAAAGCCAGGGCCGCGGGTCCCCTGCGTGATCTTCCAATGTCTGGACCGCCCACGCCGGAAGCGTGTCGTACGACCGGTAGTCCGGCTGGACGTGACAGTACCCATGGCCTAGTTCCCGCCAGGTGACGAGCTGGTCGATGAAGCTCTCGGCAGACTCACTCATCCGCCACCAGCCCTTGCGGCGACCATTATGCGGCAGCGTGATCCGGTTGGGTGTCCACCCTTCCTGCTCGGTCAGGCCGTGGAAGATCTCGTGGGCGGAGATATGCCCATAGTGCAGAGCCGGCGACAGCGCGCTGACCGCGGAGAGGTCGGGGTGGTTCCGGTCCTCCGTATATCGAGCGAGATCTGTCTCGAGAAAAGACTGCAGACGACGTCGCGCCTCAGTCTCTCCACCGATCCACGGAACAGCCCCCACGGTGTGGTCGACCGGGATCGAGGCGAGCCCATCGAGCGATGAGCGTCCCGCCCCGTCCTCGAGCAGCCGGGCCGCGGGCCAGCGAGCGATCACCTCGGCAGGCAGTCCTCCGAGGGAACGAAGCGCCACCTCCGCCAGCGGATCCGGTGACGGATGAGGCCCCAGGTGCGCCGGAAGTTCCTTGTGCAGGTATCGCCGGAAGTGGTAGGCGGCCGAGAACGAGCGCCCGGGGACCGACAACGGAAGCATGCCGACGCCATCTACCGCTTCCATGCGGCACAGTACGGCCTTACGACCAGCCTCGAGGAGCCTGGGCAGGAAAAAGGTCGGCGAATCGTCAGCGATCACGCATGCAGCATGACCCGCCAGCGCAGCGAGCAGTCCCGCGGCGGCGCCAGGCTCAGGCTCGACGTAGGGGTAGTAGGTGACGCATGCACCCTCCAGTCGTCCCGCCTTGTCGCCCATGCCGTCGATGATGGACTGGTGGTGACGCTCGCTTGCCCAGCGATACCCGACCCGGAGCGGCTCGAAGATCACCAGGGGCTT
>DGOW01000048.1:8251-23141 GCA_002390225.1 Gemmatimonadales bacterium UBA4456 | reverse complement strand
CCCACTCGACTGCCCGGTCCAGCGCGAAATTCCAAGACACGCGCCGTGCGGAGGTCATCCAGTAGAGAACGAACTCACCGTCCGACCGTGGCGACTCGTCACGTAGAACGCGGACTCGGGTGTCAGGCAGGTTAGAACGCATGAGCATGCATACCCATGCTGCTGGCGAAGGTGTCGTTCGCCTGGGCAGGCTCAAAGACCTCGCGATCCGAGGTCACAGAGCACCGAATCAGAGACGACCTCGGAGCGCTCCCCCGAAGCGTTTGAGTGCCGAGTACACCACACACGCCAGCACTGTAGTCCGACCGTACCCGGCGCTATAGCCGGGGCAGATCGGAAGCGGCAAACGCAATCCATGGCTCAGATCTGACATAACAAACCGGCAACCGCCCGAATAGCGCGCGCCGGCAGACCTCTCGATCCCCAGCATCTTCCCCTCCCCGGTTCAACACCCCTCGCCGGCATGCCCCACGTGAACGGGGCCAAATGGTTTCTTCTCCCATAGTGACGCCCAGCTCAACCTGCGATTCGCTTGACCCTGGCGGGTCCGGGGCGTCGCTTACGGCGTCAACCTGATGGATGAAGGAGTTGCCCGCATGTACCTGACCATCCGAAACACCCTCGCCATGATGCTCATCGCGCTATGCGCTTGGAGCGGACGTCCGGCGGAGCTCGTCGCCCAGGTGGGCTCTGAACCGGAGCCCGATCAGCAGGTGGTGCTCATTACGGGATCGACCAGTGGCCTCGGTCGTGAAGTGGCAATGCGAATGGGCTCGCGAGGTGCGCACGTCGTCGTTCATGGACGGGATGAAGAACGAGGCATGGCGGTTGTCGATGAAATCAACGCTGGCCCTGGCTCCGCACGCTTCTATGCAGCGGACTTCGCCTCCTTCGACAACGTACGGGCCCTCGCACACTCGGTGCTCAGGGATTACGACCGACTCGATGTGCTGGTGAATAACGCCGGGTTCGGGTCCGCCCCGGACGAGCGCTGGGAGAGCGAAGACGGCCATGAGTTCAGATTCCAGGTCAATTACCTCGCGCCGTTTCTCCTCACGAACCTTCTCAAAGAGTTAGTCACCGCGAGCGCGCCGTCTCGCGTCGTGAACGTCTCTTCGCTGGCACAGTCTCCTATAGACTGGGACGACGTGATGATCGAGAAGAACTTCAGCGGGAGGCGGGCCTACGGACAAAGCAAGCTCGCTCAGATTGGGCACACCTTGGATCTGCACGAGGAACTGGCTGGATCGGGTGTGCTGGTAAACGCGCTCCATCCGGCGACGTACATGCCGACCGGTATGGTTCAGCGCCTCGGGGTCACGCCGCGAGCCACCATCGGCGAAGGAGCCAACGCTGTCATGCAGCTGATCATGGGCGACGTGGAGGGCGGGCAGTTCTTCAACCAGCTGACACCCCAGAGGGCGCATGAGCAGGCCTACGACCCGGGGTCACGCCAACAGCTGAGACAGCTGAGTCGCGAACTGACCAGGAGTCGCTGAGCACCCTTCAGTGCCGCGAGAACCCGGACATCTCCTCATGCAGCGCATGAAACCATCCCCCGTGGCTACCACAACCCTCTACTGAGAAGCAATCGCCGAGACGACAATCGTCACGTCCTCGTCGAAGTACAACGCACCGTCGTCGGCGCGCGCCCGAAGGATGTACGTCCCGGGCTGGTCGAACGTCACCGTCGCTCGCCAGATCCCGTCCTCCGGAATGGGTGAACGCGGCCAAAGAGGTGCCCAAGGAGAATTCGAACCCGTACGGGTGTCCTCCCACGTCTTAACCTGAGGCGGATCGAACGTCGGTGTCCCCTCACCCTCGCTCCGGTACAGAAACCAGGCAACGTGATGCCACACGATCTTCTGGACCGTAATCCGAGTCGGCGGGCGCAGCTGCCCTCGACTCAGCGCCGGGGGGGCCTCACGATCGGCTGCACGGGCTGCGGCAGCTTGCTGGCGGGCACTCCAATTCTCATACGCCGCCGCCAGACCATCGTCCTCCATCCGAACAGCGAGCTCGACCGGCTGCCCTACCCGAACGCTGTACTCGTCTCCCCCGTCGACCGTGATCATCGGGGTCTGATTCGCCCGGATCGCGGCATTACTCGCGCCGACACCCAACGCTCCGGTCTCCGACGCGATCACGATGTTGTCGAGCACCTGGTCGATCCCGAAGGAGCCGTACGCGTGCTCCGTCTGCCCCTGCGTCGTGAGCGTCCATACCAGCTCTTCATCGAAGTCAGCAGGCACGGTGACCATGAAGACGAAGCGGTTTCGCCGCGGTCTGAAGTGGGTTGGCTGGCCACGATCCGCGGGGCCCGGTGAAAAGAAATTCTCGTCACCCACCGCGACGTCCAGTTCCTCCGACCAGTTTCGGTTCATGTAGCCAAAGACCATCGTTCTCGAACCATCGTCGTTCGCAATCCAGCCTTCGTATGCGGGCGAAACGTTCTGCCCCGTCTGATACGCCAGCTGGGCCTCGACTCGCTCCGGCCGACCGAGCACGGTCGCCGCCAGCAGACCAACCGCGAGCCCAGCCGCAGCCATTCGAGGGCGTCGAATCATCGACCACCTTCCGGAATGACGAGGCAGAGCGGACAGCCGATCACATGGTCGTTCGGTCCAAGGTCCAGACGTTCACGGCGGATCGCCATCTCCTCCTCGAATTGTTCCTGCGTCATCGAGAGCCGCATGCCGAGGTCGATGAACATATTCGCCACCGAGCGGTTCCCTGACCCCTGCCAGTTCCGCGTGTCCGGGACGTTGAAGTTCTCCTCGGTGTTGTTCATATAGCCGGTGATGTGGAGGACGGTGCCAGCCGGCAACAGGGGCTGATGGTCGTCCTCGAACTGGTACGTCCGCACCCAGTTGTGATCGTACCCGACGCAGGAAAGTGTCTCGACGTTGAAGCCCCAGATGGCTTCTAGGCACATCCGGTCGCCCGGAGCATGCAGGTGGGGCTCGAATGACACGACCTTGGTCGGTGTCTGCAGCACCGTGTAGGCATGGAGTTCCTGGTCTTTCTCCCCGGCCCGGATGTCGATGTCCGAGCCGTTGCCGAGCCCGAGGATCGACTCGCGGTACTTCGGCTCGTAGCCCTCGGGGTGGAACGTGAAACCGAACTCGAGGCGAGCCTTCGTGTCGCGGCCGTTGGAGTGCAGGTGCGTCGATTCGGACACGATGTACGACCCCGGCGTCAGCAGACGCCCTGCCTCCGCATCAAACACGTCACCGTTACGCCCGACCTCGTGCACGGGCCAGGTCTGGCGGACGCCCTGACCGTCCTCGGTGCGCGTACCCCAAACCATGTGGTGAATGACGAAGCGGCCACCGACCGTCTCGCGACCTGTCCCCTCGCTGGGTACGTCATTGATCTCTCGGATCTCAACCGACTTCACATAGCGATCCTCTTCGATCGGGATCAGAACCGGCGAGATGTCACCCCACCAATCCGGCTCACCATCCTTCACCAGGAACTCGTCAGTGGTCACGACGACGTCCGGTTCGCCCAGGGTCCAGGCACCTGAATCATCGAACTCGAGCGCCGGCGGCAGGTCCTCGGGATCCCCCTCAGGGGCGCCCTCGGCTACCCACTGACCGATCATCGCGATCTCATCGTCGTTGAGCGACGGGTCGTTCTTGTAGTGCTGGATACCGATGTCCTTCTCAGCATACCACGGAGGCATCGTGCCCATGCGGTAACGAATGGCCGTACGTTGAGCGATCCGTCGAGCGTAGCGCCGGGCATCCTCGTACCGCTCGAGCGACATCGGGGCCACACCGCTGGCGCGATGGCAGTTCACGCAGCTGCGCTGCAGGATTGGGGCAATGTCACGACTGTAGGTCACATCGTCAGGCTCGCCACCTTCCTGGGCTGCGGTGGGGGCAGGCAGAGCCAGCGCAGCCATCACCAGCGGCACTGCAAGCAAGTCGGTGATCCTAAGGCGAATCGTGGAAGCGAGCATTCCCATTTCTCCTGAACGCGATGCACAGGCCGCCAGGCAGCCGAGGCATCGGGTAATGCGGGTAAACCGTGCCGATGGGCACCATGAGGCTGAGACCAGACTAAAAGGTCTCCGCTTGGTCTGACAAGCAGAATCATAATCCTTGGCGCGTGCCTGGGTTGGCAGCGTCAGCAGCACGGCGGCCAACCCGATGCGATCACGAGTCGTGCGTAAAGATCTCAATTGCATCGAAGTCATCCGTAACAGCCCTGCCAGCGCGGGGGCTGTTCGCGCTCCCGCATCATCCTCGAGCGAGGCCCCACGGACAACCCAGAGTGATCAGGCCTGTCGTAGCTACCTTATCGACATGTCACCTACAACATCCTCCGCGGCGAACCGCGCATTCGGCGAACTCGGTCTTGGACCGAAGCTCCTGAAGGCGCTCGACTCGCTCGGGTACGAAGAGCCCACGCCGATCCAGCGTGAGGCAATCCCCCTTCTGCTGGAAGGCCGGGATCTCCTCGGCCTGGCCGCCACCGGTACCGGGAAAACCGCCGCGTTCGCCCTTCCGATTCTAGAGCGAATCCAGACAGGAAGCCCTGTTCCCGCAGCCCTGATTCTGGTCCCGACTCGGGAGCTTGCCGTGCAGGTCGCCCGGGCGGTGCACCGGTACGGAATGAGCATGGGCGTCACGGTCCTGCCCATTTACGGCGGGCAGTCATTCAGCCAGCAGCTCAAGGTGCTGAAGCGAGGCGTAGACGTGGTCGTCGCCACGCCCGGCCGGGCGCTCGATCACATCCGGCGCGGCACTCTGTACCTCGGCAATCTCGAGGTCCTGGTGCTCGACGAGGCCGATGAGATGCTCGATATGGGGTTCGCCGAGGATCTTGACGCCATCATGGACGAGGTGCCGTCATCCCGGCAAACGCTGCTCTTCTCCGCTACGCTCGCGTCGCGTATAGCGACGATCGCTAAGAAGCACCTCAAGGATCCGGTTGAAGTCCGGATCGCCGGAGGCCCAGAGGGCGAGATCCCTTTGGTGCGACAGACGGCGTACCTGGTTCGACGCCCGCACAAGCTCGCCGCGCTCGGCAGAATCCTGGACCTTGAAGTCCCCGACGCCGCCCTCGTGTTCTGTCGGACCAGGAACGATGTCGACGAGCTTGGCGAAGCGCTCGCCGGTCGAGGCTACCGGGCGGAGGCCATGCACGGTGGCATGTCACAGGATGAGCGCGAGCGGGTGATGAAGAAGGTCCGCAGCAACTCCGTGGACCTGCTCGTTGCTACCGACGTGGCCGCACGCGGGCTCGACATTGCGCACCTCACCCACGTCATCAACTACGACGTACCCTCTGCCCCGAAGGCGTATGTGCACCGTATCGGGCGTGTGGGACGGGCTGGCCGGGAGGGTATCGCGATCACCCTTGCCGAACCTCGCGAACATGCGCAGCTGCGTAATATCGAGCGGCTCACAAAGCAGAAGATCGACGTGGCCTCACTGCCCACCGTCGCGGATCTTCGGGCGCGACGTCTGGAGCTGACCCGAGCCTCGGTTCGCGAGTCGATTCTCGAGGGTGACCTGGATCGGTTCCGGGTCGTGGTCGAGTCGTTGTCTGACGAGTTCGACCTCTTCGACATCGCCCTTGGTGCAGTGAAGATGGGCCACGCGGCGACCGTGACTGTCGTCGAAGGGGAAGAGGAAGAGATCCCTATCGAGCAGCCCTTTAGAGGGCGCTCTTCCGGCAAGACATCGAAGGGTAAGAAGCCTCATACTGATGGCGCCCACGCTCCGTCAGAAGGGCGTCGTGGCAAGACGCGGCTCGCTAACGTGCAACGCATCTATATCGGTGCCGGGCGTTCCGATTCGGTTCGACCCAAGGATCTCGTCGGTGCGATCACCGGAGAGGCCGGTGTCCGCGGCAACCAGATCGGTTCGATTCAGATCTCCCAGAAGTTCAGCATCGTGGAGATCTCGGACGAAGTGGCCGAGCACGTCATGTACTCCCTGCGAGACGGGAAGCTAAAAGGAAAGCGTGTCCGAGTCCGGTTCGACCGGGGCCGTCAGGGTGGAAAGCGCCCTAAACGACGCCCCTCTTCGTAGCGCCTGCTCCGACGCGCTTCGTCTCCATGCGACAGTAGACGGGTGAAGACCCGGGTGGATGAACAGGGTCGCACATGAAGTCAGACCTTGATCTCGCTTGCGCCAAACGGGTGAGCAGCCGAGTGTGTCCGGCCCCGCCAAGAAAGGAGCCTCATGAACCTGACACCACGATGGTGGATTCGAATCCCGGGCGTGCTCGCCTTCGGGTTCATTGGTACGTCAGGCCCATGGACGGATACCCTTGCCGAGGATTCGGACCCAGACCTCGAATCTGTGGTGATGGCGGCGGTGACGAGTGAGGCTCCGACGCTCGACCCCGCGGCCGGTGAGAACCTCGTGTCGGAGGTGGGAGCGAGGCATTCTGCACTACTCGCGGACGCCAGGGTCCAGGCTTTTGTCGGTACGTACGGCCCGTTCATCGATTCTGTGATGTACCGCGACGACGACCTCGTCTTCCTGCTCGCGGGCGAGGCAATCCACTTCCAGGACGGCCGCATGCTGGCCGAAGACCGCCTGGACCGCCACGACCGATGTGATTCGATCTTTTACCGGTATTCGCTGGCGCCACTCAGTGAGCCGGTCCTGCCTTCTGGTGGGCCTGTCAGATTTTGCCCCGATGTTCAGGAGGCACTTTGGGGTCGGGGCGAGGCCCAGATCCGGAGACAGGCTAGCTCAACCACCTTCCTCGATCGCCGTATGTTCCTGAACGACTTGGCAGTTCAGGCACTTCACGAGGTCGAACAAGACGTTCTCTCCCTGGCCACAACAGACGCCGCCGTGGCGTCATGGATCGAGGACGTCGATATCGCCTACTCGTTCATCGACCGGGGGATCGCAGGCACAGGCACCCGGAGTCAACACGCGTGGGGTCTCGCCGTCGACTTGGTACCCACCACGTATGACGGTCTACAGGTCTACTGGCGGTGGACCCGTGCATGGAATCGCAATGGGTGGCACCGCACCCCGCTCGAGCAGAGATGGAGTCCCCCTGATGTCGTCGTGGAGATCTTCGAGCGCCACGGCTTCCTGTGGGGTGGGAAGTGGGCACGCTTCGACAATATCCACTTCGAGTACCGGCCCGAGATCTTAGAATACAACCGATTGGTCGAGGCCGGCGGGTAGCAGAGCGACCGCATTGCCGCGCCATCCGATCCGTTCTGAGCTTGCCGTTGAAGCTCTCGTTGTAACCGTTCTCCCACAGGCTGCCCGGTGCGATGAAGAGCGTCTGTACGCCGACCCTGGCTAGCCATCGGCTCACCGGCTTGGCCGCGCACTCCGGCCGGCCGTCCGCTGGACGCTAGCAACGTCCGCGAGCTGAAGGCGAGTGGCGCGTCCGCCCACTCAGGTATCTCGTGGCAGCAGCAATCGCTGGTTAGGCGGTCAACGCAACAGGCTTCGACCGACTTCATCTCGAAGCCCCTCACCCCGAGCTTGAAGCGACCGACCGATTCTGCTCCACGCTGCCCGGGCTGCCCCCAGGCCGAGGGCCCCTCCTGCGGCGAGAATCGATACCGTGCCAAATGCCGTAGCCGGGTCCGCCACCGCTAGCATGGCGATTCCAGACAGTAGGCCGCCTCCGATTGCTCCCAAGCCTGTGAGGGCCGCGAGGCCCGACGCATCCACCCGAACTTGGACCTCGGTCGCAGCGTCGCTGGCACCTATCGAGACCGTGGTCTTCGTCACACGGCCGACCGTCGAGTACTCGACCGCATTCAGGACCTCGTGGACCTCGCCCTCATGTCCTGAATCGTGTCGCAACAAGTCGATGAGTTCGGATCGGACTGCGTCTGTAGCTCGCCCAGAGAATGTCGCGCTCGTAGCGTATCGGATGGGCGAGCCGAGGATCGAGGAGCGCGAACTCGCGTGCCGCGTCTCGTGTCGAAGAGCGCGCACTGCGTCCTCAACGAACTGTGGTTCGAGGCCAACTTCAGCCGCGATCTCCTTAACGGACTGAAGAGTCATACCCTCGTCAGTGGGAAGCCAGTTCGGGTCACGTTGGACGGGGGAGCCGATGGCATCACTCTGATGCTGCAGGGCGGCCGCTCGCTCCACTATGAGTTGAAGCTCCTCAGTGCTGTATCGACCGTCCCCTGATTCGCCCACCTGCTCTCCTTGGCCCTGGGACCACCCATGCCATAACATTTCAAGCCACGCGCCAAGCGCATGGGTGACGACTCGCTGTTTCTGAACGCCTGACGTCTCGGATTTCTACTGCCGCAGCTTCGAGTTTGCCAGCGAACGCTAGTTCGCTGGCCCAAAACCTATACGCGGACGCAATTCCTTGTTAGTCAGTTCCCGTGATCGTCGCGATCATGCGAGGTTTTGTTTTGTCTCGTCTCTGTCGAGTTAGGTCTGACCCATGTTCGAGGGTTTCCAAGACTTCGCCGTTCCCGTCGGTGGTGTCCACATTCACGGAGTTCGAGGGGGTAGTGGGCCGCCACTTTTGCTGCTCCACGGCTACCCACAGACCCATGTGATGTGGCACAAGGTCGCCCGCCCTCTCGCTGCGCACTTCACTGTTATAGCAGCAGACCTTCGCGGGTACGGCAACTCCTCCAAGCCCAGGTCGGCCGCTGACCACAGCACGTACTCGAAGCGCGCCATGGGAGCCGACATGGTGGGGCTAATGAAGACGCTCGGATTCAACGAATTCGCCATCCTCGCCCACGACAGAGGAGCCAGAGTGGCCCACCGTCTCGCGCTAGACTCGCCGGACGCAGTGACGCGCATGGTGTTGCTCGATATCGCTCCAACGCGGGAAATGTATGCTCACACGGACGCGGCCTTCGCAAAGGCCTACTGGCATTGGTTCTTTCTGATCCAACCCGCACCTCTCCCAGAGCAGATGATCGGGGGCGACCCCAAAGCCTATTGGCTCAAGAAGTGCGGGAGCGGGTCCGCTGGACTGGGACCATTCGATCCAGCGGCTCTGAAAGCATACCTCTCAGCGTTCGAGCACCCGGATGCGATCGCGGCGAGCTGTGAGGACTACCGAGCCGCCGCAACGATCGATTTAGTCCACGATGAGGAGGATCAAGGACGTCGAATCTCCTGCCCAATTCGCGTCCTTTGGGGAGAAGAGGGGGTGATCGAGGCTCATTTCGATTGTCTGGCCTTGTGGCGAGAACGTGCTGCACACGTTGACGGACAGGCGCTGCCAGGCGGTCACTACCTGGCGGAAGAACATCCCGAGTTGGTCCTAGCTCAAACTCTTGAGTTCCTTCAGCAGGACAGTCGCTAGATGTCGACGAAATACCGCATCGCCACCATCCCCGGAGACGGAATTGGGAAGGAGGTGATCCCAGCGGGACAGCGCGCGGTGGAGGCGGTCGCGAAGCGCCATGGGTTCACCGTGGAATGGGATCTCTTTGAATGGTCTTGCGAGCGCTTCGCGGAGACCGGCCGGATGATGCCCAAAGACGGCGTTGCACAGGTCCGAGACCACGATGCTCTTTACCTTGGGGCGGTCGGTTTTCCCGGAGTCCCGGATCACGTCTCATTGTGGGGCTTACTCATCCCGCTCCGCCGTGAACTAGATCAGTACGCCAACGTACGCCCGGTCAGGCTACTACGGGGTGTCCATTCTCCGCTTGCGGGACGGACGGCGGACGACATCGACTTTGTCGTCGTGCGAGAGAACGTCGAGGGTGAGTACTCGGAGGTCGGAGGCCGAGTCTACACCGGAACAGATCGAGAAATGGTGGTGCAAGAGGCGGTGTTTACACGTCACGGTGTCGATCGGATCATGGACTTCGCGTTTAGACTGGCGGAAGGGCGCGATCGGTCACACGTGACCTCCGCGACCAAGTCCAACGGTATCGTCCATACGATGCCTTATTGGGATGAGCGGTTCGAGGAGGCCGCTTCGCGCTACCCCACCGTCGAGACAGCGCAATTCCATATCGACATCCTGACAGCCCATTTCGTCCTTCATCCGGATTGGTTCGATGTCGTGGTTGCATCGAATCTCTTCGGGGACATCCTCTCAGACCTAGGCCCGGCTGTGGCCGGATCGATCGGGATCGCACCCGCCGCGAACATCAACCCTGAGCGAACGTTCCCTTCCATGTTTGAACCCGTCCACGGGTCCGCACCTGACATCGCCGGGCATGGCATCGCCAATCCCATCGGTGCGATCTGGAGCGCGGCGATGATGCTCGATCACCTCGGGCAAGGCGAGGCGGCTCGAGAACTCGAAGTGGCGATCGAGGCCTCCCTCGAACACGAGCAGACTCGGACTCGTGACCTGGGAGGATCAGCGGACACCTCCGACGCATTGGAAGCGGTACTCGGCGCCTTGGTGTAGCCGCCCCAGAATGCCAACGGCGACTTTTCGGGAGCTAGCTGACGTCTCGCCATTCGGCTGCGCCGTCAGCCCGCCAACAAGTGTGCAGCACTTCTGTGCAGCTTATTCGGCGACAGTAGCAATGGCTTGTTGGGAAGCCGTCTCCTCCAGCTCCATTCACTGCCACTTC
Source organism: Gemmatimonadales bacterium UBA4456 (assembly GCA_002390225.1). Lineage (GTDB taxonomy): Bacteria > Gemmatimonadota > Gemmatimonadetes > Longimicrobiales > Gaopeijiaceae > UBA2589. The sequence continues at coordinate 12,619 of DGOW01000048.1, read as the reverse complement.
AACACGCTCAGCGGGGTCACGGCTCCGGGCCTCCGCTACTAGAGGTAATTCACTTACGTCGACCGAAGGCGTAAGAGAAGTTGATAAGCGGAACGCAACAACCGGAACCCGCGCCAACGAAGCCCGCGATGCCCAGATCGGTGGAAAAACGCTCGCCGATTACGCGGAAGCCGCCGGACCAGACTAGGCCGGTCTTGCCCGGCAGGAAGTAGTTCTCCGTCATCAGCTCGATGCGTCTGCTGATGCGGGTCTCACCACCGATCATCCCGACGGGTTGGTTCGAGAATTCGTCGCCTAAAAATCCGAAGCCGAGCCCCAAAGTCAGCGCGCGATCGGGCGTGCCGAAGGTCCCCACCGCGTAGTTGATTCCCACGACCTCGTCGTCGAAGAAAAAGGCGAGTGTGCCCACAGAGATCTCGGCTGGGTCAGTCCGCAGCACCTGCAGCTTGGGGGCCACATAAAATGGGTCGAACTGGCCGAAAAGCATCGGTGCGCCAGCGGCGATCGTTATGCGGTCCGTGAGGCCGACCGCGAAGAACGGGAGGACGATGATGTACGTGCCTATGTATGCCTCGCCCTTCCGGAGCGTGCGTCCGGTCGCCGTAAAGAAGAGGCGTGACGAGTTTGGGTCTTCCCGCCAGAACTCGCCTTCCACCACCGTTCCCTCAGCCCGTCGAGCCACACGGATCTGAGAGCGCTCCACCTCAATACGAACGTCCGCCACCGTGAGCAGCTCGATCGTCTCTCCCTCCACCGCCGTAATACGCGCGAAGAGCACGGAACCGTCAGTCAGTCGGACCTCATAGACGTCTTCACCCGGAGTGAGCGCCTCCACCTCTACCTGAGCGATTAGGGGTCTCGCCTGGGCGGCGATCGCGAGGAGACCCATCAGCAGGATGAGTCCATACCGATGTGGGCCAAGCTTGGCTGATGCCGTTTCTGATCGTGTGTTCATTCCGCCCCCTTGAGTATCGGGGTCCCACCCGAGAAAGGTAGGTACACCTGCCGGAGTATCCTCAGACGTATTTTGACGTAGAAGGGAGGGCAGTTGACGTATGCATGGGCTTGGTGAGCGCGATTCATCGTTTTGGCGCTGTTCGGGCGCTTCACATCTCTCATCGGTGGGTGTGACGATGTGGGGCGAAGGCTGACTTCAGGAACCTCGCTTCATCCCGCTTCCTAACGTCCCGTGATTCTGCTGCGTGGGCGACCTGCCGACAAGTCACACCCGTTACCCCACCCAACCCATCAGGCAACCCGCGTCAGTAACAATCGCTTGTTATTGAGCCCCGCAGTCGGACTCCGCCTCACCTTTCACTCAGCGCCTGCGCGATCGCAGCATCAGCAAGCGGAGCCATAACGCGGTAGCCCGCTTCGTTCGGGTGCACTCCGTCCGATGAGAGGTCGGGTCCGAGACCGAGATGCTCGTCCACCATCGCGGAATGGTAGTCGAGATACACAATGCCGTGACGGACCGCGTATGCTCGCATCCATTCGTTGAGCGCGACGATCTTTGGGCCCGGCTCCAAGCCGGGTCGCCAACGGTAATCAGACGCTGGAAGGACTGAGCTAAGTACCACGTTGATCGCGTTCGCTCGGGCTAGTTCCACCATTGAGGCGAGGTTGTCTTGGATCATGGCCTGTGTCGACGGACCCGTGTTCCCAGCGATATCGTTGGTTCCTGCCAGGATAACCACAACCGCGGGCTCCAACGCGATCACATCCTGGCGAAATCGCACCAACATCTGTGGCGTCGTCTGCCCGCTAATGCCTCGGCCTACGTAAGGTTTGCCAGGAAACATCTGAGCGAAGTGCGATGCCCACGCGTCTGTGATGGAATTGCCGTAGAACACGACCCGGTCCTCACCGGCCAAGGGGAGACCGAGCTGCTCATTTGCCTCGCGGTACCGTGTCAGCGACCCCCAGTCTTCTGCCTGCCCGGCCAGCGGTGCAGTAGCGGACAAGCAGGCAACAGTCGCAAAAAACATGGGCAATCTCATCCCGCCTCCGCATGCGATGGGTGAAGTCCGGAAAAGAGGCTACCGAACGTCTCGCGATTCTGCCGCACGGCCGGCCAGATGACGAGCGTGTAGCGCTCCCATCTTATGCCTTCCGTGTCAGTAGCAATCACTCGATAAATATCGCGCTCCACAGGGTGGGTCTACTCGTGCCCCTGGATGAATCTGAGCATTAGGTCACCGATCTCATCGTCTGGGACCGCCTGATCTCGGGGCTGCTGCGAGCGCCGCAGCGGGTGACCGCCGCGGCGCTCGCCCCACTCGTAAGTGGGCCCGCCAGGACTTGAACCTGGGACCTACCGATTATGAGTCGGCTGCTCTAACCAACTGAGCTACGGGCCCGAACGGCGGAAGATAGCGCGCTGGCCCACGACTCGTCAGCACCTGTCCGTGACTCGCAATAACCGATTGGGGACGTATCGAAATCCGTGAGACGAGCGGAGGTGTGACGGCGCTCCGGGTCATGCTGCTCCTGAAGCAGACGGCAAACGAATTTCAAAAACACCTGCGCCCACGAACAATCCTTGTCACGAGGATCGGGAGCAGGCGGGTCAAGGAAGAGGTCGGAGCCCGTGTCATCGGTTTTGTGACGCTCTATCTGCTCCTCTACCTCGCCGGGGCACTCGCGCTGACCGGGATCGACCCGCTGACCGCGATTGGCGGGAGCATCGTCTCGGTCGGGAACGTCGGCCCCGCGTTTGCCGACCTCGACCCAACCGACAACTATGGGTAGTTGCCAAGTTCGGGCCTCGGTGTCCTGACCTTCCTCATGCTGGCCGGAGTAAAGTGTATCATTAGGCACTCACGTCGACGGGTCGTCCGAACCGTCGCAGCACACGTCCCGCCTGCCCGAGCCCTGCTGCCCTCCGCGGTTTTCCTGTCGGCGGCCATGATATTGACGCAGCCACTCGCTGCACAGCGCGTGGTGATGGTACACGAGGAGCCGCGACACCGGCTGGTCCACGAGACGCCGGACCTCCGGGTGCTCGACGTCCAGATCCAGGCGGGGGATACGACGCTCTTCCACACGCATGATACGCCGATCACCTACGTGACGATTGGAACATCGAGTACCGACCAGATGGCCCTGGGCGGCACCTGGAACAACACACAGCCCAGGACCCCACCTCCCGGACGAGTCGGGGCGGTCCGTGCAGTACAATCCTATGCCGAGCGCCCGCTGACTCACCGTGTAACCAACGTGGGCGGCACGCTCTTCCGTCTGATCGCGGTGCCGAGTCGGCGGCGGGGCAGCGTAGCTGTCGCGACCGGCGAGATGCCGGGCGAGGTCGTCGCCGAGAATCGGTGGTTCCGACACGCGACAGTGACGCTGGAGACGGGAGAAGCCTCGGACTATCACACGGCGCAGGCCCCGACCGTACTCATCCTGACGCAGGATGGTCGGGTAGCGATCGAGCATGCTAGTGGATGGGTCACGTCGCTGGAGATGGCGGGCCAGAGCGCCGTGGTCAGCCACGGCGAGCGCTACCGGATTCGGAACGGAGGCGCTGAGACTTCGCACGTGGTGCTTGTCCAGGTACGCTGACTAGGGCGAGTACCGAGCCTTGAAGTCGACGTCGTCCATCAGCATGTAGCGGACGCCTTCGACCCAACCCGCCAGCGTCGGAATGAGCGTCCAGCAGAAGATCAGGTAGATGAAGCCCGCCATCCAGTTACCCAGATAGAACCGGTGTAGCCCGATCCCGCCGGTGAAGAACGCCAGGATAGCGGCGAGGCCGCGGCTCTTGCCTGATGCCACCGCAAGCGGGACTTGAGGGGCGTGCGTGGGATGGCGACGGCGCTGGCACTCGGCGCAGAGACCTCTCGCCGCCCATTCGCCACGAACCGAGGTTCCGCACCCATCGCAACTCCGCGCAACCCATTCCCCGCAGTGCCGGCACTTCCTCACGTCCTCACCGATCTTCACCTGACAGAAAGGGCAGTGCACGGTTTCGCTGGCGGTCATAATCCTCTCCGGACACGGTGGTGGCGTCCGAGCCCACCGGCTCGGTACGCGGATGCAACAGTCTACCCCTTGCGCAGCAGAAGGAAGAGCGCCGGGATTGCAGCAACGCACAGAATCATCCCGCATTCGTTGCCGGCTTTAGCCATCTCCGTGAACGCGATGAACGACGTGGCGGTCCCGATCAGCCCCGCAGACAGAAAGGCATTGTTCGCGACCGCCGTGAGGTCAGCGAGTCCCGTCAGCGACGTGCGATCTCGGTGGGTCGCGATGGTGACGACACGCTGCCCGCATTCGCCGGCCTCCTTCCATTCGAGCGCGCCATCCAGCTCGGTCAAACTCCCTGACCGCTCCATCGTGCCCCGGATGACCGCCAGGATCTCCCCA
>DGOW01000048.1:7095-8098 GCA_002390225.1 Gemmatimonadales bacterium UBA4456 | reverse complement strand
CGCCGCTTCGAGGCTCGTACCGTCGATCCTGACCTCCGCTCCGAGCCTGGATGTCGGCGAGCGTGAGGCCCTGCTCCACCGCGGGCAGCGATCGATCACGAGAGTCGATCACACCTTCGAGGATCGCGCGAACCTCGGCTTCGTGGTAACGGCGTAGCGTCATGATCTCACGTCTCTCAGCCTTCTGGCATACTCGTCACGCAGCGTATGGCTTACGCCTCCCCACCTTCAGTTCCGGACAGAGCCCGCACCTCGTCGCTCCGCAGGTCACGCCACGCTCCACGCTTCAGATCGCCCAAACTGACGAACCCAAATCGATCTCGTCTCAGTCTCATCACGGGGTGTCCAACTGCGGACAGCATCCGTCGCACCTCTCGCTTCCGACCCTCGGTAAGGACCAGCGTGAGTCGTGAACTGACGTCGCTCACCTGGATCAATCGAGCTCTCGCCGCACGAGCGAGTCCGTCCTCCAGCTCTACCCCCGCCGTCAGCTGATTGATTGCGTCCCGGCTGACACGCCCTGCAACCTCGAGCCAGTACTCGCGCTCTACGCCTTCGCTCGGATGAGCGAGCCTGTTTGCAAGCTCACCATCATTCGTGAGCAGAAGGAGCCCCTCGGCATCTCGATCGAGACGACCTACGTAACGAAGTCCCTGCAGATCCGCGGACAGCACATCGTAAATCGTCTTTCCACCATGTGGATCGCTCCGAGTCGTGAGCACGCCGGGCGGCTTGTGAAACAGGACCCACCGCTTCTCGGCCGTACCAACGGGCTCTCCATCGACCGCGACAATATCGGCGTCCGGATCTATGCGCACACCGAGCTCCGTTACGACCGCCCCGTTCACCGACACCCGACCCGCGACCATCATGCGTTCCGCCTCACGGCGCGAGGCACGACCAGACTGGGAGATGAACTTCTGAAGCCGGACGGGCTCGCCCACGTCAGCTCAGGCCTCCGCCCTGGACTCGTCGGGCTCGTCGTCGGGCTCTTCGTCGGGCT
>DGOW01000048.1:0-7039 GCA_002390225.1 Gemmatimonadales bacterium UBA4456 | reverse complement strand
GGGCTTGTCGTCGGGCTTGTCGTCAGACTGCTCGGACGGAGCGACTGCCGCCAGCGCGTCGCTACCTCCAACATCTGCGGATCTCTCCTCCTTGCCGTTCCCCTCGGAGTCCGATTCCTCTTCGGGCCCCAGTGGCACACGCTCGCGCAGTACGACAGGCAGTTGTTCCGGCCTCGGGAGGCCTTCGAGTGACCTGAAGCCGAAATGCTGCAGGAAGAAGCCGGTCGTTCCGTAGAGCAACGGTCGCCCGAGTCCTTCGGCGCGGCCCACAACGTCGATGAGGCGACGGTCCTGCAGCGTGCGAATGACACCAGCCGCGCTCACACCGCGAATGTATTCGACCTCGAGGCGACCGATGGGCTGCCGGTAGGCGATGATGGAGAGTGTTTCGAGTGCGGGCCCGGAAAGCCGCGACGAACGGGGCACATTGTCGAACCGCTCCAGATACGGCGCGTACTCGGGCCTCGTAAGGATCTGGTATCCCTCGGCCAGCTCGTGGATCTGAAAAGACCGCGCAGCGTCGTCGTACTCTGCCCTCAGGAACTGAAGGGCATCCTCGACCTGATCCTCATCGAGCATCTCGTCGGCTCGGGCGATCTCGTCTGCGGTGAGGGGCGCGTCCGAGGCGAACAGAACCGCCTCGACGATCTGATGCGCGTTCACGTATCGCTCCCTTCGTCGTCGTTCGAAATGGTGGTATCGTCGAGCGGATCCGGTTCCTCCGCCTCGAGTCGTTCGTTTCGCCGGTACATCCAGAGCTCCGAAAAGGGACTCGTTTGCCTGAGAAACAGAATCCGCCTTCGGGTCAACTCAAGCCCGGCCAGAAAGGTCATCACTCCGTGCGAACGCTCCCGGAAGTCGGCCAGGAGCTTCCCGAACTCGACGCGCGTGCTGGACTTGAGCGCGTCGAGAATCAGCACTGACTTCTCCTCCATCGTCACAGTCCGCGTGGCGATCCTGTGCTCACGCTCCGCCGGGATCGGCATGGTCACCTCGAGCGCTGCTGCGAACACCTCGTCCCACGTGGTTTCCAACGGAATCTCCTCAATCGGCTTCTTCGGGCGCGGAGGGACATACCCCTTCCCATGCCGTCGGCTGCGGTCGGCCTCGGCAGCGCGAAGCCGTTGTGAGACGTCCCGGATCTGCTCGTATTCCAGAAGGCGACGCACAAGCTCGGCCCTGGGATCCTCGTCTTCCTCGTCCACGGAGCGCGGCAGCAGCATCTGCGCCTTGATGTGAATGAGCGTCGCAGCCATCTCAAGGAATTCACCGGCCCTATCCAGATCATCGACCTCCAGCTCCTTGATCGCATGGAGGAACTGATCAGTGATCTTCGCGATCGGGATATCGAAGATCTCGACGTCCTGCGTCCGAATGAGGTGCAGGAGCAGGTCCAGAGGCCCTTGGTACCGCTCGATTTCGACGAGGAGCAAGCCGTCCCGCGCCGGGGCGCGATCGGTGATCGTCACGTCCACAGGAAAACGAACCACTCGGCGAGGTCGCTCAGGACATACACGGGGTAGAGCGCGACGCCGAGTCCGCCCGGAAAGAAATACAGAATGCCCATGAGGGCGAAAATACCGTACTGACCGAACTGTCGATACCGCGCGGCGATTTCCTCGGGCAACACATGTGCCACGACGTGTGATCCATCCAGGGGAGGGATCGGGATCAAATTGAAGAAGGCAAGGACCAAGTTGATCAAGACCCCGTAGCTGAACGTGATAGACAGCGTCTGCAGCAGCGCGAAAGGCAGGGCGACCACCGAATCGAAATTGATTAGGAGCGCCCAGAGCAGAGTCGAAATCGCAGCGAGAATCAGGTTCGACACGATGCCGGCAAGCGAGACCCTAATGTCGCCCGCGACGTACGAACGGTATTTCGTCGGATCGACAAGCACCGGCTTAGCCCAGCCGAAAAAGATCCCACTGCCCGAGACGTACAGCAGCGCCGGCACAATGAATGACCCCAACGGATCGAGATGTGGGATCGGATTCAGCGTGATACGGCCCAGCTTCTCGGCCGTATCGTCACCTTCGCGTCGAGCCTGCCACGCATGGGCGACCTCGTGTACGACAATCGAGCCGAGCAGCACGACGATGAGAATGAATGCTTCCATAGGCCGACTAACCTACCGCCCCCGCCTTAGAGCCCCTACCCGTTGATCCCACTCTCGGACTCGTCTAGCTTCCCTTGCTTGGATCTCTTCGAAAAATCGCATCACACCACGCAATGCCGAATATCAAAAGTGCCAAGAAGCGGATGGAACTCAGCGCCACTGCACGCGTCAAGAATCGCGCAGAGCGCTCCCGCATCCGCTCGGCCATCAAGAGGGTCCGCTCCGCGGAGAACGCCACCGACGGCAGTGCCAGCCTCCTCGAAGCCGTGGCGATGCTCGACCGCGCCGCTACTCGTCGCCTGTATCACCCGAACCGGGTGGCTCGCATCAAGAGTGGACTGACCCGGCACGTCAACTCGCTGGGCTGATACCGCACGGGGGCCTCGGTCCCCGTCCGTAACGACAGAGACCCGGAGGCTCGGCGCCACCGGGTCTTTTTCTGTTTCGCCGTGAACGGCTCGGCCTCCGATCAGGCGCTCCAGACGATCCGGCCTTCGACGATCGTGATCCTAGGCCGTCCCGTGAGTTCCCACCCCGCGAAGGGCGTGTTTCGGCTCTTCGACAGGAAGGCCGAAGGGTCAACGGTCCATGTCTCCGCGGGATCGAAGATGGTCACGTCCGCGACCGATCCCTGGGCCAGCGTGCCACCGGGCAAATTAAACGCCCTAGCGGGCTGACAGCTCATCCGCTCGACCATTGTCGCCAGGTCGATGACTCCCTCGCTCACGACACGAGTGAGGACAATCCCCAGGGCTGTCTCCAGCCCGACGATACCATTCGGTGCGTCGGCAAACGCGGCCTCTTTCTCGTCGTAGTGGTGAGGAGCATGATCCGTTGCGATCGTGTCCAGCGTCCCGTCGGCCACGCCGGCGCGAACGGCTTCGACGTCGTCCTGTGTCCGCAGCGGCGGGTTCATCTTCGCCTCGGTACGATACCCCTCGACCGCGTTCTCTGTGAGCACCAGATGGTGCGGTGACGCCTCAGCCGTCACGCAGACACCTCGCGCCTTGGCCTGCCGGATCATCTCGACCCCGAGACGGGTGGAGCAGTGCTGCAGGTGGATGTGCCCACCGGTCAGCTCGGCCAGCATCAGGTCCCGTACCACGTGAATGTCCTCTGAGGCATTAGGCTTGCCAGCCAGCCCAAGCCGCGAGGACACCACACCCTCGTTCATGTGACCACTCTCGGAGAGCGTGATGTCCTCCGGGTGATCAGCGACCGGGATTCCGAAAGCCTGGGCATACTCGAGCGCCAGCCTCATCAGACCGGAGTCCATGACCGGGCTGCCATCGTCCGTGATGGCCACCGCTCCAGCCTCAACCATCTCACCGACGAGCGCGAGGCGCTTCCCTTCCCGCCCGGCAGAGATGCACCCGACGGGGTATACCCGGGCTTTCCCTGCCTTCCTGCCCTGAGCGACCACGAAGCCAACCGCGGCAGGGTCGTCGATGGCCGGGTCCGTATTCGGCATGGCGCAAATCGACGTGAATCCGCCGGCTGCCGCAGATGCGGCTCCAGTCGCGATCGTCTCTTTGTGCTCACCACCGGGCTCACGCAGGTGCACGTGCACGTCGATGAGGCCGGGCGTCACGACGAGCCCGGCGCAATCGATTGTTTCCGCGTCTTCCGGTGCGTCCAGGGTAGGCGCGAGCGACGCGATCTTGCCGTCGACGAGGAGCACATCGCGAGTGTCGTCCAGCGTTTGGCTGGGATCGACGACCCGACCGCCCTTCAAGAGGAGCGTACGACTCATGTTTCGGCTCCCTGCTTCGCGGCTTCAGCCTTCTCGGGCTGACCACCGGCGAGCAGATAGAGGACCGCCATGCGAATGGCGACCCCGTTGGTGACCTGGTTGAGAATGACCGAGTGCGGTCCGTCGGCGACGTCCGAATCGATCTCGACCCCACGATTCATGGGGCCAGGGTGCAGGATCAGAAGATCCCTGGGCGCGGCATCGAGTTTCTTGGACGTCACACCCCAGATACGGTTGTATTCACGAAGGCTGGGCACATACCCGGCCTCCATGCGCTCAAGCTGAAGGCGGAGGACGTTCAGCACGTCCGCCCACTCGATCGCTTCATCAATGTGGGGGAATACATGGCAGCCGAGTTCCTCCATCATCGGGGGAAGCAGCGTTCTCGGTCCACACACCGCAACTTCGGCGCCGAGGCTGCGCAGGCCGTAGATGTTCGACCGGGCCACGCGCGAGTGCCGGATGTCGCCCACAATGCAGACCTTCAGCCCGTCGAGCCGGCCCATGTGATCGCGGATGGTGAGCAGGTCGAGCAGTCCCTGTGTGGGGTGCTCATGCCAGCCGTCTCCGGCATTGATCACGTTCGATGGAATACGCTCGGCGAGGAACCGGGCCGACCCGGAGGACCCATGACGCATCACAACCATGTCAATGCGCATTGCCTCGAGGTTGCGGGCGGTGTCCACAAGCGTCTCGCCCTTCACCACCGACGATCCGGTGGAGGAGATATTCACTGTGTCAGCACTCAGTCGCTTTTCGGCAAACTCGAACGACACTCTCGTGCGGGTGGAGGCCTCGAAGAAGAGATTCACGATCGTTTTTCCACGGAGGACCGGAACCTTCTTGATGCGCCGCTCGGAGATCTCCTTGAACGGCTCCGCAGTATCGAGAATCTGAAGGATCTGACCTGCCGTCAGGTCCTCCAGCCCGACCAGGTCCTTGCCGAGGCGTGGAACGGTGTCGCTCACGCGCCCTCCGTGTCAGTCTGAATGAGTTCGACTCCGAGGTAATCGTCCAGCTCGGGTACTAGGACTTCGACCCGCTGACCCTCGAGCACCTGTACCTCACGTCCGGTGATATCGGGGTGGATCGGCAGCTCCCGCCCACCACGATCGACCAGGACGCAAAGCAGAATACGCTTAGGACGCCCCCAGTCTCCGAGTTCGTTCAGCGCCCCTCGTACGGTGCGACCGGTGAACGCGACATCATCCACTATGACGACGCACTTGTCGTCGACGCCGCAGGAGGGTAGTTCCGAGCGCCCGATGATTGGCCTAGGACCCACGACCTCGAGATCGTCCCGGTACAGCGTGATGTCGATGGAGCCACTCTCGATCTCGACGTCCTCGGCCTGCTCGATCTCGGAGCGGATCATCGCGGCGATGTGCGTTCCGCGTCGGTGGATGCCCATGAGGACGAGATCTTCCGTCCCGCCATTCCGCTCCACGACTTCCCGTGCCATCCGGGCCACGGCCCGATGGACATCCGACTCGCTCATGACGTGGATGCGATTGGCTGACGGCATCGGATCCTTTCCCAGAGGAACGGCTCGGGCTTGGGGGTCCCCTAAGCCCGCAGGACGGCGGAAAGTTCGGCTCTGGGGCCCCCAGGGTCAACGACTGACCCGAACCCTGTCATCCAGCGCGCTGTTGACCCATTCTGTAAATGACCCACGCTCCCGGACCGACCCCTCGACGCACCTACCCATGCGATTTCGCACGCTTCTCCTCATCATGTTGTGCCTCATGCCGACCCTCCCCCTTTCAGGGCAGGAAGTCATAGACGCACCGACCGTGATGCTCGCGAATATCCCATTCGACATCGAAGTCATGGGCACCACGACCGAGTCGGAGTGGTTCGAGGTGCGAAACGTTCGTGGGGAAATCCTGTCCGGAGGCACGGTCCTACCGCACGATTCAGCCTCGGCGTCCGACGTCGTCGTCTCGTCGAGCGATGACCTTCCTCTGACGGTCCTGATCGGAGACGAGCCGTTCGAAATAACCGCTACAGTGATCCCAGGATGGGCATCCATTCTGCCCCCGCTCCTGGCCATCGCGCTCGCGCTGATCTTCCGGGAGGTCGTGACAGCTCTCTTCGCGGGCGTCTGGCTCGGCGCTCTCTTCGTCGTCGGATTCAACCCGATTACGGCGACCGGGCGACTCGTCGACCTGTTCATCGTGCCTGCCGTAGCCGACGCGGATCACGCCGCCATCATGGTCTTCACCCTCTTCCTGGGTGCGATGGTCGGTATCGTCTCCCGAAACGGCGGTACGCAGGGGATCGTGAGGGCAGTGGAGCCGCTCGCCCGTACGAAAAAACGTGGAAAGCTCGCTACCTGGGGTGCCGGGATGGCAATCTTCTTCGACGACTATGCCAATACGCTGATCGTCGGGAACACCATGCGGCCGATCACCGATCGACTGAAGATCTCGCGTGAGAAGCTCGCATACCTCGTCGACTCCACCGCCGCGCCGGTTGCTGCACTGATTCCGGTGTCGACGTGGGTCGGATACGAGATCAGCCTCATCGGTGATGGATTCGAGATCGCTTCCGCGCAGACTCCAGAGGCGGCTGGCGTGCTTATGGGAGCCAGCGCGTTCACAATCTTCGTGCAGACGATTCCGTATCTCTTTTATCCACTCCTCGCCCTCGCCTTCGTGTTCATGACGTCGTTGAGCGGACGAGATTTCGGACCCATGGCACGGGCCGAGCTGCGCGCGGGAGCGGGGGGCGGCCTGTACGCCCCCGACGCGACGCTCCCAACGGATACAGATTCCGATGAATTGCAGTCCAAGGAAGGAACGCCCGAGAAATGGTGGAACGCAGGGATCCCTGTTCTGACGGTTGTCTTCGTCGTGCTCTTCACGCTCTACGCGACAGGCCGAGCCGGTGCCGGACCGGATGCCGCCCTGCGTGACGTGTTCGGAGAAGCGCAGTCCTACAATGCCCTGCTCTGGGGCTCACTGGCGGGTGCAGTGGTCGCCGTAGCGCTCTCGCTCGGTCAAAGGCTCCTGACACTGCGCGAATGTATCGAGGCGGCCGTAGGCGGATTCCAAGCAATGATGATCGCGATGGTCATCCTCGTCCTCGCCTGGTCACTCGGCTCGGTAACCGAGGTGATCGGCACGTCGCTCTTTCTTCAGACTATCCTCTCCGACCGCATCGCG
>DGOW01000055.1 GCA_002390225.1 Gemmatimonadales bacterium UBA4456 | reverse complement strand
CGGTCCTTGCCGAGGAGGAAACCGGCCTTGCGATCCTCCTCCGTGTACTGATAGGGAATCAGCTCGTCGAACAGCTGAATGATCTCCTCGCACATAGCCTCGAGGTCGTCGACCGGAAGGTTGAAGATGAAGTCACCGCCGCCGATATGTCCGACGAAGCCGCCCACAGCGAGCCCCCGGACCACGTCTCTCAAGATCCGCGACAGCATACGAATTACCCCGTCTCCAAGGGCGTATCCGTATCGGTCGTTGAACTCCTTGAAGTGATCCAGGTCAGCGCAGCACACCGCGACCTGTCCCCCCGCGTTCAACCGTCGCTGCATATCCCTGGCGATGTGATTCGCACCGGGGATTCGCGTTGTCGGATGGACCGACACGTCCCGGACGGTCCGCCGAAGAACCTGCTCGAGGCGAAGCAATCGCTCCTTGTCGGACAGCCCCTCGCGGATCATATCGTCGGCACCGGCCGTGCGGAGATCGGTCGCAAGATCGGAGGCGTCCATGGAGAGGAGCGCGACCACTGGCACGATACCGGTGAACGGATCCCCCTTCAGCGTACCAATGAGGTCGACGAGGTCCGTAATGTCCTCGCCGGCCCCGACCACCACCCCAGCCGGGAAGGTCCGGTTAAGCAGCGCGCAGACCTCGTCGGGCGTCTGCTCCTTCTGAACCGCGAGTCCACGCTCATGCGCGAACCCGTTCAGGAAGTCGGAGGACGTCGTGGGGGCGATTCCGAAGTAGAGAACTGTCTTTTCGGAGGCCATGGTTCCTCACCGGTGTACCGCAACAGCCGGACGTTACCCTTCGCCCGAACCAAGGTCAATCATCGACTCCCTCGAGCCCTTGCGGCAGGCGCCTGAGCACAGCGAAGTCGATGTGCCGCGCCTCTTTGTCGACACGAGCGACCTGCACGAGGACGCGGTCTCCCAGTCGGAATCGCTGACCCCCGCGCTCACCGACGAGCGTGTGCTGTCGCTCCTCGAGACGGTAGTAGTCATCCGTCATACCGCTGACGTGCACGAGTCCCTCCACGAACACATCCTCGAGTGTGACGAAAAACCCGAAGGCCGCGACCCCCGAGATCCGGCCATGGAACTCTTCTCCAAGGTGGCGTTCCATATACTCGACCTTCTTGAGGGCCACGCTCGCTCGCTCCGCCTCCACGGCCGCCTGCTCCCGCGCGCTACACCGTTCCGCCAAGCTGCTGAGCGCCTCGAGATCCCGGTATGGCTCGCGTTCCCCTCTCACCAGGCAGCGACTGACGACCCGGTGTACGACGAGGTCGGGATAACGACGGATCGGTGACGTGAAGTGCGCATACCCCTCCGATGCGAGGCCGAAGTGCCCAACGTTCTCCGTGTCGTAACGCGCCTTTCGCAACGACCGCAGGACCAGCGTATTGACCAGAGCCTCCTCAATCCGCCCGCGTACCGCGTCCAGGATCTGCTGAAGGTCCGAGGGCCTTAGCCGACGACGCACCGGCAGGCTCAGGCCAAACCGCGCTAGCGTTTCCGCCAGCATCTCGGCCTTTTCCGGCGCCGGCGGCTCATGGATGCGGTACATGCCGAGCAGTCCCTTGGCCTCGAGGTCGTTCGCCACGACCTCGTTGGCGAGGATCATGAAGTCCTCGATCAGGCGATGCGCCTCCAGGCGCTCACGCCGGCGGATGTCTATCGGCTCACCCTCGGCATCGAGGATCACCTTCGATTCGGGCAAGTCGAGATCGAGCGCACCTCGCTCTACACGGAGAACCCGGACCGCGCGCGAGAGATCATCGAGATTCCTGATCGCCTCGTCGATGGCAGGCTCGATGGATGAGCGCCCATCGAGCACCTCCTGAGCCTGCTCGTAGGACAGCGCATCTCGACACTGGATCAGCGTGTGCTCATAACGGCGATCACGCACCCGCCCTCCCGAATCGAGCGTGACAAAAAGGGAGAGCGCGAAGCTCGGAGTCCCGGGATTCAGGGAACAAACGTCGTTGGAGAGAACGGGAGGCAGCATCGGAACCGTCCGATCTACAAGGTAGACGCTGGTTCCGCGTGCGAGAGCCTCGATGTCGACCGGGCTGTCGATCGTCACGAAGTGCGAGACATCCGCGATATGAATCCCGACCTCCATCCGGTCGGAATCGAGACGTTCGATCGAGAGCGCGTCGTCGTGGTCCTTTGCATCCGCCGGATCGATCGTGAATGTAAGGAGGTCCGTTCTGTCGACTCGATCCGGCCCGGGATCGGCCAGGCCCTGGTGCGCCGCCTCCTGAGCTGCTGCCACAACGGTGTCCGAGAACGAGAGGGCCAGCCCGAATCCGTGGGCCACAGCCAGTATGTCGACGCCAGGCTCGTCCAGGCCGCCGAGAACCTCCTCGATCTCCCCCGTCGGCCCCACTCGCCCTTCGCCGAACGACGAAATACGAACGACGACGACCTGACCCGGTTCCGCCCCCGACTCATCCCCCCGGGTGATCAGAACATCGCGTCGCAGCCGATCATCAAGCGGCGTCACGTAGTTGACCTTCCGGCCTTCATGGAAGGTCCCGACGACCGTTTCCCGGGCACGCTCAAGGACGCGGACGACCGAGCCCTCCCTGCTTCGACCTCGGGGGCGGGCCTCGATGCGCGCCACCACCGTGTCTCCATCCAGTGCGGTCGCCAGCCGGTGAATCGGCACGTACACGTCGCTTTCACCATCGCTCGAACGGACAAAGCCGTGCCCGTCACGGGTCGTGGACAGCGGACCCGTCACCAGGTCGAGCCGACTCGAGACCGCGTACCGCTGTCCCCGCACCAACAGGATCATCCCCTTCTTCTGCATCTTCGCGAGCAGGCATCGGAAGTCCCGATATTCTCCGGCCGGGATCGAAAGATCCCGTGCCAGGTCCTTGCTCTTCATGGGTCCGTGCGGCGACTCGCTGAGCGCCGTGATAATCCGGGTCTCGAGGGCACCCCAACCCCGATGTGTGTCTTCGGAGCGTCCGTGCCGTCGACCACGCCGACTTCCACCCGAGCCACCGTCGCGGGACCGACCTCCGCCTCCCTGCTTGCCTCGCCGACGACCAGAGCCGCGTCTCTTACCTTGTCGACTCATCGATTCCTCCGCTGCAGTGAGGTCGCTACGGTGAACCCCCGCCCTGCAGGTCCGGGCAGCACCCTGCTCTGCAAGGCGAGTCTTCGAGTCCTGGCCGACAGGAATGCGTCGACCGTCGACGCCAGATGATTAGCGATCACCAAGCCCATGGCATTTCTCGCCTGCCTGAAGCGCTCGTCACTCGAGCGAATGATATTCCCATAGCTGACCCGTGCGCCTGATGAGCCGGTCCAGTCCCAAAGGAAACCGGTCCCATATGCCTTCTCCTGATAGTACACCAACGCGGCATCGTATCGCGGATCTCCAGGCCCGGCGCTCGGATCTGCGGAGAAGATCCCCAGCCCACGCGTCCAGATGAGACCGTTATAGAGCGTCGGATCGTTCTCCGGCTGCAGTCCCGGCAGGTTGGCATCGAGATCGAAGGCGCCCGAACCATCCCACTTGCTGAGCGTCTCGTAGTAGTCGAAGTCACCATCGATTCTGGCACCAGCCTGGATGCGCCCTTCCCGCCAAGCGAAGTCCCGGTACTCGGCGCGCAGATCAGACCCCGCCCCACGACGCTCGACGTACAGAACCCACCCTAGAGCCTCGAGGCCGAGGTAGGCCCAGCCTCGCCGTTGCCCTAGCGCCAGTTGACCCATTCCCGGGATGACGGCAGACCTCAGCGCTGCATTACCCGGCCCGATCGAGGCGGCGACTGACTGCTGAAGAGCTCCCAGGGAGGCGGGGAGAGCGTACACTCCGAACGCTGAAGAACGGCGCACCTCCGGCCGGACGATTTCCGGAACTACGTGTCGCGGCCACGTGGACCACGCAGTCGACGTGGTGCGCGACGCTGAATCCCCCTCACCGGCGGGAAGCAGCTGAGCGGTGACAACATCCGGGACAAGCCCGCTGCCGAGGAACAGGCCAAGAAGCAGCGCCACCAGCTTGGAATCTGCCTGGGTCAAAAGCCGATCGAGAACGTCACGTGGACCGGCTCGGTCTCACCCGTCAGAGTCGAGACCGCGAGGGCCTTCGCAATCGACAGATCAAAGCCTTCGAACCGGAGCCCGAGTCCCACGCGTGCACCGTCTTCCTGGTCGAGATCGGACCAGACGTACCCGGCCCGGAGCGAGAGACGGTCGACCTGGCCTGCGGTCAGCTCGGCCCCCAGGTGATACGACAGGGTGCCAAGTGAGCGAACTCGATCTTCAACTTCGAGAGCAATCCATGCACTCAGCGTCTCGAGCTCCGTGATCACCGATATGATGTCGTAGGCCGCCGATACGCGAACCCGCGACGGAAGCGGGTCCGCCTGCGCTGCGTTCAGTACCTGAAGGCTCGGGCCCAGGTGAGCTACCATGGCACCAAGACGGAGATTGTTCATAGACGCCTGGAGACCGGCATCCACCGCATAGGTCGTGGCGGTCGTGCCCTCGTCAGAACAGATGCCGCGACACCCGAGCTGAAAACGGATGACCTTGAAATTGAGCCCGGCAGCCACCGCGTCACCAAGCATTGTAGCGGCCGAAATGATGCCCAGGTGATTCCGGATGGAGATCGTGCCCGTGAACCTCCCGAACTCGTCCGTCTGCTCGATCTCACCTGCGTCGAGGAGGTAGTAGGAGGCGCCGAGTGTGCCCGCCCCCCGGGCGGCCCATAGCACCGTAGCGGCTGTCGCCGTCCCTGCGGGATGGTCGCCCCGGACCAGCACAGCCTGGGAGCGGTCGATACCCGCGAGTCCTGCCGGATTCCAGAACGCACCCTCCGGCCCGGCGACCCATGTCATCGCACGACCGAGCGAAACACCCTGGGCGCCCACCGGCAGTAGGAGGAATAGAGCACCTTCCGCGCGATCCTCCTGAGCCAGGGCCACCCGTGGCAACATCGCCAGGGCGAGCGCCGCGCACAGGACGGCCAACAGGAGAGCTACGCGAGATTTACGTGTCATCGTCGGGGGGCAGGCGGAATCCGAGATCGCCGAGGTAGGCCCGGTTCTTTCGCCAGGCCCGCAGGGGCTTCACCCATAGATCGAGATACACGCTCTGCCCGAGAAAGGTCTCAATTTTCTGCCGGGACACCTCGCCGAGAGCACGGATTGCGGTCCCGTTTTTCCCAATAAGCATTCCCTTCTGAGACTTTCGCTCGACGTAGACGTTCATCTGGATGTAGACCGGATCCTGAGATTCCCGGAACTCCACCACCTGACAGAACACCGAATACGGAATCTCCTGCCTGAACTGCTCGAAGATCGTCTCGCGTACAAGTTCAGCGACGAAGAAGCGTACCGGGTCCGAAGCAATCTCATCCGCCGGATACAGAAAGGGGCCCTCCGGAAGCCGCTCCCGAAGCACGCCTAGAAGTTCGTCTGTGCCCTCACCGGTGAGCGCCGAGATCCGATAGGTGGGAGCTCCCAACTCGCTTTCGACCCAAGAGTCCCAGGCTTCGACTACCGGGAGAGGTGCCTCGTCCACCTTGTTCAGCGCCGCAAGCACGGGGGCGGAGGTCTCCTTCAGAGCCGAGAGGATTCGCTCTGCATCACGATCCGTTGGCGGACGCTGCGTGTCGATGACCAGCAAAACCACATCCGCTTCCTGCAGAGCCTCCAACGCCGCCCCGAGCATCGCTCGCTGCAGCAGGTCACGCGTTTCGAGGATGCCGGGCGTGTCCAGGAAGATCAGCTGGTCCTGCTCGATCGTCAGCAGCCCAGTGACGCGCTGCCAAGTGGTCTGCGCTTTGGGGGTCACGATCGAAAGGTGCTCGCCAATGAGACAATTCAGGAGCGTGGACTTCCCCGCGTTCGGGCGCCCGACGAGTGCCACGTATCCAGTCCGTGTCGCCTGGTTCAGTGCAGCCGGCTCGGACTTTGAGTGCTCCTCGTTCGAACGGTCTTCTGTGTCGTTGCTGGGCGTCAAGGTTATCTCAAGGAATACATCGTCGGGAACCTCCCTATATTGCCTCCATGCAACTGCCTTTCGCCATCCGTAACCCAAGACAGAGGATTTTCCGAGGCGTGCCCATTCGTCTTGCCCCTCACCTCATTCAGTGCATCACTTAACGTATCATAAAGCATTGGCTTACATACGCTTCTGGCGCTCTTGTGATAATTGTATTGAGTTCTTTTCGGCTCTCCTTCACCACAGCGAAGCCGTTTAGGATTTGGGTGCCCTCGAGAAATTCGTGACCTTCGCGCGGTCACAGCTCGCCGGCAGCGAAGTCCGCGTGGTGTCTTTCTAACCGTCCGCGAGGAATCGCTGGTTCATCGAACGGCATCTTTCCTGGAACAATGTGAAGAACGTCACCCTGCTGCCTGTTGCCAGCGGCTCCAGACACCGCGCCACAGGCTTCGGCGGCCGGAGTGACTCCCTCACCTATCACCTCGGTGCTGGCGACGAGACCATCCCGGTCCGTCGCATCCCTGATATCATCGAAGAGCACCACGTCCCGCCTGCTGATGTCATGAAGATTGACGCTGAGGGCGAGAAAGCAGGGATGCTCCGCACTGCCGAGGCTGCGCTTGGCGACCATGCAGCGCTTCTCATCCCGGTCCATGGCCGGGAAATCCACGCAGAGTGGGGATGTGCTGACCCGACGCGGCTTCCGTCTTCTCGAAAGCTATGAAATGGCCCTCTGCTCTGCAGAGCAGGCTCGCCCGTGGAAGAGCGATCAAGACCTTCTCACCATCGGCTCCGCTCGCGAAGTCGCCCACTGGGTCCTTTCGCAACTGAGTCTCTTTACCGATTCAGGATGACGCAGACCCGCAGGCCGTTGCGCTCGTGCCGCACCCTTTGCATCCTCCGGCGCTCCACGATACTAAATCCCTGAGCGACATCACCCTCACCGGACAACCACGTGCCTGGATTACTGCCAAACGTCGACCCAGACGGACTGCTCGAATATTCGGTCGTATACACCGACCGTGCGCTGAACCATATGTCGACATCGTTCCAGCACGTCATGAACGACATCTCGAGCACCCTGAAAGGCGTCTACAGCGCAGCGGCGGTGGTGGTCGTTCCGGGCAGCGGGACGTTCGGCATGGAGGCAGTTGCCCGACAGTTCGCCACGGATCGTAAGGCGCTCGTCGTGCGGAATGGCTGGTTCAGCTATCGCTGGAGCCAGATCTTCGAAATGGGCAGCATTCCTTCGGAGGAAATCGTCCTGAAGGCACAGCGCGTCGGGGAGGGCCACCAGGCTCCATTTGCGCCTGTAGCCATCGACGAACTTGTCGCGACAATTAAAGCTGAGCGTCCTGACGTCGTCTTCGCACCTCACGTCGAAACGTCAGCTGGGATGATCCTTCCTGACGACTACCTCAAGGCCGCGGCAGATGCGGTCCACGCCGTCGGTGGCATCTTCGTGCTCGATTGTATCGCGTCCGGAACCGTGTGGGTCGACATGGAAGCGTGTGGAATCGACGTGCTGATCAGCGCACCACAGAAAGGATGGAGCGGATCACCCTGCGCCGGCCTCGTCATGCTCAGCCCGCTCGCCGTCAAGCGCATGGAGTCGACCACCAGCACAAGCTTCTGCTGCGACCTCGGCAAGTGGCACCAGATCATGCAGGCGTACGAAAACGGAGGGCATGCGTACCATGCAACCATGCCCACCGACGGTCTCCGCAACTTCGCGGATGTCATGCACGAGACCGGGACGTTCGGGTACGAGGCTGCAAAGCAGGCCCAAATCGAACTCGGCGCGCAGGCCCGGGCCGCACTTCAGTCGCGAGGCTACAGGAGCGTCGCCGCCGAAGGGTTCCAGGCCCCCGGCGTCGTGGTCAGCTATACCGACGACCCGGACGTCAAATCGGGGTCAAAGTTCATGGTCGCGGGCGTACAGATCGCAGCCGGAGTGCCACTTCAGGTGGACGAGGGGGACGACTTCCGGACCTTCCGGATCGGACTCTTCGGTCTGGATAAGCTCACGAATGTCGACCGCACCATAGAGACCTTCGAGCGCGTCCTCGACAGCTTTTAGTTTCGGGCGAATGCCCCCCGGCTAGCGGCCCGCCCTCGACTGGACTGGATCCATCGGAGTCGTGTCGATGTTGTGCGTGTTGCCTCCCTCAATAACGCGCACCGGTCGCTGGCAGGCCTCGGACCCGGGATAGCTCGCAACGAGTCTCGCCTCACTGAGCTCGAGCCCCTCGAACCGGTATAGTCCGGTGGGTGTCGTGACGGGAGTGCCTCCAGCAGCCGTCATCTCCCCGTTCTCGAAGAGGACTTTCGCGGCCAGTCGGCGCACCTGCCCGCTCAGGGTCGACCCCTGAGCAACCTTGAGCAGGTCTGGTCGCCGTGTCTCTGCATGCCGAACAGCTGAGCGACACGGCCAGCCGTTAACGCAACGAGTGAATGAGGGCCACCGACGGGCGGCGTTCCAATCTGCGACGACCTCATGGCCACCGCAGGTGGCTGCGGGTTCCCTCACGCCGACCCGGCGTCCTCAACGCTCGAGCTCCTGGCTGGAAGGAAAGGCTTGCCCGACGAGGGCGTGGCCGGAGGCATACTAACGAAGAAAACCCCCAGGACCTTACAGTCCTGGGGGCTCTCCATATAAAGCCGGCGACGTCGTACTCTCCCACCGGGCGACCCCGGCAGTACCATCCGCGCTGTAGAGCTTAACGGCCGTGTTCGGGATGGGAACGGGTGTAGCCTCTACGCAATTATCACCGACAAAGATGAGAACAGAGGTCGAGAGTGTAGAGAGCCAGCTGTAACGGCGACTCATCTCACATGAGATGCAGTATTTTTGATGAGAAACTGGAGGGGGAGGAACTGGTCAAGCCTCACGGGCGATTAGTACAGCTCAGCTCAACGCGTCGCCGCGCTTACACTTGCTGCCTATCAACGTCATAGTCTCTGACGGCCCTTCCGAGACCCGAAGGTCTGGGAGTATTCATCTTGGAAGAGGCTTCCCACTTAGATGCTTTCAGCGGTTATCCCGTCCCGACGTAGCTACCCGGCGATGCCCCTGGCGGGACAACCGGTACACTAGTGGTCGGTCCTTCCCGGTCCTCTCGTACTAGGGAAAGATCCTTTCAATACTCTAACGCCTACACCGGATATGGACCGAACTGTCTCACGACGTTCTGAACCCAGCCCGCGTTCCTCTTTAATAGGCGAGCAGCCTAACCCTTGGGACCTGCTCCAGCCCCAGGATGAGAAGAGCCGACATCGAGGTGCCAAAC
>DGOW01000058.1 GCA_002390225.1 Gemmatimonadales bacterium UBA4456 | reverse complement strand
CGTGAGATGAACGAAGCGTTAGCCGAGCTCGGCCAGACAGATGGCCTGATCATGGACCTCCGTCGGAATCCGGGTGGATTCCTCGACGAGTCCTTGATGCTTGCCGATCTCTTTCTGCCGCCCGGCTCCACGCTGGCGAGTACGGTGCAGCGCGTGCCCGGTGGTGCTGCGAGCGAGCCTGAGACCGACTCTTACGGTGATCGCTGGCCGGTTCAGGTACCCGAACTGCCCATCGTGATTCTCGTTGACGAGTTCACAGCATCCGGCGCAGAGATTCTCGCCGGTGCTCTGCAGGACTACGATCGAGCCGTTGTGCTCGGTAAGCGCACCTTCGGGAAGGGTGTGGTTCAGACGGTGATGCCCCTGCCCTACGGCCGACGACTCCGCTTTACCACTGGGTCGTGGCTGACGCCGCTCGGGCGGTCACTGCAGCGCCCCCGGGACCGTCAGGGCATGCCGGTCGCTGAGGTCATGGACTCGCTACCTCGCGTTCAGACGGCCCAGGGACGGGCGCTGATCGACGGGGGCGGTATCTTCCCGGATCTGGAGATCCAGGACGACACGCTCAAGGTCATCGAGCGTGACTTCATTCGTCAATCGAATGAGGCGCAGTTCCCGCTCGGGCTACGTATCGCCGAGTTTGGCTTCGAGATGGCCGCGGCGCGTCGAGCGGACGGAGTCAGGGGCGTCTCCTCCGACGAGTTCGACGCGTTCGTCTCCAGCCTCCGTACTGAAGGGCTGGAGAGCGAATTGCTCGACAATGAGGAGGTCCGGGAGTACCTGCACTGGCGGGCCGAGCTCGCCACGGCACAACGCATGAACGACATCGCGGCTGAGGCGGTCGTGCGCACGCGTCGTGATCCCGTCCTCACGGAGGCGATCCGACTGCTGCAGACGACAGGATCGCAGCAGGAGCTCTTCTCGACCGTGGACGCGAATCCGGATGCAACCCAAGGGCCCACCGGGCACTGATTGCCCTGAGGAGTCACACATGCCCTTGAGGGGCGTTTGCCGCCGTGTGTCGGCGGCGCTCAGCTTCTCGGGTGATACTTCCGGTGAACCTCGCGGAGGTAGGCCCGATTCAGGTGGGTGTAAATCTGAGTGGTCGAGATGTCTGCGTGTCCCAGCAGCTCTTGAACCGCCGCGAGGTCTGCGCCTCCCTCGACCAGGTGCGTGGCATAGGTATGGCGGATCGTGTGAGGGGAGACCTTCCGGTTCACGCCGGCCCGTTTCGCGGCCGTCCTCACCAGGCTCCAGATAGACTCCCGACGGATCGGCGTACCCCGAGCGTTCAGGAATACATGTCCGTCTCCCTTTCCTCGATCGAGTGCGGGTCGAACCTCGCGCAGATAGCGCTCGAGGCTCCGGAGGGCCGGTCCACCTACAGGAACGAGTCGCTCTTTCGATCCCTTTCCGAACACCGTCGCAAAGCCTTCCTCCAGGTCGACGGACGCAATGCGAAGGTCCCCCAGTTCGCTGACCCGCACCCCGGTCGCGTAGAGAAACTCGAGAATGGCTCGGTCACGCCAGTAAAGACGATGCGTGGGATCAGGCGACTCGAGCACCCTGCCGACCTCCTCACGTGATAGGAACTCGGGCAGAGTCCTGTCGACTCGCGGTGAGTCGAGACGGTCCGTCGGGTCTGAAGCGAGGACGCCTTCGGCCAGCAGGAAGCTGAAATACGTCCGAATCGCGGACTGGGCCCGTCTGATGGAGGTCGCGGCCAAGCCACTGTCCTTCAGTTCGAAGATCCACTCCCGCAGAATGCGCACATCCACCGCGCCCGGCGCGCTGATCCCAGCGGCCTCCAGAAAGGCCATCCACCTCGACAGGTCACGGCCATACGCAACGACCGTACGATCCGACAGGCCGCGCTCGAACGTGAGATAGTCGTAGAACTGCTCGAACCGGAACTCCGCTGGACCCTCGGGCATGACGGGCTTCATTCGTCCCCTCCAGGGTGGCGTGTGCGGTACCACCATAGCCCGATCAGCAGGGTCACCAGTACCGCAGCCAGAGCCAGTCCACCATTGATGCCCGCGAGCAGACCTTCGAGATGCTCGATATTATGTCCGGCGAACAGCCCCAAGCGGACCAGGCCTCCGTACCAAATCGCGGAGGCCACCGACAGCGGCAACAGAACACGCCACCAAGGCTGATGAGTCGCTCCAGCGAAGACCGGTACGATCGCCCGGATGCCCGGCAGGAAACGGGAAAAGAAGATCGCCGCGGTGCCCCATCGATCGTAGAATCCACCCATTCGGCGCATCTGGTGAGGGTTGAGCAAATGGCGGCCGAGGCCCCGTTCGAAGAAGACCGGCCCATGCAGGTGGCTCATACGGTACACGAAGAGTGCACCCCCAACGTTGCACAGCCAGGTGCCCAGAAAGATCCACGTTGCCGTCAGATCACCCGCGCCAGCGAGAACGCCACCGATTGCCACGAAGGTGTCAGCCGGCACGGCTGGCAGGAGGTTCTCGACGCCGGCCCCGATGCTCAGCGCGATGTAGAGCACCGAGTTCGGCAGGCGGTCCATCCATACGACGATTTCAGTCACACCGTTGCTCCGCGTGACGGGCGCGCCCTACCGTTCCTGCACGAGAGCGACGGCGTGTACCGCGAGGCCTTCGCCCGCACCGATCCAGCCCATGCGCTCGTTGGTCTTTCCTTTGATCGAGATGCGCTCCACCGGAATCTGCATGGCATCACCCAACCGTGCCCGCATCGCGTCCGCGTGCGGGCCGATTCTGGGTGTCTCGCAGATGACCGTGAGGTCGACGTTGCCCACGCTCCAGCCCGCCCCATGAAGCACATCCGTAGACGCTCGTAGTAGCTCGATCGAGTCGGCGTTCTTCCAGGTGTCATCAGTCGGCGGGAAGTGGCTCCCGACGTTGCCGATGGCAGCTGCGCCCAGGATTGCATCGATCACCGCGTGAGCGACAGCGTCACCGTCAGAGTGCCCGGTCAGCCCTGCGTGGTTCGGGACCACGATCCCACCAAGGATCAGGGGACGATCCGCATCGAAGCGATGGGAATCGTACCCCAGGCCGACGCGGAATGGTGTACTCAGTCCCAGCCCCTCAGCGCGAGGCAGACATTATGGCCACCAAAACCGAACGAGTTCGTCAATGCCAGATTGACCTCACGCTCGATCATTCCGCCATGGGCGTAGTCGAGATCACAGTCCGGATCAGCGGTGGAGAAGTTGATTGTCGGTGGAATTTTTCCAGTCCGACAGACCATGAGGGAAACAATGGCCTCAAGCGCCCCAGCCGCGCCCAGAAGGTGCCCCGTCATCGATTTGGTGGAACCCACCACGATCTCGCCTGAACGGTCGCCAAGCACCTGCTTGATGGCTTCCGTCTCGATGGCATCCGCCATAGTGGACGTTCCGTGCGCGTTCACGTAGTCGACATCGCCCGCGGTCGCTTCGGCGTACTTGAGCGCCATGCGCATCGCGTGCTGAGCACCGTACCCACCCGGTGGAGGCGACGTGATGTGGAATGCGTCCGCGCTCAGGCCGTATCCGACAACCTCACCCAGGATCTCCGCGCCACGAGCCTCCGCATGCTTGAGTGACTCCAGAATGACGGCTCCACCGCCCTCACCCATGACGAACCCGTCGCGGTCGGCCGAGAACGGCCGACTCGCGCCCGCAGGATCATCGTTTCGGGTGGACATCGCCTTCATCGAACTGAAGCCGGCGAACGTCATGGGCGTAATGGTTGCCTCAGCGCCACCCGCGACCATCACGTCAGCATCACCGTGGAGGATGTGCCGCATCGCGTCACCGATCGCATGCGCAGACGAGGCACACGCGGACACAGTGGCGTAGTTCGGCCCCCTGAATCCCCATCGGATCGAGATCAGACCCGCGGAGATGTCGGGGATGAACATCGGAATGAAGAATGGGCTGACCCGACTCGGGCCTTTTTCGATCAGTCGTCGGTGCTGCTCTTCGAAGGTGCCAATGCCCCCGATTCCACTTCCGAAGATGACCCCGAACCGCTCCGGATCCCCTCCCTCGGGTACTCCGTCCAGCCCCGCCTGTTGGAGCGCCTGTGCGGCGGCTGCAACGGCAAACTGAGAGACGCGGTCGTGCCGCTTTGCCTCTCGCTTGTCGAGGTAGTCTAAGGGGTCAAACCCCTTAACCTCGCAACCGATGCGGCAAGCGAACTCGTCGGTCGCATCGAAGTGGGTGATCGGACCGCCGCCGCTGCTACCGGCGAGCAGGTTCTCCCATGTGGACTGGACATCGCTCCCCACCGGGG
>DGOW01000020.1 GCA_002390225.1 Gemmatimonadales bacterium UBA4456 | reverse complement strand
CCCGCGCTACATGTGAGAAACCGAATGTCAGACAGAATTAGAATTCGACTTAAGGCGTTCGACCATTGGGTGGTCGATCAAACGGCGGCGGACATCGTTCGCACGGCGGAGAAGACGGGTGCATCGGTCCGTGGACCGATCCCGCTTCCAACCCGCCGGCAGCGCTGGACTGTGCTCCGTTCGCCACATGTCAACAAGAAGGCGCGCGACCAGTTCGAGTTGCGTACGCACAAGCGCCTGATCGACATCGTGGACAGCCGCCCGCAGACGATCGACGCGTTGACCAAGCTGGATCTACCAGCTGGTGTCGACGTCGAGATCAAAGTCGACTGAGGGAGGAACTCCGGATATGCCCGGATTGATCGGAAAGAAGATCGGGATGACCCGCATCTTCAATGACGAGGGGGTTCAGATCCCTGTGACCGTCATTGAGGCTGGGCCATGCCCTGTCGTGAATGTCCGCTCTGAAGAAGCGGACGGCTATCAGGCCGTCCAGCTCGGCTTCGGAGCGAAGAAGAACAAGCGCACGTCGAAGGCGGAGTTGGGCCACGCCAGTAAGGCTGGGCTGGATGCCGCCCCGCGACTCATGCGCGAGTTCCGTACTATGAATGGGGAAGAGTACGAGGTGGGCCAGCAGCTCACGGTCGAACTTTTCGAGGCCGGGGACCGCGTAAAGGTCACTGGTCGCTCCAAGGGTCGTGGTTTCCAAGGTGTCGTGAAGCGGTACGGGTTTGCAGGTCGTCCCGCGTCACACGGTCACCCGATGTCCCGCAACCCGGGTTCGCTCGGGCCGGGTACGGACCCCTCCCGCGTGATCAAGGGCAAGAAGATGCCCGGTCGCATGGGTGGGGATCGCCAGACTATCCGGAACCTGCAGGTTGTTCGGGTCGATGGTGACCGCAACCTGCTATTCGTGAAGGGCGGCGTTCCGGGCGCCCGTGATGGTTTCGTCCTGATTTCGAAGTAAGGCCATGTTTAAGGCACGCTACTACAAAGCAGACGGCAAGAAGGGGAAGGCGCGTGAGTTGCCCGCGACTATCTTCGACGGAACCGTCAACGAGAGCGCAATGCACCAAGTGGTGAAAGCGTATCTCTCCAATCAGCGGCAGGGCACGGGGTCGGCAAAGACGCGCTCTGCTGTCCGCGGCGGTAGCCGGAAGCCCTGGAGGCAGAAGGGGACCGGTCGTGCTCGCCAGGGGACGATCCGTGCCCCTCAATGGGTGGGTGGTGGTGTCGCCTTCCCGCCGATCCCGCACTCCTGGCGTCAGCGGTTGCCCAAGAAGGTCCGCTCCCTCGCTCGCCGCTCCGCGTTAAATGATCGCGCTGAGCACGATCGCGTGGTGCTCGCCGAATTGCCCTCCATGGACGTGCCGAAGACGCGCGACCTGCTGGGGTTCCTCGACGCGCTCAAGCTCGAGGGGAAGACGCTGATTCTGACCAATGGCAACAACACGAACGTGCACCGTTCCGCCCGGAACCTGAAGGGCGTACAGGTGCTTCCGTTCGGAAGCGAATCCGTCTACGACGTCCTCTGGGCCCACACGGTTGTTATCGAGCTCGGTGCGCTCGGCGAGACCAAGGCAGCTCCGGCCAGGAAGGCGAAGAAGAAGGCAGAGCCGAAGGTTGAAGCCGCACCGGAGGCCGCTGATGAAGCTGCCTCTGACGAGGAGGAGTAGTCCGATGCGAGAGCCGTATGACATCATCATCGCGCCGGTCGTGACCGAGAAGACCGCCGACCAGATGGAAAACAGCACCTACAGCTTCGTCGTCGCGAAGGATGCGAACAAAATCGAGATCGGGCACGCAGTCGAGAAACTGTGGGACGTCACCGTGAAAGATGTTCGGACGATGCGCTATGCCGGCAAGGCGAAGCGGGCCTCCATGGGTCGCATGTCGCGAGGCGCTGCAATGGGCCGTCGTCCTGCCTGGAAGAAGGCAGTCGTCCAGCTATCCGAGGGCGACTTCATCGAGCTCTACGAGGCCGGCTGATGGGAATCAAGAAATTCAGGCCGATGACTCCGGGTACCCGGACGCGGTCGCTGCTCGACAACGAGTTGCTCACGCGGAAAGGCCCGGAAAAAGCGCTGACGGAGTCACTCAGTGGGTCCGGTGGACGCAACCACCACGGACGCATCACGACGCGTCGGCGTGGGGGCGGTCATAAGCGACGCTACCGGATCATCGACTTCAAGCGAAATAAGTTTGACGTGCCAGGAACGGTCGCGCACATCGAGTACGATCCGAATCGGTCTGCGAACATCGCCTTGATCCACTACGCGGATGGGGAGAAGCGGTATATCATCCACCCGAAGGGGCTGGATGTCGGCGATACGATATCAGCTGGACCCAATGCTGATGTCCGTATCGGTTCGGCGTTGCCCCTGGAACTCGTTCCGCTAGGCACGACGATTCACTGTATCGAGTTGAAGCCACAAAAGGGTGCCCAGATGGCGCGCTCGGCTGGGACTAGTTGTCAGCTGGTCGCAAAGGAAGGCGACTACGTGACGCTTCGTCTGCCGTCGACCGAGATGCGTCGGGTTCACAAGCGCTGCATGGGCACCATCGGTGAGGTTGGAAACTCTGATCACGAGCTGACTGTGATCGGTAAGGCCGGTGCGAACCGCTGGAGGGGCAAGCGCCCCAAGGTCCGTGGAGTCGCAATGAACCCGGTTGATCACCCATTGGGTGGTGGTGAAGGGCGCTCCTCGGGTGGCCGGCCTCCGGTTTCCCCATGGGGTAAGCGTGAGGGTAAGAAGACACGCGATAAGAAGAAGAAGTCCACCAAGTACATCGTGCGCGGCCGCAAGCGCGGCAAAGCCACGCAGTCGTAGGCGGGAGAACGATTTATGCCGCGTAGCGTTAAGAAAGGTCCGTTCATCGACGAGAAGCTTCTCGCGAAGATCGACGGGATGAACCACCGGGGTGAGAAAAAGGTCCTCAAGACCTGGTCCCGGGCATCCACGATCTCGCCGGATTTCGTCGGCCACACGGTCGCCGTCCACAACGGCAACAAGTTCATTCCCGTGTACATCACGGAGAATATGGTCGGTCACAAGCTCGGAGAGTTCTCCCCGACGCGCCTCTTCCGGGGCCATGGGGGCAAGCTCGCCGACAAGCGTAGCCGCTGATTATGAAAGCTCGAGCAAAAGCCCGGCACATCCGCATGAGCGCCCGTAAGGTGCGGCTCGTTGTGGACCAGATCCGAGGCATGTCAGTCAACGAGGCGTATGCGCTCCTTCAGTTTTCTAAGAAGCGTGCCGCGGAACCTGTCGGGAAGACCCTTCGGTCCGCCGTGGCCAACGCCCAGGTGAAATCGCAGGACGACGGTGAGACAGTCGACATCGATGATCTCTTCGTGCGCGAAGCGTACGTGGACGAGGGACCAACCCTCAAACGCTGGCGCGCGCGTGCGCAGGGCCGCGCAGCTCCGATCCGTAAGCGCACGAGCCACATCACCGTGGTCGTGGATTCAAAGGACGCCTGAGGATATGGGACAGAAGACACATCCGGTCGGGTTCCGACTCGGATTCGTAAAGGACTGGAAGTCTCGCTGGTACGCCGAGCGCGATTTCCCGCGGCTCCTTCATGAAGACGAGACCATCCGTAAGTACCTGCGTCGCCGGCTGACACATGCCGCGCTGGCCATGGTCGAGATCGAACG
>DGOW01000016.1:17267-34087 GCA_002390225.1 Gemmatimonadales bacterium UBA4456 | reverse complement strand
ATCGGCCGAGATGCAGGCACAAATTGGTCGAAGACGCAGGCCTGTTCGAGTGGCTCTTCTGGAATCCGAACAGCGTCTATCTCACGTCCGCCTTCAAGTAGCGTGAGTCCTGTCGCCGCAGCGAACCAGTCTTGGTCTAGCTGTTCCCTGCGATCGCGAAGTTCCAGGGGTCGTAGTCCGACGGAGTCCGTGACTCCATGACCCTCTGGAGTTGCTCCACAATGTCAGGGTGCTGCGCGGATACATCCGTCGCCTCGAACGGATCCGTGTCGAGGTCGTAGAGTTCGACGGGGGCGTTCGCGTCGTCGTGGCCGCCCAGTCTCACGCCCTTCCAGCGACCCATGCGCACTGCCTGGGCTCCATCCCAGAGCCCATGATACTCCCAGTATAGCGGGCGGTCGCTGGTCTGTTCCTCACCGAGGAGAGCCGGCAGCATCGAGACGCCGTCGAGATCCGATGGCGCCTCCACACCGGCGATCTGCGCGAAGGTCGGCATCATGTCCCAGAATGCCGAGACGTACTCGCTCTCTGCACCCGCCTCGATGTGACCCGGCCAACGCGCGATCAAAGGCACGCGGATCCCACCTTCGTAGAGTGAACCCTTGAGTCCGCGCAGTCCCGCCGTGCTGTCAAAGAACTCCGCGTCTACGCCACCTGTGTAGGTCGTCCCGTTGTCACTCGTGAACATCACGACTGTGTTCTCACCCAGCCCCAGCGCGTCCAGCTGCTCCAGGATGCGGCCGATGTGGTCGTCCATCCTTGTGATCATCGCGGCGTACGCCGACAGGGGCCGGTAGTGTGGCAGATAGGTCGGATCCCCGAGGTAGGGCTCCTCCTCGAATGCCCCCTCGTATTCCATGAGCGATGAATCCGGGACCTGTAGCGCGACGTGTGGGATGGTGAAGGGAAGGTAGAGGAAGAACGGACGCTCCTGGTTCTCTTCGATGAAGCGGAGTGCGTCGTCCGCCATGACATCCAGTGAGTACTCGTTCCCCTGGTACTGCCGATACTGCTCGGGATCGTCCGGGTCATCGCCTTCGAAGACCTGGTGCGGGCTGAAGTATTCGTTGTCGAGCTCCACCCGCTCACCGTTCCGCCACAGGTGCGTGGGGTAGAAGTTGTGGGCAAGCTGCTGGTCGAGGTATCCGAAGAAGTAGTCGAAGCCTTGGAACCGTGGCTGGCCGACGGACTCCCTCCCGCCGAGACCCCACTTTCCGATCGCCCCGGTCACGTAGCCGGCGTCCTGAAGCATGGTCCCGATTGTGTAGGTGCTCGAGTCGAGCGGCATCTGACCCAGCTCGTCCGGGTCGGGATAGCCACCCACCTCGAAGTTGTCACGGATCTGGGAGCGGAGTGTGCTCAGGCCCGTCAGAAGCGTGCCTCTCGAGGGCGCACACACGGGGCTACCGGAGTAGTGCTGTGTGAATCGCATCCCCTGCATGGCGAGCGCGTCGAGGTGGGGTGTTCGGATCTGCGTCTGACCGTATGTCCCCAACTCGCCATATCCGAGGTCGTCCGCCAGCATGTAGATGATGTTGGGTGGGCGTTCGTCGCTCGATGGCGCACATCCCGTGATCAGAGCAGTGGCCAGTGCGAGCCCGACCGCCCTCCGCGTCATCTGCGGCTCTCCTCGCGAATCGCCCGGAACTCGGTCCCCTCGTTCCAGTTGGGCCACATGTCCGACTGGATGACTGCGGCGCCGATCTCGTAGTACAGCACCACGTCGTCGACCGCACCTGACAGATCCCACGTTTCGTCGAACTCGTCGGTCACCATGTGGTACCGCTCGCGCGTGTAGCGTGCGTTCATCTCGAGACCGTATTCCGATCCGCGCTCCACGTGGTCGATTCCGTTACCCGGGTAGATCATGGGGACTCCGAGCTTGGCGAGCTCGAAGTGGTCCGACCGGAAATAGTAGCCTTTCTCCGGCTCGGGATCGGGATCGATTCGCCGTCCCTGGGCAGCAGCAGCTGCGTCCGCAATCATGTCGAGCTCCGACATCCCGTAGCCCTGAACGACGAGTTCTCGCGTGGGTCCGAAGTTGCTCAGGCCGTCCATGTTCAGGCCGGCTACGGTCCGGGCGAGTGGGAAGACCGGGTCCGCGGCGTAGTGCGCGGAGCCCAGGAGACCCTGCTCCTCAGCGGTGACGGCCAGAAAAACGATCGAGCGCCTCGGCCGCTCGGGAAGATTCGCGTATGCCTCGGCCAGTTCGAGCATGGCGGCGGTGCCGGAAGCGTTGTCGAGCGCGCCGTTGTAGATGCCGTCCTCACCCGCAGCGACGAGCTCCGGATCCGTACCGAAATGGTCCCAGTGGGCTATGTAGATGAAGTATTCGTCAGGCGCCTCGGCACCCGGAAGAATGGCAACCACATTCTTGGAATCGGAGAAACGGAGTTCGTTCTGCACCAAGGTCGAGAGGGAGAGTCCCATGTCTATGGGCCGCAACGAGCCGGTCTCCGCCTGTCGGTAGAGCGCGTCGAAGTCCATGCCAGCTCGCTCGAACACGGTGCGGCTGGTCTCCTCGGTCATCCAGCCCTCGATCGCGACGCGGCCGGCGTTCCCGTCTTCCGGCTGCAGATTGAACTGCGGACCCGTCCAGCTGTTACGGACCGTCTCCCAGCCGTAGGCGGCCGGAGCGGTCTGGTGCACAATGAGCGCGGCTGCCGCACCTTGCCGTGCGGCCTCCTCGAACTTGTACGTCCACCGGCCATAGTACGTCATCGTGTTGCCGTTGAAGACGTCATCGTCCTGCGTCGCGTATCCCGGATCGTTCACCAGGATCACGACGGTCTTCCCCGTCGCGTCCAGCCCCTCATAGTCGTCCCAGCCATATTCGGGTGCGACGATTCCATAGCCCACGAAGACCATCTCACTGTCTTCGATCCGCGACGACTCCACCGTGCGGGTCGTCCACGTGACGACATCATCGGCGTAGGTGAACTGCATCGGGCTCCCGCGGCCTTCGATGGTGAAGGGCGCCCTGTTCGGGTCGACGGTGATGTCCACCAGTGGAACGTCCTGGAAGAAGCTGCCGGCATTGCCAGGTTCGAGACCGAACGACGAGAACTGCTCAGCCAGGTAGGCTACGGTGAGTTCTTCACCAGGGGACGAGGGAGCTCGGCCCCCGAACTCGTCCGAGGCGAGCACCTCGATGTGCTCCGCGATCTCGTCTTCGGTGATCGACGCGACTCCGGACGCTGTACCGTCGGCGCGATCCACTGAACAGGCTACGAGCGCGGTGAGGGCGCCAAGCGCGGTGATACGTGTGTAGTTCATGAGTCCTCTTTCCATCGGTGGCACCTAGTACTGGAGCAATCTTGTGATCTTGATCGCCAGACCCTGCGTGCGCAGGCCTGTCCCTTGGGGGCGTCGGTCCCGTTCGTCCGTCCAGACTACGAACAGCTCGCTACCTGGCGCGTACTCCCACCGGAACCGGACGTTACTCGACAGAATCCGATCGGCCTCGTTGTACTGGAACAGTGCGCTGGCAAACATACGTGGAGTGAACGCGTAATCGCTGCGGAGTCGGAATACGGCCTGGGTTTCTTCACCCTCTGGAAGGTCGAGTAGGTTGTAGCTGACGCCCGGCTCGAGCGACAGATGGTTCGATATTACGGCTCGCCCTCGGCTGATGCTCAAGGAGCGAAGCGAGCCGTGGTAGAAATCGCCCCATTGATACGAAATGTTGCCGGACATCCACCGCTGGGGGCCGCCCGTATACGAGACGCGTTGGCTGGTGAATGTGTAGCGACCGACAGGGATATTCTGGTCGCGCGAGATCGGAAACAGGTCATCGATCCGCTCGAACTCCCTGATCCCCTCGATCGACCAGCGGTCGGCGTTCTCCATTTCGACGTCGAATCGTGCTGTCTGCCGCCGAGACTGCATGAGCCCGACGCCGTCATCGAAGTGTTCGACTCCAGCCTCCCACGTGACCTTCCGAATCGCTTCGATCCCGCTGGGACGTGGACTGAAGCGGAGGGACCCGGTGTTCTTCACGAAGTCGGTCCGTCGAACGAATCCGACCTCGGGGTTGAAGTCCTCCCCAACCTTCAGGTGAGACACGCTCCCGCCGTACAGATCGCCGGTGTGCGACAGGGCCATCTGGTAGCTCTCGTTCCCGCCTGTCAGTGAGGGTGTCTCAGTACGAGCCCAGTAGGCCCCTGCCTGAAGATCCTGTGTAATCCCGAACGAGCCGTCGACACCGAACACACGGTTGGACCCGTCCCCGCGAACAGAGACCGAGCGATTCGTGAACATCGCACCGATCGAGCTACGTCCGAGGATGTCTCTTTTGAGTCGGACGACGGAGAAGTTCGTACTCTCGATACCGGCAGGCTCGATGCCGCCCGTCTGGATGTTCACCAGTCCGACGTTGAACGGTCCGACCTTTCCGGTGACTCGTCCGCCGAGATCGATGGGTAAGACCTCGCCACGATCGAGGCCGATTCGCCGGCTGTAGAAAAGCGTGGGCCGATCACCACCCCCACGGCCGAAACTGCGTCCGGGACGGAACCCGCCGCTGCCGCCCGTTCCGAAATCGAAGACGCCACGACCCTCCAGAAAGAACTCTCGCTTTTCGGGGAAGAAGAGATTGAAGCGGGTGAGGTTCACCTGCTGCTCGTCTATCTCGACCTGGGCGAAGTCGGTGTTGAAGGTGAGGTCCGCCGTAAGATTCGCCGTGATCCCGTACTTCAGATCTACCCCCACGTCCCCGGTCACGTCGTTATTCACAACCGGGTCCGTGAGGCGGTTCGTGCGGAGGTTGCCGATCGCGTACGGCTTCAGCTCGAGGTTGCTGCCCGCCGCTGGCAGGTCGAGTCCGACGAGGGTCCCACCCGAAGAGATCCGGTTCATTCCCTGTGGCCCGGAGAGGAAGGCCGGCACGGGGTTCAGGTACGTCCACTCGTTGTTGCGGATGACCGAGCGCCGTAGCTGAAGGCCCCACATCTGGTCGGCACCGGACCGGTAGCGGAGGGACTTGAAAGGGATCGCCATCTCGATCACCCAGCCGCCCTCGAATTGGCCACCGACGGCGTCCCACACCGGGTTCCAATCCTTGTTCGGAGAGCCTTCGTCGACGACTGCGTAGTCGGCTCGGGCACCCAGAGTGTTGGCGTAAAAGACCAACCCGTTTCGGCGGTCGTAGAACGTGTCGAACATCACGCCGAAGTGATCGTTATTCCGGATGCCGTCCGTGTCACGACGGTACTCATTGATCACCCACTCGTCCGGTGGGGACGAGTCCCAGCAGCGACAAGTCAAATAGATGTTGTTCTCATCGTAGGTGATCCAGACATCGGTCCGCTCTGACGACGGATTGCCGGCGACTGGGACCACCTGCACAAAGTCCCCAAACGGCTGGTAGTCCTGATAAACGGCCTCATCGAGCTTGCCGTCGAGCACGAGCGGCGCGTTCAGCTTGATCGCGCGAACCGTAGCTCGATCTCGATCATCTCGAGTGATCGACGCTGGCAGAACCGGGGCACGGGATCCGTCGATGACAGCAGTTCGCAGCTCATCGCTAGCCTGAGCAGCGACGGAAGACGGTTGGAAGGCGGTCAGCAGGATTCCAGCCGCAACGAAGGCACTGGGGACGTGTTTCACAACCGTGCGCATCCGGGCATTCGATCGAGGTGGGGTCGGGCGCCAGAGCGAGGTGCGGCTCACCCGTGTGAATCGCCCGGAACATCCCCGCGCATGTGGATGCTGGCAAGGGACGTTTCAGACGACGCTGTCGCCGTCCCGGAGCTGGGCCTCAGGGAAGACCGGCGCCAGCAGGCCGTCCCTGGATCGACCGTACGGGTCCTGCCTGGCGCGCACCTGATTCACGAGCTCCAGTGCGGATTCGTTGCACGGGGGTAGCTCCACGTCGGTCTGCTCCAGCGGGATGGTTCGGCTGCCCCATTTCACGAGTAGTGAGCAGTAGGTCAGGCCGCCTCCAAACGCAGGCATGAGAAGCCAGCTGTTCGGCTCGACGCGCCCTTCTTCCAAAGCTTCGACGAGGGCCACCGGCACCGTCGCCGCGCTCATGTTTCCGTACTTCTCGACCGTAAGCATCACGCGTTCCATCGAGATGCCGGCGTACTTCGCCACGGACTCGATAATGCGGAGATTGGCCTGATGTGGCACGACGAGAGAGATGTCCTCGGCTTTGAGTCCGCTCTGCGCGAGCACGTCCCGGGAGGCGCGAGACATGCCGAGCACGGCCCGCTTGAAGATCTGCTGGCCATCGAAGTCCCAGAACGTGTCGCCGAGTGTGATCCCGTACCCCGAGTAGCCGCACCCGAACCCGCGGACGCGGAGTGTCTGGCGCGCCTGCGCGTCACAACCCAGGACGCTGGCGAGCATGCCCTCCTCGTTGTCGGTCGCCTGCAGCACGACGGCCGCTGCACCATCGCCGAAGAGCACCGCGACATTGCGGTTTTCCCAGTCCATGTAGCGGCTGATCAGCTCGACGCCGATCACCACAGC
This sequence comes from Gemmatimonadales bacterium UBA4456, assembly GCA_002390225.1. GTDB lineage: Bacteria > Gemmatimonadota > Gemmatimonadetes > Longimicrobiales > Gaopeijiaceae > UBA2589. The sequence continues at coordinate 27,613 of DGOW01000016.1, read as the reverse complement.
GTTTCGAACCTGCCCGGTGCGGATCATGCCCGTGGCCGCGGCGAGTCCGTAGCAGAAGCTGGTGCACGCCGTGTTCAGGTCCATCGAGGCGGCGTTCTGGGCGCCGAGGGACACCTGGACGCCCGACGCGCTATTCGGGCACAGTTCCTCGTTGCTTACGCCCCCGTAGATGATCAGGTCGACGTCAGCTGGATCGAGGTCCGCGCATGCGAGCGCTCGCCGGGCCGCGAGCGTCGCCAGCTCCGTCGCCGACACGTGGGAGATCCGACGCTCCTTCATTCCGGTTCTCGTAATGATCCACTCATCGGAAGTGTCCAGGAACGTGGAGAGATCGTCGTTCGACAGGACCGCCGGGGGCATACATGAGCCCCAGCCGGTGATGGCGGCATAGGTGGATTCGGTCATGAACAGGCGGGGGGATGATGGACGGCGAGGGTGACGAGCTTGGGGCCGACCGGGTTCAGTGCGCCAGTTCGTGCCGCCGTCGCCGTCGTCGGACACGCTCCCGGTGAAGCTCGTCGACTCGCTCAGCGGCCCTGATCCCACTCCCGTTGTGAGAGACGGAGGATCAAGGAGGCAGCGAGCTTGGTTCGGATCGCGATCTTCTCCAGGTCTGCAGTCTCGGCCGAGGAATGCCACCCGGAGCCCATGCCTCCGATCGCGGCCAGCGCGCCGTCCACGTGCGGAGCTGCGGTTGAAATGTCCGCCCCGCCGAGACGCATCGGACTGATGAGATCGATTGGTCCGAAGCCCAGGTCGCGACTGGTCTCGTCGTACATCTTGAAGAGTCGCTCACTACCGGGCTTTGGCGGCATCCCGCTGGGTACCCCTCGGAACTCGAGTGTAGCGCTGGTACCGGGCAGGTTGTCCGATGCGATCTCTGTCATGCGGTCGATCACCCGCTGCCCCTGCGCTCCTGAAATGGTGCGCAGGTCGCCCGTCGCGACCACGGTCTCGGCGACCACGTTCGACAGACCAGACGCCGAGCCCGAGCTCGTGACGGGGTCTCGTTCGACCTCGCTGCCCCCCAGGAGCAGCCCGGGGCTGAAGGTCAGGAACTCTTCCCCCGCGAACTCCTCTCGGAAAGCGTTGAGAATGCGAGCCGCCTCGAAGACCGCGCCGAACCCGATCTCGTCGTCGAAGATGCGAGAAGAATGTCCTCGAATACCCTTCGCCGTGAGGGTCCATCCCGTACCACCACGTCGCGCAATCGCCGCTGAGTTCGCGGTTTCGAGCCCCTCGAATCCCAGCGCTACGTCCGCCCATCGCGCCGCGTCGATCAGATCGCGGCGTGCGAGCTCGCTGGGTGACCCAGTGCGCTCTTCGTCACCGATCATGGCGACGGTGATGTTGGTGTCCTCGAGCAGCCCCTGTTCGTCGAGCGCCTGCAGGGTCTGAAGGATGATGACCAGGCCACCCTTCATGTCACCCACGCCCGGGCCCGCGACGGTAGTTTCATCGACGCGCCTGAAGGAGTCGAAGGGGTCGGCCTCGGGGAATACGGTGTCGAGGTGGCCGATCAGGAGCATGCGGGTGCCGGACCCGCGTCGTTCTGCGAACAGGTGCCCTGCCCGGTCGAAGGCAGAGCCGTCGATCCAGCGCACATCGAATCCCAGCGCCTCGAATTCCGGCGCGAGCACGTCCGCGACCTCCCGCACGCCGGGGGGATTCAGCGTGTAGCTGTTGATGTTGGTGATCTGCTCGAGGAGCTCGACCGCCTCGGAGCGATGATCATCGACCCAGCGGGCCATCGCCGCTTCCTCTGTCTGCTGAGCGCTGAGCGAACCGGCCGCTGTCACGGTAAGTGCGGTTGCCACCGTCCCTCCGAGCGTGACTGCCGTGGTCCACCTTTGGGTTCGCCGAGATCCGGCCACACTCGACATCACGCCGACCTAGTTCATCCCGGGCGGTGCCACGCGTCGCATCGTTGCCTGTTCGAATGCATAGGCCAGCTCGATAAGACGTGGCTCGCTGCACGCACCCCCGGTGAAGCTGACGCCGAAGGGACGAGGCTGAACGTCGAAGTCAGCCGGGAGCGGTGGATCGAAGTCGGACTGAGTGAGTGCGAAGGGGACGATCACCGTTGGGTACCCTGGCCGCGCTGCAATCCCAGCACCACCTGAGCCGGGGAAGAGCAGGGCGTCCAGGTCGTGCTCGGCTATCGCTGCGTCGATACCCCGCTCACCATTGAGCAGGAGGTCCCTCGCACGGTCTTCTTCGTAACGTGCCCTGTCGGCCTCGAGATCGATCTCGTCGGACTGGTCGAGCCGTAACTGATCGTACTTGAGTGATCCGGCCTGGCGGTGCTCCTGGTTCCACTCGCGGAGCTCCGTCAGCGTGCCTACCGGCGCCGCATCGCCCAGTGACTCGAGCCAGATGTTGAAGTCGCGCTTCATTCCGTAGAAGAGCACGCTACTGGCGGGGGCAGTCATGAGATTTCCGGCCGGATCGGTATCAATGACGCTTGGAATGTCAGCCGGATCGACGACGGTTGCACCCTGCGCCTGCAGGACCTGGATGACCTCGTCCATCGCCGCGCGGGCCTCTGTCGACAGACCTCCGCGGTACCCATTCAGACCAGGAACCTGCACCGAGTCGTAGTACATGGCTCGAGGGATACCGATACGAGCGCCCTGAAGGCCATTCGCGTTGAGGTATGCGGTGTAGTCGTTCCCCGGCGGGGGAGAGCAGGTGGAAGTCACGGGATCATTCGGGTCGGGAGCGGAGCCCTCGAGCGCGCCGAGCATGATCGCGGCGTCGGTGACCCAGCGTGTCATCGGTCCGGCCGTGTCCTGGTCGCCGGTGATGGGGATGACACCCCACCGGCTGATACGCCCGACCGTCGGCTTGATGCCCGCCAGCATGTTGGCGTTCGCTGGCGAGAGGATCGAGCCGGACGTCTCCGTGCCCACGTTGCCTGCCCAGAAGCTCATGGCGGTCCCGATGCCTGAGCTGGACCCACCTACGCCCAGGACTGGCCGTCCGTCATTCCGACCCTCACGCGGATCCCGGCGCGGATCGTAGGGGTTCAGACCGTAGCCACCGACAGCACTGTAGTTCCCGGGCATGCCTGCGGCGGTGAAGTTAGCCAACTCCGTCATGACAGTCTTTGCCAGGATGATGGCTCCAGCTTCTCGGAGGTTGGTCGTCAGGGTCGCGTCATATGGAGGGATCAAGCTCTCAAACGCGATCGCACCACCCGTCGTCCGGATGTCGGTCGTGTGCACGTTGTCCTTCAGGGCGACCGGGATTCCGTGGAGCGGCCCGCGGACCCGACCCTCGGCACGTTCCCGGTCGAGGCGGTCTGCCTCGGCGAGCGCGTTCTTGTTCACGGTGATGACCGCGTTCACCTGATCCTCGTGTATCGCGATGCGCAGAAGATGTGCTTCGACGAGGTCCCGAGAGGTGACCCGTCCGTCCTCCATCGCCTGCTGCATGTCGAGGATCGTGGCTTCAACCACGTCGAATGATTCGGCGGCGGCGGGGGCGCAGGCAGCGAAAGCCAGCGGCGCTGCGAGCAGGAGAGATCGGATTCGTGACGCGTTGAACATGGCAGTGAGCTGTGGCGGACATGAGGAGGGCCTTGTTCAGACCCGGATGGGAGGCAGCCAACATGGGTCATTGCGCAGCGAGGGCGCCACTGGACCCCTCACCTGGCTCACGCACGGACGTTAGCCTGCCTGTGATTGCTCCAAGGTCATATCCTGGGACACGTGCGCGATACGGGGGCGCGTTTAAGTGGTCAGTGCACGGTCCATCTACAACCGTATGTGGTCGGAGTGTACAGGTCTGGTGCAGTGACTCCTAGATCCGATCGCTACGGACCGCCGGGGCGAGATCCCGCCCGGCGCCGAGTCGTACATAGAGATCCCCGTGTTCAACTTGCACGCCGGCCACCTGACGGTCTCCTACCAGCGTCAGCACATTGAAAGCGCGCAACGCTTCGAGGGCGCCATGCCGTTGAGCCCGGCTCACGTCGAGGCTCTGGACATGCTGGATCGACTCGGGAACGATCCGGAGATGCACGTGCGCACGCGTCTGGAAAAGGGTGATATGCAGTTTGTCTACAACCATTCGCAACTGCACGACCGGACGGACTTTGTGGACTGGACTGGGCTGAGACCGAACGGTGCCGGCATCTGCTCCGTCTCTGGCTTTCCCCGACAGGGGATCGTGAACTGCCGCAGTGCTTCACACGGCGATACGGATCGATCGAAATCCGTACTCGTGGCGGAGGTGTCACGGAGCACACGGTCCTGACCGCCTCCATCAACTGCGGGAGCGGATTCGGCTAAGCCGTGCTCAAGGCTTTTCTGAGCTGCATGATCTGGCCTGCATGATAGGCATTGTGATCCGCGAGGATCATCACCTCGCGCAGAACCGTGTGCCCCTCTGAACTCCAGGGAAGGTCTGCGAAGAGGTCGCACGCAGGGTCTTGAACCAGTGTGACCATCCTCTGAAGTCCCTCAGAGAACCCGGCCAGACTCGCAGCCCAGGCTTCTTCAGAGGGAGGCACTACCTCCGAGGGCCAGTATCCGTCGGGGAATTGTGGAGACTCGTGGTCAGCGGACTGGCTGTATTTAACCAGGTCGTCCTGGCAGATCCTCAGGTGCTCGACCAACTGCCAGATCGTGTGCACGTGCCCGTGCGGCCTCGCGCCACGATGCTCCGCCGGGATCCCGTCGAGAGCTGCCTCGGCAGTGATGTGTGCCCAGGGAGCGGTGAGAAGACGGACGAGGTGGTCGCGAAGTTCGGCGTCTTTGGGCATGGGACAGCAGGCTTCTCGCCAGAGGTGGGGCCGTGGGCTGAACGGCTCGGTAGGGATGCTATTCCTGCGGTCTCAGGGTCGTCGTGGCAGCAGACCAGCGCCATTATCGAACCTTCAGCCCTCCAGTACCCGCAGGTACTCACGGTCCCACGCGGCGATCATGCTCTCCAACTCTGCGTACGGGCCCGGTGTGTACGCGCGTGACGAAACGCCCTGCTGCGACAGGCGGCTTACCATCCAGTCCTGTTCGTTGGTCATGTTCCAGAATTCGATGGCCGGCGTGGGATCAAAGTCCGCAGCAGCCATCGCGTCGGGGTGGAACAGCCAGTCACAAACGATTCGGGTGCGATCCGTAGCCATCCGGTCGATCCGATGTGTGAGCACATAGTCCGGCTGCAGACTGAGCAGCAGATTCGGGAAGATCGTGTAGTACCGCACGAAGTTCAGGTCTTCACCCTCGAGCGTGCCCAGCGGTGCCGCACACCGCTGTCCGTTCATCGTCATGCTGCCGCCCTCGATTTCCATCTTCATGGGCCCTCCCAGGAGCGGACCCTCCTCGAGGTCGTTCCATGCGTTCCGGAACGGAGTCAGCCGATTGAGGGCAGGGTGTAACGCGGGGCAGTGGTAGCACTCGGAGTAGTTCTGGAAGACGAGCTTCCAGTTCACCGGGATGTCGTAGACGATCCTGTGAGCGATCTCCAGATCGGGCAGGTCCCAACGGGTGAACTTGTCGGTGATCGGGGCGAACGCTTCCTCGAACGGTTCTGGTGCGTCCGACAGATTCACGAAGACGCAGCCTTCCCACTCTGCTACTGCGACGGGGTGTAGTGGATAATTCTCTTTGCAGAAGGACTCGACTTCGTCCATGAAGGGCGCGCCGGTCAACGCTCCACTCAGCGCGTAGGTCCATGCGTGGTAGCCGCACTGGATCGACTTCGGGAACGTGCCTTCGGGCTCGGTTACGAGCCTGGTACCTCGGTGACGGCACACGTTGTGGTGCGCGTGGATCGAGCCCTCATGGTCTCGCAGCACGATGATGCTCTCCGTGTCCACCTCGAAAAGCACGTACGCCCCGGGTTTCGCGATGGCCGATGCACGGCCGACGAACAGCCAGCGGTCGAAGAAGATGCGCTCGGTTTCCTGTTGGTACACGTCGTCGTCGACGTAGTAGCGGCGAGCGAGCGTCTTGGCTTCGAAAGCGGTGCGTGAGGACATGGCGTTTCGGCGACTGGGCAGTTGTCCTGAGCGGGCGTACGAAGCCCGATCAAGCATTAGAAAATACCTGTTGATACATCTTTTCTAGCTCGGGCCGGCTAGATCCTTTCCCATCCCGACGAACGCTAGTTAAAGAGGCTTGCTGGCAAATTGTCGTTGACTGAGATGGACGTCACTCGGTAGACCGTTTCCACCGTTCCTGATTCTGCAATCTGCTGCATTTGCTCAATCTGAGGCTGCATTCTTGCCATGATAGCGTCGCGTTGAGCGGGATGATGGCAGAGGCGCGTGGCCTCGTTGTTCCTCGTTTTGTGCGCGGTAATCTAGGCTGCGGTCGTCGAGATGCGAACTGCCGTGATGTCGCGTCGCGTGAGGCTGGCGATACCCTCTTCGTACGGGATGGAGAGGTGAGGCCCCGGGCCGCACATCAATATGTTCAAGGGACGACCCGGTAGCGTTACTCCTGACTCCGCGATTCGACATGAACCGATCCGAGATGCTACGGCGCCTCAACGAACGCGCCGCGGAGGGGCAGCCCTGGGACATCGTGGTCATTGGCGGGGGGGCTACAGGGATAGGGATCTCCGTAGATGCCGCCGCACGGGGATACGACGTCGCGCTTTTCGAGTTGAGCGATTTCGGGAAGGGCACCTCCAGCCGATCCACGAAGCTGGTGCACGGCGGGGTGCGTTACCTGCAGCAGGGCAATATCCCGCTGGTCATAGAGGCGCTGCGTGAGCGCGGGATCCTTCGGAACAATGCCCCTCACCTTGTGAATGACCTGCCGTTCGTGGTACCGAACTACCAGTGGTGGGAGGCTCCCTTTTACGGGGTCGGCATGCGGGTGTACGACGTGCTTGCTGGTCGGTACGGCTTCGGCCACTCGAAGAATCTCTCGGTCGAGGAGACGATCGAACGGCTCCCGACTCTTGAGACCGAAGGCCTCCGGGGCGGGGTCGTCTACCATGACGGCCAGTTCGATGACGCACGCCTGTTGGTACACATGGCGATGACGGCGTGGGAACAGGGCGCGGTTCTGCTCAACTACTGCCCGGTGGTTTCCGTCTCGAAAGGTGACGATGGATTCGTCGATGGCGTCACGGTTCGGGACGCCGAGTCCGACACAACGTTTCAGGTGGAGTCCAAGGTCGTCATCAACGCGACTGGGGCATGGACCGATGGTGTCCGCCGAATGGATAACTCAGAAGTGCAGTCGACGATCCAGCCCAGCCAGGGTGTGCACATCGTGCTGGATCGAGCCTTCCTGCCGGGCTCTTCGGCGATCATGGTGCCAAAGACCGACGACGACCGCGTGTTGTTCGCGATTCCCTGGCACGATTGCGTACTGGTGGGGACGACGGATACGCCGATCGATCAGATCGAACTCGAACCGTTACCGCTCGACGAAGAGATCGAGTTCCTCCTCGAGCATGCGGCACGGTACCTGACACGCGACCCGGCGCCGGAGGATGTGCTGAGCGTCTTCGTCGGGATCAGGCCGCTCGTTGCTGAAGCTGACGCCGACGAGACTGCCGAGATTTCACGAGAGCACGCGATCCGGATCAGTAACTCGGGGCTGGTGACCATCGCCGGAGGTAAGTGGACCACGTACCGGAAGATGGGTAAGGACGCCGTTGATGCGGCGCAGACGCTTGGCGACCTCGATCCGGTCGAGTGCGCGACGCAAGAACTGCGGATGCACGGGTACCACCTCAATGCCGAACGCTTTGGACGGCTCGCTGTGTACGGGTCCGATGCACCCAAGATCCAGGAGCTCATGAGGTCCGCTCCGGGCATGGGTGACCCCGTTCACGAGCGGCTCGGCCTGACGCCCGCCGAGGTCGTCTGGGCGTGTCGTGAGGAGATGGCCCGCACGGTAGACGACGTGCTCTCTCGCCGGAACAGGGCGCTCATCTTCGATGCCCGCGCCGCGATCGAGGCTGCGCTGCGTGTGGCTGAGATCATGGCCGGGGAGCTCGATCGCGACGAAGCGTGGATCGAGTCCCAAGTGGCCGACTTCGAGGAGATCGCGCGCGGGTATGTCTGGCCACGCTAGCGTGACACCCGAAGAACTTCGCCCTCTGGCGCTCAAACACGCCCCGATTGTTCGTCTGCACTCATCGGACCGCTTTCGTCCGATGTCGCCCGGGGCGTTTATAGCTGACTCCCGGCTTCGGATGTACGACCGGAGGCAGCAAGGGCACGTGCCGCTGCATCCGATCCTGAATGTCAGCACCAGGGAATGGACGAAGCCGCTCGCTGTACGCGCGCTCATGGGTCAGGACTACGTCGGTCTGCCGCCCTCCCTGTTGGGCACGCTGGCGCTGCGCGAAGACGGAACGAACCGAAGGCCGTTCGATGGGAGGGCTGGCAATGAGGGAAACATCTTCATCGAGCATCTTCGGAAGAAGCCGAAGGGCGAGCCAAACCCTAGCGGAATCGTGCCGACCTACTACTACTGGAAGTCGATCGGATCCGGGGAACAGTTGCTGACGTACTGGTTCTTCTATGGCTATTCGCGCTATCAGGCTGTGCCGCTCTTTGGCCATCAGGGCGACTGGGAGCACGTCTCCATGGTACTCGACGGATCCGGCAGAGTGCGGGGCGCATACTTCGCGGCACACGGCCGGCCACGTCGGGTTGGCGTTGATGATCTCGAGACCTACGAGGGCCGAACGGTCGTCTATTCAGCCAGGGAGTCGCACGCCTCGTATCCGACTGCTGGCGAACATGGGCATGGTGATGAGACGGACGATGGTCCGACGTGGGAGACGTGGCGGTGTCTCGAGTCTCTCTCAGTTCAGGCATGGCGTCGGTTCGCAGGTGCGTGGGGTGGGGTCGGCACGCTCGCGGCGACGACCGGTCCTCTCGGACCATGGTACAAGCGACATCGCAGATAAGAGCCGTGACCGGGGTGTTCCCCTATGCACGGGTCATCACCTGAATCGAGGTGCTCCGCGAGACATGAAGGTCGACCCGTGCAGATTCGATGATCGGGACCTAGTCTCTCTGACCGGAGTCCAGTCAGGTTAAACCGTTTCACTCAGGAACCACGCATGCTCATCAGCAACACGCAGGAGATCCCGGGAAAGACCACCGTCGAGTTCTTCGGTGTGGTCAGCGGCAGTACCGTTCGAGCGAAACACATCGGCCGGGACATCGTGGCTGGCCTGAAGAACGTCGTCGGTGGAGAGCTTCGTGGGTACACGGAGTTGCTTGTCGAGGCCCGTGGTGAGGCGATTCGCCGCATGAGTTCCCAGGCCGAAGAGCAGGGAGCAAACGCGATCGTCAACGTTCGTTTCGCTACCAGCAGCGTCGCTCAGGGCGCGGCTGAGCTCTTCGCGTACGGGACCGCCGTGAGGGTCGAGTAATGTGGGAATTCGCGCCGTACCTGATGACGCCGATCGTGATGTTTGGCGCATGGCTCACCGGGACTTGGCTCGAACGTCGTCATTTCGAGGACCTGCTGCGACTCGAGAGCGGGTCCCGGGATGTGCTGGCGATCACTGTAGAGGATCTTCCGGAAGGCTGGGAAGTCGAACGCTGCGATCTAGTGGTCGGCAACGTGGTGATCTCCCAGGACTACTTCAAACGGGTCGCCGCCAGTATCAAGGGCATCTTCGGAGGTCGCATCCGTGTGTTCGAGCCGCTGCTCGAGCGCGCACGGCGTGAGGCGCTCGTCCGCATGAAGGAGCGGGCCCGGGACCACGGTCACGACACGGTGATCAACGTACGCATCGAGACATCGGCGCTCGCGCGAGCACGGGGCGACGCCAAGGGTACAGCCGGGGTCGAGGTGATGGCATTCGGGACTGCGGTCACCCTACGGGCTGGGGCAAGGAAGCAGGTCGGGGCTGGAGGCGGAGTACCGCTCTGATCGCCTCAGATGGGACGCGCAAAGCGCTGCGTGAGAACCGCTCCTAGGAGCCGCGGTTCATCCACGTGATGGAGAGTTGAAGGACAGACGCAACCGATACCCATGCGAAGTAAGGGATCTGGGCGAAGGCAATCCATCGGTGGAATGTCCAGACTGACATCACCATCCAGATGATGGTCCCCCAGATGATCAAGATGTCGATCGATGCCAGGGGCAGGTTCCGCAGTCCGAACTGGATCGGGGTGAAGACCAGATTCGCCGCGAGGTTGATCGCGAACACGAGAGCCACGGTCCGGGGAAGATTGCCGCGCACCGCCTGGAGAAAGACGAAGCCGAACGTCACGATGATGATCGGATAGATGATCTGCCACATGAGCCCAATGAACTCCGGCTCTGGGGTCCACGACGGCTTTCGCAGCGCGTTGTACCAATCCCTGAACTCCATGATGTCGGCCCTGGGGTCTTTGGCGACTCGGACGCGAGAAA
>DGOW01000016.1:13306-17081 GCA_002390225.1 Gemmatimonadales bacterium UBA4456 | reverse complement strand
GGTGTCCAGTCCAGCACCGCAGTCTCGATCCTGTCCGAGGATCGGGCGAAGCACATGGTCTCAGCCATGAAGGGCGATCTGGAACGGGTCGCCGTATGGCTCCGGGCCCCGGATGTCCTGCCCATGAACATTGGCGCATAGGCCGCTCGCCCCCGATCTTGTTCGCCCTACGCAGCTCAGGGTCTCTGGACGGGGCCCGTCCCTCTCAAGGAGAACATGATGTCGACGAAGCGCTTCTTTCTCTCGATCAGTCTTCTCACTGCCGTCGGATTCCTGGCCTGCGCGCCTGCGAGCGATCCGGCCCCGATGGAGTCGGCGGGCAACCTCATTACCGGTGAGGGTCTTCCGAATCCGGCGCCGACGGTGGTCACGAACTGGGGCGATCTGCCCGAGGGCCGCGAATGGGGCTCCACCGCGGGCGTCGACCTCGACCCGATCGACGGACATATCTGGGCGTATGAGCGATGTGGGGCGAGCAGCTTCGGTGGCGGTGTTCCGGTGAACTGTGAGTCGAACCCGGTGCCACCCGTCTTCAAGTTCGACCGCAACACGGGCGAGGTGCTGGCCAACTTCGGCGCCGATCTCATGGTCACGCCACACGGCATCCACGTAGACTCAGAGGGCAATGTCTGGATCACGGACTTCGCCGGGAACCAGGAAGGGACGCGTGGTCATCAGGTATGGAAGTTCAGTCCCGAGGGTGAGGTATTGCTGACACTCGGTATGGCTGGACAGCCTGGAAACGCACCCGGTCAGTTCAATCAGCCGAACGACGTGGTCACCGGCCCGGACGGTTCGATTTACGTTTCCGACGGCCACAATGGTCAGGGTATGACGACCAACCAAGCGATGCAGGCCGGCCTGGAAGCCGGTCAGACGGCACGCATCCAGAAGTTCACGCCCGAAGGCGAGTTCATCATGCAATGGGGTGAGATCGGGGTGGAGCACGGTCAGTTCCGGACTCCGCACGCCCTGGCCTTCGACTCACAGGATCGCCTGTGGATCGCAGACCGTGGTAACCACCGGCTCGAGATCTACGACCAGGACGGGAACTATCTCGATTCGCGCTACAGCTACGGTCGAATCAGCGGGATCTTCATCACCGATGACGATATGGTCTATGCGATCGACTCCGAGTCGAGTCCGACCAACCATGCCAACTGGCGTAACGGTGTCCGTGTCGGCCCGCTCGACGAAGACCGTATCGTGGCGTTCATTCCGCCGTTCGAGCGAGAGAGCCGTGTCTACCAGGGCACGGCCGGTGAGGGCGTTGCTGTCGACGCTGACGGAAATGTGTATGCCGCGGAGGGGCCCAATTCACTGAGTTGGGCGGGTGGTGCGTTCACCAAATACTTGGCCGGGAACTAGACCCGATCGACTCAGGCCGCGCCGGCGGGGCCCCTCGGGCTCCGTCGGCGCGGCCCGGCTTTGACTCCTCTAGTCAGAGGGCTGCGTCGCTGAGTTGCTCGGTACGCCGCCGGCCTCAGTAGACGAGGATCGGCCGGCTGGTGATGAGCGGGGTGCGTCCGGCGAGGTCAAGGCGGAGGTGCAACGTGTATTCGCCAGGCTCGAGATCGGGCAGACCCAAGTCAACAGACCGGAACACCGCCTGAACCACGTTGGGTCCCCGGTCCTCGAACGTGACGTCGATCGTCTCACTCGCCTCGAGCTCTTCGATAAAGTCCTCCGGGTCCCCCTGGTACTCAGGACGACCCTCCGTAAATCCAAGCGTGACCTGTACAGGCTCCTGGAGACGTAGTCCGTACATTTCCCAGATGACGGGGAAGCGCTCGCCTGCCTGAAGGCGGATGCCGGGTCGGATGTGAGGTAGAGCCTCGTCGAGCGTTTCCGGCAGCGGCGCACCGCTGTTGAGAATCATGAGGTCGGAGACATCGACCATTCCCTCCAGAAGCGGTTCCTGCACCACGCCCTGTCGGGCTCGCCATGCTTGTCGGCCGGTGAGGTCTGCAACCTCGAGACCGCTAACATACCGACCCGGACGAACCCGGATCGTCAGTACACCCTCGGCGTCCCGACCGCGCACGAACAGAGGATCACGTCCGTCTTCAGGAATCATGAAGAGGCCGGCTGCGGTTGGGCCGTCGAGTCCGCCTTCGGGACCCCACGCAGGCACTGCACCCAACTCGGACGTCGGAGCTGGGAAGGTGGGACGGTAGGCGCCGACAACGAGCATCTGATAGTCACGCCGGAAGCGGCCGATCTGTGTCTCGAGTCCGCGGACCTCAGGCGCGTAGAGCGGTGCATGCCACGTGCGAGCCTCCCGGGGCGCGGTGATCCAGCTCTCTGGAGGGATATCGCTCGGAGACCCAAGAAACTGCTCGGGGAAGAGGTATCCACGACTCTGCGGATGGTGGAAGCCCAGCATTCGTCGCGTGTCGTTCATCGGTGACCGACCGAAGCTTCCGCGCCCAAATCCGCCGTTGCCTCCCGGCCCGCCAACAACGCCGGTCGGATCATGCGTGCGCCCGTACCCTGTATTTCGGCCGTATCGGATCAGGGTCTCTTCCAGGTCTTCTGACCATTCCAGACCGATCGGATCCCACGCCTCGCGGCGATTCATTGCAACGACCCAGCGTGCGAAATGATCCGTCAGCCTGTCGTTGCCGTCATAAATGAAGAGCGGGTCCGACAGCCGCCAGTACAACTCGAAGCGCGTTGCGAGTTCTTCGGTGGAAGCGTCCTCGAATGGCTTACGCGCATCGTTCGAGACGACGTAGCGTGGAGTCAGCCACAGTCGTCGCTCGGCCTCCGGCATGGCGTCTAGGGCTTCGCGGAAGGCCGCCTCGGCCTCCAGATACTCGTTGTCGACATGGAGCGCGTATCCGCGCAGCGCGTGGCACCACCAAGTTTCTTCGATCCCGCAAGCAGCTGCGAGCCCGGCTGCCCGCGCCTCGTTCTCACTCTCCACGGCATAATGGACGAGTTGACCGAGGGTCCAACGGTGGGGAGTCACCTCGAAGCCCGACGTAAGATCACGAACCAGCTCCTCGCGAGCCCGCGTTACTTCTCTCAGTTCGGCAGGGTAGTCGGCTTCGTCTTCTCCACCGAACCAGATGCACATGCGACCAATCCGCTCGTCGCAGCTTCCCTCTACCGGGCCACCACGCAGAATCGGGGTTTTCGACTCACGGAACTGCTCGAACTCCATCTGAGCGGTCTTCAGCTCGCTGAGCACGTCCTCGGGCGACTGGGCCGCTGAGGCCACGGGACTGATCAGTCCGCTTCCCACGATGGAAGTTGCCGTGACCAGCGCCGAACAGGCGGCCGCGCCGGGAAGTCGATCGAAGAGGTAGCGGCGTGTCAGGATAGTCCCGGGCACGGTCAGCTCCGTGTGCAGTGAGGTGAGTGTGGGCTCCTACCCGTGAGACGCAGCCTTGTACGCATGACACACAGGGTCCTCGGCAGGTCTGGATACAGGATTCACAATGTCGCCGGTTTGAGGAGTCGACGATGAACCGGTGGATGCATCAGGGCTGACGCGATGGCGTGCGCTCAGTTCCTGGCAACGATACGTGCCTCATGTGCGGCTCTGGCGCTGCTGCTGACAGCCGTCGGGACCGACGATCTACGCCAGCCGGATAGGCATCGTCCGGATCCGTTCACCGGTGAGCGCGAAGAGGGCGTTCGTGACGGCGGGGGCGATCGGGGGAGTTCCTGGCTCCCCCACGCCGCCAGGCGCGTCACCGCTGGGCACGAGTACTAGCTCGATCTCAGGCATCTCGCTGATGCGGAGCATCTGGTAGTCCGTGAAGTT
>DGOW01000016.1:0-13241 GCA_002390225.1 Gemmatimonadales bacterium UBA4456 | reverse complement strand
TGCGCTCGGACGATGCGTGGATTCAGGACTGCCCCGCAGTCGATCGCACACCAGACCCTGTGCACGCGAGGCATTCCGTTCTCGACGGATACCTCCGCGACCTGGGCCACATACGAGCCGAACGACTCTACGACGGCGATCCCACGCGCGCGTCCGGCGAGCACGGGTGAGCCCCAGTCAGCAGCTGCGGCGGCTGCGTCCAATACCGCGATGTGTCTTGGGTGCTCAGCCAGAAGCTCCCGCCGGTATTCGTAAGGGTCGTGCCCACCCGCGTGAGCCAGTTCGTCAATGAACGACTCCACGACGAACCCAGTGTGCGTGTGTCCGACCGCACGCCAGAAGCCGACCGGAATGGGGAGATCTACACGTGCATACGTCACATGTACATTGGGCACACGGTACGGCTGGCTTGACGCGCCCTCCGTCGACGTTGGATCCCGCTTTCCGGCGAATCGTGACGCCGGACCGGGCAGCCACGGCGGCACGAGCCGCTCCAGGATCGACTGGGAGGACATCCTGTGCTCCCACGCCTCCGGCAGTCCGTCACGGTCGAGCGTGGCCCGGAATTCGTGCCACGAGGCAGGCCGGTAGAAGTCGTGGCGCATGTCGTCCTCTCTGGACCAGATGACTTTGACCGGCCCGGCGATCTTGCCGGCGAGCTCGGCCGCTTCCTGAACGAAGTCGCGTTCGGCTCGGCGTCCGAAACCACCACCGATGAACGTGACGTTGAGCTCGGTATGTTCAACCGGTATACCGGCAGCTTCTGCCGCGACCTGACGCGCGCCACCTCCGATAATAGCGGGGCCGTTCGCGAACTGCGTCGGGGCCCAGACGGTGCACTGACCGTCGCGCACCCAGGCCGTACAGTTCATAGGCTCCATGGTTGCATGCGCGAGGTAGGGGAGCCGGTATGTCGCCGCGATCGACTCTGGGGCAGCGTCCAGGGTCGCGGTGGCGTCTCCTTTCTCCGTGACGCTCCGACCGGACTGCTGCGCCGCTTCCCTCAGCGTCTGGTAGATCTCCGCGTCGTTCAAGGAGGCGCCGGCTCCCTCATCCCACTCTACGACGAGGGCGTCTCGGCCCGCGTTGGCCTCCACGTAGCCTCGAGCAACGACCGCGACTCCGCTCCGGATTTCGATGACCTCATCTACACCGGAAATAGCCAGAGCGGCTGCAGGATCGAACGAACGCAGGCGGCCGCCGAATACGGGTGAACGGACCACGACCGCGATCCGGGCGTCTGACGGGCCCGAGTCGATTCCGAACAAGGCCTGGCCCGTGCTCTTTGCCTCGACATCCAGTCGTGGCAGAGACCGACCGATCAGCCGGAATTCCGACGGATCTTTGACCTCAACGTCTTCCGGTGCCTCCAGCGCTGCCGCGTCGGTGGCGAGTTCCCCGTAGGTCAGTTCGGACCCATCCGGAGCGATGACACGTCCCTCACGAGTTTCGAGGTCGCCGGCCGGGAGACCCCAGCGCTGCGCGGCGGCCTCGCGAACCATCCAGCGTGCGGTTGCACCGGCCCGCCGTAGTGGACCCCATGATTCCATGACGGCAGTGCTGCCGCCTGTGACCATCATCCCGTAGGCGTCGTGTGCCTGAGCGAATTCGAAGGTCACGTCCCCCCATCCGACGTCCAGTTCTTCGGCGATCAGCTGCGGGAGAGCGGTCGACACGCCCTGACCCATCTCTGCTTTGTGAACGAGGACGGTGATCGACCCATCGTCATCGATACGCAGAAATGCGTTGGGCACGAAGGCGGCGTCACTGGCGGGCAAGCCAGGGTCGCGAGTAGCGCGCCATGCGACACCCAGAGTGAGGCCGGCGCCGGCGACAACGCCGATCTTGATCAAGGTCCGACGGGAAATGCCGACCGTCTTTTCTGCGGTGAGGTCAGCGTTTGAATTCACGTCCCCCCTAGGATCGCTCATCGGTCGCTGCCTCCACCCGCAGATGCGTCATCCGTCGTGACCTGGCCGGCCTGGATTTCGCTCGCAGTGTGGATCGCCCGTCGGATCGAGTTGTAGGCTCCGCATCGACAGATGTTGCCCGACATGAACTGGTCGATCTCTTCATCTGTCGGCGTGGGCCTGGCCGCGAGAAGCGCGATGGCGGACATAATCTGACCCGACTGACAGTACCCGCACTGCGGCACTTGCTCTGCGATCCAGGCCTGCTGTACAGAGTGGGTCCCTTGCGCCGTGACACCTTCGATCGTCATGACCTCGGCACCCTCTGCCGCCGAGACGGGAGTCTGACAGGACCTGATGGGCTGACCGTTCAAGTGGACCGTGCATGCGCCGCACTGTCCGATGCCGCAGCCGAACTTGGTTCCGGTGAGTGCGAAGTGCTCTCGGAGAACCCACAGCAAAGGATGAGCGTCGGGAACGTCGATCTCTCGACGCTCACCGTTCAGGGAAAAGGTCGCCATGCGATCTGCCTCGAATTGCAGTGTGCCATCATAGAACGTGTCTGGGAGTGCAAAGAGCTACCCAGGCAGGCACAGCATCGTGCCGAGGCAGTCAACTGGAGACTCCAAACAGCACCTCGTGGCGACGCACGATACGGGGCCAAAGGTGTCGGACTTCGGTGTCCAGCTCGAATGTGTCGTGGATCTCCTGCTGGAGTTCGTCCGCATCGCCCAGTACCCAATCGCGCGTACCGTTGAGGGTCACCGTACGCCGAACGCGACCCCTGAGCACCTCGATCGTATTCGGTGTGAACCTCTGACAGATGAGGCTCTGTACGAAGCCGGAGTCCTCCGCCGTCTGCAACCATGTGCAAAGCTCGTCGAGCTGCGATTCTTCGGCACGTTTGTAGCGGAAGTCGAAGTCTGCCGCCCCGCCGTGTGCATGATTGTGCAGGCGCCAGTGCTCGTCGTCGAGTAGCTCGAGTCGGTACTGGAGCCCGGCCTGCTCGATGGGTCCCTCGCGCAGCGGCACTGGCTCTCGCAGTCCGTCTCCGAACCCGACGTCGGCGAGCCATGGCCCGTCCTCGAGGTGGACGGCGAGAGCCAGGTGGTTCCCGATGCTCCGGTCCCCGCGGATGGACCGCAGGACCCCGGCGGCCATACGCATCACGTCGAACCCGATTTCCTGCAGCGCCCAGCCAAAGAGACCGTTCATCTCGTAGCACCAGCCACCTCGTCCGCTCTCCACGATCTTCGCGTACGAAGCTGCCGGGGAGAGGCTGACCGGCTCTCCGAGCTGAACACTCAGGTTTTCGTAGCTGACACTCATCAGGTGCCGCCGATGCAGGTCGCGGAGTGTATCGACGTCGGCGTGAACTTCACCGGCGAAGCCGATCCGGTCGAGGTAGGCCTGAACATTCATGATGGACGAAGCTGCTCGCCTTGCCCACAAGCCGCAACGCATATTTCGAAGTCGAGGCTGGATCAGTACTCTGGCTTACCTCAGACCGACCTTTCTTTGGAGCGATCATGCGCCGAGTCACCCGAGTTCCTCTGATGGCGGCCGCGATTCTTTTGGTTTCTGGCGGGTCCGTCACGGGACAAATGGCTGCAGAGGTCCGAGGGCCTGTTGGACCGAGTCCGTACGATGTCGTCAGGGGCTGGCATAAGCCGTTCGCGTCGGTCGGGTACGCGTTCGGAGGAAATTCTGGTGTGTTCGCTGAGTCGGCAGACCGGATTTTCGTGGCGATGCGAGGCGAGACTCTCCTCCCCTCGCCCGTGCCGGAAGGGTATCTCGGTTTCGCTGGGTCGATCGACATCAACGTCCTCTTTCAGGCGGAGCGCAGGACGTGGCGACACTGCCTGTACACCCTCGATCGCGAGGGTCGTGTTCTGGAGATGTGGGATCAGTGGGACCACCTGTGCCGAGACTCCGACGGCCCGGGCCCGCACCGGGTGAGGATCAGCCCGTACGATGCCGAGCGGCGCGTCTGGGTGATCAACGAGACGTTCCACGTGATCCATGTCTTCTCGAACGATGGCTCCAGGCTGCTCTTCACTCTGGGTGAGAAGGGTGTGCCGGGCGACGACGAGGCTCATTTCGCCAAGCCGCAGGACGTCGCATTCCTGCCAGATGGCCGGATCCTCATCGCAGATGGTCTCGACAACCACCGAGTCATGATTCTGGACTCAGAACTTGGCTATCTCGGCGAGTTCGGTGGACAAGGTGACGCTCCCGGGCAGTTCAATGGCATTCACGCAGTCGCCGTCGGTCCTGAAGGCAGAATCTTTGCGCTCGACCGCTCGGGTGGCCGGGTCAACGTCTACAGGACTACGGATGATCCGGGTCGGGTCGAGCACGCCTCGACGTGGGATGGCCTCGCGCTGCCGCTCGACCTGATCGTCAACGATGACGCGGTCTGGCTGACTGATCTGGGACCGCTTCGCTTCGTCAAGTTCGACTTTGACGGAAATCGACTCTACGAGTGGGAAGTACCGCGCGCGCTGCCCGACGGATACCTCGAGGTCCACACTTTCTCAGTGGATTCAGAGGGCAATCTGTACGGGGGAGATAATCAGTACGGTCGAACGCAGAAGTTCGTGCCTCGTGCCAATGCGGATCTGGACTTGTTGATTGGACCACCGTGGGTGGCTGCGCGGCGGTAGCCTGCTGAGGCCTGCGTGAAACGTGTATGGCGCCCATACTTATCGGCTCCGCACACCTGACCCCAACGCCTGAACGACATGATTAGCTTCCGTGGATCTACGGCCCTTGGTCCTTTCGCCGCGGCAGCCCTCCTGGCTGTCCCCACGACGGCACAGACTGCCCCGCCGGAAACGGACCTCCGCCTGTACGATATCGTTGCCGGCTCGTCGGCCGACCGAATCGAGCAGGACGTTCGCATGCTCGTGAGCTTCGGGACTCGTAACACGCTCTCTGACACGCTCTCGGAGACCCGTGGGATCGGTGCTGCCCGCCGGTGGATCAAGGCGGAGATGGATCAGATCTCTGCGGCCTGTGGCGGTTGCATGGAGGTCTTCTACCAGGAGTCCATGGCGGGACCGACCAACCGGATCCCGGAGGCTGTGAATGTGGTGAACGTGGTTGGGATAATCCGCGGCACGGTCCATCCCGATCGCTACGTCATCATGAGTGGCGACATCGACTCACGCGCTTCGAATACAGCCGATGGTGACACGGACGCGCCTGGTGCGAACGACAACGCATCCGGGATGGCCGGGGTCATTGAGGCGGCTCGCCTGCTGACACAGTACGACTTTCCCACAAGCGTCGTTCTGGTCGGTCTCTCCGGTGAAGAGCAGGGCCTGTGGGGAGGAGGTCACATGGCGGAGGTAGCGGGCGAGGAAGGTTGGAACATCGCAGCGGTGCTCAATAACGACATGATCGGCAACATCGAGGGCATAAACGGTGTCATCGAGAACAACACCTTCCGTGTCTTCTCACAGCCGTATCCGGTGACCGCCACCGAACAGGAGATCCGGAGCTATCGCATCTTCGGGGGTGAGGTCGATGGTCCGTCGCGGCAGATCGCGCGGTACGTAGATCGGATTACGGACAAGTACTTCACCAATCTCGACGCGATCATGGTCTATCGACTCGATCGTTTCGGCCGCGGCGGCCATCATCGACCCTTCAATGATGCGGGCTTTCCCGGGGTGCGCATTATGGAAACCAACGAGCAGTACGAGCGGCAGCACCAGGACCTGCGGACCGAGGATGGCATCGAGTACGGCGATGTCATCGCGGGCGTGAACTTCGACTTCGCATCGCGTCTCACGGCGGTGAACGCAACGGTACTCGCCTCTCTCGCGTGGGCTCCGCCCCAGCCGCAGAACGTGGCTATTGGCGGTGCGGTGCGCCCCTCCACCACGCTCAGCTGGGACCCAGTCGACGACTCGGCTCTGGCTGGCTACAAGATCTACTGGCGCGACACGACGGCGCCTCAGTGGACCCACTCGCGTTTCGTCGGGAACGTCACGGAGTTCACGCTTGAGGACATGGTGATCGACAACTACCTGTACGGGGTCGCGTCCGTCGGTGTGAACGGTCACGAGAGTTATGTCGTCTTCCCGACGGCTAGACGCTAGGACACCCTGTCCGACAGGATGGCCGAATCGGCCATCCTGTCTTTAAGCACGAGAGCTGTTCCGGAGTCGAGTATGTTCCGTAAGTGCATGTACAGAATGCGTTTACAGAATATTCTGAGAATGGTATAGGCGTTGCTCTACTTAGGGGTGAGCGGTTCAGTCCGTTCACCCCTTGTATTGAGAACGCCATGTCACAGACGCTTCATTCGCGCCCGCTCTCGTCCTCTGGGACCTTGGGGGGATCGAGCACACTCCATGTCTCGCCGTCATCACTGCGTTCGAGGGCCCACGATCGCTACCCCGTCACAGTGGCGGATGAGGTCCGTCGTGCCCTCAACGTCGTTGTCGCGACTTTTGCTCTGATTGTCACCGCACCGTTGATGCTCGTCGTCGCGGCGCTGGTGCGGCTCGATTCACCGGGTCCGGTCATCTACCGGCAGGAGCGGGTCGGCTTGTGTCGCCGCGGCTCTCGCGACGGGTCGAAGGATGACCGCCGCCGAGCGGAGAACTTGGGTGGCCGCGTCTTCACGATCTTCAAATTCCGGACGATGACGATCGAGCAGGACGGCGGTGAGAGGTGGGCCTCAAAAAACGACGCGCGCATCACGAGAGTCGGGCGTGTTCTCCGGGCGACCCGCATTGACGAGCTGCCGCAGCTTCTGAATGTACTTCAGGGCGACATGAACATGGTCGGGCCCCGTCCGGAGCAGCCCGGAATCTTTCGAGAGCTTCGTGACGAGGTACGCGGGTACGATCGACGACAGAAGGTCCTCCCGGGGATCACGGGGCTCGCCCAGGTGAACCTCGGCTACGACACCAGCATCGAGGATGTGCGCCGCAAGATCGAGATGGACCTTGCTTACATCGAGGGGCGCTCTACGGCCCAGGACCTCCTGATCATGGTGAAGACAGTTCCGGTGATTCTGTTGCAGAAGGTCTGGATGTAGGAACTACTGTACCACGACCTGACCCGACATCGCCGCGCCATGGATCGTGCAGAGGTAATTGAACGTTCCTGCAGTTGCGAAGGTCCGGGTGAAGGTGCCCGACGCCTGATTCGAAGAGTTCGTGCCCGCCGGGAACGTGACGTTGTGGGTCACCGCTCCGTTCCACGTCCAAGTCACCTGGCCGCCCGCGGCAACGTTGGCAGCAGTCGGATCGAAGAAGTTGTCACCGACCGAGACGTTCGCCTGCGTGGGTGCCGGACCTGTGGCTGTGGCCGTGAAGGTGACCGGCGAACCGTTCGCTCCGGCACTCGACGCCTGAAGGGTATTCGCTCCAGCACTCGGGCCGAGAGTCCACGTTGTTGAGGCGAGGCCGTCCCCACCCGTCGTGCTCGTTGCCGGGGCGACTGATCCGCCCCCTGATGCGACCGACCAGCTGACCGAGGTACCGGCGAGAGCGGCCCCGTCGCGCGCGACTCGAACGACGATAGGGCTGGCCAGCGCCTGGCTCGACTGCGCAGACTGGGCATTACCACTCGACACGGCGATTGTCGTCTGGGGCTGAGGATCGGTGGTAGAGTCACTACCACACGCGGCGACGACGGACAGGGCTAGGATCAGGAGAATCGAACGCGGGAAGGACATCGCTGACATCTCTCGGATATACGGAAGCAACAGGTACATGATCGCTCTCCGATACGTTTTCGGTCACAATTGGATCCGTCCGACGTGGACCCTGGGATTTCTGGCTGCTACCTCGATTTCATGCGGGACCCTCAGTGCTCAGCGGCTCCCGATACCTGAGCGGCCGGTGGCCGCCCCCGGTGCGTCTGCGATCATAGCCCAGATCAGCGATCTCTCGCTGGAGAATCGTGAGGCCCTGCTTGTTGCAGAGGTGCTGTCGGGCAACGTCCCCAAGTTCATGCGTGCTCTGGCGGACCTGGAGTTCAGCGTGGATCTCGAGGGAAGGGAGTATGTCGTTCTGCTCCGTGTCCTGCCCGACGTCCTATCGGTCGGCCACGACAATGACTTCCTGCGCATTCCGCTCTCACCGCAGGCGGCTCAGGTCATTGCCGATTCTACTCATACGAGTCTGCTCACCTCAAAGATCTCGGATGCGCTGTGGTCCGCTGCGAGGCTTCGTCTGGCGCCTCAGCCGATTCCCCCGAGCGAGGCGATGACGACCGTATCTGTCTTCGCTAACCATCATTGGTTGATCGAGGCGACGTGGCCGCCCGGAATCCCCCATGGCACGCTCGTGGCCGGGATCAAGAAAGACGTAGTGCTGACGCCACGACTCGACGACGAGCCGGGCAGGGTGGCCATTTACGGATGGCATGCGCAGGACGGGGTACCGATCCAGCCTGTCTACACCGGCCACAGCGACCGCTGGGTCGACTACAGCCACGGCGTGCGGCTCGTTTCGCGGCGCGTGCTGGTCAATGGGGTCGAGCACGATCTCGCTACGCTGCTTGAAGATCCTGTGCTGTGGGCTCTCCTTTCGGACGAAGGAGCGATGCGATCCGCGCGTTACGTGCTGGCGCCTCGTTGATCGCATCTACGCTTGCCACTAGCGTCTCTCGTCACTGACCCGCAGTGGCCCGGCGTCGCCGGCCCATCGAACCAGTACAGTCATGCTCAAGGTCGGAATCGTCGGCCTTCCGAACGTCGGGAAGTCGTCTCTCTTCAACGCCCTGACCGCTGCGGGGGCCCCGTCTGAGAATTATCCGTTCTGCACCGTCGAGCCGAACGTCGGCACGGTCGAAGTCCCCGACGTCCGCCTCGATCGGATCCACCAGCTGGCCGAGTCGAAGACTCGAGTTCCGACGGTGATCCAGTTCGTTGACATCGCGGGTCTTGTCGAGGGCGCGTCCGAGGGTGAGGGACTGGGCAACAAGTTTCTGGGCAATATTCGCGAGGTCGATGCGATCGCCCACGTGCTGCGCTGCTTCGATGACGAGGACATCACGCACGTGCTTGGCAACGTCGATCCGGCGCGCGATCGGGATATCGTCGAGACCGAGCTGGCTCTGTCGGATCTCGACACGGTCCAGCGTCGTCTGGACAAGGTCAACAAGAAGGCCAAGTCCGGCGAGAAGGATGCGATCCGCGAGCAGGCTGTGCTCGAGAAGGCGCTCGCTGCGCTCGAGGCGGGAAAACCGGTACGAGCGGTGAACATGTCCCAGGACGACCTGCCGATCCTGAAGGGCTTTCAACTCCTCACGACCAAGCCCGTGTTGTACGTAGCGAACGTGGGGGAGGCAGACCTGCCTGATGCTGAAAACGAGTGGACGCGAGCGTTGCGCGAGGCGGTAGCCGCCGATGCAGCTGAACTCCAGGACGATGAGGCCATCGTAACGATTTGCAGTGCGCTCGAATCAGAGTTGCTGGAGATGGAGTCGGACGACCGGCAGCTTTTTCTCGACGAGATGGGGCTCAGTGAGACCGGGCTGAACCGCTTGATCCGTGCGGCTTACGACCTGCTTGGCCTGGTCACGTTCTTCACCACGGGAGAGAACGAGACTCGGGCCTGGACTGTGCGGGCTGGAAGTTCAGCACCGCAGGCCGCGGGCAC
This sequence comes from Gemmatimonadales bacterium UBA4456, assembly GCA_002390225.1. Taxonomy (GTDB): domain Bacteria; phylum Gemmatimonadota; class Gemmatimonadetes; order Longimicrobiales; family Gaopeijiaceae; genus UBA2589. The sequence goes on along the minus strand of DGOW01000016.1, from coordinate 3,703 downwards.
GATCCACTCGGACTTCGAGCGGGGATTCATTCGGGCCGAGACCATCCATGTGGACGAGTTCGAGTCCGTAGGTTCATGGAAGTCAGCCAGAGACACCGGCGTCCTGCGCTCAGAGGGCAAAGGGTATACGGTCATCGACGGAGACATCATGCTCTTCCGCTTCAACGTCTGAGCTACACTGAGGCCGGGAGCGTCCAGGGTCTCGAGGAACGCCGTTTCAGGCGTCGCGGTGGTCGTGATCAGGCGTGGAGGCACCCTCGCCCGACACAGAGGGCCGCAAGGATCTTTCGCTCCGATCAGGGTTAAACGACTGCGTCAGCTGTTTGTGCGTCCAACGCACCTCGGCATGAACCGATGGAGGCTCGTCATCGCCACGAAGGTTGAAGTAACAAGAAAGCGGCTCACTCTGCGCTCAGAGGAAGTCAAGGGAATTGCCAGAGAACTGACCACGCTCGGTCTGGTGCACGTCCGACAGGACGGGCTCCTCAACATCCGGCAGCAGGAGAACCTGAGGCGCGCGCTGGCCGATGCTGGGCAAGCGTTGGCATGGGACGTGAAAGCTGCAACGAGCGCTGACCCGATCCCTGAGGTGATCAAGGATCTCAAGAAGCTGGTCCTTGCCGGTGCCAAGACGCAAAAAGAAGAGGTCGCGGCCGAACTGAAGGTGAAGAAGAGCGAAGAGAAGGGGCTCGAGAAGGTCGTGTTGGCGCTCGAGAAGCTGATCGAGAAGGCGGACAAGGCGTTTCCGACCCAGATCTCCTACTCCCACACCGCGCGGGACATCACGCAGGGCTTCTTCACGAAGACAGAGTTGGTCGAGATGGAGGGTGTGACGGAAGCGGAGGAAACGCTCAAGCTCATCAACAAGAGCTGGAATCGTTGGGGTAAGCTCCGCGTGCAGATGTTCGAAGACCTGGAGGATACGGGCAAGCGGCTGAATACCCTGAGCGGTGACCTCGAGCCCTTTGTAGGCTCTTCCCGGCGTCTGCTCAACGAACTCCTTCTGACGTTCGCCTGAGTCCGGCCTCAAATCCTGGTCACTGGGGCATTCGTCCCGTGATCCGATGACGTGTCCCACCGGTTCCGCGGACTTGGACCAGATGGTCCTCGCTGGCCCTCAAAGCCGGGCAGGGCGCGCGCGAATGCTCAGCGTTGACCGATCGGCACTCCGATTTCGGCCGAGTAGGCAGCCCGCAGCGCCTCGTGATACTCGCCGAGCAGGCCCGACAGCGTGGCCTGCTCTTCCGCAACGGCATCCCGCAGCTCTGGGCGCGTCATGAAGTCGTACACGATCGACGACATGACCTCCGCGCTGATTCTGAAGCCCGTGTGACCGATCTCATTGAAGGTGTCATCGAGCATGCCGCGGGTGTGGTTGGCTCCCCTTGAGCTGAACACGCTGATCCCGATGCCCGGGATGTCCTCGGTGACCACACCCGTTTCTTCGTATCCAGAAGGTCGGGTTGGTTCCGGGTTCATTCGAGGGGCATCGAGGGCACCCGCGTATGCGTACGCCAGCTCCTGCAGCGTCCCGAGTGAGATCCCGTCCCGATACTCTCCGTACCGATCGATCTCGACCGTCGTGCCGGTTGCGAGAGCAGCGCCCCGAGCCGCGTTGTCCATCATCTTGGTGACATGTTCGAGGTATATAGGGTCCGGGTAGCGGATGTAGTAGTCGACCACAGCCCGCTGGGGGACGACATTCGGCGCCTCGCCGCCCTCTGGAATCACCCCCTGGATCGATGCTTCCGGGCGAAATGTCGAGCGCAGGCCGTCGACAAGCGTGTAGAAGTGCACGGCCGCCTCGAGGGCGTTACGACCGAACCACGACGCCATCTGATGCGATGGACGTCCGAGGAAGGTGTACTTCACCTCGTTGATGTTCAGGCAGCAGCTACCGAAACCGGCCCGCGAGCGGGACGTCTCCGTCACACCGTGGCTACGGACCAGCAGGTCTGCATCGTCAAAGATCCCGGCGTCATGCATGATCACCTTCGCGGGAGGGCCGACCTCTTCAGCCGGCGTTCCATAGATCTTCAGCTGCCCGGGCACTCCTGCGCGTTCCATGTACTCGGCGATCGCGAATGCCGAAGCGAGAACGATGGGCGTCTGCGCGTTATGCTGATCGCCATGGAAGGGACCGTCGGAATCCCGAAGTGCATCGTATTCGCCGATAAAGCCGAGAGTGAGCCCGTCCGCTCCAGCCGGAGCAGCCCAGGTGGCGACGAATGCAGTCTCGAGGTCTGCGACGCCGACGTCGACCGTCCATCCAGCGTTCCGCAGCACAGCGGTGAGTGTATCGACGGCCAGGAACTCCTCCCAGGCAACCTCGGGGTTCTGCCCGATGAAGTCGCTCAAGTCCTGCATCTCGGCGTTCCACAGACCTGCGGTGCGGGCTACCACTGCGTCGCGCTCGGCGTCGCTACGCCCGGACAGCTGCGCGGCCATACCTGTTGGATTCAATCGGGCCTGCAAGTCATCGATCTCGGCCATAATCTCCCGCGCTGCGGCACGCTCGGTGTCGGTGGTCTGACCTGCCGCATGATTGGGGTTCACTCCGATTAGGAGTAGTCCGGTCAGGTGGAAGACGACGGTGTGCCTGACGATGGTGCGCATGCTGGCTCGCTCGAGTGACTGGGTCGGGGACGGCTACGGGTGAATCGTCCGGAACCTGCACGGATCGATCATGTCGCGAAAGACGTTCGAATGCAGGGTCCCGGTCACGGCGTCAGCGATCGCGCCTGACGCGGTGGCGGCCACGGCGGTCCCTGGCGAGGGCGTTTCCACAGGTCGATCCGACTGGCCGTAATAAGGCCCCCAGCGCACATTGCCGACCGGTCGAACGTTAACCCTGGCAACGAGCTGGACCATCATGCACAACCGAATGGCGCTCCCGATGGGGAGCTTTCTCTTTCTTGCCCTAAGTCTCCCTCTTCTGCTGCCGCAGGGTGTGTCAGCTCAGCGTGGCGCGTCGGGCCCACCTGAGCACGCTGAGGTCGAGCCGATCAACAGCCTGCCGAACCCGTACGAGACGGTCCGAGACTGGGGCGTACTTCCCAACGGCCGGACATGGGGCTCCGTCAGTGCGATCAACATTGACATCGATGGGATTCACGTCTGGGCCGGGGATCGTTGTGGTGTGAATTCCTGCGCCGAGTCCGAGGTCGATCCGATGGTGAAGCTCGACCAGAACGGAAACACCGTGATGAGCTTCGGCGCCGGCCTCATCACCTGGCCGCACGGTATGGACGTTGACGCGGAAGGCAACATATGGGTCGCCGACGCACGTTCGCCGAATGCACGTGAGCTCGAGCGTTCGCCTGGCGCGGCGATGAACGGGCACATCGTCCGGAAGTTCAGTCCGAACGGCGAGCTACTACTCACGATCGGCGTACCGGGCGAGGCGGGCGATCCGCCGACGCACCTTACGGAGCCCAATGACGTCCTGATCGCGCCCGACGGGAGCATCTTCATAGCGGAAACCCACGGAGCCCAGTACATGGACGACGCTGGTCCGAACGCGAAGAGCCGTATTACCAAGTATTCGCCGGACGGCGAGATGCTGCTCCAGTTCGGTGAATGGGGCTATGCCGACGGACAGTTCCGTTCACCTCACTCGCTGGCGATGGATTCCCGTGGGCGTCTCTTCGTAGCTGACCGCGGCAACCGTCGGATCCAGATCTTCGACCAGGAAGGAAACCAC
>DGOW01000090.1 GCA_002390225.1 Gemmatimonadales bacterium UBA4456 | reverse complement strand
CGGGTAGAGATGTCGCTGGATGGCGCTGCACCGGTACCCATGCGGTACGTGATCCGTACCGATCCCTACGTGGAGCGAGCGCACCAGCGGCTTGCCGGCACGGATGAGGCGGTTCCGCCCGCGCGTGCATCGGCCCACATCTGGGAGCAGGATCTGCCGGCCGACCTCGGGCTAGGGCTGCATAGCGTGGTGGTCCAAACCGAGGACGAGTTCGGGCAGAGACGGCGTGGTGTTCTCACCTTCGAGCTCGTCGAGCGTCGTTGAAGGATCCATTGTGATCGAGTCAAATCGAGAGAGTGGTTCCTGTTCCGCGTACGGCGAGCTCTCGAGCCGGGAACCATGAGAATGCAGCCCACGCCCTGTGCTCGACGGCGAGTCTTCGAGCGGGTAGATACGGGACGTCGCGGGACTCGCGTTGCTCGAACATGTCGGTCCTCACAGGTTCTCCCGACTCTTCGTTGCATCACCCTCGGATTCCGCTGATGAACTGCCCACGACTCGTGTGCACTATCGCCACGGCGCTCCTGGTTCTCCCGGAAAACGGATCGGCACAAGCCGCGAGCGAACTCGCCACCTTCACGCAGATCATTTCCGGTACCGAGATCGAGATCGAGTGGTCTCGACCGTCTGTGCGGGGACGTGAGGTGATCTTCGGACAACAGATCCCGTGGGGTGAGGTCTGGACGCCGGGCGCGAACATGGCAACCACCATTCGGTTCTCGAAGGATGTCGTCCTCTCGGGCACGAAGGTCTCGGCGGGCCACTACAGTGTCTGGCTCCGGGTGTTGGAGTCCGAGCCTTGGCGGCTGGCGCTTCATGCCGAGACGGCACTCCCGCACAGCGCCCATCCGCCCATCGAGGAGGCAGTCCTTCACGTGGGTGTCGAGCGTGGGAAGACCACGGACGTTCAGGAGTCGCTCGAGTGGGATCTGGATCGGATCCGGCTCGACGGTGCGGAGCTCGTCATGCACTGGGGTCGCGATCGGGTGATGATTCCACTCAAGGTCGATCCGGGCATCGCTCTGGCAACTCCGATCCAAGAGGCTCAGACTCTCTTGGGCGAGTGGAGGTATGACGATCGGGCCTCGCTTCCCACGGCCGAAGAGATCGAGCGCTTCACCGGAGGCAACCCGGATGATCCTACAGGTCGGTATTTCGAGGTCCTGATCTCCGAGCCACGTCCGCGTCCGATCCGCATCGAGTACGATGAGGGGTCAGGGTTGGTCCATTTCGTGGACCGGCTGACGGAAGCAGCTGAGGCAGCCTTCTACTCGGGTGACGATGAGGAGCCAGTCGTCATCTACGGGCAGGCGCTCCTGCCGCGGGCCCCCGGTTTTTATGTGGTCGCCGGGACCTTTGGCGGTGAGGTGTCCGCTGTGAATCCCCAATTCGCCCAGATGGTCGAATTCGAATTCGATGATGACGGACGGGCCGTGTCCTTCACCGTTCGCAATCCCGACGACGAGATCGCGGCGATCGGGGTGCGGGCAGGGGGTTAGACGACGTAGCAGTCTGGGTGACGGGCCGCTTCTGACTCGCTTATCGGCACAGCTCGCTCACTCGGCTCGTAGCTTGGTCTGAGCGATCGCAATGTGGTCGATGGCGTTCGGGTGGTTGTCGATGGCCTCGCGGAGTGCCCGCAGAATGTGACCTCGGAAGCCATCCTGGATGTTGGCGTAGCCTTCGATGTCGTGGGGCGCGAACCAGAGTTTTGTCATGAGATCGACGTAATACCGCAGGCGCAGCAGGATCGCGTACTGGTCTTCGATCTTATCGGTCAGCTCGTATCCGATGATCTCGGGAAGGTCACCCCCTGCGGTGGCCGCCTCCCAGGCGATGGAGCTGATGTAGAAGCTCTTTCCGTACGGGGTGTCTTCGTAGGCCGCTTTCGCATCTGCCAGCCTGTGAAAATTGTCCTCGAGTTCGCTCTTCAGGTTGCGAAGGATGACCTGCGAGCGCTTCCGTTTTTCGAGAAGGCTTCGGCGCTCATCGAGGTAGAGTGCGCCCACCCCACCCACGGCAACACCGATGAGTGTGGCAATCATCTCGGGCAGTGCCTGGTAGATCAGTTCCATCGAGTGTCCTCGTACCTCCTCGGCTGAGCTGGTCGGGTTACATCCGCCTCTGGGCGTTGGTGACCTCGACTCCGTCGTCTGGCACACATGATTTGGGCTCATCTTTCACCGAGCGAAAGGTCTGCTGCTTCTCGGGCGATGCGGCGAAATGGTCCGGGAACCACGGCGTGGACCCGCCGGGAGATGTTGGCCGGGAACCGAGCGTGGATGCGAGGGGCGGATCTAGCATCAGATGCGCCCAGCATGTTGAGAATCCTCCAGGGCACCCCACCCAAAGCTCCTACCGGAAGATCCACCACCGCTGAACCCTTCGCGGAAGCTGCTGGAGCCCCAGTTGGTGGCTCAGGTTGGGGTCTCGACGTCATCACACCTGCGGTGCGTTCGGACATGGCGTCGTGGGACGTAAGCGGAGTGCCCAACATGCAGGGGGCCGTCTCGGAATCTGCCACTGAGCCCCGCACAGATCGCTTGCCCACACCTCAGCGCTTAGCATGTGAAGCCTCGTCGAAGCCCCGCGATTGCCTGAATGGCGAGAGCTACGACAGACCTGGAACGACTGGGGTATCAGTTCATGAACCGACACCGCAGGACTCTCAGCTAAAAGCAGGCCTCCTTTGATCCGACCGGACACCTTCGCGTTCGACAACACCTACGCTGCCGAACTCGAGGGCTTTTATGCGCGCTGGAACGGCGAGAGGGTGCCCGAGCCCAGGATCGTGCACCTCAATGCCAAGCTCGCCGTCGAGTTGTCACTGGATTCGGACGCGCTGGCCAGCGAGAGCGGTGCGGCCGTTCTCGCGGGTAGTGAAGCACCGGAAGGAGCGGTTCCGTTGGCCCAGGCGTATGCGGGGCACCAGTTCGGCGGCTTCTCCCCTCAGCTCGGGGACGGCCGAGCGCTGTTGATCGGCGAGCTGATCGACCGCCACGGCGTCCGCCGAGACCTGCAGCTCAAGGGCTCCGGTCGCACCCCGTTCTCTAGGGGTGGAGATGGCAAAGCAGTTCTTGGACCGGTCCTGCGGGAGTATCTGCTCGGTGAAGCGATGCATGCCCTCGGGGTGCCCACCACGCGAGCTCTTGCCGCGGTGACCACAGGTGAGCAGATCATGCGCCAGGATGGCTTGGAACCCGGCGCGGTTCTCGCACGCGTGGCGTCTAGCCACATCCGCGTGGGGACCTTCGAGTTCTTCTCGGCTCGCGGGGAAACAGACCGGGTACGCCGACTCGCGGACTACTCCATCCGCCGCCACTTCCCGGACCTGATTAACTCGGCTGACCCGTACCTTCAGCTGTTTCGCGAGGTTCGGGATCGCCAGGCCTCCCTCGTGGCGCAGTGGATGGCTGTGGGATTCGTACATGGCGTGATGAACACCGACAATGTGGCCATCTCCGGCGAGACGATCGACTACGGCCCATGCGCATTCATCGACGGCTACGACCCAGGGTCGGTGTTCAGCTCGATCGACCACGGAGGCCGATACGCCTACGGCAATCAGCCGGCGATCGCGCAATGGAATCTGGCGCGTTTCGTCGAAACTCTGGTGCCCCTGATCGCGGCCGACGACACCGAGCACGCGGTGCAGGTGGCGACCACCGAGCTCGAGGCATTTCAGCCGATCTACCAGGACTTCTGGCTCAAGAGGATGCGCGCGAAACTGGGATTGGCAGGCGTGGACGTGGGCGACCTCGACCTTGTGAACGAGCTGCACCGGATCATGGCCGTCCAGGGCGTCGACTTCACGCTCCTGTTCCGTCGGCTTGCCGTCGCCGCACAGGGTGATCCGACCGAGGCCCGCGCGTTATTCACTGATCCGTCGGCCTTCGATATCTGGCTCGAGCGCTGGCGCGTGAGGACTGCTGGTGAAGACGGTTCTGGTTTTGGGCAGGCGCGTGCGATGGATGGGTTGAACCCCGTCTACATCCCTAGAAATCACAAGGTGCAGGAAGCGCTCGACGCCGCGACGGAGGGCGACCTCGATCCGTTCAGGCGGATCCTTTCCGTGCTTGAGCGGCCGTTCGAGCGTCGCGCTGGCTTGGAAGAGTACGAAGGCGGCGCTCCTGATGACTTCGGCCCCTATCGCACGTTCTGCGGGACGTGACCGCAGTAGTGGCGGGGGCGCTGAGTTTCACGGTGTGCGGGCTATTGCCTCGTGCGGGCTACCAGGGGAAACGATCCACACCATCGTTCCCGGCGGGACCCTCTGATTCGCGGAACTCCGTGAATGGATGGGCGGGAGCTGAGAGAGACCCGTGAGCGATTCGATGCGGGCGTGTGGTTCCTGCTCCGCCTGTTGCACCGTAATGAGCGTTCATGAGATTGCGAAGGGCATGTACGAGGCGTGCGAGCACCTGTGCGGGGTGGGCTGCGGGATCTACGCCGAACGCCCGGGGGCATGCCGAACGTTCGAATGCCAGTGGTTGCGTGGTGTGCTCGAGGTCGACGGGACCATCGACAACGAAATGCGCCCGGACGCCTGCGGCGTGATCTTCCATTACCAGCCCGATTCGGCCTTCGGCGAAATGTATACGGCGTGCGAGGTCGAGCGGGGTGCGTCGGGCAGCGGCCGCGCGCAAGCCATCATCAAGGGACTCGAAGAGAGATTCCTAGTGATGATCGTGAGCCCCAGCCGGGACGGCGAGAAGGGCCCAGGCGAGCGCAGCTTCGTCGGTCCTCGACCCTTGGTGACGCGGGCGACAGCCGTGTTGTGGAGCAGGCCAGCTGGCCAGAGGGATGAGCGTTGAAGATTCGGCGAACGTATTAGGCCCTTCTGAGTCGCTACAAGTGGTGCTTGCTTCGCGGGCGAATGTCCGTGGGTAACGGAGCCAGTCGATCGTCGGCCCATCCGGGACGCGTACGTAACCGTGGGCTCGATAGAGTCATCGAGTTCGGAGAGGTGTGGGGCTGAGGCCGTCATCACATCCCGACATGACGATCAGGGCCGAGGCATGGGTGGTGAGTCGTGATCGCATCGCCCGTCTGGCTGCCCGGTGCCCCCTCGAGATGCGAGTGACGCTCGTAGCATAGGACACCCAGCCCCGCTCATCTGCGGCGGATCTGCTCGCGGATTGGTGATGGGCGTCGCATGTTGCGCACAACGATAGCCCCGATCCCACCACCCGCCTGAACGCATTGGGCGATGAGCAATATTCATGAAGGCTGACACCATGATCAGGTCGTGGAGGCACTCTTTGCTCTCGATTCTCCCGGCCATCTTCGCCGCTGCGTGCACTGCTCCGGGGCCTGTGACAGACAGTGGGGGAGTCGTTGAAGTCGATCACTTCGTGCCCTCCCAGCCGGAGACGGTCAGCTGGGGCTGGTATCCCGTCGACAAAGAGCCCGTTCTTACGATCCAGTCCGGTGAGACGGTACGCATCAACACCCTGACGCACGCTGGGGCGACCCAGAGCGAGGAGCCGGTCTCCTACCTCGCTGGGCTCGGTATCCCTCGGGAGGAGGTCCTCCAGGACGGGCTGGACTTCTGGGCTTCGCGGGAGGGACGTCCAAGAGAAGGGCGCAGCGGACACGTCATCACGGGTCCCATTTATATCGAGGGCGCTGAGCCTGGCGACATGCTGGAGATAGAGATTCTGGATGTCGAGACGCGCGTGCCGTGGGGTATCAACAACACGAGCAGCCGGGGTGGAGTGTTTTCTCGGAGCTACCCGGGTTTCGACGACGATGATATCGAGCTGGACATTGCACCCGGCACCCGGCACGTGATTCGGACGGGCGAGGCCGATGGCCGTGATGTCGCATTCTTTTCCCCGGATATCCAGGTGCCACTCGCGCCCTTCATGGGAATCATGGCAGTTGCGCCGGATCCGGTGGTGGGCGAGCCGGGCGTTACCGTCCCCGGTGTGCAAAGCTCGCGCCCGCCGGGCGCGTTCGGGGGGAATATGGACGTCAAGGACCTCGCTGCTGGCACCACCGTCTATCTGCCCGTCTTTCAGTCGGGTGCGCTCTTCTACGTGGGAGATGGGCACGGAGCTCAAGGGGACGGTGAAGTAAGCGGCACCGCAATCGAGCAGTCGTTGACCGGGACGTTCCGTTTCGTCGTTCACAAGGACGTAAACATCTCGGGTCCACGCGCCGAGACGGACACACATTACCTTCTCATGGGTATCGACCTCGATCTGGACCGAGCGACACGACAGGCCACATGGGAGGTTGTCGACTTTCTCGTGACCGAGAAGGGATTGACCCCCGCTAAGGCACTCTCCCTAGCCAGCATCGCGGTGGATTTCCGCGTCAGCGAGGTCGTCGATCTCACGCAGGTGGTCACCGGGTTCATTCCGAAGAGCATGTTCTTACGGTAGGAAAACGGAGTCAGGCTTGGCCGGTTTTCGTGAGGCCGCTACCAATACCTACACGGATATCACCCAGCTATCGCGTCTGTACCTGCTCGGCAGGGTCCCACCCTGACGCCTGTATCCGCACAAGCAGGCCGCCCCCCTCTGTATGAAGAGGGGCCGGTGGTTCTGGCTGGCGACCTCTACCACTTCCGCAAGAGTCGCTCAGACAGACGGGTCCCAACCATAAATGCAGATTCGGCGCTCACCATTGCGACCATGGAGCGCATCGAACAACTGGTGGTCGACCAAGGTGCCCAGCTGTGGATTGAGCACGATATGGCAGCGTTCCTAGAGAGACAGGCACGTTCCAATGTCCACCGTTGAGACGGTGCAAACGCGCCCCGTTATGTCAGATCTACGTCAGCGCGTAACCTGCCAGTAGGTGACAGACGGCGATCCGCGCTGTCAAAGCTGGGGGCCACTACCCTGTCACAACTCTGTGGCCACTTATGCTTCTCCGGCCTGTCTCATTCCCCACTGAAACAGTGTCAAAATCGCTACGCTGAAGGCGACACCGGTCACCATAAGTCCAGTGCTAAGGAGCCCCTCGGCGTTGAAGGCTAGGCGGATCAGAATGGTAGAAATTACGAAACCGGAGTTTCGCAGCAGATGCTCGTAGGAGTCGGTGAACGCGAGGGACAAGAGGAGGAGGAAAACGTCCACCAGGATGAGTAGGGTGAAGAAGTCGACGTAGAAGATTTGATCTAAGTCCCGCACTGTTCCCGCCAGCCCCAACTCGAGCTGGACGATGTCGACGATCCATCCGGCAAGCGAAGCAAAAGAGATGACAATGATCGTCGGCAAAAGTACGAGGCTGACTGCTCGTTTCCACGCAACGAAGCGGGCGAGTTCTTCCGCCGTACCTGTCCCTGACGAGCGTCGTGCGAGTCGTTTGAAGATCAGGATCAGACCGAAGATCAAAAGTACTCCGATCAGATCGGCGATGAGTTCAATATTTGTCTGGGTCAGCAGCTGGCTCGAGTCGAGTTCAAAGTCGGCAAGGTCTTTGAAGATGCTTCGTAACACGATGAGCGACACGATCTCGAGCTGGCGTGCGACTGATTCCGTGAACGACATCGGAATGAAGTAGACGAGCAGTAGAACTTCGTAAACGAGCACGAATGAAAAGGGTGTATAGACTGCCGAGATCGGGCTGACGAAGAGGTCTTCCAAGCCGTCGGGGATGGGTACCGAGGCGATGTCGTGTATCAGATAGGCAGCCAGGTGGAGTATGAATCCAGTGGCCGCCAGAGCGATCACGACACGCTCTCCCGCGCGCCGGTGGCGTTCGGAAAACACCCATTGGAACCACGTATCGATCATCGCATGTCCTGCCTGGCTTAAGTCCAGTCGTCCCTTATACCGAGAAGTAAGGTTACTGATTCAGTCTTCGAGCGTCTAAATCTGGGAACGGTGGTTTGTCGGCCCACCCCAGGCCTAGCACGAAGGTCTTCCCGTTCTATTCTCGGGTCCGTGGCAACTTCAGGGACCGGCTAGACGAAGAACGGTGTCAGGAGCTCGTCTCGAAGGGCTTCGACCCACCCAACGACTTCACACGACGCTTCGGAAGCCCTTCGTGAGCTTGGATGCCCTGCTGCTCAACCGGAGTCGTTTGGTGTCGAGTTCAAGCTTACCTGTCGAGCTTTATCCTCAGCAACCACGAGCCGCTCCGGAGCGGCTTTGAACAGATCAGAGCCGAGCTAGCTGCCGCTAGATAATCCAACCTGGCTGGCGCCTAATACCCAACAAGGAATTGCTGCTGTCCGCGGATACCATGCGGCAGTGCCTAGTAGCTCCTCCGAGTTGGCAGCTTGCCCCCACGAGCAATGAGCAATCCCTCAGCGCGAATCGCCTCGATCGATATCCTCCGTGGAATGGTCATCCTGTTGGGGATACTCCTAAGCTTGTGGCGAGAAAGAGACTCTTGGGTCAGACTGAAGCTGAATAAAGAGAGTTGGGTAGCGTCTATGGAGTGGTAGGAGTACCCGGTCTCGCCACGGATCTCCGTCCGACGAAGTAGACTGGTCACGATGACGAATCTTCAAATCCTCGCCTACGAAAACACCGCCTTAGGCGACCTCTGCCTCCGTCGGAGGGAGCTCCTGTCGCGGCCCGGGACGGTGATTACCGAGATCACTCTGGACCATCAGCTGCTGATGAGCAGCCACATCACCGTGTCCGAGCGAGCCTTGGCAACAGAGGCGCTGGCACGCCACGCCGGCGACGAGCTATCCGTCCTCATCGCTGGGCTAGGCCTCGGATACACCGCGGCCGCGGTGTTGAACTCGGAGCGTGTGAGTCGTGTCAGGGTGATCGAACTCATTCCGGCGGTTGTCGGGTTCTTGAAGGATGGTCTGGTTCCGCTCTCGACAGAACTACTCGCTGATGCGCGCTTCGCAGTGCGCGACGGTGACGCCTACGCGGTCTTGGAGGACGAAGCCAGCGAACCGTGGGACCTCGTGCTCATTGACGTTGACCACGCTCCGGATGACCACCTCGGACCGGGCAACGAGGGCTTCTACACCCGGTCCGGACTTGATCGTGCGAAGAAGCACCTCGCCCCCGGCGGCATCTTGGCAGTCTGGTCGTACGCGGACAGCTCTCCCTTCGTCGAGGCATTGCGCGCCGCGTTCAACACAGTCGACCTCGTCCCCGTGAAGTACAGAAATGATCTCGTCGACGAGGAGCACACGGACTGGCTCTTCCTCGCGTGGGATTAGCGATCGGAGTTGTACCGGTTGGATTAGGTGAGCAGAGCACCCCGTCGGGGGGCACTACCCGCCGCCTCGCACAGTCCTGGCCGAAGATTTGAGGATTGCCGAGAGGGTTCGCACCCGATTGCTGCTGTCGTCCGTTGTCGCGAGATTGACCGCTACGGACTTCACCGGCTCATCCACCAGGACCACCCGCCAAGCAACGGCAGGGTTGGACCCTATGTGGACCCTAAGTGGTTTCGAGGTACTAGGTGAAAACGAGCGTAAGTCCATACAGTGATACCACTTCGGGGCGTGGCGCAGTCCGGTAGCGCACTGCACTGGGGGTGCAAAGGTCATAGGTTCAAATCCTGTCGCCCCGACCATATAAATCGAA
>DGOW01000100.1 GCA_002390225.1 Gemmatimonadales bacterium UBA4456 | reverse complement strand
GGGTCATGGAGTCACGGACTCCGTCGGACTACGACCCCTGGAACTTCGCGATCGCAGGGAACAGCTAGACCAAGACTGGTTCGCTGCGGCGACAGGACTCACGCTACTTTAAGGCGGACGTGAGATAGACGCTGTTCGGATTCCAGAAGAGCCACTCGAACAGGCCTGCGTCTTCGACCACCTGGATTTGTGCCTGCATCTCGGCCGATCCGTAGACCGGGTTCCTCTGGGCGAACGCCTGTAGCCACGGCCGGATGGTTGCGACGCGTCCGTTCGCTGCCTTGGTCCGTGCCACCGCTCGATCCACCGGCTTCTTCACCAGGAGGTAGGGATCCGCGTTCGGATCCGGAACCTCAAAGCTTTCCGGCCAGTACAGCGCCGGATAAACCATCGGCAGGATGACGTCGGTGACCCGAATCAGCTCGTCCCAGTCCTGCCCGATGATCGAGTCACAGGCGGGATGCCCGCCGAGCCCGATCGGGTGATCGGGTCCTCACAGGCCGCGAACAGCGATCCGGTGGAGGCAAGCGACAAAACCGTGTGATTCACAGGCTTGAATTCCTGGCACGCAGACGCGCTCCCCTCACGTGCGCACAGGACGGCCGGGGGTTGAGGCCTCGTCGAGGCGTGCACTCCCCGTCTAAGGCCGCTTCGGCCGCGTCATGAGCTCATCCAGGGTGTAGACGTTCCCGTTCGCCACGACCAGCCGAACATCTCGCGTGGCACTGATGTCATCGATCGGGCTGCCACCGAACACCACTAAGTCGGCGAGCGNNCCCGGTCGTACCGTGCCGAGCTCGTCACCGTAGCCCATCACCTCGGCCGGCACGGAGGTGGTCGCCCGCAGGACGTCGATCGGCTCCATGCCGCCGTAACGGGTGAGCACTTCCATCTCCGCAACCAGGGACAAGCCCGGCGGTCCGAAGTCTGTCCCAACCACGACGACTCCCCCCTGTTCGAGAACGCGTCGACCGAGTGCGCCCATATCACTGACCATACGACGCACGGTCCCTACGTCGCCACCACGCCTGCCTCGGGTCGTGCTGCCCCCGAAGTACTCGAGTCGTTCATCGTCGAGCAGCGACGGATCATCACCGGCCAGGAGGCCAAAACCACCATACAGACCGACCGTCGGCGTGATGCCCATCCGTGACCTCGCGAGAAGCGCCACGACGTCCTGATAACTACGATTCAATTCAGTGACTTTGGTCGAATACCCTCGACGACTCGTCCCTCGAACGTGCTCGACACCATCGGCCCCATAGGCGACACCCGGGTAGAGCTCGTGCGACGTGACAGACATGCCCCGCGCGTGCGCCTGCTCGATCACCCGTCGCTGCACGGCATCCGGCAGGCGCACATACGTCTTGATGAGGTCGTATTCCAGCGCTTCCGCCCGCTGCATCTCGAGCTCCACCTGAGCGATCGCGCCCATCGACGCACCACCGCCATAGAAGATCCGACTGCCATCCATCGAATTGCCTGTGGCAAAGATCCTCGGCCCAACACGGCGCCCCGACCCGATCGATTCTCGTGCCTCGGTCATGTCGTACGGATCGGCCGACACGCGCCGTATCGTCGTCACCCCGTACGACAGCCAGTTCCGACCAATAGGCTCGCCTTCGCCGAGTCCACCGTGGGTGTGCATCTCGATCAGACCGGGGGACAACACACCGTCCGAAGCGTCGATGACGGTACCGCGGTGCAGTCTGTCGTCGTGCGCCGTAACTCGAGCGATCCGATTACCCTGGATCACCACGTCGATGTCTCGGAGCAGGTCTTCCGAGACGCCATCAAACACGCGGCCCGCGTGGATCACCGCACGGCTATCGGGCACAGTCCGACTCCACTCGATGTCGACAGAGATGTCTTCGATGGCTCCGCTCTCCAGCCAGACTCGGCGCAGGCGGTCCGTGGTCAGGTAGACGAGCGACCGGGAATCCCCAGTCCACGATACGTCTGACGTGGTCTCATTATTCAGGCGGCGGGGTGGGCCGACAGGATCTCCATCCGGTGTCACCGGGACGACCCAGAGCACACCATTCGAGACGTAAGCGAACCATGAGCCGTCCGGCGACCAGACGGGTCCATCCGTGGAGCGCGTGCCCGTCGAAGAATGCGGCAGGAAGTCGAGCCAGCGCTCGGCCGTCTGACGCGGGCGCCACGCTGCGTCGTCCTCGTCACTGTCCTCCGCTGCGGGGCGAGGCACCCGGATCAGAAGTGCCTTGTTCACACCTTCCCGGTAGCGTGTCGAGTACGGCGCAAGCGCCGACACGCCCAGGTGATTTCCGTCCGGCGACCATGTCGGTCGGCCGGGTCCAAAGAGCCCGGTCCGTACCGTGACGGTACTACCGTTGTCGACGGAGACAACCCGCACCCCCGCGTTCCGCCCGTCCCCGCCGATGTACGCGATCTCACGCCCATCCGGTGACCACGACGGCATCGCACCGCCACCGCGTGTGACCTGACGAGCCTGACCTCCATCGACCTCGTGCACCCACACGTCGACTGATCCACCCCGATCGGACGCGAAGGCGATGCTCTGTCCATCCGGGGACCAGGACGCGTCGAGTTCGACCCACGGGTCATCCGTGAGTCGCTCGGGTGTGCCACCTACTGGCATCAACCAGAGGTCACCGAGCGCTGTGAAGGCAACCTGTGTGCCATCTGGAGAGACAGACGGAGAGACGATCCCGCGAACGGGCATCGGCCCTGAAGCCTCGAAGCTGCGCAGGCGCTTCCGATAGGCAGGCCGGTCCAGCATGACCATCGCGGAGAACGGTACGTCCATGGCCGCGCCGCCAGATGCCGGGCGTGTCCGGATCAGGCCGTCTGCCGTATAGAGAAGACGTCCATTCGAGAGCCACGCTGCGCGGAAGGGAAAGACGTCCTCGTCGTCAGCGCTTAGGCGTCTCGGCGATCCGTCCTCTCCCGAGGCCGAGACGACGTGCATCGCGCTCGACCCAAACGTGCCCGTGCTGTACGCGATCAAAGCCCCATCCGGGCTCCATGCCGGAGCGAACCCATCCGAACCACCAAGGTCTGCTACACGGGTCGAAACGCCTGCGCCTGACTGTACCCACACGCCCGCGTCATCCCCGTCCGTGACGTACGCGATCCGACCATCCGGCCCGAATGCCGGCGAGTACTCATTATCCGGTCCATCGATGAGCCTGCGCACACGGAGATCGTCAACGGTCACTTCCCATACGTCGTACGTGCCGGCCCGATCGGATGAGAACACCACTCTGGAGCCATCGGGTGACCAGTGCGGCTCCCGGTCATCGAAGGGACCGTTCGTGAGACGTGTCAGGCCATCGCCACCCGCACCGATGACCCAGATGTCGTAGTCTCCCCCCCAATACGCCTGGAACGCGATGTGCTGGCCGTCCGGTGACCAGACGGGCTGGCGCGCATCACCGAACGGGTCGGTGAGCGCCGTGGCTTCACCCCCATCCGAAGGCAAGGTCCAGATCCGCCCGAGCGCATCGATCGCGATCGTACCGCCATCCGGGGATACGGCCGCCGCCATGTTTGTGCCTTGGTGGATCGTGACCTCGATCCCAGCCGCAATCGGCGTTGCACCAGGCCCTCCGGGAGGGAGCGTCAGCCCCAGCAGGCAGACGGACGCAGCCGAGGCAGCCAACGTGAGCTTGAGCATACGGACAGACATCGGGTGGCTCCTGACGGGGACGTATCGCCGCACTGACGACGTTCCCTATAGGAGGCGCTCACGGACCGGCCGGCAATGTCCCGTCCAGCAACCAGGCACCAAAGACTGCCGCTGCCGTGCCCTGCCTCAGGGGTGAACCACGATCAACGCTCGACGGGCGCCCTCACCAGATTACCCCACTCGGTCCATGAACCGTCGTAGTTGCGGACCTTTTCCAAACCCAGAAGGTGCGTGAGTACGAACCAGGTGTGGCTCGACCGCTCACCAATCCGGCAATACGCGACAACATCGTCGTCCGCGGACAAACCCTGCTCTTCCAGGTAGATCGCGCGCAGTTCAGCGGCGGAGCGAAACGTCCCGTCGTCGTTGGCCGCCCGCTTCCACGGCACGTTGGACGCACCGGGGATATGCCCCCCGCGCATCGCACCCTCCTGGGGGTAGTCGGGCATGTGCAAAAGCTCACCCTTGAACTCGCCGGGTGAGCGCACATCGACCATGCGACCCTCTGATTTCAGGTGGTCCATCACGTCCTCACGGAATGCTCGCACAGTGGTGTCATCACGCGCTACCGCGGGATATTCAGCACGGGGGCGCTCCGGCACGTCGGTCGTCATATCACGACCCTCCGCCATCCACTTGGAACGACCACCATCGAGCAAGCGGACGTCCGGATGTCCAAAAAGCGTGAAAACCCAGAGCGCGTAGGCAGCCCACCAGTTGAAATTATCACCGTAGAAGACCACGGTCGTATCGCGCGAGATGCCTTTCGAGGCGAGCAACTCCGCAAATCCTGCCCCGTCGAGATAGTCCCGGGTCAGCGCATCATTGAGGTCCATGTGCCAGTCGATCTTCATCGCGCCCGGAATGTGACCGGTATCGTAGAGCAGTACGTCTTCATCGGACTCGACGACCACAACGTTCGGATCGTCGAGGTGGTCGGCGAGCCAACTCGCGGACACGAGCCGCTCCGGGTGCGCGTACTGTTCGAATCGCGGATCAGAATCGTGGGCGACGGACATACTGGTCTCCGTAGACAGCGGTTTCACTCATGATGGAGTGAACAGATACCCACCGGCACAGCATCGGTTCTCATGTCACTAGCATCTGGCCGGAACCGTCCCGGCTTCTCGCGGTAGTCGAGCGTATGAGCATTCCCCAATCGCTACAACACGTTGTCACCCGGTTCGAGCGCGCGCCGAAGAACCTGAGAGTTCAGGCGCTCCTCCAATACGCTAAGAAGGTCCCTCCTCTTCCCGAGGATCTACTCGCGGATCGCTCGGAACTCGAGCAGGTGCACGAGTGCCAGACACCCTTCTTCCTGGCGACACGCGTCGACCCGGACGGGTCGGTCCATCTCTTCTTCGATGCGCCTCTCGAGAGTCCGACAGTTCGCGGGTTCGCCGGCATCCTCTTCGAGGGGTTGAATGGACATCCGGTCGAAGACGTGCTTGCCGTGCCCCCCGATTTCTACAGTACCATGGGTCTCGGCGAGGTCGTGTCACCTCTGCGACTCAGAGGCATGAGCGCGATCCTCGGGCGGCTGCAACGGCAGGTTCGAGAAGCTACGGCAGAGGGCTGAATTCGGCGCCGATGTCGAGTGCTACCGCGATCGTAGCCGAATCCGGACTTCGAGCCGCTGACCTCGACTGTGGTCAACCGGCCGAGTAGACATCCCCGCTCTCTGCCATCTTTTCCTCTTCGTACGGCACGGCCACCCGCCGATAGAGCTCGAGCTTCGCGCACTCGAGGACACCGACCGCTTCGTTGAGATGAGCGTACCTCAAGCGTCCCGCGGTCTCCGTGGCGCCCTGGAGGTAGGCGTCTACGAGCACCGTGATCGCGTAGTTGAGTTCTCCCGGACTCGTGGGGGCATCACCAGCGCCGAGACGTGCTCGAGCTGGCGGGTCGATATACGGCATGGAATCCACTCGGCGTGAAGGCAGGGACGGCGGCGCAACTTGAGTCGACTGACCCTGCTTTGCGACCCGTTCGATCAGCGGAGAAGCCCGGCCGCCTCATCACGCTTCGACAACCGACTCACGCGGCCCTGGAAGACGCGGCCTTTTCCACCGCCCTTACCTTCGAGGA
Source organism: Gemmatimonadales bacterium UBA4456 (assembly GCA_002390225.1). GTDB lineage: Bacteria > Gemmatimonadota > Gemmatimonadetes > Longimicrobiales > Gaopeijiaceae > UBA2589. Next base: position 6,294 of record DGOW01000100.1, on the reverse strand, counting down.
CCTCAGCGATACGCGGCCCCAGCTCGGGCACGTCGACCGCAGATCCCTCACCGGCCGAGAGAAGGAAGAATCCCTCGTCGCCTTCACCTGCCGTGAGAAAGACCGCCCGTGTGGGATCGAGGGCCTCCAGTTCACGCGCGAGCCGCTGGAGGAATGGGAGCCCACGACCCGGGAGGTGTTCCACTAAAAGGGCCTCCCCCCGCGCCGCGAACCGCTCAGCCAGTAGGCTGGCCAGCGTATCCTCGAGGCGGCGGATCGTCCTGCTGGCTTCTTTTACCTGCTCGAGTCTCGACTCGACGCCCCCGATCAGCTCATCATCCGATACGCCGAGAACTCCTCGAAGCGCCGCCGTGCGTGCGACTTCCGCACCGAGGCGACGCCGCAGCCGCTCACCCGACAGATAGAAGACACGGGTTCCTCCTCGTAGCGACTCGGTACCGAGCAACTTGATCGCCTCGAGCTCTGCGGTGTTCGCGCAGTGCGTGCCTCCACACGTATTGAGATCGATCCCATCAATCTCCACCAGCCGGACGTCACCCGTATGTCCCGCCGGCAGACCTCGCGACCGAACCTCGAGCTTCTCGTATGCTACACGACTGACGCGGCGCGCCGTAACCGGCCGCGCGGCGCGGATTTCAGCTGCTACGACGTCTTCGAGCATCTGCAGCTGCGCGGGATCGATCGTGGCCGCATCCAGCTCGATATCCGACACGGTCGCACCCAGGTGAAACGCAGTCGTCTGCCAGCCGAAGTGGTCCGCGGCGATCGCGGTCAGAAGATGCTGGGCCGTGTGTTGCTGCATGTGATCGAATCTCAGTTGCCAGTCGAGCTCAACCGTCACCGGTCCCGTATCCACGGGATCGGTCAGAATGTGAATGATCTGCCCGTTGACCTTCTGAACGTCGACCACGTCCACCCCCTCGAGGGTACCACAATCGGCCGGCTGTCCCCCGCCCTCCGGATACAGCACCGTGTCAGCGAGTACGGCGAAGGCTCGACCGTCACGACTTCCCGCGTCGACCACCGACGTGTGCAGGCAGGTCAGCCGGGGATTTCGCTCGTAGGCAGGTACTTGAGTCATATATGTAACTGGGTAGTCTGGAACTCAGGCGACATCGTACCGCACGGATCCTAAGAGACTACATCCGCGTCCGTCCACGCCGCTCGAACGTCACGAGCCGTGGAATCATACGCTTCGCGTGAAGGCCCCATGGGGTCAACGTCCTCGGATGCCTGACGCAGGCAATCAGACAAGGCGTCACCCTTCACGAAGAGCCCGCGCTCACGTTGGCTGAACGAGCCCAGCTTCACATCGATCAGCGCTACCACTCGTGCGGCCCCGTCATGTACGAGGCGCCGGCTGACATGTACACGGACGATGAACGCGTTCGGGCGCACTAGGACGATCGTGCCGAAGGATTGGTCGTGTATGTGGCAGCGGTGACCAGACCCAACGCTGCGAGACACTCACCTCGATTTTGGAGTAGGGACAAGTCACGACACACGAACCGCCGGCGGCATTCTACCGCAGTGATCCTTTGTGCGACCCGAGCACCACCACGGTATCCTGAGATCGACATTCGCAGCCAACGGCAATCCGCTGAAGTTTCCCCTGGGCGTCTTCGACTTCGACTTCGTGGTCGTGTCGACGATCGGAAAGGTCGTAATCCATTGCAACGACCGGCGCGCCCTGCCCTCCATCGGTAACTCCGCCTCACCGGGTCAGATCGACGCCCTTTGTGACGAAGTCGGAGACCTCGGTGCCCGCTTGCACCGGCTCGAAGACGAGCGGGATTCCTGCAAGGATCTGCTCGAGCTCCCGGGGGGCTGCGGTCCTTGTAGCCGCCGAATGGGGGCGGAGAGTCGAACAACCCGACCTAGCAACTCCCCGGAACGCTACTCCCCGACTTCCGACCGATTGCGCATATGGTCGGCCACGGATCGAAATCTGAGCCGAAGATACCCGCGCAGTTCGTCCGGCATCTCGTGTTCGTCGAGGGCGAAGTCCATGCACGCGATCCATGCGTCACGCTCGGGCACGCCGATGGCAAAGGGCAAGTGTCGAGCCCTCAGCATCGGGTGGCCATGCTGCTGGGCGTACAGCGGGGGACCACCCGTCCACCCCACGAGAAACAGGAAGAGTTTCTCGCGGGAGCCGGCGAGGTCGCGGGGGTGCATGGCCCGTATCGATGACGCTTCCACTACAGTGTCCATCCGGTCGTAGAAGCGATCGACGAGGCGGCGGACTCCGAGCTCCCCACCAAGGAGTTCGAAGTGGCTGGCCGGGTCGTTCGTCACCCCACTGTCAGCGCTCGTCGGTCGCGCTTCGTCGCCATTGATCGTACTGGCGCCGAAGTTCGATCAACGGGTTCTCCGCAAAGCGTTCGGTGGCCACGGACAAGGCGAGCCACGGTGCGTTGGCCGTGCCCGCGTCCGTCATCCCAATGCTCTCGGTCGCGTACGGCAGGTCACCCCCGCGCGCGACCAGGATGACGGCCATCGCCGCCGTTTGCCGCACGCGTTCGTTGTTGCACCGCACATCGCCCCCTGCAACCGCACCAGCTTCGAGCGCACGCATCAATCGATCCGAGAGCCAGTTGAACCCCGCCGGGTCATCCCATCGAAACGCGTCGAGAGGGGCACCTACAACCTCGGCACTTTCAAGTGTGTTACCCTGCGAGCTCACGCCGTGGCTGGCATCGGCCATGACGCCCGCATATCGGGGCGACCCGTCCTCTCCTGTGCTGATGCCCTGACGGAGTGGCGTCGTAAAGCCGCCCACATGGACCAGGCCGTCGTGCATGGTGACCACCCCGTACTGCCGGCGTTCCAGCTGGTCGTCCCAGCCCGGATCGGTCACGTGAAGGATCACCTCCTCCGCAGTAAGACCATCCTTGATCGCCTCGAAGACACGATTTCGATTGTCGACATCGAAGCCGGCCTGAGTGGCGGCAGCACCCATGCCCGGAACCAGCGCCGCAACGGCATCGCCGTTCGTTGGAACGCACGAGGCCACGGCCACCCCTACGTCGCCGGTCTCGGGATCGATCCCAACCACAGACCAGGTCGTCATCTCGAGCTCGCGCGGATATGCTTCTCCGCTCGTGCACGCAGCCGCGGACAGCGCCACGGCAGCGAGCAGCAGCGCTCGGGTGGTCGTCAGTCCTGTCGTCCGCATGACACATCGCTCCCTCGAACAGCTCGGCTCCCGGACGGCCGAGTGCCTGCGAAGGTAGAGCAGAGGCGGAGGCCGCCGCCATGGATCCTGGGCAGACTCACGGACCGGACAACACGTCCGGGTCGTATGGCGGGGCACCTGGACGACCCTGTATCGTGCGCTGCGACCGATCCCTCCCGCCCCCGTCAAACCGTGCCTGACGTGCTCGCGCTCGACGAGATCCAATCCCTTCTCGATACTGACCGGCTGATCAATGAGATCGAGACCGGCTTCGTTCTGTACTCCCAGGGCAAGGTCACCGTCCCGCCGGTCGGCTTCCTGCACTTCGATGACCCGCCCGGGGACGTTCACATCAAGTACGGTTCAATCACGGACGACGAACACTGGGTCATGAAGATCGCATCCGGTTTTTATGACAATCCGTCGCTCGGCATCTCACCGTCGGACGGTGTGATCCTCGTCTTCAGCCAACGCACGGGTGCTCTGGAACTCGTCCTTCACGATCGGTGCTGGCTCACCGACATGCGCACGGCGGCCGCTGGCGCGGTGGCCGCTCGGCACCTCGCTCCATCCAGGGTCGAACACGTCGGCGTCATCGGCACCGGTGTTCAGGCACGCATGCAGCTCGAAATGCTGTGCTCCGTCGTAGAGACGGATTCAGCCATGGTCTGGGGACGTGACCCAGCCAGGGTCCGCGCCATGATCGAGGACCTGACGGAGAGCCCCGCGATTCAGGCGGCGAGTCTTACGGTGCATGCTGCTGAGACCGTCGACGAATTGGCCGACAAGAGTCGGCTCATCGTCACGGCGACGTCAGCCCGGGCGCCCGTCCTCCTCGCCGACCAGGTCAGACCCGGCACGCACATCACGGCTATGGGATCCGACGACGACGGCAAGCAGGAGCTCGAGGCCGCCCTGCTGGGGAGAGCTGACCGAGTCGTCGCCGATAGCGTTGTCCAGTGCAGTGCGTATGGCGAATGCCTGCACGCCATCGCATCGGGTGACATCACCGAGGCCGATATCGTCGAGCTGGGCGCCGTCGTGGCGAACCCTTCACTCGGACGGACGTCAAACGATCAGATCACGGTCGCGGACCTGACGGGCGTAGCGGTTCAGGACATCCAGATCGCGAAGATGGTGGCTCAGGTCAGGAGACAGGTCGCTCGTAGACCAAGCTCTCCGGAAAGGTGAAGGAGAAGCCGCACCAACTCGTGAACACGTGGAGCTGACGATGTCGCGCTTTCCGGTCACCGGCTCCGTCGTACAGCACACCATCCTCGATCCGGTCACCGTTGGCGAGACGCAGAATACGGTCGTTCCATTCGTAGCTGTAGGCCTCCGTGACCTTAGCGACGAGCGCGCGGGCCGTGAGGTGGTAATCGATGAGCACCTGATCTCCGGCGAAGCCGTCCAGAAGCGCATCGTCCTGGCTCTGCACCGCGGACAGCGGGTAGTACTTCGCCTGCTCGAGCACGAGCAGCGCAGAGTCATCGTCGACCCGCCAGTCGTCGAGATGATCAGCCAGCGACTCGTATTCGGCCGGATAGAACGCATCGAACATCTGCGCGTCGCTGAGCATCGCCCGGTCGGAATCACAGTCTTCCGCGGTCTGGGCCCGCAGGGGTGCCGCACTCCCCAGAACCAGCGCGAGCGTACCGAGATAAGTGACGGATCTCTGCACGTGAGCGTCCCTTATTCGACAGGTGAGCCTGTGGATCGCGAGATGATATCTTGGAGCGGAGCGTGACCGCGAGTCGGTCGTCGGTCCTTCATGTCGCTCGCCCGGGGCCGCGCTATCTTTCGGTATGCGTTACGAAGGCAAGCTCTACCGGCCCCCGTCCGAGGCTCAGTCGTACATCGTGCAGGCCACGATCGGCTGCTCGCACAATCTCTGCACCTACTGCGACATGTACCGGGACAAGCAGTTCCGCGTGCGTGACCTGGGTGAGGTGCTGGAGGACATCGACGCGGCGGGACGCGCGTATGCGGGAACCGACAAGGTGTTCGTAGCCGACGGAGACGCGCTCGTCATGGACGTCGACCGCTGGCTCACGATCCTGGCCGCGTGTCAGGACGCGTTCCCACGATTCAGGCGAGCATCCTGTTACGCCACCGCGGAGAACGTCCTAGACAAGTCAGCTGACGAGCTGAGGACTCTTCGAGACGCCGGGCTAGAGATGCTCTACATCGGGCCGGAGTCCGGTGACGACGTCACCCTGAAGAGGATTGTGAAGGGTGGGACGTTCGCGGAGCATGTCGAGGCGGCACGGAGAGCTCACGAGGCGGGCATGCGCCTCAGCGTGATCGTCCTTCTTGGGGCCGGAGGCGTGGACCGAAGCGTCGAGCACGCGCGAGAAACCGCTCGACTGATCTCGAAGATGGAGCCGCAGTACGTCGGGGCCCTGACACTCACGGTGATCCCGGGAACTCCGCAGGCACGCATGGTCGAGAAGGGGAAGTTCGAGCTGCCTGCGGTACCACAGCTTCTACAGGAGATGCGCACCATCGTAGAGAAGGCGGAGCCCACCCATACGGTCTTCCGCACGAACCATGCGTCGAGCTATCTGCCGATCGCAGGAGAGCTGCCTCGAGACCGCGAGCAGATCCTCCACGCCATCGACCTGGCACTCGACGGGGAAATCCCGTTGAAACCGGAGTACCTACGAGGGCTATAGCTGTCCAAGTCTCGCAGCGGAGGCCGGGACACCTTCCAGTGGGCAGATCGACACATTCGCCCATCTCACCGTCTAATCGAAGTGAACTTGCGATTCGTAACACTGTTGCGGAGGTTGTCCAGCGGTAGAAAATCCTTGCCCAAGGAGAGCTGCGATGGCACGGCGTCCCGGACTCGATCGTCGAACTTTTCTGAGAGGAGCCGGCGCGAGCGCCCTCCTGAGTGCGGCGGGGGTCAAGCCCGCGCGTGGTGCGTCACTCGCCAATGCGGTCCTCGGCGGGCAGGAACAGGTCTTCGACTTCGACGAGATCTACGATCGGTTCGGCACGATGTGCCTCAAGTGGGATGGTGCCGTGCAGGACATGGGCGTGCCGATCGAAGTGGGTATGGGCGTGGCAGACCTCGACTTTCGAGCGGCTCCTTGCATCACCAAGGCACTGGC
>DGOW01000013.1:850-33396 GCA_002390225.1 Gemmatimonadales bacterium UBA4456 | reverse complement strand
GGTACGGGTACGGCGCATGAGGGTCTCCGTCGTGTGTAACGGTCGGGCCCATCAGCAAGCGGCCCGAGGCAAGGCGTCAAAGTGGGAGGCATCAGCCCGAGGCGCATCCTGACCAGGCGCACAACAGCCCTCGCGGGAGGGCTGAGCAGAGCGATCAGGCCCAGATCTTAGCCTCACGCCTCGGACGGCCGTGTACCCGGTGGCCTGGTCCGGTGCCCGCCCTCAGATTGTGACCCGTGCCCCATACCCTCAGCCCCTGTCCATGAGCATCATCATGCCAACTCGCGATCGTGCCCTCCTCAACTTCGGGATTCTCGCCCTTCTCGTTTCCCTGGGGTCGCCCTCTTCAGCCGAGAGCCAGGAGCTGCCGGATACCTGGCAGGAGCAGCAGAATTTCCGATCTGGCCCGACGCCATTCGAGCCACTCATGGACTTCTGGTATGAACTCGACGCAATGAGTGAGCTCGTCAGCATGCAGCCGCTGACCCAGACCCTCATGGGCCGTGAGATGAACCTCATCGTGATCGCGCGCGACCCGATCGTGAATGCGCAGGACGCGATCCGCTCCGGCAAGACGATCGTCTTCGTCGCACCGTCCGTGCATGGCGGTGAGGTCTCGCCGAAGGAGGCGTTTCAGCTGGTAGCGAAGGAGCTGCTTGCGGGTGACCTCCAGCACGTACTCGATGATGTCATCGTCATCGGTACGCCGCTCACGAACCCGGACGGTGGTGAGGTTCGCCGACGTACGAACGAGGCCGGGTACGACATGAACCGGGACTACGTGAAGCTCGAGTCGCAGGAGATCCACGCGTACGTCACGCAGGTCATGACGGAATGGACACCCGATATCCACGTCGATGGCCACCACGGAGGATCGGACCCGTACGTCATCACCTACCAGGGCACGCTGAACCCAGCGGCAGACAATGCACTGCGAGCGTGGCCATACGACAACATCTTCCCACGCCTTCGTGAGGCGGTGGAAGCGGAGGACTACCGTGCCTTCGACTACTCGGGTGTCCGTACCGAGAACGGCCAGCGTGGCTGGGGATCGACCTCCGTGGAGCCACGGAAACACCATGTGTATACGGGCCTCACCAACACCATCGGCATTCTCCTCGAGACCCCGCGAAACTCGAGGCGCGTCATGGGAGACGGAACGGTCGTCGAGATCCCCGAAGACGAGCGCTACTACCACCAGATCCGTGGGGGCGTGCTCGCGCTAAGCACGATCCTGGAAGTGGCGGCCGAGCGCCGTGAGGAAATCCGTACGCTCACCACGGCCTCGCGAATGACGGCCATCCGTGAGGGGCATGCAGGCACCGGTAGCGTCATCCTGGACTACGAGCTCGGTAACCGCGGCAACGAGCCCGTCTGGATGCCAGACGAGGATGCCGAGCTGGGCTATTCGCTCCAGGATGTGCCGGTCTGGCTGAGGTGGACGCCGACACGCACGACCAGCCGCCCCGTCGGCTACCTCATGCCCCCGGCCATGGCGGGCGTCGTACCGCTCCTGATGGATCACGATATTGCTGTATACCGCTTCACGGAGTCCACCTCGGTCGACGCAGAGGTCTACTACGCGACCGAAGTCCGGACCGAGTCGTACTTCCAGGGTCACTATCTGAAGGCGGCCGAGGTCGAGAAGGAGCCGGATACGATCGACGTGCAGGCGGGCTGGTTCTGGATTCCGACGGCACAGTCGATGGGAAATCTGATTACCTATCTCATGGAGCCGGAGACGGACGACAACCTCATTACGTGGGGTTGGACCGACCACATCCTGGAAGAGACGCCGGAGTCCGAGGCCGCCGTCCTGCAGTCGATGCTCGGAGGCAGGTCCATCGCGGAGGTAGACGACGAGCAGCAGGAGCGGATGCGGGAGCGGGCCGCCCAGATCATGTCGGAGCGGCAACGCGTGCCGATGATGCGCGTGTTGTCCCATCAGAACATGTCGGTGCTGCGGCTTCAGCCGTTCAACCAGTTCCAGAGGAATCGGTTCTTCCGGTAGCACCTGCTGTCCCAGGGGGCGGGGCTACGGCTCCTTGGGCAACTCACGGAAGAACGCGCGCACATCATCTACCAGCAGCTCCGGCTCCTCCAGGGCGGCGAAGTGCCCTCCCCTAGGCATCACCGTCCAGCGGACGATGTTGTAGCGGGACTCCGCCCATGCGCGCGGGGTGAAGTAGATCTCCCTGGGGAAAATCGCACCGGCCGTAGGGACCGAGACGTACGACACCGGGCGCTCAGTCGGTGCGTGGCCGAACTCGTAGTAGATGCGCGTGGACGAGGCGATGGTCCCGGTGACCCAGTACAGCGTGATGTTCGCAAGGACCTGATCCTTTGTGAACGCATCTTCCACATGTCCGGTGTTGTCGCTCCAGCCGTGGAACTTTTCCACGATCCAGGCCGCCAGGCCAGCAGGTGAGTCATTGAGTCCGACGCCGAGAGACTGCGGCTTCGTCCCCTGGATCTCCTGGTAGGCACCGCCCTCGGAAAAGGCTTCGGCTCGCTCGGCACGGAGCCGGCGCTCCGCAGGGGTGACGCCTGCGTTCGGGTCCGTGCCCGGTGCAGGGCCACCCAGTATGAAGTTGGTGTGAAAGCCGATCACGTTGTCCGGGTAGTTACCCGCCACGAACCGTCCGATGATGCCGCCCCAGTCTCCACCCTGCACGCCGTATTCATCGTAACCGAGGCGCTCCATGAGCGTCGCGAAGGCATCGGCCATCCGCTCAGGGCTCCACCCCGTTTCCGTTGTCCTGGCCGAGAAGCCGAAGCCCGGCAACGACGGAATCACCAGATGGAAGGCATCACCCGCATCACCTCCGTCTGCCGCTGGATCGGTGAGCGGTCCGACGACATCCATGAATTCCAGGATCGAGCCCGGCCAGCCATGTACGAGCAGTAGCGGAGTCGCATCCGGGTTTGGAGACCGCTGGTGGACAAAGTGAAGATCCACATCATCGATCACGGTCTTGAAGTGATCAAGCTCGTTCAGTGCACGCTCCTGTGCGCGCCAGTCGAAGTCGTCACGCCAGTAGTCGAGCAGTTCAGCCAGGTAGACTCCATCTGTACCGTACGACCATCCGGTCCCAGGGATCTGATCCGGAAGACGCGTGCGAGACAGTCGGTCATTCAGGTCGCCTAAAACCGCGTCAGGGACGTCGACGACGAACGGGCGAATCGCATCCGGATCGATCGGCGGTGCAGCCTCATCGGCAACTTCGGAGCACCCTGAGGCCAGCAGTGCGCACACGGTCACAAGCAGCGACGACCGCGGACGCCGGATCGAGCGACGATCACCGAGCACGCTCATCTTGCAGCTCCTCAATCCGGGCGCTGTCGTTCGAATACCATATTCCGGACTCTGCTACCGGTCGCCGTGAACCCACTCAGTTTGCCCGCCGCATCTCGAGTGAACCTCACTCGGGGAAGCCAGCCCGTGTCCCCCCTGAACTGGTCGTCGCCCGATGGTGTCAGCGTGGCGGGGGCATTCCGCCAGTGATGCGCGATCAACACCCCATCACCCGCCACGAGCTCATAACTCGAGTCCAGCTCGGTGCTCCGGTACCAACCCTCATAGCCGCGGAGTTGCGACGCAGTCAGGGCGACCGACTCGGGTGCGTCCGGATCCGACCCCTGGGACGGCGCCGGCCCCATTTCGTCTGCGAGGAAGACCTCGGCCACGCGCTGAGCACGCCCGGCCGGATCGCAGTTCGAGACGTTGCAGAAGACCGCCACGGAGAGGTTCTGCTCCGGGAAGCGAACGAAGTTCGTGCGATACCCGGCCCAGCTCCCACCATGACCGACGGTAGGAAGTCCGCGATAGTCGCCGAGGCTCAGGCCATGAGCATAGTTCAGGACCTCGCCGTCGTTCAGTACGCCCTGGTCGAGCATTCGGTTGAGTACCTGGTCCCCTCCAACCTCAGCCGTCTCGTAGTTCTTCATCCAGAGAATGAAGTCGTCCATCGACGTGTTCAGCGAACTCGATGCCAGAGCGGTGAGCTGATTCACGACCCTGCGATATCCGTCATCTTCGGTTGGCGCATACGACTCCGCACGTCCGGGAACGATCTCAAGATAGTCGTCCGAAAAGTGCGTGTTCGTCATGCCCAGTGGGCCGAAGATCCGCGCCTGAGTGTATTCGCGGAACGACTCCCCCGACTGCACCTCGATGACGCGTGCGAGCAGGTTGTAGCCGGTATTCGAGTAGGAGTACTCGGCTCCGGGCGCGAAATCGAGGTCCTCCTGTTGATACAGCATTCGGAGGATCTGTTCGAACGAGATCACGTCGGTATAGGTGACGCCGCCGAGCATCATCGCATGAGGCCAGTCGCGGATCCCGCTCGTGTGGTGCACGAGATGCCGCGGGGTGATCGTCGGGCCGAAATCGGGGAGTTCAGGAACGTACTCGCGCGCATCTATCTCGAAGTCGAGTCGCCCTTCCTCCTGGAGAAGAAGTGCGGACATGGCACCGAACTGCTTCGAGATCGACGCGATATCGAAGACGGTCTGCGGGGTGATCGGAATTCCGTGATCCATGTTGGCGATGCCATACCCCGCCCGGTGCACGACCTCGCCGTCGAGCAGAACCCCGACCGCAGCGCCAGGCGCGTCGTCGCGGTCGAGGTCTGCGAAGACGGCCTCGACGCCGGGGTGGATCGGACCGGCGTCACCTACGGACACCGGCTCCACCCCACACCCCACAAGCGAAATCAAGGCGAGCGCGAGACCCATGCGAGACATCGCGCACGTACCAAGCATGGCGTTGAAGCCCCTCATGATCCTCCTCCTCTCCTGAGCACCCGGCCAGGTGCATGGTCCGTCAGCTCACCCCTATCGATGACGAGTCCTCCATTCACAAACAGAAAGTCGACCCCTTCCGCGTATCGCATCGCTCCGTCCCCAAACTCTGCCATATCCCGGATCTGCTGGGGGTCGAAAACGACAAGGTCTGCAGCCATCCCGGGAGCGACGAAGCCACGATCGTGAAGCCCCAGACGCTGAGCAGCCATCGACGACATACGACGCACCGCATCCTCGAGACTCAGTACGCTGTCCTCTCGCACGTACTTCGCGATGACGCGGGGGAACGCCCCGAACGCGCGCGGGTGCGAGCTGTCCGCAGTCTCCGGATTCACCGGAGATGCGTCGGTATCGATCATGACGTACTCAGCCCCGAGCGCCAACCACTTCTGCTCCTCGTTCATGCTTTGCGGATTCACACTCACGCCCCCGGCCTGAACAAGGTCGAAGAAGGCAGTCCACGGATCGGTCCCCAGCACCTCGGCAGCTTCTGTGATCGAGCGATTGATGACGGCAGGATCGACAGCGTCCGATGCAGAGACGATGAGAACGTTGTCCCAGTTCATCCCCACATGCCGGTACCAGTTCTCCCAGTCGGAGGTCGATTCGACCTCGCGTTGGAGGTCGGCCCTCAGCGCCGGATCCCCCAGAGTCGCCAGGAATGAACCGGTACCCGCCGCGTAGTGACGCGGGTGCAGGAAGGAGCCGAGGCCGATCCCATTGCGGGTATAGGGATAAATGTCCGCGGTCACGTCCATCCCTTCGGAACGCGCCGAGTCGATCAGAGCGAGTGCATCCTTCATGAGTGGCCAGTTCTCCTGGCCCGCTGCCTTGAGGTGATAGATGTGCACCGGCACACCCGCGCCCGCTCCGACTTCGATCGCCTCGCGGATCGCATCCAGCACAGCGTTGCTCTCGTTGCGCATGTGCGTGAAGTAGACACCACCGTACTCCCCGGCCACCCGGGTCAGCTCGATCAGCTCTTCGGTGCTCGCATAGATAGCAGGCGGATAGATGAGTGACGTCGACGTACCCACCGCGCCGTCTTCCATCGCCTGCCGTACCAGCGCTTTCATCTCCTCTAGTTGCTCAACGGTGGGCTGCACATCTTCGTCACCGAGTACGACACGCCGAACCTGCGTCAGCCCGACGTCATGCACGACGTTGATCGGGATTCCATACTGCTCCAGAAGCCCGAAGTACTCCCGGTACGTCTGCCACTGATGGGCGTCACCCTGCACATCCACAGGCGGTGCATCGGCTGAACGGGGCGCAGGTGAACCGCCCTCGCCAGACAGGTAGGTCGTGATTCCCTGCCGAAGCTTTGACTCGGCACTCGACGGATCGGTCATGAGTACCGTCGTCGACTGCCCCATCATGTCGACGAAGCCGGGGCTGACCACCCGATCCGATGCGTCGATCGTGCGCACCGCAGGCTGGCCGGCAAGAGCACCGACCGCGGCGATCCGGTCCCCGCGGATCCCCACGTCAGCTCGGAACCACGGATTTCCCGCTCCGTCGATCACCCGGGCGTTGATGATGAGCACGTCGAACGGACCAGGGTCAGGGGTCTCGACTGCACACCCGGTGAGCATGGTCAGCGCAGCGAACAACATGATTTCAAATACGCGAGCAGTGCGAGACCGGATTCGACCTCGATAGGCGTGCATGAGCGTCATGTGAACTCCGTCAGGTGGTTCGTCAGATATTCTGGACTGACAATAGGTACGTGATGCCTGAGTATCAGGCCTTCGAAGACTGAGCGCACGTTCCCGTCTGATCCGAACGCATACAACGCCTGGCGATTAGGACTCTCGTGTTCAGCCTGACCCTTGTCTTAGCTTACTCCTGGGTGCTCGAGGATCAGGCTCTCACGCAGCCCACCCAATGATCCACTGAGGCGGGAGCAAGGCACGCATGACTTCGGCTCACCAGTCCAAGCCGGACAGACACGATCGCTTGAGGATTCTCAGCGAGGATGTAGCGATCACCATGCTGGCCTGCGCATCGACGGACGAGGTTCTGTGGCATCTGGCGAGGAACGTGGTCGCCAAGATGGGTTTCGATGACGTGGTCATATATATGCTGGACACAGAGCGTCAAAGCCTGACTCAAAGAGCGGCGTTCGGAAACAAGAACCCTTCCGAATACGAGATCCTCGACCCCATCGTCATCCCCCTGGGCCAGGGAATCGTCGGTCGTGTAGCCCTGACGGGTGAGTCCGAGCTCATCACCGACACCTCGACACACCCCGAATACATCGTTGATGACGAAGTCCGCCTTTCGGAACTGGCGGTACCCATGTCAGTCGGCGGTGAGGTCATCGGCGTGATCGACTCAGAGCACCCTGATCGAGGCTTCTACACAGAGCAGGACCAACAGATCTTGAGCGCCATTGCCTCTATCGGTGCCACCAAGATTTCCCAGACGTTGGCCGTCGAAGCCCTCCGAGTCGAGCGCTCGCAACTTTCCGATGGGATCGAGGAGCGCACGGCTGATCTCGTCGCTGCAAACCGTCAGCTGGCTCAGGCGAATAAGTTGAAAGACGAGTTTCTCGCGTCGATGAGCCACGAACTGCGCACTCCCCTGAACACGGTCCTGGGAATGTCCGAGGCATTGACAGAAGGTGTGTTTGGTCTGCTCACCCCCGAACAGGCCGAGAGTGTGGGTCTCATACACGAGAGCGGAACACATTTGTTGAGCCTCATCAACGACATCCTGGATCTGCACAAAATCGAGAGAGGTAGGGTGAAGTTGGATCTGCACCTCTGCTCAATTCATGAGACCTGTGCATCAGCGGTCAGGATGATCCGGAAAAAAGCTGAGGACAAAGGTCTCAAATTTGATTTTCGGGACGATTCTGCTGCCGCAATCGCAGTATTGGACAGTCGGCGCGTGAAGCAGGCTCTTATCAATCTCCTCAACAATGCGGTCAAGTTCACTCCGGAAGGGGGCTCAATCGGGCTGTGTATTTCCCTGACGCGAGAGAACAACAATGAATTGATCAACTTCGAGGTTTGGGACTCAGGCATCGGCATCCCAAAGACCGAGATCAAGAACTTGTTCGTGCCCTTCCAGCAAATCGATTCCGGACTCTCGCGCGCGCACGAGGGCACGGGCTTGGGGCTCGTGATCACGAAGCGTCTGGTTGAACTTCACGACAGGACGATCCGCTTGGAGAGCGATGAAGGGCAGGGAACCCGTGTCACCCTCAAATTCCCACTGATCAATCATGCTTAGGTTGGGTCACTGATCACGGTCAGCGTTGTCACCACTGGTCAGAACCTGTTCAGGGATGCCTCACGTCACGAATCCGACCACCCACGCGGGACAAAAGAGCTGCGCACAGGATGGAGGACACGATGAGAGGTTACACGCCTGGGAGCCCATGGGCCTCTCGGTTGGCTTGGGCCAGGTTTGGAGCCTGCTCCACTTCCTCACGCTCGTCGATCTCGCCGATGAGATCCTCGAGCGTCAGGCGCTCGGTACAGATTGGAATACGCTGCACATGTTGTCCCTGGCTGGCTTCAGCGGTGCGTTCCTGGTCGCTATGCGCACGCCGGACCGCCGTTTCCACGGCTTCCTTGCCGTCGCCTCGCTCGCCGTCTGCCTGGGCTGGGGGATCGGCGGACTCAGCACCCCGATCGTCACCACCTCGGGCGGCTGAGCACGACGCAGGCGCGCTTCGGAACGTGACTGCTCTCGGCGAACCCGCGACGGAAGCAATGGAGTTGCCGGAGCGGTGACAGACGGGGCTAGCGCCCCCCGCCCGGCGCACCTCTCAGTCCACGACCCGGGGTCGCGGATTGGTCGACCTGCCCGTCGGTGAGGACGGCCACGCCGTTGACCAGCACGTGTCGGATCCCAACGGATGTCTGCGCCGGCTCCAGGTAGGTGGCCCGTTCCGTGATGGTCTCCAGGTCGAAGACCACAATATCCGCATCGGCGCCAACGCTCAGGCGACCCTTCCTCCGAAATGCAGGTGAGGCTTGCTGCATCTGGACGGCCGCGAGATAGCTTGTCTTCCGCATCGCCTCGACCAGTGACAGGTCACCCCATTCGCGCACGAACTGGCGGAGGAAACGGGCGTAGGTCCCGGCCCCACGTGGGTGCCCTCGCCCTTCGGCGTTGATCGAACCGTCGCTTGCCAGCATTACGACCGGACTGCTCAGTGCTTTTCGAAGTGTCTCCGTCGGTATGAAGTGCACAATCACACCATCACGCTGTCCGTCGTTCCGGTAGTGATCGAAGCTCTCCTCGGTCAGGCGCTCCCCGTTGCTCACCAGTTCGATGTCACCATAGTCGATCGACATCCGCTCTCGGAATCCCGGGTCAAACACCGACGACTCCAGTCCGGTGGACCCTGCCTCCCATGGATAGGCATCGGCAGAGATGTCGACCCCGTTGGCCGCTGCACCTTCGATGAGGTCCAGCACCAGGTCGATGTCCCTTGGTGACGTGGAGTTCACATGCGCGATATGTGCCGATGCCCCCGTTGCCGCAGCCGTAGCGATCACCTCATGAATCGCCTTTACGCTATTCATAGGACGCTGGGGTCCGAGGTATCGGATGTGCAGATGAACCGGCACCCCGTAACGGGTCGCCACCTCGAACAGCCGGAAGACCTCATCTTCCCCCGTACTGGGCACGTACTGGAGGCCGAAGCCGATGCCAAGTGCGCCGTCAGCGATCCCACGGCGTGCCAGTTCGACGATCTCCGCGACCTGCTCCGACGTGGCGGAGACGGCCCGCGCCTCTTCGTCGGATCCAGAGAGACCGACGGCAACTCGAAGCGATCCGTGCCCTACGTTCGTTCCGTAGTTCAGGAGCGCCCCCTCCGCGGCGAACGCGTCGTACGCGGCCCCGACATCCACCGGGCCATTGTGGAGTCCGAGCACCGTGGTGACACCATCGGTCACCTTGTAGAGTGCACCGGGCATCCGGGCCGAACCCATCTGCGTCAGTGGATCGATGAAGCCGGGGGCGACCACGAGGTCTGTGGCATCGATCACCCGAAACCCCTCGAGGGCGTCCGAGGTCACGGCCGCGATACGGTCGCCTCTGATCCCGACGTTGGCGATGCCATCAAAGCCGGATTCGGGATCAACGACCCGGCCGCCACGGATGACGATGTCATATGGGTCGGTATCCTGAGCCGCCAGTTGCTCGAGGCCGATCACCGTCAGGATGAGAGCGAACGCGATCATCGTGCTGTTCAGGCGGATCATGGAGGTCTCCACATGGGTGAGGATCCAAACCTAGGTGGCGAACTCGGGTCCGAAAGTGCACAGGACCACCGGGCGCACAAGTCACACGATCATCGTTCGCCGGAACTCGGCCCGGCAATCCGCATACATACGGCTTCCTGTTCACCACCTTCTCAAGCGATTCGACATGAAGCCCTCCGTGACCAGCACAGTCCTCGCGTTCGCTCTTATTGGATTGACCGTGTTCGGTCCTCAGAGCATTGCAGCCCAGCTCACAATGGAGCAGGCTCAGACTGCGGTGGATGCAGCTCAGGCCGAGGCCGAGACGAACGGCTGGAACTTGACGATCTACGTCGCAGACGCCGAGGGCATCCCGCTCTACCTCCGCCGCATGAACGGCGCGAGTCCCCGCACGACGGATATCGTCATGCGGAAAGTGCACGTCGTCATCACGACAGGTGGAACCTCCGGTGCGTACGGAGCGGCGCTTGCAGCGGGGACGACAGACAGCATCCCGGGCGGCATCCATTACGAGGGCGGACTACCGATCCTCATGAACGGAGAGATCGTGGGCGCCATGGCCGCCAGCGGAGCACGTGGTTCTGAAGACGCGCAGGTGGTTCGTGCGGGTCTCGCTGCGATCGGCGCCGACTCGGGCCGCTGAGGTCACCACGCTCCTGACTTGATCGCCCGACCGGGCTTCACCCCGGCGGCGATCTCGCCGTGCATGACAACTGGAACGCCGTTGACGATCACGTAGTCGATCCCGATCGGTGGAAGCGATCCGTCTACATACGTAGCTTGATCGATCACGGTCAGTGGGTCGAAAATCGTGATGTCGGCATCGGCGCCGATGCGGATGCGTCCCTTGTTGCGCATCGCAGGCACCCAGCCTTCCAGCCGTGCGGCCGGCAGGATGGTCATGCGTGCGAGTGCGTCCATGAGCTCCATCGAGCCATCTTCGCGGACGTAGCGGCCGAGCATACGACTGAAGGTCCCTGCCGCGCGCGGATGCCCGATGCCTCCATCACTCGCGATCATCGTCACGGGATGAGTCATTGCCGCCCGGGTCATCTCCGCGGTACGACTGTGGATAATCACTGAGCCGCCTTCCGCCCGGTATCCCTCGAAGGTCTCACGGGTCAGGCGCTCGCCTGTCCTCACCCACTGATAGCGCTCGAAGTCTTCATCGTCCCAACTCTCCCAGTCGTCGAAGAGCGCGGCGGCAATGTTCGTCTGCGACGCCGCGTAGGGGTAGGCCTCGGTGGTCACGTCCTGACCGCTCTGTGCAGCTGCCGCGATCATGTCGAGGAACTCGATGATGTCCCGCCCCCCGCTCGAGTTCGCGTGCACTACGTGGAGCGAAGCCCCTGCATTCCGGGCCGCCGTCAGCGTAGAGTCGAGGCCCGCCAACCCACCCCTCAGGTGGATAAAGGCAGCCGTGCCAGTCTCGGCCGCTACCCAGAACATCTGCTCGATCTCGCGCATCGTCGCGCCGGGTGTGTAGGCGCTCCCGAAACCGATTCCGACACCGCCAGCCTCGATCCCTTCCTCGAGAAGCCGTGCGATCTCGACTCGCTGACTCTCACTCGTGGAAAGACGAACCGTGGTGCCGCCCGTACCAAGCTCGGAATCCCCCAGAGCTCGCCCACGCGCTCCTATGTGACCGGCGGCCACCCCGAAGTTCACCAGCTGTCCACCGTCACGCTCGGCATACCAGTCCATGACATTCGGCGTACCGATCTCGAGTTCGAGACCCGTCGTCACCCCGTCGCGAACCTGAAGCCGGTACCCCTCCTCGGTGTGTCCATGGCGATGCAGATCCACGAAGCCGGGAGCGACGACCAGCCCGTCAGCTAGAATGACCTGTGCGCCCGACAACGGCTCTGCAGAAATAATGTCGATCACCCCACCAACAATCCCGATGTTGGCAATCGCATCGAAGCCGGACTCCGGGTCCATGACGCGTCCGCCCTCGATCACCACGTCGTAGTCAGGCCCGCACGCTATGCTGCCGAGCGTCAGGGATGCTACGACAGCACACCTAGTGTAGATCTTCATCGAACGCGACGTCTCCAGGGTAGAATAGGAATCGCAACTTACGCGGGGGCGTGCGGTCGTCGCCAACCGTCGAGATGGAGGCTGAGTATCTGGGCGGCGGGGCTACTGGCCGCGAAGCGAGGGGTCGTCGATCGGCACGCCAGCGGCGTTTCTCCACACCCAGGCGATCCTCTGGATCGCTGTGAGGTTCGTCAGAACCGCAACAAGGATGATGACCGACTTCAAGACCACTCCATTGAAGTCGAGCCCAAAGAGCAACGAACCAGCCCCGATCAGCACCACCCGTTCGGGCCGCTGCATGAGGCCTACCTTGCAGTCGAGGCCGAGGCCCTCGGCACGAGCGCGCGTATAGCTCACCAGGATCGACCCGCCCATTGCGGCGAAGATCACGTAGATCATCCACACCTCGGCGAGTGCTGAGCCGTAGTTGTTGTAGAGTGACAACAGACCCATGTAGACGACGATCTCGCTGATCCGATCGAGCGTCGAGTCGTAGAACGACCCGAACTTCGAGGCCATCCCGCTAACTCGGGCAACCTGACCGTCAAAGATGTCCCACATGCCACCAAGCAGGACCAGGACACCAGCCCACCGGACGTGGTCCAGATGGTACAGGTACCCCGCCCCAACGACGCAGACGAAGCCGAACGTCGTGACAAGGTTCGGGTGGATCCCCCGCGCGACCATCCAGCGCACTGTGGGGTCAATGATCCGATAGACCGGGCCACGCAGAGAATCGAGCGATTTCATGAGGGGAAGATCCGGCGAGCCGCTCCGGACCGATAGAGGCGGCTTCCCGGAACGCCTACTCAGCCACGCCGCTTACCGTACCGTCTCCGACGCGGACGCGACGACTCACCTGAGTTCTCATCGCTGCTTTTCGTCGATGACGAACCCGGCTTCTTCTTTTTCGCAGCAGCACGAGCCCGGTCCTGCGCACGTTTCTTCTGCATCGCCCGGATGCGTTCGCCGCGAGGCACCTCAAGAGGCGCCTCGGCAGTCGCGTCGTACGCAAATCCGTCGAGTTTTGCACGCTCGATCTTCGAACCTACCGCGCGCTCGATCTTCGTGAAGTCCTCCTGCTCCTGAGGAGATACGAGCGTAAACGCCTCACCCGTCAGCTGAGCACGAGCCGTCCGACCTACCCGGTGGATATAGTCCTCAGCGACGTTGGGAACGTCGAAATTGACGACGTGACCAAGTGCCTCCACGTCGATTCCTCGCGCCGCGATGTCGGTCGCCACGAGGACACGGAAGTCACCCCGCTTGAACCCGGCAAGCGCCTTCGTTCGCTGAGTCTGCGAGCGATTGCCATGGATGCGTTCGGCCGTAATGCCTTTGCGATTGAGGAGCTTGGCCAGGCGGTTGGCCCGATGTTTCGTGCGGGTGAACACCAGGGCTTCCTCCATGCCGCCGCTGTTCAGAAGCTCCACCAGGAGCGCCCCCTTCAGGCTTGCGGCGACAGGATAGGCAAGCTGCTTGACGCCAGCTGCCGGAGCGGCCTTTCGCTGAAGTGCGACCTTGGCAGGCCGGTTCAGGATCTCTCGCGTCAGCTTCTCGATCGGGGGAGGCATCGTAGCGCTGAAAAAGAGCGTCTGCTCAGGCTTCGGTACATGCCGCAGGATCCGTCTGATATCGGGCAGAAAGCCCATGTCGAGCATCCGATCGGCTTCGTCCAGCACGAGGTACTCGAGTCCGGCCAGACGCGCATAATCGTACTGGAAGTGGTCGAGCAGACGCCCCGGCGTCGCGACGATGACGTCGACGCCTGTGCGGAAAGCCTTCTCCTGAGGGCCCATCTTTACACCTCCGTAAACGGCCGCGGCCGTCACACCGGTATACCGCGCCAGATCGCGAAGATCAGCAGCGATCTGCAGTGCCAATTCACGAGTCGGTGCGAGTACCAGCCCGCGCGTGGTGCCACGGGGCTTATCGATGAGACGATGGAGGATCGGTAGCAGAAAGGCCGCGGTCTTGCCGCTTCCAGTCGCTGCGCACGCGAGGAGATCCCGTCCTTCAAGCGCGTGCGGGATGGCCTCGGTCTGAATAGGTGTAGGTTGGGCAAAGCCCAGGGAGTCGACCCCTTTGAGCAGGGTCGGGTGCAACTTCAATGCGGCGAACGCCAATGTGTGTTCCAGATGGGAGGCGCCTCGCAGGCCGGCCGACCAAATGTGGCGGCTCGAGTAGGCGGGCGCAGAATCATGCGTGAGGGCGGCCCTCTGAACCGAGGGATCGTCGCTAACCTCACAGTGGGAAGGTAACGGGAAACAGATGTAGCAGGGGATCCTCGTTTGACTTTCGCGCGAAATCTCGCGAAACCTTACTTGCTACGGTCCCAGCCGTTCGGATCGATTTTGGGGGCGGAGGCTTCTTTCTTCGGGGTCACCGCCATTCTTGTTTCTGGGTGGCTCGCAACAGCTGCGCTTCCACCCGGGTCGCGCAGGGCGCTACTACGCAGGAGTGCGATGAAGCAGCCATCCTTGATGCGAACCGTTCGCTACGCCCAGAGCTGGAAGCGCGGTCCGTCAGGGATCGAGAGCACGCAGGTCATGATCTCTCGGGACGGGGTGGAAATCCCTGCAACCTTCGTCGCACCTGTCGATGCTCCACCGCGGCTGACTACCTGGATCGCGATCGGAGGCGTCTCCCGAAAAGGCCGATTCCACCCTCAGCTGGTTCGCTTCACCGAGGCCCTGGCATCGACCGGAGTCGGCGTACTCGTTCCCGGGCTACCCGAGTGGCGCGAACTGTCGGTGTGCCCTCGGGTCACGCTGCCCACCGTCCGTGCGTCCGTCGAATACCTGAACAGTCGACACGACGTGGTCCCGCATCACTTCGGCGTCATCGGCTTCTCGTTCGGCGGAGTCAGCGCAGTGCTCGCCGCCTCTCAGGAGGAACTGGCCGATGACGTGCAGGGTGCTGTCCTCTTCGGGGGATATTGCTGTCTTGAGCGCACCCTGTCCTGCATGCTCACCGGTCGCCACGAGTGGAACGATCAGGACCACCTGCTGGAGCCTGATCCCTACGGGCGCTGGGTGGTTGCGAGCAACTACCTGACCCGCGTACCCGGCTACGAAGACGCATCCGACGTAGCCCATGCCGTGTGCAAGCTCGCTTCGGAGGCGAGCGGGCTCCGGATATCCGCGTGGGAGCCGTATCACGACCCCATGATCAGGGAGCTGAGAGAGACCATCGCACCCCGGCGACAGCCGCTGTTCGACATCCTCGCAACTCCAACGACTGAGCCCCGCCCTGACGCCGCAGCCTGCAGGGCATTCGCCAAGGAACTCGCGGACACGTGTCGTTCAATCGAGCCGATGCTGGATCCCGCAGTTTGTCTGCACGATGTGCGGGTTCCCACTCAAATCATTCATGGCCGAGGCGATCGGCTGGTGCCCTTCACCGAGGGCATGCGGCTGATGGAGAAGTTGCCCACGTCTGCCCAGCGCGGCGTGACGATCACTCGGATGTTCAATCACAGTAAGGACCACGTGCCGGCCAGCCCGGTCCACCATGCCTACGAGGCAGGGATCCTGTTTCACGCCCTGCACAAACTCGTCAACACTGTCTGACCAGAGGACTCATGCTTCCCAAGAACACGTCCCGCGTGCCCCGCAAGCTCCTCGACATCGAATCGCACCCCCAGGAGGGGTGGGAAGTGAGTACGATGACGCCTCAGGTCGGCGCCACCGTGCACTCTGTCGAAGGGTTCGCAGAGGTCGTCCGCATTCTCGGCAAGGTCACTGACGGAACTCGCCTGCTCGAGTTGAAGATCGTGGACCGCGAAGGCCCCTCATTCTTCGCAGCTACGTCAAACGTGCTCCAGGAGCAGGACGCGGATTCGTAGTCCGAGTCCCTCAGAAATTCCCGTGTCAGAATCCCCCCGTCTGGACGCAGCCCTGAGCGAGCGCATTCATGCGCTCTGCGAGGAAGGTCGCGACCTCTGGCACGATTTCGACATCGAAGTTCGCCAGGATCAATGGCACTCGTTCGTCGCGGCTGACTACGACGCGGTTCAGGCCGCCCTCATCGACCTGCGCTCACCCGGTGCCCGATTCCTGGAATGGGGCTCAGCGACCGGCGTGGTCACGATCATGGCCGACCTCCTGGGCTTCGAGGGGAGCGGAATCGAGCTCGACGCATCTCTGGTGCGTGTCGCTCGGGAATTGGCGGAGCGTGCAGGATCGAAGGCGCGCTTTGCGGTCGGCAGCTTCATTCCCCTGGGTTGGGCATGGAGTCCTCCGGGCGGGGATGGGCGCAGCGGCACCATCGGCGAAGGTACCTCCGGATACCTCGAGCTCGAGCGATCCCTCGACGACTATGACGTCGTATACGGCTATCCGTGGTCGGGAGAGGAGGACCTGATGCTCGACTTGATGCGTGCACACGGCCGTGAGGACGCTCGCCTACTGCTGTATACAGTGGAGTCCGGCACGAAAGTCTACCGGGGTGGGAAGCTCGAGGTCTGAGGAACCCCGAGCAGCGTCCGGCCTGCCGCGGCAAGCCCCCTTTGTTCATGGATGGCTTGATCCAGCCCGACTCGCTGGCCGTGAACAGGACGTCGATCCATGTTCCGATCCTCCTGTCGACGACGGTGCTGGGCGGAAGAGCCCATCATGTGCCGAAGTCAGACTCAACTATCCCAACCCCGTCTACTCGTGCCTCGGTCTTCGCTTTCCATCTCGGCCGTCCTGATCCTCGGCGTGGTCACCTTCGTGGTGGGCGCCACACCTGTCGTCGCTCAGGACCGATTCGGTGCGGCCGTGACCATGACCGGCATGGACGAGATCGTCGTCCTCAAGCCAGGTGCTGCCGTAGGGCCTGCGGTCGCCATCGTCTTCCGGCTCGGGTCGGACGGTGTCTGGACTGCAACGAAACGCCTTCAGAAGCTGCCGGGCGGATATCCAGGTGAGGCTCTGGTCGATGAGCTGACCGCAGGGGGGGATCTGCTGCTCCTGGGCAGTGGCGACCCGGACGGACGCGAAGCGGGGCACGTGTACCAGAACACAGACGACGGCTGGATGCCTCGTGTTCGCCTGCCACTGGACCCATCCGCTTCACTCCGCTCGGCGGGGCTCCCCGCCGGCGGGCTGGACATGCCCACGTTGACGCGGCTCATGGGGCCGCCGCAGAGAAGCCTCGCTCTTTCTCCCGACGGGACTCGGCTGGCCGTCTCGGGAGGGGCGCTCCCCTCGGGCAGGATCCACGTGCTTCTCCACGATGGCGAACAGTGGGCCCTCGAGGCTGCCCTCGACGTCGGGCAAGAATCGGGGGGGCTTCGTGCGGCACTGGCCATCAATGGCAATCACCTGATTGTGGGCACGCCGGGCGAAGGCCGCGGCGGAGCCGTCCACCTGTTTGCTCGTAGCGGCGAAGGCTGGAACAGGACCAACCAGTTCGTGGCCGACTCGATGGAAGCCGACGGGTTGCTCGGGAGCGCTGTAGCCCTCTCGGATTCGGGGGACGAGGCCTTCGCATCCGCACCGGGGCGCGACCGTGTGCTCCGATTCACACACGAGCCAGAAGGGCTCTGGTCCCG
The DNA here is from genome assembly GCA_002390225.1 of Gemmatimonadales bacterium UBA4456. Taxonomy (GTDB): domain Bacteria; phylum Gemmatimonadota; class Gemmatimonadetes; order Longimicrobiales; family Gaopeijiaceae; genus UBA2589. The sequence goes on along the minus strand of DGOW01000013.1, from coordinate 15,783 downwards.
GGCCGAGCAACTGACACTCGAGGTCGAGGCTGCACAGGAGTCGGAAGGATTCGGGGCGTCGCTGGCTCTCGACGGCGACCGGCTACTGGTCGGTGCGCCGCGCGTCGATGAGGGTCGAGGGCGGGCCCATGTCTTCAACCGCACCGTCGTGGGCTGGGAGCAAGGCCGGACGTTGGCACCCGGCGATCTTGCCCGTGCGGCATTTGGTACGGCACTCGCGCTGAAGGGTGGGCGAGCCGTCGTCGGTGCGCCGGGCGTCTACGGGGACGACGGACGCGTGGTCGTGTTCGACCTCGATACCGACGCAGATCCTGTCTGGCTCGAGCCGGGCGAAGGGCTGCGAACGGTTGCAGGCACCGAGCCGGTCCGCTGTGCAGACGGCGAGGCATCAGGCTTCCCATGCGACGGCGTGGACCTGATCTCGTTCCTGCCACTCTCTGCACTTGGCGCAGAGCCTGGGGAGCGGATCACCGACATCTGGGGTTGGACGGATCCCGAGACCGGTCGCGAGTACGTACTCGCGGGCCGGTCGGCCGGATTGGCGTTCGTCGACATCACGGAGCCCGGGGTGCCCCGCCTTGTCGGCCTCATGCCCGCGAATCCCTCGTCAGCGCGGGACATCAAGGTCTACAAGGACTACGCCTTCCTGACCGGTGACGGAGCCGGCGATCACGGCCTGCTGGTCTTCGACCTCACGCGCCTGCGAGGCGCCGCAGGCGCGCCGGCCACCTTCGAGCCGGACGCGCGGTACGACCAGGTCGCCAGCGCCCACAACCTGGTCATCGACACCGAATCCGGCTTCGCATACACCGTCGGCACGAACACCGGCGGGCAGTCGTGCGGGGGCGGGCTGCACATGATCGACATCCGCGATCCGCTCGAGCCGACCTTCGCCGGCTGCTATACCGACACCGAGGGGCTCATCTGGACCGGACGGACGCATGACGCGCAGTGCACGGTTTACCACGGCCCCGATGAGACGTACCAGGGTCGTCAGATCTGCTTTGCGGCCAACGAGACCGCCATGCGGATCGTGGACGTGACCGACAAGGCCGCCCCGGAGCCGATCTCGACAGCGAGCCACCCGGGCACGGCATACGTGCACCAGGGATGGCTGACAGAAGACCATCGGTACCTCTACGTGAACGACGAACTCGACGAGATCGTCGGCACGGTCGATCGGACCCGCACCCTGATCTACGACGTGGGCGAGCTCGACGATCCGATCCTCGTCGCGGAACACCTCGGTCCCGATCAGGCGACCGATCACAACCTCTACATCTCGGGCACCCGGGCCTACCTCGCGAACTACCAGGCGGGTTTCCGCGTGCTTGATGTCTCCGACCCGGAACGCCCGGTGGAGATCGGCTGGTTCGACACCACACCATACGGAGAGAACCCACCCGGGTTCGGAGGTGGTGCCTGGACCGCCTGGCCCTTCTTCGACAGTGGGATGGTGGTGGTGTCGAGCATCAACGAAGGATTGTTCATTGTGCGGCCGCAGCGGCCGGTGATGTAACCCCCCCGGACACGACTGAACTCAAAGAGGATCTCGAACTCAATGGCGAAGAAGCGGCGCGTACAGCAGCCCCAGGCCAAGGGCTTCCGGCCCGGGAAGGAACCGGCACATCTGAAGAAGAGGAGAGCGAAGGCTCAACTCGGAGCGGACGCCTCCTGGTCTCAGAAGCAGGCCATCGATGCGGTCGCGGGGCGTAGCCCTGACGAGGTACGGTCCATGGTGAAGCGATGGAGCACCGGCCTGTTCGCCGGTGGGCTGCTGCTCGGGGTCGGGGGGCTCTTTCTTTATGGCTGGTCGACGCCAGCGGGCATCGTCACGCACGTGGTCGCGGGCCTGCTCCTCGTTCTGGGTTATCGCGTCAGGAAGTCGGGTCAGGGTCTCGCGGACATGGCCGGCTCCATCTAGCGCGTCGGCTCCACTCCCGGGGGGGGGCGAGTCTGCCCTCGCGCACACTGCGCTTGCACCTCATAGTGCCCGCACGCATCTGAGCTCCTCTCAGGACACCCGATTCATGATTCGCTCTCGAACCGTCGTACCTGCAATCCTTGCTCTGTTCCTGGCAAGCCCCGCGCAGGCGCAGCTCCCGCGCGCCGAACAGACCCGTCCGGACAACGTGGTTCTGACGCACAGGCAGGAAGATCCGCTGATTCGCGAGCGACTGAGCGAACGCTTCGACAATCTTCTTCCGGATCTGATGCGCCGGGAGGGCTTCGACATGTGGCTCGTGATCACGAGGGAGTACAACTCGGACCCGGTCTTCCGTTCGATGGCACCCATCACCACGTATTCATCCCGTCGGCGCACGATCCTGATGTTCCACGATCTCGGTCCTGATCGGGGGGTCGAGCGCATCAGCGTTGGGCGCGCCGACTACCAGGGCACGTTCGATGTCTACCGGACGCACAACGACTCGCAATACGTGAACCTCGCGAAGCTCATCGAGGAGCGTGATCCGCAGCGGATCGGCATCAATGTCTCGGACCGTTGGAATCACGCCGACGGCCTGACACACAACGAGTATCTCCGACTCGCCGACGCGCTCAGCGACAGGTACGTCGACCGCCTCGAATCGGCCGAGATGCTCGCGGTGGGCTGGCTCGAATCGAAGCTCCCTCGTGAAACGGACCAGTACCGCAGCGTGATGCGGATCGCACATCAGGTTATCGCCGAAGCGTTTTCCAACGAGGTCATCGTTCCCGGAGTGACGACCAACGACGACGTGAGGTGGTGGATGCGCCAGCGCGTCGCCGAGTTCGGACTCGGACAGTGGTTTCACCCCTCGGTCAACGTGCAGCGGCGCGGTGGCACCCCCGAGCCCGGCCCCAACGGCATCGTGATCGAGCGCGGGGATATGCTCCACACCGACTTCGGGATCATCGGGCTGGGCTTCTCCACAGATACGCAACACAACGCCTATGTGCTGCTTCCCGGCGAGACCGATGCGCCTCGGGGACTGAAGGTCGGGCTGGCTCAGGCCAATCGCCTCCAGGACCTCACCATGATGCACGGACCGATCGGTGCGACCGGAAACGAAGCACTGGCCGGGGCGCTGGCGCAGGCCCTCGAAGAGGGCATCAACGCGACGATCTACTGCCACGCGATCGGCTACCATGGTCACGGCGCCGGCCCGCCGATCGGGATGACCGACTACCAGGATGGGGTCCCGGTCCGCGGAGATTACGAGCTGCGCCCGAACACCTGGCACTCGATCGAGTTGAACGCACGGGTCGCAGTCCCGGAGTGGGACGGTCAGGAAGTGCGGTTTGCCCTCGAAGAGGACGCCGCTCTTCTGCCCGACGGATGGGACTGGATCGATGGTCGCCAGACCGACTTCTACCTCATCCGGTGAATACTGCCGACGAGTTGGAGCGCACATGAAGGTGCGGTATTCGGCCCTCCTCATCGCCGTACTGGCGTCTGGCGTTACCGCGTGCACCGTGGATCAGCCACCGGTGCCCGGTGAGCGAGTCCCGGACACGGAGCTCGAGGTCATCGACCCGACAGCATCACCGTGGGCGGCTGGAGATCAGGTGTCGCTATCTGATCTGGAGGGTCGCCCCGTACTCATCGACTTCTGGGCCTCGTGGTGTCCGCCGTGCCTCGAGCAGCACGCCCAGGTCACCGAAGTGGCCGAACGATATGGCGATCAGATCGCCGTTCTCGGCATCCTGGTCGATGACAGTCCGGAGAGCGCTCTTCGATGGATGAAGGAGCAGGGCGCAGCGTACCCCACGGTGCGCGAAATCGATGACGATCTGACCGAGGCGTTCTGGATTCGAGCGACTGGTCTGCCACACATCATTCTGCTCGATTCGGACCGGAAGCTCGTCTGGCACCGACTCGGCGCGTCGGGCACCGGAATTCCTGAAGATGTACTCGCCCAGCTCGATAGCATTCTGACTGCGAAGAAAGGTTGAGGAGAAGTTATGGACGTTCTGGACACCATCGTGATGGGAAACTCGATCGAGGCCTGGGCGATCGCCCTCGGCACGACTGTGCTCAGCTTCATCCTTTTGCGCTTCGTCGCGTTTCAGGGCCTGCGTCGCCTGCTTCGTGCAGCCTCCACGGAGAAGCACTATTGGGATGACGTCCTGCTGGCCGCATTGAACGCCACGAAGACGGGACTGCTTCTTCTCGTTGCTGCCTTTGGGGGATCGCTCGCAGTCTCGCTGCCTGCCGGCGTGGCGGGATTGATCCAGTCCGTCGCGATCGTAGCTATCCTGATCCAGGCGGGCCTCTGGTCTGATGCCGGCCTGTCGCGCTGGCTGGAGATGCGCGCAGAGGAGCGAGCGGCGGTAGACCCGGCCGAGGTGATGACCGTCAACATCATTGGCGTGATGGCCAAGCTCGTTCTCTGGTCAATCATCCTGCTTCTGGCGCTCGAGAACTTCGGTATCGACGTGACCGCCCTGGTCGCCGGCCTCGGCATCGGGGGCATCGCAGTTGCACTCGCGGCACAGAACATTCTCGGCGACCTCTTCGCCTCCCTCTCGATCATTCTGGACAAGCCCTTCGTGCTGGGGGACTTCGTCACCGTGGGGGATTATCTGGGTAGTGTCGAGGCGATCGGCCTCAAGACCACACGGATCAGAAGTCTGTCCGGTGAGCAGGTGGTCTTCTCCAACGCGGACCTCCTCTCGAGCCGGATTCGCAATTATGGCCGTCTGTATGAGCGGAGGGTCGTCCTGAGTATCGGGGTTACATACCAGACACCCCGTTCAGAACTCGCCGACATCCCATCGGTCATGCAGGAGGCGATCGAGAGCGAGGGTGGAGACAAGATCCGTTTCGATCGTGCTCACCTCACCTCCTATGGAGACTCGGCCATCCTGTATGAGGCCGTGTACACGGTGCTGGAAGCCGACTACGCGCTGCACATGAACATCAAGCAGAGCGTCTATCTGCGCATTCATGAGGTCTTCGAGAACCGAGGTGTCGAGTTCGCCTACCCGACCCAGACGGTGTTCGTCGAGTCCGCCGGTGCAGGCTGATTCCATCGTTGAACCCGATCGAGCATTGCTTGCCTGGACACCTGCAGCCAGCGCAGGATAACCCGACTACAGCGAATCTCCCGAGCCTGTCGATCTCATGACTGACGCGCCACTGCGACCCTGCCGACGTCCCGCTTCGTTCCTTCTGTTCCTCGGCGGACTCCTGCTTCCCAGCTCTCTCTCCGGTCAGGTATCGGTTCAGCAGGCAGCGGATGCCTTGCAACTCCGTGAAGTCGGGCCCGCGGTGGCCGGTGGGCGGATCGCTGATGTCGAGGTGCACCCCCACGATGCGTCTACCTGGTACGTGGGGGTCGGCTCAGGCGGTGTCTGGAAGACCACGAACGCGGGGACGACGTTCACGCCCATCTTCGACGACCAGCCCAGCTACTCGATCGGAGAGATCGCGCTGGCACCCTCGAACCCCGAGATCGTCTGGGTCGGGACGGGTGAGAACGTCAGCGGACGGCACGTTGCGTGGGGCACGGGCGTCTACCGCAGCCTAGACGGCGGCGCGTCGTGGGAGAACATGGGCCTGGGAGCCACGGAGCATATCGGAAAGATCCTCGTCCATCCGGAAGACACTGATGTCGTACTCGTAGCCTCCGAAGGTCCGCTCTGGTCGGCGGGCGGAGAGCGGGGCGTCTACATGTCGGAGGATGGGGGGCAGAGCTGGACACCCACCCTGACCATCGACGAGAACACCGGCGTCACAGATCTGGAGTTCGCACCGGACGACCCCAACACGGTCTACGCAGCGGCGTTCCAGCGCCGGCGTCATACCTGGGGATACATGGGTGGTGGCCCCGAATCCGGCATCTGGAAGTCCACGGACGGAGGCCGCACCTGGAAGGAGGTCACGAACGGCCTGCCCACTGGTGACATCGGCAAGATCGGCCTCGCCGTTACACCGGCGGATTCCGATCTCGTCTATGCCACGGTCGAAGCCAGCGGGGGCGAGCAGGGCTTCTACCGATCCACTGACCGCGGGGAGAGCTGGGAGCGCAGGAACAGCTATATCTCCGGCGGGACCGGACCTCACTACTACCAGGAGATCGAGGCGTCCCCGACCGAGGCCGACATCGTCGTCCAGATGGACGTCTTCTTCCAGGTCACGTACGACGGGGGCGCAACGTTCGACAACCTCGAGACCGGACGCGACAAGCACTCGGACAACCACGCACTCTGGATCGACCCGGCGAATCCGCTGCACATGCTGGGTGGGACGGATGCGGGTCTCTACGAGACCTTCGATCGAGGTGCGACGTGGCGCCACTTCCCCAACCTGCCCATCGCACAGTTCTACAAGGTGGCCGCGTCGAACTCCGAGCCCTTTTACGAACTCCTCGCAGGCGCGCAGGACCTGGGGACTCTCTGGGCCCCGGCCCGTACCCAGACCACGGAGGGTGTGCGAAACGAGGACTGGCTGTTCCCGCTCGGTGCCGACGGGTACGGCGTCGCCTTCGATCCCGTGGACGCAAACCTCATGTACATGATGACGCAGCAGGGGAACCTGCAGCGGGTCGACCGTCTCAGCGGTGAGGTGATGGCGATTCAACCGGTCGAGGCGCCGGGAGAACCGGCGGAACGATGGAACTGGGATTCGCCGATCTTGATCTCGCCGCACGACCCCGCCCGAATCTACTACGCATCCCAGCGTCTCTGGGCTTCCAACGACCGCGGTGACAACTGGACTGCGATCTCCGGTGACCTCACGACAGATACCGACCGCTACACGCTTCCCTACATGGGACGTGTCTGGGAGCTCGACGCGCTGCACGACAACGGCGCCATGTCGAAGTACGCGTCGATCACCACGATCTCGGAGTCGTCCGTGGCCGAGGGGACCCTGTACGCAGGCTCCGACGATGGTCTGATTCACGTCACGACGGACGCCGGCTCGACATGGACACGAGCGTCGGACCTGCCGGGCGTGGCGGAGCGATCCTTCATCAACAAGGTCGTCGCCAGTGAGCATGATGCCGCGACGGTATTTGCACTCGCGGATGTGCACAAACTGGGTGACTACGCCCCGCATATCTTCAGAAGCGACGACCACGGCCGCAGCTGGACCTCGATTCGGGGCGACCTCCCGGACGGCGAACTCGTCTGGGCCCTCCAGCAAGACCATGTCGTCGCTGATCTGCTGATCCTGGCGGGGGAGACGTCTCTCTGGTTCACCCTCAACGGCGGCATGAACTGGCATCGCCTGAACTCCGGCGCTCCGACCATCGCCTTCCGTGACGTGCAGCTCCATCGTCGCGACGACGACATTATCGGTGGGACGTTCGGGCGAGGCATCTGGATTCTGGACGACTACGCCCCGCTCCGTGCTCTGGCACAGGGTGCCCTCGAGCAGGCTGGCGGAGTCATGCCCCTTCGCGACGCATGGTGGTTCATCCCGTCACCCACCAACCAGGCCGTCGGTCGGCCGACGCTCGGCTCTACGGCCTGGGCGGGTGACAACCCACCCTTCGGTGCGACGTTCACCGTACATGTGCCTGAGGTGCGGCAGACTGCTGAACATGTGCGCGGTGAGCGTGAAGACACTCAGCGCCTCGCTGGCGAGGACGTCCCCTTCCCAGGCTACGACGCGCTCCGCGCGGAGCGTAACGAATCAGAGCCCATGGCTCGCGTGCGCATCACGGACGGCAACGGCGTCCCGATCCGTTGGGTCGAGGTCCCGGCGCGTGAGGGCGTGCATCGGGTGACATGGGACATGCGACACCCTGCACCCAACCCGGTCAGCTTCGCCGACCCCGCGTTCCGGCCACCCTGGGTCACCGAGCCGACCGGTCCACTCGCGGCACCGGGTACATACGTGGCGCAGCTCGTCATCATCGATGGCGGTACGACGACCGAGGTGGGAGCTGCGCAGACCTTCAACCTGCGACCGGTGCCCACCGCACCCACCGGAACCGACTTCAAGGCGGTCGAGGCATTCCACCTCCGCGTGGCCGAGCTGCAGCGCCAGATCTCGATCGCGAGCTCGGAGATGTCCCAGGCCTCGGAACGCCTCCGCTTCATGCGTGCGGCACTCGAACGCACACCCTCCGCCGACCCCGCACTCCATGGGCGACTCGACCGACTCGCTCAGGGCCTCGACGATCTCCGACTGGCACTCAACGGCGACCCCGTGCGCGGCTCACTCAGTCAGTCGACCTCCCCATCGATCTCGGGACGGGCCCGGCGAGCCGCCGCCTCCTGGGGCACACGTCAGACCCCGACAGGCACCATGCAGAATAATCTGCGGATGGCGGAAACGGACTTCGGGGCGTTCCAGGACAGCCTGGCCACCTTCCTCGACGAGCAGATGACGGCTGTCGAGCAAGCGTTGGCCGATGCTGGCGCGCCGTGGACGCCGGGCAGACGGGTGGGACGATGAGACACACCGGTCGCTGAGTCCGCTGCCAGACCACGGCGTGAGCTGACGGCGTGAACTCACGCCGTCAGCTCACGGGCGGCGGACTCACACGCATGATGAACAGACCTTCACGGACGCTGGTGAAGATCACGACGCCACTCTCGAAGAACGGGTAGTTACTCCACGCCCCGCTCTGCCCAGCGCTGTGGCCAGGCTCGTTCTCGTTATACGGCGCGCTGTCGAAGAAGGCGATCTCGTGCGGGTTGGACCGGTCGCTGATGTCGAGGACCCGCAAACCACTCCCGTAGTTCGCCTGGTACATACGGTCTCCCACGACGTACAGGTTGTGATCGGAGGCCCGCACCGGACCGATGTACTCGTTCGCCACAACCGGGTCATCGAGCTCCGTCAAATCCCAGACGATGGTACGTGTGCCCGTCACGTTTCCCGCCAGTTCGTCCAGCTCGTCGTTCATGTAGAAGTACCGCTGTTCTTCGTCGAACCATCCCTGGTGCGCATAGGCGACGTTCGGATAGCTCATGCGGGCGACCGTGACCGGGGCCGACTTGTCAGTCACGTCCGCAATGTTGATCTCTGACTCGTTGGAGCCGACACAGATCTGGCGATCCCGATACCGATCGTCCGGGCCCTCGTAGACGAGGCACTGCGCGTCGTGCGTATAGCCGCGGGCTCCCGGGCTGGCGGTGTCGGTATAACAGCCAGCGAACTGGGGACTCGCGGGCTCGCTGGCGTCGACCATGTGCAGCCCGCCGCCGCAAGTCCGGCCACCCCCGTTCGCAGCGACGATGTACAGGAACTTCGACGCTGTGTCAGCCACCACGTTGTGCGCGCTGTAGATCTCCCGGTAGGTGTGGTCCGGCTCGAAGTCGACCGGTTCGGTATCGACCGCACGGAGCCGGGCCAGGTCGAAAACCTGCATCCCGTGAGCCCCTGCACCGTCGGAGACGACATACGCGTATTCATCAATCACCTTGATGTCGCGCCAAACCGACGGAGGAGATCCGACGGTCCGCGGCAGATTGCCGACGAGCCTCGGAGTAGCGGGATCGGTCACGTCCACGAACGAGACACCGTCCCTGCGAGCCACGAGCGCGTAATCCCGCCCGGTGTCAGGATCGGTCCAACCCCACACGTCGTTCACCCAGACGCCGCGCTCGCCCCCGAGGTCGCTGACCGGCATGTGACCGACGAGCTCCATGTTCGTGCACGGGAACTCGGTCATGCGCCCTTCAGCACATCGATCACCGGGCGTAAGCTCCGAGCCGATCCGGTGAATACGGCCCTCGAGGAGGGGACCCGCCGCCCAATCATCTCCGTCGTGGGCCAGCGTCATCACCCGCCCTTCCCCGAAGTCACGGCTGGGCATCGACACAATGGCCCGATCATCGGCAGCAGCAATGGAGTAACCGAACCCGAGTGGCCACGACGAACCCGAGATGTCATCGGGGTCCAGACGCTCCGGACCCGTCCAGCTGCCAGCTGCCCCCGAAGCGAACCGGAATACTCGGCCGTTTCTGCGCTCCATCCCGGGTGCACCCACCCATAGCTCGTCGCTCACACGTCCGACCGAAAACCCGAACTGGGACCCGTCTGGATCAGTCGGGGGGTGTAGCGTCTCGACATTCGTCCACGTCCCATCCGCTCCGGCATGCAACACCGCGACGGCGGCCGCACCCGGCGCGCCGACGAACGCCTGCTCCTCGGTCATGAACACGCTCTGACCCACGCCTGCCCGTTCCGTCGTGACGTTGCCGGGTAGCTCGACCTGGCGGGGCGCACTCCACTCACCAGCAGCGGTGAGTTCCGCGGCATACACGCGCCCGACACCCTCGTCCGAGGCTGGCGCGCCAATAAGCAGGCGCTCACCGTCCCACGCGAGCGCCGTCCCGAAGGCGCCGGCACCCGGGTCATCGTCCGGCGCGAGCGTACCCTCGAGCGACCAAGTACCGCCGTCGCGACTGAAGTGGTGGACAGCTCCGGTGGTGCCCATCGCAGGCGACCCGACGAGGAGATCGTTCCCAGACAGCGCCAGAGCAACGCCGAGCTGCGCGCCGTCGTACTCCGCCGGTAGTTCCAGGGTGGACTCGATGGTCCACGAAGCCGCGGCCGATTCACGGCTGAAGACATAGACCGAGCCGGAGCCATCGTGCTTCCTCGGTGCTCCGACGACCAGCGTGTTGCTCTGAAACGCGATGGCACGACCGAAGTCGTCCATCCGGGCGGAATCCGGCGCACTCAGTAGCTGGCCCTGCACCCAGCTACGCTCATCGGACCAGCTATACGCGTAGACCGTACCGGGGCCGTACCAGTTCACTGGCTGTCCGATGAACAACTCGTCGGACGTCATCGAAACAGCGCGACCGAAGTTCGGCTCCTGGGCAGTGGCCGGGCGCGCGGACACCAGCGCGGCAGCGAGGAGAACGAGGGTCGGAAGCGTTGGCTTCGTCATGGCAGGCCTCAGGGTCGGAGGTTGTGAACAGGTTGGCCAAGGTCGGGCCCACGGGAGGTTCTGGACAAGGTGCAGTTGGGTCGGCCATCGCTGATCGTGGCAGTTTGCTCGAGTGTGTACAAAAAAGAAATGGATGAGACGAGCAGTTGCGGTCGGTCTGATGCTCGCGATTGTCATGGTTGGAGTGCTGATCGTGCGCCGACCGGATTCAGTGCAGCGCGTGACGCTTGAACAGCGCGACGTCGTGAGCACGCTCGCCGTCGTGGGACGAGTCAGAGTTCCGATGCGCGTAAAACCGAGTGTCTCTGCGACGGGGACGGTGACCGCGGTGCTCGTGGAGGAATGCGACCGGGTCAATGCCGGTGACCTGCTCGTGTCCCTCGAGGCTGCTGAGGCCCAAGCGAACGTGCGGCAGGCCGAGGCTGCACTCCCGGAAGTGAGGGCCTCCACCCGACAGTTGATCGAGGATGCGGAGCGCGAGGTGGTCCAGCCACAACGTGATGCCGATCGGGCGAGCTACGAGTCGAGCGACCTCTCCGAAGGCCAGAAGCAGCGCGTAGCGATTGCCTGCGCGCTCGTAATCGAGCCGGATCTCGTCCTTCCGGACGAGCCCACCGGCAATCTCGACACGGAATCGACCGCCCAGGTCATGGAGCTAGTCCAGTCCTTCAATCGCCAGCCCGGAACCGCGTTCTTTCTGGTCACACACGTAGACTCCATCGCCCGCCGCTGCCGCCGCGTCGTACACATGGTCGACGGGCTCATCGAATCGGATCAATCGGGGACGCTCAGTCCCGCAGCCCGAACGTGACCATGGAGTTCCCCGAGACCACGGTCACGAACTGCTGCCCGTTCACTATGTAGGTCACCGGTGCCATCACAATCTGTCCACCGAGGCTCGCCTTCCAGAGCAAGTCGCCGGTGCGTGCGTCGAGCGCCTGGAAATATCCCTCACGCCCTCCCGTGAAGAGCAGATCGGATCCCGTCGTCAGCATGCCGCTGTCCGTTACGTCGAACTGCTCGAACGACCAGACCTCGTCCCCCGTCGCAGGGTCGAGCGCCTTGACCGAGCCGTATCCAACGACGTCGGTCCAGTTGTTGATCATTGACGTCCGGCCGATCCCGATCGTCGGGGCACCTTCGACCGGGGCCAGCACAGAAAAGCCACCACCAAGGAAATACCGACCCGGAATGTAGGTCGACTCTTCGGGCTCATAAATCGTGGCGTAGTCCTCCCAGGCCGCAAAATAGAAGAGACCGGTACGCGGGCTGTACGAGGGCGGATACCAGTTTGTCCCCCCCTGGTTTCCCGGCCACGTAGGTTCACCCTGGGGCTGGGGTGTCTGGATCGGTCGCCCGTTCTCGTCGAGCCCACTCGCCCAGTTCACCTTCACGAACGGCGTACCGGACAGATACTCACCCGTCGCCCGGTCGAGCACGTAAAAGAAGCCGTTCCGGTTCGCCCAGAGCATCAGTTCCCGAGGCTCTCCCTCCCAATCCATATCGACCAAAACGGGAACCTGCACCGCATCGTAGTCGTAGCCGTCGTTCGGGGTGAACTGGAAGTGCCAGACCAGTTCTCCCGAATCGGCATCGAGGGCAACCACGGCGTCGGAGTACAGGTTGTCACCGGGACGCTGACCAGGGTTCCAGTCAGGACCAGGATTCCCGACACCCCAGTACACAAGATTCAGGTCGGGGTCGAACGAGCCCGTAATCCAGACCGGGGCGCCACCGTGCTCCCAGTCGTCACCCTCCCACGTCTCGTGTCCTGGTTCGCCGGGGCCGGGGATCGTGTAGAAGCGCCACGCCTCTTCACCTGTCTCCACGTCGTACGCAGCGACGAATCCACGGATGCCGAACTCGCCACCACCAACCCCGACCAGGACTTTGTCTTTGACGACGAGCGGCGCCATGGTGATCGAATACGCGAGGCTCACGTCGGCGACCTCGATGTTCCACAACTCCTGGCCGTTAACTGCATCGAGGGCGATCAGTCGAGCATCGAGTGTGCCCATGAAGACGCGCTCATCCAGAACGGCCACGCCCCGATTGTTTGCGCCGCAGCAAATACGCGCGCCGTCGGCCGGCGTGTGTCGGTAGAGCCAGAATACGCGTCCCGTGGCTGCATCGACGGCCATGACGTCGTTCGGCCTCTGCGTGATATACATGATGCCGTCATCGACGATCGGATTCGTTTGCCAGGCCCCGAACACCTGGTTGGGGAGCATCCACTTGAGCTCCAAATCGTCGACGTTATCAGGTGTGATCTGAGCAAGGCCGCTATGCCGCTGACTCGAATAGGTACCGTTGTACGTCAGCCAGTTGCCCGGATCACTGGAGGCGTCAAGAATGCGGTCGTACGTGATCTGCGCCGTCGAGGGAGCAGGTGTGAGCAGGGCGGCGAGCGCCGCCACCATCGCGGCGCGATGCAGGTTCATCGTTCCCCCGTGAGGCTCAGCAGATAGCCGACGAGGTCGGCGACCTCGTCCTCAGACAGCGTTGTTGGTTGTTTAGTTGGCTCCGCGCTGACCATGAATTCAGAGAGGTCAGCCTTCAGGAAGGAGCGAAGGCGTCCATTCCCGTCGATCATCTGCACGGTGTAGGTATCCTCGTTCAGTCGTCGTCCGCGTACCTCCTCGCCCGAGGTCGTCACGATTCGGACCGGCCTGTTGATGGGGAGCAGGGCCGCTGCCGGGTCGAGTAGTGCGCGCTGCAGTGCGACTGGCGTTCGGATCGCGCCGATCTCGCTCAGATCCGGAGCAGTCCGAGGGCCCTCGCCGTTCACGCGATGGCACGAGGCGCAGTCGGCGGCTCCGTAGAAGAGATCCGACCCGCGCTCGGCGTCACCGACGCGCACGGCCACGCCCGTCGGATCGAAGCCGGCCCGGATGTACGCGACCAGACCGTCGAGTTCGTTCCGCCGGAGATCGAAGGCGGGCATGCGCTGGCCCCCGACGCCTTCCGCCACAATGGCTCGGATGTCGTCGTCCGAACTCACGCGGCGGAACGCTCCCGTCCGGAGATTGATCCCGTCCACCTCATCTCCATTCGGGCCGTGACAGATCGCGCACTCCGCTACGTAAAGACGCGATCCGGTCTCGATCGCCTCGCTCGTGTACGTGTGATCTCCGTCGCTCTGGCCACTGAGTGAGGCGGGTGCGGCGATCACGACGAATGCTGCGAGCCACGCAGCGAATCTGTGCGGCCAAATGGACATACGAGGCTATCCTCAGGGGTGGAGGGAAGCGGCGAAGTGAGGAGCAAAACAACTTCCGCCCTTGGACTGGGGCCACGCAAGTCCAGGAGGGCCCGGGAAGAAGTCCCAGGCCCGATGTGCGCCCGATGTCGTGGCTCTTCCGGCCATATTGGAACCTCGCCGAGGATCCGGTGGATTTGCCCCGGGCTGCCCGGTCATGGATCTTCGACGTTATGGCTACCCAAGCGATTTCCACGACAGCATGAATACGATCAGTTCTCAGCTCTCGGCCCTGCTCGAGGGTGGTGGGAAGATGCGCAATCGCATCGCACCGTTCGCCCGATACATCGCCCTGCTCGCGACGTTCGTCGTGACATATGGGCTCATCTTTCATTGGATCATGGCTCGAGAGGGTCAGGACCATTCGTGGTTTACGGGCATTTACTGGGCCCTGACCGTGATGAGCACTCTGGGGTTCGGCGACATCACCTTCCAAACCGATCTGGGTCGGGCGTTCAGCTCAGTAGTGCTCCTGACCGGCGTGGTCATGCTGATCATCATCCTGCCCTTCCTCTTCATTCAGCTTGTGTACGCACCCTGGTTGGAAGAACGGGCGCGGCATCGGGTGTGGCGACTGCAGCACGTCCCGAGTGACGTCTCGAGTCATGTGATCATCTGCAAGAACGATCCGATCGCCGAGGGGCTGGTTCGTCGGCTGGAGCACATCGGAATCCCTGCGTATATCATCGAGCCGGATGCCGATCGCGCGGTGGCCATGCACGATGCCGGACTTCCGGTCGTCACCGGTGAAATCGACTCCGTAGAAACGCTGCGGCGGGCTGGCGTGGACCGGGCCAGACTTCTGGTGGCCAACGCTTCGGATACGGTGAACT
>DGOW01000013.1:300-765 GCA_002390225.1 Gemmatimonadales bacterium UBA4456 | reverse complement strand
CGACGTGGTGGACTCGGTCGATGTACTCGAGTTGAGCGGTGCCGATCACGTGCTCCAGCTTCCTGCGCAGCTTGGTGAGCATCTGGCGAACCGTGCGCGGTCGGGTAGCGCCCATGCGAATCGGATCGGCCGGTGCCATGGACTCGTCCTAGCGGAGTTTCCCGTACACGATACGCCGCTCCAGAATCGCTCCCCGAGTGACTCCCAGCTGACCAATTTCACGGGTGTCAGCATCGCAGCTGTCTGGGAGGGCGGTAACCTGCGACCTCCCGATGCCGAAAAGGCTCTGACCCCCCTGTGTATCCCGGTCGTTCTCGGGTCGGAAGATCAGCTGCGTGAACTCGATGAGGTCCTGGCGATCTACGACGTCAATCCACACCCAGTCCTCATCATCGGAGGCGGAAAGGTGGGACGCGCGGCAGGCAGAGCCCTGAAGGCCCGAGGCGTGCCCGTCCACATCGTCGA
>DGOW01000013.1:0-210 GCA_002390225.1 Gemmatimonadales bacterium UBA4456 | reverse complement strand
ATCGCAGACGCGCCCTCTGTGCTGCTGACGACTCACGACGACGCGATGAACGTGTACCTCACGGTGTATTGCCGGCGCCTGAACGCCGACGCTCGCGTGCTGACACGGGTGACGCACAAGCGAAACGTAGAGGCCATCCAACGGGCTGGTGCGGATTTCGTCCTGAGCTACGCCTCCTTCGGCATCCAGACCATCTTCGCGATCGTGCGC
>DGOW01000102.1:37483-46549 GCA_002390225.1 Gemmatimonadales bacterium UBA4456 | reverse complement strand
GTCAGCTCCTCCATGAGGCCACGATTCGTGTGAAGGCGTCCCGCCGTGTCAATCAATACGACGTCGATGCCCCTCGCCGCAGCGGCCTCGAGTGCATCGAATGCCACGGCTGCCGGGTCACCACCCTGCTGACCCCGGATGAAGTCTGCCCCGATCAGCTCGGCCCACATCTCCAGTTGAGCGACTGCGCCGGCGCGGAAGGTGTCGGCGGCGGCGACCATTACGGTACGCCCTTCCGAGATCAGATGGTGCGCGAGCTTTGCGACGGATGTCGTCTTTCCAACCCCGTTCACCCCGACCATGAGGTACACCGTGGGACCTGATTCGGCCGCGGCCAGGTCGGCCTCTTCGCCGGCGTGGAGAATCTCCGAGACCTCAAGGCGCAGCGCCTGAGAAAGAGCCTCCTGCCCTCGCGCCTTGCCGCGGCGCAGAACCTCCTCGGCACGGTCTGTTAGACGAAGCGTCGCAGGCACACCGAAATCGGCCCCGAGAAGTCGCTCCTCCAGATCCTCGAGCGAGTCGGAATTAATACCCCCAGCCATGACACGGATGTCGGTAAGGGCGAGGTCCACCATCCGCTTCCAGAGCCCTTTCTTCTGCTCCGGCTTTTTCTTGAAGAGCCTCGCCATCGGGGGTTGCCTCAGCGGAGACCACTGCGGCGACGAACGATCCATTCGCCACAAAGGAGCATGATGAGCAGGAGGTACGGCCAGGAGGATGTTCGAATCGGCCGTCCCGGGGCATCGCCGATGCCGCCGAGTCCGGATGCCTGCACGGGGAGAGCCGGAGCTACGGCGGCCGGGAGCATCTCGAGAGATCCTGCGGCCACGTCGAAACGCCCTGTGGACACGGTGTCTCCTTCCGGATCGACGACGGCATAGTCGTAGGGGCCAGCCTCGAGCGGATCCGTAGTCGCGCTACCTCCACCCGCCACGGTCGTATCCGTCACAATCCCGTCTTCATTGCGGACCAGAAGCTGCAGGGCGGTCGAATCCCCGGCGAGACTCCAGGATACGTCATCCCCTTGGGCCACAACCCACTGGCTCGGGCGCGGCTCCGCCGCAGCGACCTGCTCATCGGCAAGCAGCCAGCCGACGACGCCCGACCAGACCCGTCGATACGGCTCAAGACCTTGCTCGCGCATCGCCCAGCGCCAGAACTCCGAGGCGAGCGCGACCGCGATACGCCCATCTGCACGGTCCACGAGACCGAACGCACTCTCTGGGGGGCCTGCGCCACGGAGCTGAACGTACAGAGGCGGCAGGGACGAGCGAACCTCGGGCACCATGACACCGGAGAGCGGCGGAAGACCCTGCAGATCGACGCCAGCGAGCGCCCCTGCGATCGGCGACGTCGGTACATCAGGCGAAGCGTACCACTCACCGGCCGCAGGCTCAGCCGTCTGAAGTCCGACCGCGGCGGCCCCATCTGCGTTGGAGGGCAGCACCAGGCGCCGCCCCGGTCGTCCTGCGATGGCCGTCATCCAGGGATCCACATCCCTGCCCAGGCCATGCAGGACCAAGAGGGCTGCGTCAGCCGCCGCGCGACGTACCGTTGCGGAGTCGACCGGAAGCCCGCGCTCCGACGCCGAACCGAGGCGCACAAAGCGGTCGGGTCCAACGCGTAGATACCCGACCGACGGGAGGCCGGTCACGTCCTCGAGGACAGGCAGCAGGAACCGGGGCTCCCAATCGGGAACCGCCGACACAAGTACGAGGGCGCCCACCTGGTAGCCGATATTCGCGTAGGTGACCGCCTCGTCATCACTGGGAAAGCCATCACTCGCCTCCGTACTGCCCGTGATCTGCGCCCGATACCGCCGGCGCCCACTCTCGGCCGCCACAGGAAGCTCGACCGAGATCGTAGCCCGGAGCCCGGCGGCCGGCGCCATGGCAGCGACGCGCGCGACGCGCTGGTCTTCTTCGAAGATCTCCACGGTGATCGAATCACCGGGAACACCTCCGAACATCTCGACCTCGGCGCTAGGCGAATCATCGGGCTGGAGGACGTCCGTCACGGACAAGCGTGCTATCCCGGCGTTGCTCGTCGTCTGCGACAGGTCCTCGAGCTCGACCACGATCGGGAGCGCCTCGACCGTCGCCTGGATCGCCACGCCGTCCGTGAAGCGCAGATCGGACAGGACCCGGACCTCGCGCGCACCGGCCTCTGCCACCGTCTGAAGCGCGGGGGCCAGCTCGCTTACGAGCCCATCACTCCCGGAGCCTTCATCGTCGGATGGCGGTAGCAGGTTTCCGTCGCCGAAACGCACGACCGTCCATCCGTCGCCTGAAAGTTCGGCCGCCCGGGCAGCCGCAACATCAGCAGGAGTTCGGCCATCGTTGGCGGCCGCGGTCATGCTCAGAGACGCGTCCAGCAGGACCCATCGGTCGGAATCCCCCCCCGGTCCATTGGACGGCAGGCGGGGATCGAAGAGCAGCGCTAACACCAGGACCAGAGTCACGGCCCGAACGATCGCAAGCCGACGGGCGGCCGGCACAGCTAGCTCGACGCGGAGATAGATCCAGAAGGCGTAGGTAGTCAGCGCCCCCGCCAGAACCAGAAAGAGGAGCGCGCGGCTGATGGGGGACCCCAAGCTCCGTCTACACTCCCCCGCCCGGCTGCGGCGCTTCAGGCGCCGGCGCGTCCTCATCCTCAGCTACGAACGTGCGTACCGGACCGCGTCTCGGAATCATCTTTAGCAGGTCGTACCGCTCGGTCAGCTCACCACGCCAGCGGACCATGTCGTCTGCCGGCACCGGATCACCGGCCGGCAGATCGACGGAGAGAGGATCGAACTGGCGACCGTTCTGCAGCATCTCGTAGTGGAGGTGCGGGCCAGTCGCGAGGCCACTCATGCCCACGTAGCCGATCACATCGCTCTGATGTACCCGGGTACCCAGAGTCACATCACTACGAAAACGGCTCAGGTGGGCATACCGGGTCACCCAACCATTAGGGTGCCGGATCTCTACGGTGTTGCCGAAAGAGCCCTTTGAACCGCGATGGACGACCACACCGTCCGAGGTCGCCATCACCGGCGTGCCTCTATCGGCGGCGTAGTCGATGCCCCGGTGCGCCCGGATCGTGTTCAGGACCGGGTGTCGGCGGCCGCTTGAAAAGCGACCAGAGATCCGACGGTACGACAGGGGCTTGAGCAGGAAGGCCCGACGAACCGATTCGCCATCTAGATCGAAGTACGAGCCTCGGCCATCTCCGTTGGGATCGAAGTAGACCGCGTGATACGGCGTTCCACTGTTCACGAATTCGGCGGCGAGTAGCCTTCCCTCCCGCATAGATCCGTCAGGACGAACCTCTCGCTCGAAGGCGAATCGGTAATTGTCACCCGGTCGGATCTGCCGCGAGAAGTCCATCTGCCACTGGAATACCCGATCCAAGTGGTCGATGAGCAGGTTGCGGTCCTCGAACGTCAACGAGGTGAGCTTCTCGTTGTTGACCACAGAGCCCCAGAAGGTCTCGGTGACCTCACCCATCGCGTAGATCGTGTCCACGAAGATAGGCGTCTGAATGAGCTGAGAATTCCATCCGAGAATATCTCGGTCGAGTCGCACTGTCCGATCCTTGCTGACGGCAACGTCGACTCCCCTGAGTTCATTGTTCTCAGGGAGATAGCGTAGCGTGACCTCCGTGCGCTCCCGCAGCCGTCGCGGGTCCGCGTGCTCCTGGAACGCGAGCAGGAGTGAGGCCTGCTGGTTGGCATCGATCGCACCGTAGAGAAGCGCCCCGAAGGTTTGACCTCGACCGAGTGCATGAACCTCCGTGCGTTCGGCGGCGGGGACCCATACGGCCTCGAGCGATCCGACGTCGGGCGTCTCTGATACGCACGCAGAAAGGAGGACGATCACCGCGCTGGCGATCCCCCCCGCTTGAATCCTCGATGTAATGGACTGCTTCACGGCCAACTCCTGGACTCCCCACTATGGTCCGCTAGGCCCCTGAGCAACAAGGGGCTCGAACCGTCAACTGCCCGGCGGACGTCTCCGCCGGACAGTCAGTCGCCCGAGAACGAACTGGAGCTAGGGCTCCAGCTCAGTCCATCTGGCGACGAATGAACGTCGGAATATCCAACCCTTCGATCTGTTCCCGAGAGACGATTCTCTCCGGGAACCTCGTCAGCGGTAGCACCGGCTCCGACGCCCCACCGCCCACAGCAACACGCCTCTCGGGCAGTTCAACCGGCACACTGGGTGCCGGCGGCTCGAGCACCGGTGGGACGACCTCGGCAGCCGGCTGTACCGGCTGACCGAGCCCGACGTCGACCGGCTGCGTGGTCGGGGTCTGCGGGCGAGAGCGCCGGAAGTTGCCTGCAATCACCTTCTCGTCGTTCTCCGAATCGAAGCCAGTCGCGATCACTGTGACGCGAATCTGCTTCTCAAGCTCCGGACTGTGAACGGCGCCGAAGATGATCTCGGCCTCGTCTCCCGCCTCTTCCTGAATAATCGACGAAATCGTCATGACCTCGTCAATGGCGAGGTCCATGCCGCCGGTGATGTTGATCAGGACGCCCTTGGCCCCCGCAATCGAGACATCATCGAGAAGCGGCGACGAGATCGCTTCCTGAGCCGCTTCCTGGGCCCTGTTGTCTCCTTCGCCGAAGCCAGAGCCCATGAGCGCAGGGCCCCGGGCTGCCATCACGGTACGCACATCCGCAAAGTCGACGTTCACCTCGCCGGTTACACGGATCAGGTCGGACACACCCTGCGTCGCGTTGAGCAGGATTTCGTCAGCCTTCTTCAGTGCATCCTTGAACGTTGTTCCTCGGGGGACGACGGAGAGCAGCCGATCGTTCGGGACCAGAATCATCGTGTCGACAGCACGGCGAAGCTCGGCGAGACCCTGCATCGCCTGCCGCTCGCGCTTCTTCCCCTCGAAGGAGAAGGGCTTGGTTACGACGCCGATCGTCAGCGCACCCATGTCGCGTGCGATCTCGGCCACGAGGGGGGCAGCACCCGTGCCCGTTCCACCACCCATCCCGGCCGTAACGAATACGAGGTCGGCCCCTTCCAGCGCCCGACGCACCTCTTCTTCGCTCTCAGCTAGTGCCTGACGCCCAACCTCCGGCCGAGCGCCTGCACCCAGGCCTCGGGTGAGCTTCTTCCCGATCTGCAGGTTGACCTGCGCCTTCGAGTTCTTGAGTGCCTGCCCGTCGGTGTTCATCGAAATGAACTCGACACCCTCGAGCTCCTCGTCGATCATGCGATTGACCGCGTTTCCGCCAGCTCCCCCCACGCCCACAACCTTCATGCGCGCGTTAGCGATCGGGGACTCTTCAAATTCGAAGATCATCATGGTCTCCTCCCTAGTGGAGATTGGAGCAACTGCGACTTAAAAGAATTCCTTCAACCAAACACCCAGCTTCGTGACGATCCCGGAGGTCCGGGTCGACGCACCTCGGCCGGTTTCTGCAAAACGATCCGCGCCCCAGAGCGCGAGTCCGGCTCCCACCGTGAAGCGAGGCCGGGCGACGACGTCTGCGATCCCACTGAGCCCTTCAGCGGGCACACCAAGACGCACAGGCGCTGCGAAGATCTGCTGGGCCAGTTCGACGATCCCCGGTATGGCGGCGGTTCCGCCGCTCAGCACGATTCCCGCGCCGAGCTTGTCGAGCGCTCCGTGGTCCTGGAGTTCGCCCTGGATGATTCCGAACATCTCGTCGAGGCGCTGCTCGACGATGTGCGCGATCAGTTCGCAGGCGACCGAGCGCATCTGGTTGGGCGACGGACCAGGGAGATCAACAGTTTCCCGGGGGTCGACCATCTGCGCAAAGGCATGCGCATGATGTTCCTTGGCTCGTTGCGCCTCTTTGTACGGCACCGCCAACCCACGCATGAGATCCTGTGTCAGCGTGGCACCACCGAAGGGCAGGATCGCCACGTGGTGGATCTTGCCCTCGTAGTACGCCGCGACATTCGTCGTCTGAGCACCGATCTCGACCATCGCGACGCCGACTTCCTTTTCGTCTTCCGTCAGGACGGCGCGCGCACCGGCCAGAGGCTCAAGTACCAGCTCTTGGACCCGGTATCCAGCTCGGTTCACGGCCTTCGTGATATTTGCCGAGGCGGTGACCTGGCAGGTGACCAGAAACACCTCGCTCTCCAGGCGGACGCCGGACATACCGATCGGATCTTTGATTCCTGCCTGGTGATCGACCCGATACTCCTGCGGGATCGCGTGCACCATCTCGCGGTCGGGCGGGAGCGCGACTGCACGAGCCACGATGTGTGCGCGCTCCACGTCGTCGTCCGTGACTTCATCTTCGGAGATCGCGACGACACCCATCGAGTTCGTGGCCCGGACGTGGTCACCACCGATGCCCGCGTAGACCCGATCCACTGTAGCGCCGGCCATGAGTTCGGCCTCATTGACGGCGTTGCGAACGGACTCGGTCATCTCGTCGATGTTGATGACGAAGTCACCACGCAGTCCTGCGGTCTGCGCCTGCCCTACCCCAAGAATGATGAGACCGGGACAGCGTGGGTCTCCCACGACCTCACCGATCACAGCGCAGGTGTTCGTGCTTCCGATGTCGAGTCCAGCGATCAGGTTCGAACGCATGTCATCGGCCCCCGGCCGTGAAAATTGGAGCGGGTGCACTACTCGAATAGCGCCGAATGACCACCTGCTCCGAGAAGCGCAGGTCGACTTCCGCAGGCGGTCGGCCAGCCGCTTCTCGCATCGCATGGCTCAGCGCGGATTCACCTTCCCGGATTCGGACCCCTGTGGTGTGAACCGGCATGATGAAGTCCACATCGTGGCCCTTAAGCGGAAGAAGCCGAACCGCAACCACCCCGTCAGAATGCCAGCGGATCGTCGAGATCTGGCGAGCGAACTCCTGGTGCGTCGCCGTGAGGTGCTCGACCTCGGTAGCCAGCGCGCGGATGTCTTCCGGGAGGAGCACCGCATCCTCCGGCACCCTCTGTTTCGAGCTGATGATGGGCAGATCTAGACGGTAGAGCGTCGGGTCGATCGGTAGCCGGTAGCCTTCCGCGTCGACTGCCTCAAGCAGCGGTGTGCCTGCGAGTGCGATCGGAGTCCGTTCCTCGACTTGAATCAGGAGTCCGCTTGGAATGCGGCGCCGGATATCGACGGTCCGCACCATCGGGTCGGCTATGATCCGCTCACGCCACACCTCGGCGTCGCCCCAGACGGAGGCGAACGAACCCAGAGCAAGCCGACCCACGACCGCTTCTTCCGTGAGGATCTTGATTCCGGTGACTTCGACCTCTCGTACCGCAAACACCTCGAGGCCACTCGCAGCCTCGATCACACCCGGTCCCCAGAACACCAGCGGGCCGATGGCCGCTGTTACCGCGAGGATCTTGAACTGCCGATTCATAGTCGGGCTAAGCACGGGCAGGCTCCTTGATCTCATCAAGGAGCGAGGCCCCGGTGCGCTCGATCGAACCGGCCCCCAGCGTCAAAACCACATCGCCCTCTTCGAGATCAGCCGCCACGGCTGCAGGAAGGTCGTCAAGATAAGGTACATATGATGTGTCAAACGCGCCTGCTTCGGTCACGGACGTCAGCAGCGTGTGACCGTCCACGCCCGGAATCGGGGCTTCGCGCGCAGGAAAGATGTCGGTCAACCAGACCTTATCCGCAATTGCGAGCGCCTCGCCGAATCCGCGGACGAAGTCGCGTGTGCGTGAATAGAGATGCGGCTGGAAGACCGCAACCAGGCGACGACCCTCGTACATGCCACGGGCCGCCTGCAGCGCGGCAGCCACCTCTGTCGGGTGGTGTGCGTAATCGTCGATCACAATCACGCCCCGTGCCTCACCGACCAGCTGGAAACGACGCCCGACGCCGCGAAAGTCGGCGAGTGCCCGGATGATGTCACTCCACGCCGCGCCCAAGGCACGTGATGCAGCAGCAGCAGCCAGAGCGTTGAGCAGATTGTGACGACCACCCATCGGAAGGCTCACGTCACCGACGTCGTGCCCCTCCTCCCAGACCCGGGCATGCGTCACTCCTTCCTCGACGCGTAGATCGGTCGCGCGGAGCATGGAACCCGCCGACGTTCCGTACGTGTAGCCGCTGGCCCCGATCGCGGGGAGCAGCGATGAGGCCCCATGATCATCAGCGCAAACGACCACGCGGCCGCCACCCCGCACTCCCGCAAGGAAGTCGCGGAATCCTCTCCGGACACCGTCGAGATCGCCGTAGATATCGAGGTGGTCGGCTTCGAGGTTGGTGATGACCGCCACGTCAGGGGACAGCGTGAGAAACGAGCGGTCGTACTCGTCCGCCTCAACGACGAAAATATCGCTTGCTCCGTAGCGGAGGTTCCCGCCCCATTCAGTTACGCGTCCACCTACCAAACCAGTGGGATCCATGCCGGCTTCGGCGAGAACCTCGGTCGTCATCGCGGTTGTCGTGGTCTTTCCGTGCGTACCGGCGATACCCACGACGCGTCCTTGAGCAACCCAGGTTCCGAGCGCCTCCGCGCGCTTCATCACGATCATCCCGGCCCGCTTCGCGGCCAGAATTTCCGGGTGGTCAGCCGGGACGGCCGCTGTAACTACGAGGGCCGCGGCCTCGGCGACATGGGCGCCATCATGCCCGACGTACACCTCGGCGCCCAGTGCCTTGAGATCATGGAGTGCCCCACTGTCCTTGGTATCGCACCCACTCACCTTGCCACCACTCCGAAGAAGGAGCTCGGCAAGCGGGTACATCCCTGCTCCACCAACGCCCATGAAGTGCACCGGTCGTTCCGCAGCGAGAGCGGGCAGGTCGAGGCGGGCCTTCAAGCGGCTCTCCGAGTCGGAGGCAGCAGCGTGGCGACGTCCCCTGCAATCTCCTCCGTAGCCCTGGGGTGCGCCCGCTCAGACGCGCGCTCACTCATGGCCTGAAGTGCGTTCGTGTCCGCAGTCATCGACGCCAGTTCCGCAGCCAGACGCGCAGGAGAGAGTTCGTCCTGAGGCACAACCCGTGCCGCGCCAGCAGCCTCGAGTGCGCGTGCGTTGTGCGTCTGATGGTCCTCCGCCGCCGTGGGTAGCGGCACCAGAACTGCCGGGAGGCCCTGGTTCATGAGTTCGGCGGTCG
>DGOW01000102.1:0-37456 GCA_002390225.1 Gemmatimonadales bacterium UBA4456 | reverse complement strand
TCATCGCGCCCGCCCGGCTCACGGCGAGGTCCGCCGCGGCGAGAGCCCCGGGCATATCCTCGATGTACGGGAATGCATGGATCCACTCGGGCTCGCCCACATGTTCCAGAGCGTTCTGAACACCTGGGAAATGACGTCGACCGGTCGACCAGAGGAAGTGAAGCATGTCCGGCCGCTCAATTTCACCACGGGACACCTCGGTTACGTAAGCCGTCAGACCCGCGTTGAGAGCCAGCGAGCCCTGGCTTCCACCTGTGACGAACGTCAGCGTCACGTCTTCGGGGACGCCGAAGGCTCGGCGCGCTTCGGAACGATCCATGCCCGAGCGCGACCGCACGGGATTCCCACTCACCACGCAGCATTGTGCGCCGACCGGGAGGCGACCGATCGCCTCCGGGTAGGCGACGTGTACGCGCACGGCGAAACGTGTAAGCAGCTTGGTCACCGCTCCGGGCACAGAGTTCTGCTCCTGTAGCACCAGTGGGATCCCCATGATGCCTGCAGCAATGCCAGCAGCCGCACCAGCGTACCCGCCCGTCACAACCACTACCTCAGGGCGCGTTCGAAGAAAGAGGCCGATCACGCGGAGGAGGCCGACGGCGAGGCCGGCCAGGGCGCGCACGACGCTCGTGGGACGGCTCCGGTCGATCCCGTGCACGGGCAGCAGAAGATGGGCCTCGGCCCGTTCTGGTAGGACCCTGGCCTCGAGTCCCCGCTTCGCGCCTATGAAGACGACATGCACGTCGGGGCGAGCCTCGCGGAGCGCATCTGCGATCGCGAGAGCCGGGTAAAGATGCCCACCCGTGCCTCCCCCAGACACGACCACTAGGGGCCCCGAAGTCGGCCTTGCGTCATACATGAGCTGCCTTTCCACCCGGCGCCGCTCGGGCGATAGAGATCAGGATCCCCAGCGCGACCAAGGTGATGATCAGATTCGAACGGCCATACGAGATCAGCGGCAGCGCGAGTCCAGTGGCCGGTGCGAGCGCGAGCCCGACCGCCATGTGGAGCACCGCCTGAACCGCGATCAGGCTCGTGCAGCCAATAGCCAGCAGTTCACCGAAGAGATCCGGAGCGCGGCTGGCGATTCGGAAGCCGACCAGCACCAGAGCACTGTACACACACACGACCACGACGACGCCCAGGAAACCCCACTCCTCACCGATCATGGCGAAGATGAAGTCGTTGTGCGCCTCGGGCAGAAATCCGTGCTTTTGCTGTCCCTCCCCGAAGCCCACACCCGATACGCCGCCCGAGCCAAAGCCGATCAGAGACTGCAACACCTGGTAGCCCGCGCCGGTCGGATCGGAGAGCTGCTGAAGAAAGACCTCGATCCGCTGGCGACGGTACCCCGCGAAGAGCAGCAGGTAGAGCAGCGGCGAGACGAGTGCGCCAAGGAATACGAAGTGGGCAACGCGCGCGCCCGCAGCGAAAACGATGACAGCGCCGAGCATTGCAATCACGAGCGCCGTCGAAAGATCAGGCGCCCTGAGGACGAGTCCGATCACGAGGCCCCACACCGCTAGGAATGGAGCCAGGCCGCGGGTGAGCGACGAAAAGTACGGAGCCTTCCGGACGGCCATGGTGGACGACCAGACAATGATCGCGATCTTCGCGACTTCCGACGGCTGGATGGTCACACCGACCCTCAGCCACCGGCGAGCCCCGTTGATCTCCGGGGCGATCCCCGTCGTCCAGGGAAGGATACAAAGCACGAGCATGCCTACGCTGACGAAAACCAGGGGCCAGGCGAAGAGTTCCCAATATCGGTAGGGCATCCAGGCGCAAAGCAGGAGACACGCCAGCCCGAACAGGGCCCCGGCACCCTGCCGCGTCACGTAGAACGTGTCCGACAGGCCCTGGCTGAGGGCGAACACTGAGGACGCGCTGTACAGCGTCACCAGCCCGAACGTGAGCACGAGAATCGTAAGGCCCATGACGGCCGCAGCTTCCCATCCACGCCCCAGCCCCGAATCCGGGAGCCCGGCCGGCCCGACCGGGGCGATATCTATGGGTCGCACCCTCACGCGACCGCCTGCGCCAGGCGCGTGAAATGCCGGCCCCGGTGCTCGTAGCTCTCGTACATATCGAAGCTCGAGCATGCCGGTGACAAGAGGACGGCATTGCCCGGCTCGGCCACGAAGAGTGCACAAGCCATGACATCCTCGAGAGAACCCTCGACCAGACGCAACGACGGCGTCGTCGTTGAAGGATCGCAGACGTCCGTAGCGGCTTCGACGTCAACACCGAGTGCAGCGCTCAATTCCCGTGTCGCACGCGGCCCGGCTTCACCGTACCCGATGACGACGCGCACATGGCTGCGAACCGCACCGGCGAGCTGACCGAAATCCTCACCCTTGTCCTTCCCGCCGAGTAGGAGGACGACAGGGCGGTCGAGACTGGTCAGTGCGCTGCTGGTCGCCGCAACGTTCGTGGCCTTCGAGTCGTTGATCCAGAGCACGCCTGCGTGGTCTGAAACGAGTTCCAGACGATGCGGCAGAGCTCTGGCGGAGCCAAGTCCGGCGGTGATCCCACCTGGTGCCGCGCCAGCGAGTCGCGCCGTGAGCGCTGCGGTGAGTGCGTTCGCCACGTTGTGTGCGCCGAGCAGCGGCAAGTCGGACCGCGGCAGGAGCGGCTCGATCTCACCCTCGAAACGCAGAATCAGTTCGCCATCGGCGACGAACGCGCTGCTACCCGCCCCTTCACCGAAGGTGTATCGCCGCCCCCTCGCGCCTGCTGCTAACCGCTCGACCTCTTCGTCGCCTGCGGGGAGAACCCAGAGGCTCTCCTCTGTGGCGTTGTCGAAGAGTCTCGCCTTGTCGGCGTAGTACGAATCGACCGAGTCGTAGCGGTCAAGGTGATCGGGCGAGAGGTTCGTCACGACGCCGATATCCGGCTGGAACGTCTCTACACGAGCCAGCTGGAACGAACTCATCTCGAGTACGATCCAGTCGGGCGGATCATCCAGGCGGGCAAGATCCGACGCAGCAGGGGCGAGCCCTCCCCCGACATTCCCGCCCGCCGCGGATCGGATGCCCGAGGCGCGGAGAAAATGATCCACCAAGAGCGTCGTCGTGGTCTTCCCATTGGTACCGGTGATCCCGATCAGTGCACCAGAGAAGAACCGACAGGCGAACTCGGGCTCTGATATCCAGCAAACTCCTCGTTCAGCGAGTTCCCGGAGCACCGGTGCGTCGGGAGAGATGCCGGGGCTGGCAACGACGAGGTCGGCATCGACCATTCGATCGACATCGTGTCCTCCAAGCTCGACGTGGGTTCCATCTCCGAGCTTGGCTCTACGAGCTGCAACTGCATCATCCGTGCGCGAATCCGAGACATAGACGTCTCCTCCTTTTTCAGCGGCCAACCGGGCGGCGGCGATTCCGCTCGCACCAAGGCCTATGACAGCCACGTTCATTCCAGACAGATCCATCAAACGACATCCCCGAATCGCACGGCCGCATGGTATCCGCTCACCGGATCTTCAACGTGCTGAACGCGACCATCGCGAACAGGACGCCGAGGATCCAGAAGCGGATCACGACCGTGCTCTCGGACCAACCGAGCTTCTCGAAGTGGTGGTGAACGGGGGCCATCCTGAAGACGCGCCTCCCCTCTCCGAACCGCCGCTTCGTGTACTTGAACCACCCTCTCTGCACGATCACGGACAGCGTTTCCAGCACGAACACGCCACCCACGATCACGAGGAGGAATTCGGCTTTCAGGAGGATCGCCATGACGCCGAGTGCCCCTCCGAGAGCCAGCGAACCGGTATCACCCATGAAGACTTCGGCCGGGTGCGCGTTGAACCAGAGAAAGCCCAACGCACCACCAGCGAGCGCGAACGCGAAGATCGTCAACTCGCCAGCGCCTTCCAGGTAGAAGAAGCCGAGGTATTGAGACGTGTCGACACGGCCTGCGATGTAGGCGAAAATGCCCAGGGTGGCCGAAGAGATCGCCGTCAGTCCAGCTGCCAGACCATCGAGTCCGTCCGTGAGATTGACCGCGTTCGACGATCCTGAGACAACGATCCCGGTAAAGACGATGAAGGCGGGCACGGTGAATACGGCGGCGAAATCCGCAAAGAACGGGACGGTCGTCCACGTGGTCGGGTGCTCCGAGATCGGATTCCAGACCAGGAACGCGCCAAGTGCGAGGCCGAAGGTCCACTGCCCCACCATCTTGTAGCGTGCGACCAGCCCGCGCGTTTTACCCTGAACCACCTTCAGGTAGTCGTCGAGAAATCCGATCACACCCATCCACAGCAAAGCGACGAGGGCGAGGATCGTGTACGGGTTGTCGAGTCGGGCCCAGAGAAGCGTCGACACCGTCGTGGCCAGAATGATGATCAGTCCGCCCATCGTGGGCGTCCCGGACTTCGCCAGGTGCGTTTCAGGACCGACCTCACGTACGACCTGCCCGATGTTCGCGAGTCGCAGACGATGGATGACAACGGGTCCGAATACGAACGCGATGATCAGCGATGTCACGACCGCGCCCGCCGTCCGGAACGAGATGTAGACAAAGACGTTGAGCGGTGAAAACACACCGGTCAGACCGGGGAGCAGATGTGCGAGCATCAGTCCTCCACCGGCTCGACGGTCGTGCCGAAGTCGGCGTGGAGCCGCGGGAGGATCTTCTCGAGCGCGATCCCCCGAGACGCCTTCAGAAGGACGACCTCGCCACCCTCCAGTCGCTCGATGAGCGCAGGGTATGCGGCCTGCCAGTCGTCTCCACTGACCACCCGATCGTCCCGAAAGCCCGCCCGCGTTGCGGCGTCGGCGAACGCACCGATCGCGACGATGATGTCGATGTCCCTTGCCACGGCATCGGCGAACACGTCCGCATGCAGTTCGGGGCCCGCGTCGCCCAGCTCCAGCATCGATCCGAGGATCGCCACCTTACGCCCGGTCATCGCCTGATCTTCCAGTACGTCGAGCGAAGCGCGCACACTCTGCGGATTCGCGTTGTAGCAGTCCACGATCAGAGTGAGATCCCCAATGCGCTGAAACTCACCGCGCATCGACCCCATGCGGGCCGAGCCAAGGCCGCGGACGGCGTCCTTCGGCGCCACGTCCAGTAGATCTGCTACGGTGAGCGCGAGAAGCGCGTTGGAGACTGCGTGGCGTCCCGCCATCGGCGCCGTCACACGCTGGCCGCGCCAGTCGAAGCTGTACCGCCCGAAGACGTCGACCTCGGCATTGCCGGCGCGCGCGTCGACATCCACCCGCTCGCTCCAACCCACCACCTTCACGGTGGAGCAGATCGCATGCGCACGATCGGCGAGAACCGAAGGCTCGTCACCGACGACACAGCGTCCACCGTCGACCATACCACGCAGGATGTCGAGCTTCTCGCTGAGCACACCCTCGAGCGAGCCAAGCTTCTCGAGGTGACTCTCCCCGACCGTCGTGATCACCGCGATGTCTGGGCGAGCCACCTGAACGAGCGTGGCGATCTCACCCGGCTCGTTCGTCCCGAGTTCGAGGACGACGGCTTCGACATCTTCCGGAGTTGCGAGTAGCGTGAGCGGCATGCCGATCCGGTTGTTCAGATTCCCGGTCGTGGCGTGCACACGGTACGTCTCGCTGAGCGCGGCGGCGGTCATTTCCTTTGTGGTCGTCTTGCCGGACGAACCGGTGATGGCCACCACAGGAGCGTCCAGCTTTTGTCGACGCCAAGCGGCTAGACGGCCAAGGGCGACGAGTGTGTCGTCTACGGGATACAGCCGACCCGCTGGATCACCAGCCGCGGGTCGGGATACGACAGCGGCTGCGGCTCCCTTCGAGAACGCGTCCGCGACGAAGTCATGTCCGTCGAACCGGTCACCGACCAAGGCCACGTAGACATCACCCTCGGATACCGACCGCGAATCGGTGGAGACGCCCCCGTACTCGACGCCGTCCTGCGCCAGATCCACGCGCATACCGAGCGCCTGGCGCACCGTCGCGTCATTCCAGAGGAAGGCCATCAGAGGACTCCCAGGTCGCGGAGGGAGTCACGAACGATTGCAGCCTCGTCGAAGGGATGCTTCGTGGTCCCGAGGACCTGATAGTTCTCGTGCCCCTTGCCTGCCAGCAGAACAGTGTCACCCGGCCGAGCGACCTCGAGAGCTGCACCGATCGCGGCCCGACGTTCGGTCATGCGGATGAACTCTGTCGAGCCCATGCCCTCGACCAGGTCATCGATGATGGCGTCGGGGTCCTCGGTCCTTGGGTTATCGGACGTCAGAACGGCGATGTCAGCCACACGAGCGACGGCCTCGGCCATCGGTCTGCGCTTGGTACGATCACGATCTCCGCCCGCACCGAAGAGCACGATGAGGCGGCCGTCGGTGAGCGGACGCAGGGCTCCGAGCGCGCCTTCCAGCGCGGCCGGCGTGTGCGCAAAGTCGATCAGAACCCCGAACGGTTCGCTCACCACCGACTCCAGTCGGCCCGAGACCTGCGGAGCAGTGCCGAGGCGCTCTGCGACCACGGTGAGCGAAAGACCCACAGCCATCGCAGCCGCAGCCGCAGCCAATGCATTTTCGACGTTGAAGCGACCGACGAGCGGCAGACGAACCCTCGCTTCTTCGTGACCTGCGACGATCGTAAAGTTGCTCCCCGTTGAATCCAGTTGGATGTCATGCGCCTCGACGTCCGCAGTGCTCTGGAGTCCATAGGTGACCAGGCGCCGCCCACCGCACTCAAGTGCCTGCCACGCGTCGTCGTCCGCGTTCACGACCAGCGTGCCCTCGCCGGAGATGAGGTCCAGGAGCCCGAGCTTGGCCGCGCGGTACGCGGCCATATCTCCGTGGTAGTCGAGGTGGTCCTGCGTGAGATTCGTG
Organism: Gemmatimonadales bacterium UBA4456; assembly: GCA_002390225.1. Taxonomy (GTDB): domain Bacteria; phylum Gemmatimonadota; class Gemmatimonadetes; order Longimicrobiales; family Gaopeijiaceae; genus UBA2589. The sequence goes on along the minus strand of DGOW01000102.1, from coordinate 30,627 downwards.
AATACCGCGATATCGAAGGAGATTCCATCAAGGCGGTGCTGCTCGAGCGCGTGCGATGATGCCTCGACCACCACGGCCTCGTAGCCGACATCGGCAAGGTCACGGAGCCACTCGGTGAGCTGAACCGGCCCCGGCGTGGTAAGGCCCTCTGTGCCGGGGCGAACACCGCCCACCGCAAGAAGCCCGAGAGTTCCGATCACCGCTGTCGTCCGTTCCGGAGCGACGAGGTGCCGCACCAGCAGAGATGTCGTCGTCTTTCCGTTCGTGCCGGTCACGCCCACGACCGTCATTCCACGGCTCGGCGACCCCAATACGACATTGGCAGCGAGTGCAGCAGCGCGTCGCCCGTCACGGACTACCAGCTGAGGCACGTTCACGTCCACAGGACGCTCAACCACTGCGGCCAACGCTCCACGGGAGACGGCACCGGCGACATAATCGTGTGCGTCGCGTTCCGTTCCCTTCCAGGCCAGAAAAAGCTCGTCGGCTTCAGTTGTGCGCGAGTCCTGCGAGACGCCCCGGACGACAATGTCCTCCGATCCGCGGATCTCCGTCAGGAGGTCGGCAGTCCGGAGGACCTCTTCCACCGCACGCAGAGAACAGGTCACGTCACTCATCGTGCTGGCCCTCGCTACGCAGGCGTACCAACTCACCTCGAGCGACGACGGAGCCGGCGGCCGGGTAGGTGCGGATCACGGAGCCCGGGCCGACCTCGGCCACGCGTAGACCGTGTCTGTGCAGTTCACGAATCGCAGTCCGCGCGGACAGGCCCGATACGTCGGGGATCGCCACACCCACCTCGGCACCCTGACCGGACGGGGTTTCCGGGGGAACCGGGATGCTGAGCTCGGTGGATATGTGCACCGTGTAATGATTCGACGGAACCACAACGACCGGGCGCTGCGCCGCGCCGGCGAGCTTGTCCAGATTCAGCACATTGGCAGCGAGCGCCGCCTCCATGGTCACGCGCGTGACCGGCGCGGCCACCGCTCCCCCGTAGTAGGCGTTCCCGCTTGGCCGATCGAGCTTCACGAAGATTACGAGTTGCGGATCGTCAGCCGGGAAGTACCCCACGAACGACGACGAGTAGTCTCCGGCCTCGTAACGACCGTTGGTGGCGAAGCGTGCCGTGCCGCTCTTTCCCGCGACCTGGTAGCTACCGATCCCGGCTGCCCTACCGGTCCCGCTGTTGACGACATCAATCAGTGTCCGTCCGACCTGGTCGGCCGTGCGGCGGGTGACCACGCGACGAATCTCCTCTGGCTCGAAGCTCTCGACTACGGCCCCGTTCGCGTCGCGGACTTCGCGGACGAGTCGCGGCCGCATGAGGACACCCCCGTTGGCGATCGCCCCGTACGCCATCGCCATTTGCAGCGGCGTCGCCGACATCTCGTACCCGATCGCCAGCGACTGCGGCGACTGGAGGCTCCAACGGTCTGGAGAGCGGAGCACACCGGCGACCTCACCGGGCAGTTCTACACCGGTCAACGTACCGAAGCCGAAGTCACGCAAGCTCTGGTACTGGAGCCCCTCAGGCAGCGCGAGCGCGGCCTTGGCGATCCCTACGTTCGACGACTCGCTGAGCGCGGTGCGCAGCGTGATGTACTGGTCCTCCACATGCGTGTCGTTGAGTGTTCGGCCGTTGATCGTCCAGCGGCCATCAGCGATGTCGATCACATCTCTGAGATCGGCGAGCCCGTTGTCGAGCAGTGCCGCGACCGTAAAGGCCTTGAGCGTCGAACCAGGCTCAAACGGCGCGTTGATGGCCGAGAGGGAGGCGACGTTGCCGTTCTGAGTCGAGAAGAGCGCCTTGATCTCACCCGAGTGCGGGTCGGTGATCAGGATGTCGCCTCCCAGCGCCTCGTGTTCCTCGATCGCAGCGGTGAGTGCCGACTGGGCGATCTCCTGCAGTTCCATGTCGAGCGTCAGGACGATTTCACCACCCGCCCGAGGCTCGTCGACTGTGAGCCTCTGGCCCGGAATCGGATTACCGCGGCTATCCCGTGCGACGACCTGCGAGCCGGGCGTACCGCTGAGGTGATTCTCATAGCGTTGCTCGATACCACCGCGCCCATCCCCGTCGATGACCACGCCGACCAGCCCCCGGGCGATCTCGCCATGGGGGTAATAGCGCTGGTAGAGGGACTCGAGGTGCACACCCGGAAGACCGATCAGAGAATCGCGCACCGCCAGCGAGTAGAGTCCGACGGTGTTCCATCCAGAGCCGCGAGAGACCAGACGGTTAGCGCGCGCCGAACCAAGGCCGAGCACGCCGACGAGCCGCTCCGCGACGGCATCAACGTCTTGCACCTCGTTGGGGGCCACGTAGACCCGGATGCGCTCGCGGGTGACGGAAAGCGGCACGCCATCGACTGCAAGGACCGTCCCGCGAGGAGCGGGCAGGATCACCGCACCTGCGTGCTGACGCCCCGCGATCTCTTCCCATGTCGGGGCCTGTACGACCTGGATCTGACCCGCACGCACCGTGATCCCCAGCGCACTCAGCAGCCAGGCTGCCAAGACGGCACGCCGACGCCACGGGTGCGGGCGCATCTCGCCGTTGCGACGTCGGCTCATGAGCCACCTCCGCGGCCGAGGATGACGAGGTCCTCTGCATGCGGTGTCACCATGCCGATCGCTTCAGCCGCTTCGACAATGTTTGTCATGCTGCGGCGCACCTGGATGTCGCGCTCCAATTCGACTTGTTCCGCCTGAGCGACCGAGACTTGCCGACGGAGTTCGTCGAGCGCCTGGTTGGCCTCGAAGGCGCGGCTCTGTCGCCACGTCACGAACCCGAGCGAGAGAACCAGGAATGTGAAGGTGAGGGTCGCGCGTCCGAGCACCTGGGCATCCATCAGGCAGCCCTCCGCCAGGCGCGCAGCCGCGCGCTCCGGGCCCGAGGATTCTTTTCCACTTCCTCCGCCAAGGGACGAAGCACCTTCCGCGTGAGCGTCTCACCGAGGGGCTCACCGCGGCACGTGCATACCGGGAGCTCGGGCGGGCACACGCACGCCTTACTCCACTCTCGAAACGCATTCTTCACCACTCGGTCTTCAAGCGAGTGGTACGCGATCACCACCATGACTCCACCGACCTTCAATACATCGCGGATCGCGGGCAGCCCCACCTCCAGCGATTCCAGCTCTTCATTCACTGCGATACGGACAGCTTGGAAGATCCGTGCCTTTTCCTTCGCGCCAGGCGAGCGACGGAGCGTCACGGCCATGGCGGCAACCAGATCATCACTTGAGGACAGGGGCTCTGTTGCCCGCCTCTTCACGACCTCACGTGCTAGCCGTCGCGCCCGCGGCTCCTCGCCAAACTCACGGAAGACGCGTGTGAGCTCGTCTTCGTCAGCCTGCGCCAGGAATGCGGCTGCATCAGGTCCTTTGGCTTCCATTCGCATGTCGAGCTTCACGCCGCGCCGGAAGGTGAAGCCGCGCTCGTCAGCGTCGAGCTGTCGCGAGCTGACGCCCAGGTCGAGCAAGGCACCGTCGAGCCCACGGTCTTGGATCTCCGGGTCGGACACGGCGCGATCGAACCGAGCGGACACGAAGCGGACTCCTGCTCGAAGATCGGCAAGCGCCCCACGGGCTTCCTCCAGCGCGTCCGGGTCTCGGTCCACGGCGATCACGCGACAGGTCTCGCACTTCTCGAGGATCATCCTCGTGTGACCGCCCCCACCCGCGGTGCCGTCGAGGTAGAGCCCGCCGTCGGTCACGCTCAGCAGTTCCAACATCTCTCGCCCCATGACCGGCTCGTGATAATCGGACATACCGGTCAACCGAAGAGCTTGTGTGCGAACTGATCGAAGTCACCTGACTGCTTCTGGACCACCTCGCCGTACGTCGCGGGATCCCACAGCTCAACGCGATCGAGGTTGCCGATGAGGAGCACAGGGCCTGAGAGATCTGCGGCCGCCTGAAGCGTAGAGGGCACGAGAATGCGGCCCTGCTTGTCCGGGGAGACCTCCACGGCCTGTCCAATGATCATGCGAACCTGATTCCAGGCCTCAGGCTCACTGCGTCGAAACTCGAGCAGCTTCTCCTGCACATCCCGCCACTTCTCCTCCGGGAACAGCGTCAGGTAACGCGGCTCCCACTGCATCAGGACGAAGCGGTCTCCATCAGCCTCACGGCGGAACGCCGAGGGCAGGCTGACGCGCCCCTTCTGGTCCATCTGATGCTCGTATTGCCCGACGAAACCGTTCACGCGGTGCCTTCAGGTGGTACTGAGTGGGGAGAAGTGGGATATGCTGGGATCATAATACGACTCGATGGAGCCGAGCGTCAAGGGTAGGTTTTCCCAATTTCTTCCCCTGGTCCGTATGGACCGAATAGGGACTTCACCCTTATGCCTGCTGGGATGTCGCAGATCGGCTCAGAAACAAATTTTTCTGAAATGCGAACAAAAACCGAAGGTCTTCCCGAAGGTTGTCCAGAGGAAGTGGGGAGAAGTGGCACGATTATGAGCTCGCGGCCGCACTACGCGGCAGAACTCACGTGGTGCGGCCTGCTCAAACCCGGCCCCTACCCGAAAGAAGCACCTACCCGAGGCGTGGTCACAAAAAAAGCGCCGCGGGGGAAGATCCCCCGCGGCGCCCGTGGTTCGCGGCCTGAGCCGCGATCCAGTCAGATCAGCATCAGCGACCGCGCTTGATGATCGCTTCCTGAATCTCGATGTAGGTACCCACGTTACCCTGGAGCTCCGTGAGGTTCAGGTTCACCGAGGCCGGGTAGCCACCGACATTGCCCAGAAGCTGCAGCGCCTGCTGGAACGCCGGGAGCGTCGCCTGGGCAGACTGGATCGTGTTCGGCTCCTGGTCCACTACGGCCTTCCGGTACAGGCTGAAGGCGTGCCAGAAGTTCATCTGGTTACGCATTTCCTCACCGAGGTTCGGGAGCTGCTTACCAGCGAGCATACCGTCGATCGTGTACTGGAAGTTGTCCTTCTGGTACCCGTTCTGGTACGCCTCGGCGAAGACCATCCGCCCAGCCTGCTCGGCCTGCGCCGGGTTCCCCTCGGCAGCACGCGAGAGGACCGACACCGCATCCTCGAGTCGCCCGGCCTGGATCAGCCAGTTGCCCTGGCGCAGAGCGGCACTCGGGTGGTCAGGGTTGATCTCCATCACACGGTCGAGCGCGGCGATCGCGTCATCCAGGCGATCGGACCGCTGCAGCGCATCAGCGTAAAGCACCCAGAGGCGATCTTCACCGGCATGCGTCTCGAGTACGCGTTCACTCATCATGACCGCGTTGTCGAGCTCTTCCAGCTGGATGTAAGCCGATACCACGTTGGAAAGGTGACCGACGGGCGTCTCGGCGCCCTTCGCCTCGAACACCTTCTCATACGAGGAGATGGCTTCCCTATAGTACCCTACGGCTTCCGGGGCGACGGCATCCCCACCGTTCTGGGCACCTACGGCCGCTTCCTGCTGAATCTCCAGCGCAGCGCTGAAGGCAAATCCACCGTACTGCTCGTGCAGGTCGACGTTCTCGGCATCAACGTCGAGGCCCACTTGAATGAACTCCATCGCACCTACCGGGTCACCGGCCTGAGCCAGTTCGTACGCGATCCGCATCCGAATGGCCGCGTTGCCCGGGTTGATGTCCAGGTAGCGCGAGTAATAGTCACGCGCCTTGTCGTCCTGCTCGCTGACGGCGGCGATATAGCCGGCCAGCTGAAGCGCGTCTTCATGGTACGGGTTCGTGTCGAGCACAGTCTCCAGCTCGACGAACGACTCGTCCAACCGCTCCATTTCATAGAGGATGCGACCACGCAGATAGCGCGCTCCGATCTGGCTCGGGTTCAGCGCGAGCGACTCATCGCAGTTGCGTAGTGCGTTGTCCCACTGCTGCGACGCGTAGTAGTCATTGCAGATGGCGGCCGAACGGACCGTGGTCGAATACCGCTCGAACTGCTCGAAGATATGCTGGGCGGCCATGTCCCGGTCATCCTTAGTCGCCGGGAAAGCTTCTATGGGGAACGACTCGGAACCCGCGATATCCCATACCTCTGCAGTCACCGTGAAGTTGTCTTTCGACACTTCGTTATAGCTCGCGCAGATGGCGACAGGGACATTGATCTGGGACGCGAGCTGCCGCGTGTAGATGCAGTTCAGGTCGTCGATCTTCATGTCGAAGCGCTTAGCTTCATCCTTGATGTCGCCTTCTTCCATCGCGACATGGGTCGGGAAGTCTTCCAGGAGCTTACGGAGCTCCTTGGAAACGTCCTTACCGAATCCGTCGTCCGCGTCCTCGAGAGGCTCGAAGTACGGAATGATGACCTGAAAGCGTCCGCCGTCCTGAGCGGCGATCTCAGCCGCGGGGACGATCACAACGGCGGCAATGGCCACAGCGAACATCAGCTTGAGCCGTCCAAGCATTCCTTATCTCCTTGGGTTTTCCCGACGGTGGACCCGCCATGCCAAGGCGGGCTCATCCGGACCGGATTCCGAATGTCGCACTAATTCTTAAACCAACGAAAAGCCGGAGATCCCAAACGTGCGAGAACCCGGCCAGAACAGCGTTTAACTTTATTCACAAAACGTGGAGCGGGCAAACAACTTCTTCGAGACACACTGCCATGCCCTGCTCGGTGCTGCAGTGAGACAGGGTCTATTCAATGGACCATTACATGCCAGATTGCACCTGAGAAGCCAGGTCCTCGTCGAACGGCCCGTCGAAGCGTTCCAGGGTCTGGCGCAGATCGTTCGGCATGAGCGTCGACCCTCCCACCGCATAGTCATACATCACTTGGACGGTCGAACCGCTCTGAAGCTTCTCTCCGTCTTCCGAGCGCACCTCATACTGCATCTCGAAGTGCTTGCGACCGACTCGGGACACCCGAACCCCGACCGATACGGTTTGAGGCCACAGGACGCGCGCGTGCCAACGAACCCGGCATTCAGCCAGGACGTAGTTCAGGTCTTCGACGCGAGTCTGACCGACCACCTGGGTCCAGTACGCCCAGCGAGCCTCTTCGAAGTAGATGAGCGCATCTGCGTGATGGGCGTGGCCAGCTACGTCGACGTCACGGAACCGGACCGGCACAGAGTGCCAGAATCGGAAGCCCGACTCGTCCGATCCCGCGGAATCCTTCAATTCGAAGCTCATCTCGTCTCCACCATGGTTCGGGACAGCGCCGCAGCCATAGGTAGGATAGTCCCAAGGTCGACGGAAGAGCACGACACGGGCCGTGACTCGGATCAGCCGGCGTGGGTACCTTAAAACTTGTTCCCAACCAAAACTGCGAAAGGAAACTGGGGGCGTCGCTGTTACCACACGGGTGAACATACCCGCTGGAGGGGATCCGGTCGTTGTGGGTCGCGCCCTCGTCAGCGGTGTCCTCGAGATCCTGGCTGCTCTGGGGAGGCCGGCGGCGAGAGACGATCCGCTCGCGAACGCAGCGGGGGACCACCGTGTAGCACCCGACGCCGGCGCGAGCTCCCTCGAGGAGCTTTCCCTCGAGGAGATGTGGAGGTGGGAGGATGCACGACGAGCTTACCAATCAGCTGCACGGAGTGACTTCCCGGAAGCCTAGGCAACGCTCGCCCGGACCGCACAGATCCGACTTGGTGGAACCCTCACTGAGAGCTGACGAATGTCCATGACAATGACACGGTTGCTGCTTGCCGCCGGGGTATCGGTAGCCGCTGGGGTGCTGGGCACTCCGGCACAGGCGCAGGAGTGCCAGTTCCGTGGAGCGCCCGAAGCGCTCGCAGAGCGCCCGAGTCCGCTCGACTCCGTGATTGTCCGGCTCGGTGACGCCGAAGCCAAGCTCTGCTTCGGCCGGCCCTCGACCCGAGGCCGTGCCATCGTGGGCGGCCTTGACCCGTTCGGGCAACCCTGGCGCATGGGTGCGAACGAGCCCACGACGCTCCATCTACCCTTCCCTGCACGTGTGGGGTCGGTGGACCTGGAGGCTGGTTCGTACTCGCTTTACGCGATCACAGGCGAGACCGAGTGGACCGTCGTCGTGAACTCCAACACGAATCGGTGGGGAATTCCGATCAGCCCGGACGTCCGATCATCAGATGTAGGCAGCGTCGTCGTCCGGCCCCGGGAAACGGGCGAGCACGTCGAGACGCTGACCTTCAGCTTCAGGGGTTCCGGGTGGTCCGGGATGCTGACGTTCGCCTGGGAGCGTACTACCTTCGATCTTCCGATCGCCCGACGCTGATCGGAAGCGGGATGAACGAAAGGGGGGCGGCTGGGCTGAGCCGCCTCTCTCGTTGGTCCAGCGATAGATCGTTGGGTCAGTTGCGCGTCCGGCGAAGCCGAACGGAACCGGCGCCTGGGTCGATGCTGATCTCACCACGACCGTCACCAATCGTCCCGACCACATGGTCACGACGCACGGTACGAAGCTCGAAAGGGAAGTCGAGATCGATGCCACCGCGGTCCTTTGAACAGCAGCTGTCCCGAAGTGAGCAGTCACGCGTGCGCCCAAGGTTCCTCTGTGGATGCGGTTCGCCTTCGTTTCGTCCGTATGCTTCGACTGATGTGTAGCCCAGGGGTTTGGAACGGGATCCGGGCCAGTCCGAACTGGTTTGTTACGTTCACTTCAACGTATGAACACCGTTACGAGAACGAACCACCCTTGGAGAGGGGCACCCAACGAGGGGACCGCTCAGCGGAACGAGGTTTGAGAATCGACTTCACCTTCGCCTGTCAGACGTCCACATGACACCCGATTCGCCCTTTGATCTCGACCAGCCGATCGAGATCATCGCGCACCGTGGCTACAGCGCCCGGGCCCCTGAGAACACGATCGCAGCTCTGCTCCTCGCGCTCGACGCTGGCGCCACGGCAGTCGAGTTCGACCTCCACACGACAACCGACGGCATCCCCGTCCTGCTACATGACGAAACGCTGGACCGCACCACCGATGGCCAGGGTGAGATCACGGCGATCCCCGCGCGTGATCTCACAGGACTCGACGCCGGCTCCTGGTTCGATCACGCCTTCGCCGACGAGCCTCTTCCGACCCTCGCGGCCGCTCTCGACGCGATCCGTAGTCGAGTCACCACCGTCTTCTGCGAGGTCAAGGGCGTGCGAGCGATCTCGGACGTGCAGAACGTGGTGGCCGTGACGCGGGATGCGGACCTGTTGGACCGGACAGTCTTCATCTCGATGAATTGGGCATTGCTCGATGCAGTGCGGGCGCATGCGCCCGAAGCCCTGATCGGACCTATCGTCGAGCATGAGGAGCGCATCGACAGCGCCTTCGCTCGAGTCGCCGATGATCCGCGCAGCCTGCTCGACTTCGACGCACGGATCCTGCTCGCTCAGTCAACCCTGACCGAGCGTGCAGACGCATTGGGGGTACCCCTCGCCGTGTGGACCGTCGACCAGGTCGACCAGGCGTCGAGACTCCTCGAGCTCGGGGTACGCCGTATCACCACAAATCAGGTAGGACGAATGCTGGCATGGGCCGAGACGATCTCTTCCCAGTAGCGCCGTTCCAGGTCCGATAGTGCCGTTCTAGGTCCGGACATCCGTGGCCCGTTCCTCACCCACCGCAGGCCCGGAAACCGGAAGCTGCAAGGTGAACGTGCTTCCCTCATTCGGGGTCGACTCCAGCTCAGCCGTCCCGTCATGAGCCGCTGCGACCCCTTTCACGATCGCCAGACCCAACCCTGCGGAGCCACCGTCTCGCTCTTCACCCTGCAAGAATCGATCGAAGATCCGACCGGCAATCCTGGTCGGGACCCCGGGGCCCGTATCGCGCACGGAGATCCGTACCCACGGTCCGTCGACGCAGGCCGAGGCGACGACACGCCCGCCATCCGGCGTCAGTCGAACGGCGTTGTCGAGAAGGTTCGAGACGCCCTGGATGATCCGGTCTCGGTCGACTCGAGCGAAGACCGGCTCGTCGCCCTCGACGCGCAGATCGATCGAGCGTGAAGACGCCTGGAGCTCGAAGAGGGACACGGCCTCGTGCAAAATCGGAATCAGATCCTCCTGCGACGGCCGAACGACAAAAATCCCTGCCTCGATCCGGGATGCGTCGAGCAGGTCCTCGATGAGATTCTGCATCCGCTTTCCCGACCGACGAATGATCTCGGCCTGGCGTCGTCTCTTCTGCTCGTCGAGCGGGAGGTCCAGCAGAAGGTCCGCTGCAGCGAGAGCGACACCGAGGGGATTGCGCAAATCATGCGAGACGATCGAGACGACATCCTCGCGATGGCGCACTGCCCTCCTGAGCGCGTGTTCACGCTCGAGCGTCTCGGTCATGTCAGTGAACGTAAGGACCGCACCGCGAAGCTCGGTGCCATCGATCATCGGAAGGAGCGACCATCGAGCAGGGAACGGAATCCGCCTCCGACGCCACAGAACGGCACCCTCCTCGGATTCCAGGGCGTCACCCTGGGTGGCCGCCGCGAGGACGGGAGACGTCTCTCGTGCCGCCTGGCTGCCGTCCGGGTTGGAGTGGAAGATCGTCGCGTGCAGGTCCCGCCCACATATCTCGGTCTCGGTGTAACCCAGAAGCCGCGCGCCCGCCCGATTCAGCGAGGTACACCGCCCATCGAGATCGAGACCGAGCACGCCGTCGTCGGTTGCTTCGAGAAGCGCATCGATCTCTCTTCGCGCCTGGACAGCCTCGCGTCGCCGCTTCTCCTGCTCGACGGTCAGACTGCGGTAGCGATACGCTACACGCGCGACGATGAGCGTCGCGAAGAGTGCCACAAACGCGAGCGCGTAGGTAATTCTGGATTGTAACCGTTGCTCGTTAGACATGCGGCGCCGGCTCCCGTCTACCTGCGCCAGAATGGTCAGCTCGAGATCACGGGTCGCCCGCTGGAGCTCTTCGTATCCTTGCCGGACGACCTCACGGGATCCCTCACCGGGCCCCTCCTCGAAGATCAGACGGTTGTTGAAGCGCCAGTCGAACGACTNNGAACGACGCGGTGCGAAGCGCCGCGACCCGCTCGAAGACAGTCCGATTCAGGTCAGTCGTCGCGGACGTGGTATCGGTCGCGACAGGATCGAACACATCCCGGTCGAGTTCCTGCGCTATGAGGCCAAGCGAATCGAGTACCGCGTCCTCGTCATCGATCGCCGAGCTGTAGTAGTCACGGAACAAGGGATCAGACGAGAGAATGAAGCCTTCAACCCTGGCCATCTGCCGGGCTTTCAGCAGATCCAGCTTCGCGCTGAGGCGAGCCGCAGGCTCGACCACCGTCGTGATACGATTCTGAACTGCAGCGACTCGCTGACCGAAGTACGACGGCACCGCAACGAGCGCCACCAGTGACAGCGCGACGAAGCCCAGCGCCCACATCCCACGGGCTGAGGGTGGCCGCGCAGGAGACAGCTCGGCATAAAGCAACGAACGCGGTCCGGCTCCGTCCGTCATCGTCCCTCTTTCATGCTGAGCCTAGTGGTCGAAGTCGAAGTCCTCTTCGCCCTCATCGTACGTCGCATCCCCGAGGGCGAAGCTCGCGTTGAGTTCTTCGTTCATCTCGGTCCCAAAGATCCGCCCGGCGATAAATTCGCCGAGTACCGGTCCCTGCTTGAAGGACTCGGCCTGCCCACCACCGGCGAGCCAGACGTTATCGAAATCCGGATGGTGATCGATGATGAAGTTCCTCGACGCCGTACTCGAGTAGTGGCACGCGCGCGTCTCGTTGATGATGCCACCGGCAAGCGCCGGAAAGAACTTCGACAGGATCTCGCGCGGCCGTCCGTGTCGATCCTCGGGCACCCAACGAACGCTCTCGTCAGGGTTGTCGCCCCGGGCACCACCCGTGCGGATTCGGAATCCACGGTTGTCGTCAGGAAGTGCTGGCCAACCTGTGCAACCGGGCACCCCGTAGCTGGGGCAGTTCGGCCAGCGGTACGACTCATCGCCGGGCGGCGTCTCGAAGTAGTACACATGACCCACGGCGTTCGCCCGGAATCGGTTACCCATGAGTTCCGGGAGGAAATGTGCGAACCAGGCACCCGCAGCGTAGACGAACATACCGGCCTCAAGCTTCTCTCCGTTGGAGAGGTGCACGTTCTCGAGTATGCGCCCGTCTTCGTCACCGTGGGTTGCCTTCACGATCCGGATCTCACCGCCTTCCTGCTGAAAGACCCGCGCCACCGACTCGATCGCCCGCCGCGCCCGCACGACACCGGCCGAGGGTTCGAATAGCGCGGCCCCCATCTCCGGCGTCTGGATCATCGGCCAGCGATAGGTGACCTCCTCAGGCGTCAGCACCTCGTAGGGATGCCCGAGGATGTCCCAGTTCACGGTGGACTGCTCCATCGACGGCGACATCTCCTCCCGAATCATGATGTCTCCCGACTCGTAGTACAGGCGCGGCAAGAGCGAGTCGACGTGCTCGTCGTCCCAGTCCTTCCACTTCTGCATCGAGCGGATCGCCCACTCCGCCCACTGGAGGCCGACTGCGACTCCACCATAGCTACTTCGTACGCCTCGAGTTTCTCCACCGGAGGCCGACTTCGAGTTACCCGGCCCGTACTGGTCCAGAAGCGTGACCTGCATTCCGCCCCGCTGGAGGTTCAACGCGGTCCATGCACCGAAGTTGCCCGCACCGACCACGACCACGTCGGGAATCTGACCGCTACGAACGAACGGAGCGCGACGCGGCTTCGCACTGGGCCTCGGGGTGCCCTCCAACTCGGTCGGCGTTCCAGCTACAGCGAGGCCGGCTCCGGCTGTCGCTACCTTCAGGAAATCACGTCGATCGATGCACATGAAGCTTCTTTCGTATCAGGGGGCGCAGCGGAGGCTACGGATGGACATTGGGACTACTGGTTCCGGATCGACGAAAGGCTGATGCCATCAAGGACCGCTCGATCGGCGGCAAGTTCCGCATCACCCGGCTCGAAGCCGTTCATCCGGAGAATGTACGACACCAGGTTGACCGTCTCGTCGTCCGAGAGGCTTCCCGGTGCAGTCTCCGGCATCTGCGTCTGGATCATCTGATAGAGCGATCCCACATGCCTGCGACTCCACTTGAACTTGAACTGGGCGTCGGAGAACTCACTCGATGCGTGGCACTCGGTACACTGGCCGCGAAACACCTCACGACCACGATCTGCCTGACCGTCGGTGAAGGACGCCATGGCGCTCGCGGCCGGCGCCGGGGCGGACTCGGATGAGGAGGCAGGCACCGACTCCGGTGCAGTAGCCGAAGGGGCGGCGGTCGCCGTCGAGCCCGCCGACGCACAGGCGGAGAGGACGAAGAGGGAGGAGCCGAGCAGCAAGGTCGTCGAACGGTTCATCGAGAAGCGGGCGAGGGTCAACGTGCAGAAGAAAAAAAGTCGAGGCCTGTGGACCTGGTCATGGTCCGTCATCTGACACATATAGTCGGACCCCTAAATCTTCACGTAGATCCTTCTGGCGTGAAGGATCCACATCATCGTGAGCCAGAAAGCCACATACGACACGGCAAACGCTAGGGACCCGTTGATGTCGCCCGCCCAGCTGCGGAAGACGGTCTCGTAGATCCAGTTGTACAGTGACGTGCCATCGCCACCGTCCACGCGGATTCTCACCAGCGTCTTGGTCAGCATACCCGACGCCACGAAAACCGCGATGGCGTTCATGCCGTAGACGACCATCCAAGTGTGCCAGAGACCGCGCATCCGGCGCACATCGATCAGCCAGTAGAGCAAGCCCAGGAGCAGGAGGGCGGTACCGGCAGTGAACACCACATAGGAGCTGGTCCAGAGGTTCTTGTTGATCGGAAAGACAAGTCCCCAGAAGAGTCCCATGCCGGTCAGTGCGACGCCCGAGATGAGCAAGCCGCGCGTCTTGGCTTCTTCATTCTGATGCCCTTGCAGCCACTCCCCCGTCACAATCCCCAGAAGCGCGGTGACGATGGCGGGAAGCGTAGAGAGCAACCCCTCGGGATCCCACGTGTTCTGCCAGAGCCGCCCGGGCATGACGATCCGGTCGATCCAGGCAGCGAGGTTGCCATCCGGGCTCAGATCGCCCGCACCGTACCCGGGCACTGGAACAAGCATCATCGCGGCCCAATACCCGAGCAGCAGAAGCACTCCAGTCACCGCGCGTCCTCGGCGATCAAGGTACAGATACGCCGCAGCTGCCCCGAGGTACACCAACCCGATGCGCTGGAGCACGCCGTAAAGGCGCATCGAACCCCAGTCAAAGGACGGGATTGCGCGCATGGCGATGCCCAGCCCGATGAGGATCAGCGAGCGCCGAACGACATGCCGCATGAGGTCGGACGTCTCCGCCCCCGCCTTGAGCCGGCGACGGAAGGAAAATGGAATCGCAACCCCGACGATGAACAGGAAGTACGGAAAGATCAGATCGGTCGGCGTCCAGCCGTGCCACTCCGCATGGCGCAGCGGCATGTAGATGTGTGTCCAGGCCCCCGGATTATTGACCAGGATCATCCCAGCAATCGTCAGCCCCCGGAACGCATCCAGAGAAATCAGCCGAGCCGCCCCGGGTGGCTGTCCGTCGGTCATCAGAGGCGGTCCAGGTCTTCGGGAAGATTCACGTTGAGGGACACGGCCCACGCCGCTGCCGCATTAAGGACAACTCTCCGTCCCTCGACGGCCTCGACCAGAGCACGGGCTGCCTGCTCTCCGTTATCGAGGAGGTGCGTCACGGTATCAAGGCAACTAATACGGTACACTGCGCAGAGTGGCTCGAAGTCGGGGTTGCCCACGCGATGGGCAGCAGCGGCCATCACCTCTTCTCCGTCCGGCCCAGTTCCCGTAGCCCCCTCGATGACGACCTCAACGATGTCGGAGTCGACTCGCGGAAGGTCTGAGGCAAGAACGAAGACGGAGGCCGCTCCCCGGTCCATTCCATGGCGCAGGGCGGACTCGATCCCTGCGAGTGGCCCCTGGCCCGGTCGGAGATCCGGTACGACCCGGCCGCCGAAGTCAGGCACGGGCCTGGACGACACCACCACGACCTCATCACAGACTCGGGCGAGCGTTTCAGCCGCCCGCACCGCCATCGGGACTCCATCCACTGCGACACGTGTTTTGTCACGTCCGAACCGACGACTCTCTCCACCCGCGAGGACCGCGCCCAGTACGGGGCGTATCGATGACGGAACAGAGCCCGCAGCACCCCTCATGAGTTCGGCCTGCTCACACAACCCGCGCAGGCTCCGTGTAGACATTGAAACCACCGTTCCGAGTGAAGCCGATCAGCGTCAGCCGGAAACGACGCGCGAGGTCCACTGCCAGGCTCGAGGGCGCACCGACCGCCACTAGCATCGGGATGCCAGCCGCAACGGCCTTCTGCACAAGCTCGAACGAGGCTCGTCCACTCACCACGAGGACACGGTCACGCGCGGGTAGTCTGCGAGCCAGCAGCTCGTAGCCGACGACCTTGTCCACTGCGTTATGCCGTCCGACATCCTCCATGACGACGTGCCTCGCTCCAGTCGTGTCGAAGAGCCCGGCAGCATGCAGACCACCCGTGCGCTCAAAGACCGCTTGGTCCTCGAGGAGGCGTTCCGGCAACTGAGGCACCAATCCTGCGTCAATTGTCAGACCTTCCGGGAGCAGTTCGCACCCTGCAGACTCGACGGCCTCCAGAGACGCCTTGCCACACACACCGCAGCTCGAGGTGGTGTAGACGTTTCTCCGTACCAGGCCGAGATCGAAGGTGGTACCCGCAGCCAGCCTGGCCTCGACGACGTTGTACTCCTGCTCGTCCGGGCCCTGGCAGTACGTCAGCTCGGCGACGTCATCCGCGGACCCCAGCACCCCCTCCACGTGCAGGAATCCGGCAACCAGATCGAAGTCATGGCCTGGCGTGCGCATCGTCACAGCGATCGCCTCTACCCTGCGTTCTCCCTCCTCGACCCACGACACGCGGATCTCGAGCGGTTCCTCGACGGCGAGCGTGTCCTTCCGGGACCGTGCCGTGCCGTCACGGAACCGTTTGACCCTTGTGGTCCGGGTGCCCCCTCTCTGACCGATCACTGCACGGCGATCAGAGGGTCAGGAAGGGGTGGAGCACGATGTTCAGCGTGGCCGCACCCATCATCCGGGCGCCCAACGATCCGTCGGTGTTCGTCATCAACAAGTCCCCGTTGTGAACCTTCGCGTGTGGAGCGCCCGGGCCTCAGCGCGGCAACCGCTCCGGCATGTCAGCGACCACGAACGCCATGACGGCCATCGTCGCAACGCAAAGGGCTACTTCGTCAGGATCCAGCTTATCCACCGTATCTGCATCACTGTGATGGTACCAGAAATATCGGGTACCATCTACGCTGAGCCCCATGCCCGGTACCCCCGTAGCCATGAGCGGTGAGATATCCGCACCGCCACCACCCCGCGTGATCGCACCGGACTCGATGCGTTCGAGCAGGCTCCCAATCTCCTGAATTATCTCGAACGCCTCATCCGAGCCGGTGAAGCCAAACCCACTAGGCTTGAACACGCCGCCATCGGACTCCATCGCGAGCACGTGGTACTCCTCCTCATGTTCTGCGACATATTCCCGCCCACCTGTCCGGCCCTGCTCTTCACTGGTCCAGCCAACGGCTCGGATCGTTCGGCGCGGCTGCAGACCGAGTTCCTTCATGATCCGAATCGCCTCCCATGCGGCGACCACACCACCGGCATCGTCCATGGCACCCTGACCGACGTCCCACGAGTCGATGTGCCCTCCGAACACCACGACTTCATTGGGCAGCTCACGCCCACGGATCTCAGCCATCACGTTACGTCCAGGAACGTCTGGCAAGGTCTGCGCCTCCATCTTCAGCAGCAGTTCGACTCGTTCACCGCGCTCCTGCATACGCTGCAGAAGGTCTGCGTCCTCGACGGTGATCGCGGCGTGCGGAATCTTCGGCACTCCCTCTTCGTATGCCGAGTTCCCGGTGTGAGGCGTTTGTTGTGAGTACGGCGTGACCGAGCGGATTAGACTTGCGACAGCGCCCGCCTGTGCGGCGGCCACAGCACCCCGTGAGCGGTACTGGACGGTCTGCCCGTACGTCGTGAACGGGACGTTGAAGAGTACGATCCGCCCCTTTGCTTCATCCGCTCGGCGCTCGAGTTCCTCGAACGAATTCACGACCAGAACCTCACCTCGGATCCCGCCCATGGGCGTGCCAACGCTAAAACCGAGGCCCAGCATCGGTAATTCACGGGGCCAAGGCAGAATCATCTCCAGTCGTTCCGCACCGCGAACCCAGTGCGGCACCATAACCCGCTCCGTGTGCACGTTGTCGAAACCGTCAGCTTCCATCTGCTCCACGATCCAGTCGATCGCCCGTTCGAGGGCCGTGGAACCAGAGATGCGAGGCCCAAACCGCTCTACCAGCTCGGTGAGTCTTGCGTAGGCATCATGATCACCGGTGGCTGCGTCGATGATCTGGTTGGCTACGTCGCGGTATTGATCGGCAATCTCCTGACTCTCGACGGACCGCGGCAGCACGATGGCGAGAACGAGTGCAGTCAGGAGCATACGGGCGAAACGGTGTGTCCTCATCGAAACCTCCAGAGAAGCGCCGGATGTAGCCGGCGGGTTACGAAGCTGAGTCGAAGTAGGGAGCCAGAGCCTCAGCCGGCGGTCGCGGCGTGACCAGGCTGACGGTGACGAAGAGAAGCGCTGAGACGAGGAATCCGCAAAGAACGGGTTCGACCGATGCGGCGCCGAACAGTTCCCAGAGGAAGGTCGCGGTGACACCTCCGACCATGGCGGCTGCAGCCCCCTGCTTCGTTGCCCTCGGCCACAGCACACCTCCGACGACCGGCGGCACGAACGCCGCAGCCATGAGCGCCGTGAAGAGCAGAACGATGAACTGCACCAGCTCGCCTTCACCTACACCACTGAGGAGCAGCATCACCGGCAGCGATCCGACAACCAGAATGCCGAGTCGGTCGACCCACATGCGTCGCTCAGGCGAGACATCCGGGTTGATGAGGTTCTGGTAGATGTCCACCGACAGCGCCGAACCGGCGACGATCAGCAATGAATCGACGGTCGACATCATGGCCGCTGTGATCGCGGCCAGCATGATGGCACCGAGCGTAGCTGGGAGGACGGCCGTGGCGACCATCGGCATGGCGAGGTCACCCGTTGGGAGCGCAGGGAAAAGCACGATCGCAGAGAGCGCCAAGACGAAGACGAGCAGGTTGATCGCGAGGATCATGATGATCGCAAAGAGGACGCCTCGCCGGATCGTGCGCATGTCTTTCATAGCGTAGAGCCGAATGAGCTTCTCTGGCGTAGCCACACCTCCGAGAAAGAAGGAGAGGCCCATCGTGAGCAGAAGCGTGGCCGGCATGGTCTCGAAGGTGAATACGAGCGGGTGCGCGGACTCGACGAGGGTCAGCAGGCCGCCCATGCCGTCAACCTGCCTGAGGGCAAGAGGGACTGCGAATAGCGCACCCAGTCCCATTACGACGAGCTGGAAGGTGTCCGTGTACACGACGGCGACCATACCGCCAACTACCGTATAGATGAGGAGAATCGTCGTGAACCCGACCATGCCCACCGTCGTGGGCACACCGAACACCGTGTTGGCGATCAGCCCACCGGCCAGGATCTGAGCCTGTATGTACACAACCGTCGCGACGAGGATGATGCCCGCCGCAAGCCCCCGGATGCCCTTGCCGTAATAGCGCGTTTCCATGAACGCCGGGATTGTCAGTTCCTTCTGCCTGGTGAAGCGCGGTGCAAGTACGGCCACCATGAACCAGTATGAGAGCGGGATCGACAGCAGCACCCATCCAAAGGACCACCCGGCGGTGTACATCACACCGATCGTGCCCACGAACGTACCCGCTGACGTATGCGTGGCGGCCATCGTCGCGCCACCCGTGAACCAGCCAAGCTCACCGCCGGCGATCCAGTAGTCCGTTTCGCTACGGGTGGCCCGCAGGCTGTACCAGCCGATCGCAAAGACGACGCAGAAGTAGCCAATAAAGACCCACACCTGCGCGGTCATCGACGCTCCTCCCATCGCATCCATACGGCGTACCCGACGACGATAAGCCCACAGATGACAAACAACCCCCAGAAGATGAAGCCCGGCCCCCTCATGCGCGGGACCTGCTCGCGACACCGCTGAGGTGACGCCATCCGACAGCGGAGAAGCCGAGGAGAATGAGCAACGTCACGAGATCGACGGCGAACGGGACACCCGGCCGCCAGACCCCGTCACTGCGACCTCGGAAGCCAACCATCGATGGTGACGTCTGGAGACTCACTGCCCAGGTGCCGTCGATGTCCTCGCGAAGACCGGACGGGAACCCCTCGGACACCATCCACTCTGAAGGCAGGATGAGTCGCGCGGTGAAGCCGGCCCCGGCATCACCGCTCGGCTCTGCGGTCCCGGTGAGTGTGGGGATCCGGGCGCGCAGCTGCGCGCCGTCTTCGTGCACCGCAGCCTCGACCCGGTAGCGCACCTCCAGAGGCACGGTCGACCCGGTGGTCGCCACCGGAAGGAACAGCGATGCGGCCCGATGGCTACCCCGAGTTGGCCACAACTCGACTGAGCGCCCGTTCGAGACGGTCAGACGTTCGACCGTCGCGTCGCCGAATCCGAGTAGCTCGAAGCGCACGGGCTGAGCGAGTGGCAATATCGGACCAGAGGTCGGCCCGAGGACGTAGCGCATCGTGACCTCGGCGGATCCGTCTCCCGAGGAGAGGTCAGCGTCCATGTGCACTGACAAAACCGCCCAGTCAGGAGCTTGAGCCGCCAGAGTGACTGGCAGGACGGGAAGGGTCAGGAACGCGAGCTGAAAAAGCCGACGTATTCCAGACCATGGCATCGCGACAATCGGCGCTGACACCCGGGGCGAGGTCCATACTCCAACCTTCCGTATGAGAGTCAGGCCCACGCCTCCGTCATCACACGCATTGCGTTGCCGCCCATGACCTTCTCGATGTCTTCGTCCGAGTGTCCGGTGTTCACGAGCCAACGGACGATGTTGATGGAGCCTTCGGTCGGGTTCTCGAGCCCTTCGACATACTCGACCTCTTCGAAGTGCTGGTCGGGGTGATGCCCCCCGCGAGAGTCCTGAATCGAGAGGTTCGCCATGTAGGTTCGATGCAGGCCGACGTGGTCGCCGTACACCGTATCGGGGCCAAAGCCAACGTGATCGATTCCCACCAGCGCCTTCACGTACTCGAAGTGCTCCATGAAGGCCTCGAGGTTATGGCGTCGATTGTTTCTGGTCAGGGTGGTGTGCGGAGCACACTCGATACCGATCACCCCACCCCTGGCAGCCACGGCCTCCATCACATCATCGGGCGCCAGACGGTTCGACAGCCAGAGTTCGCGCGCGCCGATGTGCGATAACACGATGGGCTTCTCACTGCATTTCACAGTATCCAGCGTCGTTTGATCACCGCAGTGAGAGCAGTCGATCAACAATCCGACCTTGTTCATCCGCTCGACCGCCTTACGGCCGAACTTGGTCAGGCCGCCGTCGCGGTCTTCCTTGAGCCCGTTCCCGAGCGCGTTCGACTCCGAATAGGTGATCCCGAGCGATCGGAGCCCGAAGCCGTGAAGAATGTCGATCCGATCGAGATCGTTCTCGATCATCGCGGCGCCTTCCATCGATGCGATCCAGGCGACCCGTCCCTCGTCGTGGGCTCGCTGGATGTCCCCGATGCGGAGGCAGTGGATCAGAAAGTCTTGATGGGCGAGGTCGCACAGCCGCATACCGAGATCGTGCAGGACGTCGTCCCACTGCCACCCCGACCGCGAGTGGATCGTGCAGATCCCGTCCATGAGGTTGTCAAAGACCGCATCCCAGTGAGACGCGGCCAGGCCCTCGAACGCGGTGGCCATTCTCCCGTGCCGGACGTACTCCGGGGTCTCCTCGATGCGCTCAGGAAAGACACCCAGGTGCTCGTGCATGGAGACGAACAGGCACCGTTCGATCAATGACGCACAGCGAGCCTCGTCTTCGTCGGATAATGGGAGGCGAAACTGCGGTACGCGCGCCAACTCGTCGGCAAGATCGAAGGCCTTGTAGTCGGCCCCCTGCTCCAGGTATGAAAACGACGAATAGCCGTCGTAGCTCTTCTTCAGGCTCATGGGAGGACCCTGTCTGTTGGGGGCGGCCGGGTCAGGTCGAGGCTGGTGACCATGACAATCGGCAATTCTTCCGAGGAGTAGTCCTTGCGTGTGCGGCGCGCGACCTCGAAGCCGTCTTTGTTCGGCATGTGCGGGTCGGTCAGAAGCAGATCGAATCCGAGGCCGATCTTGGCAAGCGCATCGATCCCGTCGTGGGCGAGCTCGACCTCGAAACCGAATCCCCGAACGAACGGGGCGTGCAAGCTACAGATCATCTCGTCGTCTTCGGCAACGAGAATCTTGTAGGTCTCTTCAGGCATCGTGATCCGGCACGGGTTCAGCTGTTCATGGCGTGAGCCATGGATCCCGGGGCAAGTGGCAAGCTACGCACAAGCCTCCGAGTCCGCCAAGCCAGTTTCCTCAGCGCGTTCAGGACGCTTGCCACGTCGGTGACCATGCCCCCTCTTGGCTCTCCCGGCGAACACATTTGCACTCCCTAGATCCGAGTCAGTCTGACATGCTTGCTGCCCGTTCACTCACTGATCGTACTCTGCCTGCCATCGCGCGGACCGCTGCCCTTTCGGTGACCTGCCTCGCCCTGCTGGCTAATCCCCATTCGACAGCAGGCCAGGTGAATGAAGTACAGGCCAGTGCTGTCGCGAACTTTGACCTCGCGGCTCGGTGGGCTCCCTACAAGATCCGGGAGATGGTGCACAGCACGACCGTTGCACCCCGGTGGATCGAGGGGAGCGAGAAATTCTGGTACGAATGGGAGAACGCCGACGGCACCTTCTTCTACATCGTCGACCCTGAGCGAGGCACGAGGAACCAGTTGTTCGACAATGATGTGATGGCGGCGGAGCTCACCCGAATCACACGTGATCCCTGGGACGGACAGCATCTCCCGATCACGAACATCCGTTTCTTCAGCGACGACCAATTCCAGTTCGACGTCGAGTCGTCACAGGATGAAGCGGCGGCGGACAGGAGCGAGGACGAAGAGGAGCAGCAGGAAGAGGGTGAGGGTGAGCAAGAGCGTGCAGAAAAGCGTGTGCACCACTTCGAATTCACGGTCTCCACGCAGATGCTGCGGCTTCTGGAAGACTACGAAGAGCCCAACGATCACCCCGGCTGGGCCAGCGTCTCTCCGGACGGTCAGACGGTGGTCTTCGTACGGGAGCACAACCTCTGGATGATGTCGGGCTCCGACTACCAGCAGGTCCTCGACGCACGCCGCGGCAAAGACGGCGACGAAGCGGAAGAGGCGGAGAACGAGGTCGACGTCGACGAGGTCCAACTCACGACCGACGGTGAGGAGTACTACTCCTATGCCGCGAACGGGAGTGGCCGGGGCGAGACCAACGTCTCCCGCGAAGAAAACAAAGACGATCGCAAGCGGGCCAGCCTTACCTGGTCCCAGGACTCCGGGCAATTCGCACTGGTGCGCACAGACTATCGCGAGGTCGAGAAGCTCTGGGTCGTCCACACGACAGGGAATGACCGACCCGAGCTCGAGACCTACGCCTATGAGATGCCCGGCGAGGAGCACGTGGACCAGCACGAGATCGTCATCTACGACCTCGAGGGTCGGAGTCAGGTGACCGTCGCCGACGATACCGAGACCGACCCGGACCTTACGATCGTGAACGCAGAGCAGTTCCTGTACCAGGACTCTGACGAGCCCCGAACGCAGCAGTGGGTGTCCGAGACATCGGAAGAGCTCTACTACCTGCGCATTTCCCGCGATCGACATCGGGCAGCACTCAGCGTCGCCGACCCGGCGACAGGGACCTTTCGTGACATCTTCGTCGACAGCCTCAACACATACATGGAGACTCGTCAGCCGCGTCGTCTGGCCGACGGGAGCTGGCTCTGGTGGTCCGAGCAGGACGGGTGGGCGCACATCTATCGGTACTCGGCCGACGGCTCACTTCGAAATCGGCTGACATCCGGAGCCTGGCACGTCGACGGGATCGTCAGCGTCGACGAGCTGAACGGGTACGCCTTCGTGACCGGTCAGGGCCGCGAGGAAGGTGAGGACCCCTACTATCAGCACCTGTATCGGGTAAACCTCGACGGCTCGGGGGTCACGCTGCTCAACCCGGGCGACTTCGACCACCGCTTCGCCATGGGTGAGTCGCGCCGCTTCTTCGTGGACAGCTATTCGAGGGTGAACACCATCCCGGCGTCAGCGGTCTACAACGCAGAGGGCACCAAGATTCTGGACCTCGAGGTCGCAGACTTTTCGGCTCTGGATGGCGCAGGCTACAGCTTCCCTGAGCCATTCGTGACCGAGGCAGCCGATGGCGTGACCGACATCTACGGCGTCATGTACAAGCCCTATGACTTTGATCCGGACAAGAGCTATCCGATCGTCGCGTACGTCTATCCGGGCCCACAGACCGAGTCGGTCTCGAAGTTCTGGTCGACCAACCAGTACGAGCAGGGCTTGGCGCAGTTCGGTGTGATTGTGGTCACGCTGGGTAACCGAGGCGGAAATCCAGCCCGCTCGAAGTGGTACCACAACTACGGATACGGGGACCTTCGGGACTACGGCCTGGACGACAAGAAGTTCGTGATCGAGCAACTCGGAGACCGACATGACTTCATCGACCTCGACCGAGTCGGGATCTACGGACACTCAGGCGGAGGCTTCATGTCCACGGCCGCCATGCTCGTCTACCCCGACTTTTTCAAGGTTGCAGTGTCGTCCTCCGGCAATCACAACAACGACGTCTACAACCGCTGGTGGTCGGAGACCCACCACGGAGTAGAGGAAGTCGTCGACGATGAGGGCAACTCGACCTTCGAGTACGACATCGAGGCGAACTCCGACCTCGCGGCCAACCTGAAGGGCAACCTGCTGCTCACGACCGGGAACATCGACAACAACGTCCACCATGCGGCCACCCATCGGATGGCCGAAGCCCTGATTCAGGCCAATAAACGATTTGACTACTTCGTCTTTCCGGGCCAGCGGCACGGCTACGGGACCATGGGCGACTACTGGTTCTGGCTGAGGGCCGAGTACTTCGTCGAGCACCTGCTCGGCGCACAAGCCAACATGGCCGACATCATCCCACTACAGGTCGAGCGACCGAAGACGAGGTAGCCTCAGGTATCGCCGTCGGCTGATGGGTCTCGCCGGGCGTCAGCTCCCCGGGGGGTCAATCCTGATCTCTCCGGGGAGCAGCTCATCGCGCCGGTTACGGAGGCGGGCCCACACGCGGGAGGAAAGAAAGACGCCAGACACGACGAAGTAGGCTGAGCCCATGCCGAGCACGAGCGCGATCAGCAGGCCACCAAGCCAGACGGTAACGCCGACCGCTGCAGCGAAGCCCGGTCTAACGCTGGCCACGTTCAGACTCGATCGCGCGGGTAAGGACATCTGCCAACTGGTCGCCGGTGAACGGCTTTCGAATCACGTGCTCCGCTCCGACAAGTCCACCGGACTGGATTGGATCGATCTCCGCGAAGCCCGTCGTGTAGACCAAGGCAAGGTCCGGTCGTACCGCGATGAGACGCTGGGCCACCTCAGCACCCCAGCCGTCAGGCAGGTTGATGTCCATCAGAACAGCGTCGATATCCCCTTCGAATCGGTCGATCATCTCGGCGGCTTCCGCCGCAGACGACGCCCCGATCATGTTGAAGCCGCGCGTGCGCAGGAGATGATGTGACGGATGCCCTCTTCGTCGTCGACGAAGAACACGATCGGCTTCCGTTTCAATTCTTCAACCTGCTCGTCAGACACGTATTTTGTCGGGTTGCGCTCGGACTCGCGACAGGGTCACCGCGATGGAGTCGGAAGCTATCCATTCGAGGGTGCGGGTTCGAGGGGCTCCCTCGAGTTGGTGCGCTTCGGGGCTCCTGTCAGATTGTTCGCATGAACACCCCTGCTCTTCACCGCGGCCTCCTGGCACTGACACTCGCCATCTCGCTGATGGCGCCCGCGGATGCCTCGGGTCAGGAGGCCGAGCCGGGCAGCGACCTCCGAGTCTGGCTCGTGACCGCCGGCCCCGGAGACGCCGTCTGGGAGCGCTACGGGCACAACGCCCTGCGGGTTCTCGACACCCGAACCGGATACGACGTCTCGTATAACTGGGGCATCTTCAGCTTCGGACAGCCCGTCGAGTTCATCGTCCGCTTCCTTCAGGGGCGCATGCTCTACATGATGGCCCCGTTCGATACGCGTGCGATGCTCGAAGCCTACGCGCAAGCCAACCGAGAGGTCGTCCTGCAGGAGCTCGACCTCACGCCCACAGAACGGCTCGAACTTCAGAACTTCGCGCAGAACAACGCCAGACCTGAGAACCGTGACTACTTCTACCAATACTTCCTCGACAACTGCTCCACGCGTGTCCGGGACCTGCTCGACCTCACACTCGGCGGTCGGTTGGAGGACGTGTTTGGTGAAGAGCACACGAGCACCAGCTATCGGTGGCACACGCGACGGCTGACGCAGGTCGACCCGCTCATCTACACGGGAATGGATGCGCTGCTGGGAACACCGACAGATGCCGAACTGACCTTATGGGAGGAGATGTTTCTCCCACTGACGCTGCGTGATGCAATCCGTGATTTCGACGTCGTTCGGGCCGATGGCTCGGTGAGGCCGCTGGTCCTGTCCGAAGAAATCGCAGTGCCGTCCACACGCCCCGCAGAAGAGGCCGGTCCTCCGGGCTGGCTCTGGCGGTTTCTCTTCGTGGGACTGCTGCTCGGCGCGGTCTTTGCCTCACTCGCGCTTCCAGCGGTCCGAACGTCGACGACCGGACGTCGCATCGTGTATGGGGCCGCCGCAGCGTGGTCGGGCCTGTTCGGCCTGCTCGGATTGATCCTGACCGGACTGCTCTTCACCGATCATGTGTTCTCGACGTGGAACGAAAACCTCTTCCTCGCGAACCCTCTGCTCCTGCTGGTTGCAGTGTCACTGCCACTTTCCCATCTCGACCCCGTCTGGAGCCGTCGAGCCCGGACCGCATCTCTCGTTTGTGCCACCATTGCGCTGGTGGGTCTCCTCTGGCAGCTCGCGCCGTTATCGGGGCACCAGAACGGAATGTTCTTCGCGCTGCTCCTCCCAGGCCACCTCGGTCTGGGGTGGGGTCTGCGCGCGGTCGCAGACAAAACGATCACGTAACTGTTGTGCCAAGCGGGTTCGACAGCAATTCTGCGGTTGAAATCCATGGCCGCGCCCGAAGGAATGGCATGTTGCCGAACAACGACGAACTCATCGCCCAGGCGAAAACCGAGGAAGCTCCGTTGCTTCCGCTCCTGCACAAATTGCACGAGCGAGATGGCTACCTGAGCGAACATGCCCTGAGGGCGGTATCGAAGGGTCTGAGGATCCCGATCGCGGACCTCTTCGGCACGATCACTTTCTACCATCACTTCGCGCGGGAGGAAGGCGGGTTCGAAGCTCCCCGCGTCTGCACTGGACCGATCTGCAGCCTGAGGGGCGCGCACGACCTCGTGGCCGGGCTCGAGGGCGCGACGGGTATGCCGTGCAGCGGTCGGTGTGATGAGCCCATCCCGGTGATCCGAGGTGGTCAAACGCTGGTCGGTATGTCTGTCGACGCGCTGGCCGTCCGCGAGACACCGGCTCCGCCTGCAAAACAAGGCGACTACGAAGAGTGCGTCTTCGCCCACATCCGTGATGCCGACCGGAAGACCCTCGACGGGTACCGGCTCACAGGGGGCTACGCGGCATTAGAGAGAGCCGTCACCTCGATGACGCCCGAGGCGCTGATCGGACTGATCGATGAGAGCGGCCTCGCGGGCCGTGGTGGCGCCGGCTTCCCAACCGGGCGAAAGTGGCGCGCAGTGGCAGAAGCGGACGGTGGTCCCAAAACAGTCGTCTGCAACGCAGACGAAGGTGAGCCGGGGTGCTTCAAGGACCGCGCACTGATGGACCATGACCCGCATGCCGTCCTTGAAGGCATGGCGCTCGCCTGCTTCGCTACCGGTGCACCCCGAGCATTCCTCTACCTCCGGTACGAGTATCCGGAGACGGAGCATCTCCTGTCGGAAGCCATCGCGGAGGCAGAAGCCGCAGGCATCCTCGGTGATGATGTCTTCGGCACGGGTACCGAAATTCGCATCTACATGCGTCGCGGTGCTGGTGCGTACATCTGCGGTGAAGAGACTTCCCTGCTGAATTCGCTCGAGGGCGAACACCCCTTTCCCCGCAATCGTCCGCCCTACCCAGTGACACACGGATACGAGGGTACACCGACCGCGGTGAACAATGTCGAGACGCTGTCTTCTGTGCCCCCAATCATTGTTCACGGGGCCGAATGGTACCGGAACCTGGGGCTGGGCAGCCACGCAGGCACCAAGGTGATCTCTCTGTCCGGTGACGTTGCCCGGCCGGGCAACTACGAAGTGCCCATTGGGCTCCCTCTTTCCACGCTGATCGAGGAGTGGGCGGGCGGCATACCGAACGGACGCACTTTGAAAGCCGTGACCATGGCGGGCCTCTCCGGCGGCTTCCTCGCGGGGGATGACCTCGACGTCACACTGGACGAACCTTCTATACGCTCGAAGGGTTCCTTCCTTGGAGCTGGCGGCGTCATGGTCTTCGACGATTCGCGTGACATGATTGAGATCTCGCACATGGCCATGGAGTTCTTCGCCGAAGAATCATGTGGAAAGTGCTTTCCTTGCCGGATCGGGACTCAGCGTCTCACGGAACGGCTGGCAGGTAAGTCCGGGCCAGAGGATCTCGAGGCATGGCTGGACGAGGTGAATGATCTCAACACGACGATGAAAGAGACCTCCGCATGCGGGTTGGGTCAGGCGGCCCCGCTTATCACGGAGAGCCTCCTCAAATACTTTCCCGATGCCGTGCAGACGCACGTCGCCGGCGACTGACTACACAACCGAACGACACGATGAGTGAACCGACCGGACGTACGATTGTTCTCGACGGTGACGAAGTAGCGTTCGAGAGAGGTGAGACCCTCTTTCAGGTCGCGGAGCGGCACCGGAAAGAAATCCCGACGCTCTGCTATGATGACCGGCTCGAAGCCTTCGGCGGCTGCCGGCTCTGCGTCGTCGAACTCGAGGGTGCACGGAATCCGGTGGCTTCCTGTACGACGAAAGCCGAGCCCGGCATGCGGGTCACGACCAAGAGCGGGAAGCTCGAAATGCACCGGCGGGTGCTCCTGGAGATGGTCGTCTCGGAGAACCGCGAGGTCGTCGTCGACGAGTTGTCCGGATACGCCTCTCAGGAGATGAAGACGCTCGTTGATCGGTACGATGCTCAAACCGGTCGCTTTGCCGGGAAGCAATCCGGCGTCTCACACCCAGACGACCCGAACCCGTTCATTCTGCGGGACTACGACAACTGCATCTCGTGTTACCGCTGTGTGCGTGTCTGCGCCGAGCAGGAAGGCGACTACGCAATCTCGATCATGAACCGTGGCTTCGACACTCAGATCACGACTGAGTTCGGAGGATTACTCAAGGACTCGTCGTGCACGTTCTGCGGACAGTGCGTTCAGACATGTCCGACCGGCGCACTGGGCGACATGAAGGCACTGCGCTTCGCTGAAGTAGAAAAGCCCGTCGAAAAGACGCGCTCGATCTGTCCGTACTGCGGCGTCGGCTGCGCGGTCGACATCATGACGAAGGGCGACCAGGTCGTCGGCATTCAGCCTGCGATGGACGGACCAGCCAACGAAGGCGCTCTCTGCGTGAAGGGTCAGTTCGCCTTCGACTTCGTTCATCACCCGGACCGCCTCAAAACACCCTTTGTCCGTGACGATCACGGCCAACTCGTGCCCGCCTCGTGGGACGAAGCGCTCGACAAGGCCGCCAGCGGTCTGCTCGAGGCCGTGAACGAACACGGCAGGCACAGCCTGTACGCGGTCGCGTCAGGACGAGCGCCGAATGAAGCAGGGTACACGCTGCAAAAGCTCGTCCGAGCCGGGCTGGGGACGAGTTACATAGATAATTGCAGTCGTGCCTGACACGCTCCCACAGTCGCCGGTCTGGCGGCAACGATCGGGCGGGGCGCCATGTCGAACCCTCTCCGGGATATGGAAAAGCCCGATGTGATCTTCTGTATCGGGACGAACATGACGGAGTGCCACCCTGTGGCAGCGACACGCCTCAAGAAGGCGATCGCAAACGGTGCGAAAATGATTGTCGCGGATCCGAGGGTGATCGGACTTGTGGATCACGCTGACATGCATCTGCGGCTCCGCGTCGGTTCGGATTCCGCCCTCCTCCTTGGCATGGCACATGTGATTGCCCGCGAAGGTCTTATCGACGAGGGCTTCATGGAGGACCGCACGACCGAGGCCGAGGCCTTCCTCGCGCATGTGAAGGAATTCACGCCGGAATGGGCTTCGACCATCTGCGAAGTACCGCCCGAGATGATCGAGGAGGCGGCGCTGCTCTACGCGCAGGCGGATCGGGGCGCCATCTACTACACCCTGGGCATCACGGAACACATCTGCGGTGTCGACAACGTCCAGAGCCTTTGCAACCTCGCTCTGATGACGGGGAATATCGGGCGCGAGGGCACGGGCATCAATCCGATGCGTGGTCAGAACAATATTCAGGGCGCGGGCGACGTCGGAGCGATCCCGAACAACTACCCCGGCTTCCAGCCTGTCACCGATCCCGAAAACCAGGCCAAGTTCCACAAGGCGTGGGGCCGAGAGATCGACCTCGACAGGGGGATCACCAAGGTCCGAGCCCTCGAGTTGGCCGGTGACCAGATCAAGGCCATGATCATCGACGGGGAAAACACTGTCGTCACCGATCCCGACCGCGAGCACTGCGAGCACGCGCTCAAGGCGCTTGATTTTCTCGTTGTGTGCGACTTGTTCATGACGGAGACCGCTGAGTTCGCCGACGTAGTCTTTCCGGCTTCAGGGTTCGCTGAGACCGACGGAACCCAGACCAATACTGAACGACGAGTTCAGCGCCTGCGCAAAGCGGTCCCGCCTCCGGGCGAGGCGAAGCCGGACTGGTGGATCATTTCGCAGCTCGCGCAACGGATGGGCTTTCAGGGCTTCGATTACACCGATGCCAGCCAGGTCTTCAACGAGCTCTGTTCCCTGGCAGGAACGTATGCCGGTCTGAGCTGGGATCGCATCGAGTTCGGGGAGTATCAGTGGCCGGTTCCGGAGGAAGGACACCCGGGTACGCCACGCCTGCACGAGGATGGCTTCATCAACGGGCGCGGGATCTTCAAGCTGATCCGGTACCGGGATCCAGCAGAGACGATCGATGACGACTACCCGGTGTGGCTGACGACGGGCAGGCGACTGGAGTCTTATCACTCGCGCACGCAGACAGGCCGATCCTCAGGCATCGACTACCTCCTCTCGGAAGAAGCTCTTGAGGCACACCCCGACGATGTCGCGGCGTGGGGTATCGAGGAGGGAAGCTGGGTCGAGATGTCCAGCCGTCGTGGCTCTGTCACGATCAAGGTCAAAGCGACAGAGCGATCACCTCGGGGCACGGTCTTCAGTTCGTTCTCGTTCAATGACGTACCGGTGAACGTGCTGACAGGCGCCGGTTACGACCCGGTCACCGACACGGCCGAACTGAAAGTGTGTCCGGTCAGCATACGTCCGGTTCATCGGCAGGGGAGTGAAGCGGCGGACTGACAAGTCCGTCCGCCCGCTCCA
>DGOW01000010.1 GCA_002390225.1 Gemmatimonadales bacterium UBA4456 | reverse complement strand
CCAGCCCAACGTTCTGGTGCTCGATGAGCCCACCAACCACCTGGATATCATCTCCATCCGCTGGCTGGAGAAATTCCTGCAGGGGTTTGCCGGGCCGGTGGTGATCATCTCACACGATCACCGTTTCCTCGACAACGTCTCGACACGCATCCTGGACGTCGACTACGGCACCGTGACGATGTACCGCGGAAACTACACCGAATTCCTCGCGGCGAAGGTCGCCGAGCGTGATCGACGGGAGAAGGAGATCGTCAGTCGCGAGAAGGAAATCGCGCATCACCAGCAGTTCGTCGATCGTTTCCGCGCTAAGGCGAGCAAAGCGCGCCAGGCCCAGAGTAAGCTGAGGTTCATCGAGAAGAAGGCGTCCGAGCTCGCGGTGCTCCCCGGAAGCTCACGGCGTTATCCGACGTTCCGGTTCGACCCGCGTCGGCCGAGTGGAAAGGAGGTCCTCACGGTGAAGGGGATCCGTAAGGCCTTCGATGACAACGAGGTGCTGCACGGGGTGGATCTGCAAGTTCGCCGTGGAGATCGACTGGCGATCATGGGTCCGAACGGCATTGGCAAGTCCACGCTACTTAAGATCGTGATGGGTGAGCTCGAGCCCGACACCGGGGAGGTGGCTTGGGGCTATGAGACACACCCCGCCTACTTTGCGCAGGACAACAAGAACCAGTTTGCAAACGGCTCCGAGTCGACCGAGGAATGGCTCTGGAGCTTCTGCCCCGGGCGTGACCGTGGATTCGTCCGTGGACAGATGGGGCTGATGCTCTTTTCCGGTGACGACGGGAAGAAGAAAGTGAGCGCACTGTCGGGAGGTGAGGCCGCTCGCCTCGTCTTCTCTCGGATGGGCCTCGACCAGCCCAACGTTCTGGTGCTCGACGAGCCTACCAACCACCTCGACTTGGAGTCGATCGAGGCTCTGGTCGCTGCGCTGCGGGCATACGAGGGGACGCTCATCTTCGTCTCGCACGATCGATGGTTCGTCAGCCGGCTGGCCACCCGCATTGTCGAGATCAAGCCGGGTGAAGTTACCGACTACCTCGGCACATATGCGGAGTATGTGCTCGCCTCAGGGGACGACCATCTGGACGCGGATGCAGTCATACTGAAGGCCGGTCGCGAGAAGCGGCAGAGGTCCCGAGATCGACGCGCAGGACGCAGCGGAGGCTCGGGCGAGTCGAAGTCTCCGGCTAAATCTCCAGCCGAAGTGGAGAAAGAGGTCCGACGACTCGAACGCAAGCGCGAGGATGTGACTGGGTCACTGGAGGCGCACGAGGCCCGACTTGCCGAGATCGATGCCGCGTTCTGTGAAGAGGGCTTCTACGACCGAACCACGCCCGATGAGGTCAGTCGTCTCGAGGTCGAACGTCTCGACACGCAAAAGACGGTCGAACAGGAGATGGAGCGATGGAGTGACATCGAAGCACGACTCGAGACGTTGTCCAGCTCGGCCTAACTCTCTCGATCTAACTCTGGTCGCGAAGCTCGGACGTCGCCCGAGTCCGAAGGTCCGCCAGGGTCGCCCGCATCTGAGCGAGCGTCTGGGCCTTCTCGTCGATCCGATCAATGAACGAATCAAGCACCTCGGGCGCCTGTGCGCCCACGGGCGGGGTTTCGTTGACTTCGAGGAGTGCGTGGATCTCTTCGAGATGGAATCCGAGTGTCTGGATGTCTTGAATGAAGCGAAGTCGCTCGAGGTGCTTTTGTCCGTAGATTCTGTGACCACCCTCGGTGCGAGGCGGCTCCGGGAGCAGGCCGCGGCGCTCATAGTAGCGAAGAGTCTGGCTCCCGACCTTGGCAGCGTCGGCGAGCTGGCTGGTTGTGAAGGTGATCTGCACTGGCGCCATGTTCGTCTGTGTCGCGGATAGGGGACCGTTCTGAACTTCACCTGACCTGATTTTTTACAATCTCGTGAGTGTAGCCTGCCGAAGGGAAGTAGGCGTAGTCCTCCCGTTCAGGCTTCGAGTCGTTCCTTGAGCCTCTTGAGTGTTGTGGCAATCTCCTTCTCGAAGGTCGACTCCATCACCCGAGCAGGAACGAAGCGGAGTGCACCCCTGGGACGACCGTCGAGAGCCATGGTCACCCGTGTCCCTTCGGGTACCGCTTCCCACCGGATGTCACTGGTGGCGTCGAGCACGGAATCCGTCGTCGTCTTCACCACAAGCCGAGTGTTGGGCTCGTAGACCTTCACGACGTAGGTGTTCTCCACGCGTTTGCCCAGGAATTCGGAGACATACCGCCTCTTCGTGCCCACGGTGGCGGGCCCCGATGGAATCTGCTCTGCTTCAATCAGCTGAGGTTGCCATTCGGGCTCACGGCTCACGTCATCCATGTATGCGAACACGTCTTCGACCGGGCGCTGGATGACGATGGACTTGGCTTGCTTGGGCATGTGATCCTCTCGTGGGAAGCGTCGCACGAGGATACGTTCGGCAACCGCAACGGTTCCGCCTGACGATCATGATCGACGACTCCTCACACCACTGCGCGACGACTCGATCGTTCGAGGAGAAGTACCTCCGCTTTCGAACCGCCGTCGGGACAACGTTCCGAGATGAGACCGGAGGCTCGACCGCGAATGGGTGGACGACGGTCGAGCAGGTCGAGTGGCTGGTCAGCGTGCTCGGGCTCGAGAGCGGCGATCGACTCCTCGACCTCGGAGCAGGCCGGGGGTGGCCGGGCGGCCTGATGGCCCAGCGCACGGGGGCTCAGCTGGTCTCGATCGACGTTCCGCTTGAGGCCCTCCGACAGGGACGTCGTGGACTGTCTGAGCAGCTGGAGCGACCGGTGCTGCAGGTGTGCGCGGATGGCCGAATGCTTCCCATTGGAGACGGTCACTTCTCGGGAGTCTGTCATGCCGACGTCATGTGTTGACTGGTCGATAAGCTCTCCGTGTTGAGAGAATGTCGTCGTGTCCTGATGCCTGGCGGGTACCTCGCAGTCGCCACGATCGAGGTCGCAGATGGGTTACAGGGCAGTCGGCGGGATCGCGCCCTCAAGCTCGGCCCCGGTGACGTCGACGCAGAGACGTCGTTGCGCTGCATGGTCGAGGGGGCCGGCTTCGATATAATGAACGAGCGGGACGTGACATCGGACTTCCGGGCGTCGATCGTGCGGCGTCTGGAAGCACTGGTCCGACATGAGGCGGCATTACGACAGGCCGAGGGTGACGAGGCAGTCGATGCCGAGTGCGAGAAGCGGTCCCGTATGCTCACGGGGGTCGACGAAGGGCTGCTGCGCCGAACCGTCGTTGTCGGTCGCGCGCTAGACTGTATGCAGACTTCTGAGTGAGTTGGGTACATTCGGGCTCCGCTCAACAGGCTATCGGGTCGTCTCAGTCCAGGCGGAATACCTGTGTCTCTCCGCTGGTGAGCTCGAGGACGAGACCATGGCTCCGGGCGTGCGCGGCAATCGTGTACTGTCTGTCCGGGGCCTGAATCGTGCCCTCAATGCCCTGGGATCCAGTCCGGGCGATCACGGGATACGAGGTGCCGCTGACCTGGCCGTTCCCGGCCCCGCCCGTGGACCCGATCCTTCGTGCAACGGGGACGCGGCTTGCCGGACAACGGCTGCCCCTCTAAGCATTGGCAACTGACGTGCGTAACAACCGCAACCAAGTGTGACGGCGTATGGATCGTAGATCGATGCTCAAGTCAAGCGGGTTCGGCCTGATGGGACTCGGGCTGGGCGGCTGCACGGCCGGATCAAGCACGGGGCGCGTAGGTTACGTCCGGCCGGTTCGGCGACTCGAGCCAGTCGACGCGGCCTGGGAGAGGATCATCCGGACGACCGTTGGCCTGCGACCGTACCGGCCTTCCGGCTTCGTACTGCGAGGCGAGCGGCTGGGGGACAAGCTCATCATCCATAACTATGGGCATGGGGGCTCGGGGATGTCCCTTTCGTGGGGTACGGGCCAGATGGCGGCCGAGATGGCAGTCGGTCGGGCGCAGCGTCAGGCTGCGGTGATCGGGTGCGGTGTGGTCGGCCTGACCACCACCCGGCAGCTACAGCGCCGGGGCTTCGATGTCACCATCTACACAGAGAACGTTCCTCCGAACACGACGTCGAACATGTCGCTCGCCAGTTGGACGCCGACCTCGGGTCTTGTCGACGGGGATCGTCGGACAGCTGCGTGGGACGATCAGTTCCGGACAGCTGCGCGGATCGCGTGGACCGAGCTCCAGCTGCTCGTGGGGCGGGGCTATGGTGTCTCGTGGATGGACGGGTATTCGCTCCGCAACGCGCCACCCTCCGCTGACGGTGGTCGTGGGAGCGAACTGTTGCCGGCGGATCTCCAGCCGGGATCCACCGTCTACGGGCCTGGGCAGCACCCGTTCCCGACGCGGTACGCAGTCATGCGGCCATCGATGCGGATCGAGCCGTCGATCTACCTGGACCGTCTCGTCGCAGATGTTCGAGGCGTGGGCGCCGGGATCGTAATCCGTCGGTTCGAGTCGCGGCGAGACCTCGCTGCGCTTTCTGAGTCCGTCATCGTGAACTGCACCGGCCTCGGCGCGAAGGCGCTCGTGGGCGACGAAGAGTTGGTCCCGCTCAAGGGTCAGCTCACGCTGCTCATGCCTCAGGCTGGCGTCGATTATTCGACCTTCGGAGCGGCGTCACCCATGGCCGGCGGCTTCGTGCACATGTCACCGAGAAGCGATGGAATCGCACTCGGAGGAACGAGCGTTGAGGGCGACTGGAGTCTCGATCCAGATCCAGACGCCATGCGGCGCATTGTCGACGCGCATGTCGACCTCTTTTCACGGATGAGTTGACAGCGCTGGACCTACTGAAATTCGGCAGGGCCGTTCGCGATCTGTGCGCTCGCGCACGTGGGTTTCGCTCCATATGTTGATGGAACCCGATGTGCCCTATGTAGCAGGAGTGCTCGATGGATCAGGCAGAGTCCATGGGCGTGCTCGAGGAGAAGTACACTCGACGCACGTTCATCAAGGGTGTGATCGCCACAGGTGCCACCGCTTCGTCGGCAGGCCACCTCTTCCGGGGGTCTCCTCTCCTGGGTGCGGCGACCTACCAGACGGCAACCGAGAGGCTGATCACGCTGAACGTGAACGGCCAGGAGCGGCGAGTCGATGTGCTACCGCACGAGACGCTTGCCATGACGCTCCGATACAAGCTCGGACTCACGGGCACCAAGCTCGGTTGTGACCGGGCTGAGTGCGGTGCCTGCACGCTGTTGGTCGATGGGGTCGCGCAATACGGCTGCTCAATGCTGACGCACCAGGTTCGCGGCCGTGCCGTGACCACGATCGAAGGGCTTGAGGATCCGGATACGGGTGAGCTTTCCGTGGTTCAGCAGGCGGTGATGGAAGAGGGCGCGTTTCAGTGCGCGTTCTGCGCCCCGGGCTTCATCATGGCAATGACTGAAATGATCGAGGTCAATCCGAATCCGACCCGCGAAGAAGCGCGGCATGCTCTGTCCGGCAACCTCTGCCGCTGTGCCGACTACGACAAGATTCTCACCTGCGCCATGCGAGCTGCCGAGCTCGCGCGCAGCGTGTAAGGGGGGATCATGGCCGAGAAACTGGTAGGAACCGATATCGCGCCACCCGATCTTCATGCGAAGATTACGGGTCGAGCCAAGTACGCTGAGGACTTTCGGGCACCAGGCATGGTGTTCGCCAAGCTCCTGCTCTCTCCGATGCCTCACGCGCGTGTGCGCAACGTCGACGCGAGCCGGGCGCTCGCGATGGACGGGGTCATCGGTATTCTTCGCGCCAGCGAGGTGCCATCGCGTGAAGGGCCACGCGAGGCATGCCTGACCGATACTCCACGCTATGAAGGTGAGCCTATCCTGGCAGTGGCAGCGGTCGACGAGGAGACGGCGGCGGCCGCGATCGAGGCGATCGAGATCGACTTCGAACCGTTGCCGTTCGTAGTCGATCCGCTCGACAGCCTGCGTCCCGACGGCCCGAACGCTTACGTAGACGGAAACCAGTTCTCCGGTCAGGATGGTTGGAGCGATTTGAAGTGGACGGACTCCGACTTCGCGACAATCGATGGGGGCGGAATGCCGAACCCGTCCTGCCCGGTGGAATGGACGAAGGGTGATCCGGAGTCGGCCTTTGCCGAATCGGCGCTCGTCCTCGAAGAGACGATTGTCCACCAGTCACTCTCGCACCATCCCATGGAGCCACGCTCCAATATGGCGTACTGGGAGGGCGAGACGCTGCATGCGTTTGTCTCCACACAGAGTTCTCAACAGACGAAGTTCGCTCTCGCCGGTGCGCTCCAGATCGACCCCGAGAATATCAATCTGGTTTCCGAGTACTGCGGCGGTGGTTTCGGATCGAAGATCGCAGGCACTACGGTCATGCAAATCCCGGCGCTCTTCAGTAGGAAGATCGATCGGCCGGTGATGCTGAGGATCACACGGTATGAGGAGAACTACGTTGGACGCGCTCGGCCCGGTTTCCAGAGCTGGCTCAAGATGGGCTTTCTGGAGAATGGAAAGTGCAATGCGATCGACCTGATCATCGTTCAGGAGAGCGGTCCGTACGGTGCCGGTGATTTCAATACGGCCGGCATGATTGCCGACCTGACATACACACCGCAGAACATGCACTTCCGCGGCGTGTCGATGTACACGAATACCCCGCCCAAGGCTGCCCAGCGCGGTCCGGGTGGCGCTCAGATCATCTCGATGATGGAGCCCATTCTAGAGAAAGCGGCACGTGAGTTGGGCATCGATCGGTTCGAGATGCACCGTCTCAATGCCCCGGGAGCCGATGTTGAATTCGGACCGCGTAATGCGACGCTTACGAGCGTCCACGCGGTCGAGGCGCTCGAGCAGGGCCGGGAGATGTTCGACTGGGATGCCAAGCTCGCGATGTCGGGTCAGCGAAACGGGTCCAAGGTGACTGGTATCGGGATCGGCCTCTCACCGTACACCGCCGGCTCGAGAGGGCGGGACGGGATGATGCTCATCCGACCTGACGGCAAGCTTTACGTCCATCAGGGCATCGGGAACCTGGGGACGCATTCCATTGCAGACACGGCGCGCCCGGCGGCTGAACTCCTCGGTTACGATTGGGAAGACGTCGAGATCGTATGGGGTAACTCTGCTCGAGCGTACCCACGCTCAACGGTGCAGGCGGGTTCCCAGACGACGACCGCACACACGCGCGCCAATCACGCAGCGGCGTCGGATGCGCTGCGGAAGATCCGCGCGGTCGCGGCCGCGGCGATGGGAGGTTCACCCTCAGCGTACCGGGTCGACTCGGGCCGGGTACGTGGACCCGGTGGCACCATGACCCTGGCACGGATCGCTGAACGAGCGATTGCCATGGGTGGTGAGTACTCCGGCATGGTGCTCCCCGAGGATATCCACGCGCAGACCGTGCCGGCGGCGCAGATGCTTGCGGGCGAAGGCCTGATGGGCATCGCGCGCGACAACTACGGTGGAGAGGGCAACATCTACTCCTGGGTCGCGGGCTTCGCGATGGTCGAGCTCGATGAGGAGACGGGTGTCGTCGAGTTGAAGGAGTACGTAGGCATCACGGACTGCGGGACGGTGATCCACCCCCGCAGCCTCGGAGCCCAGGTCTTTGGTGGCAGTATCCAGGGTATGGGGATGGCGATGACCCAGCGCTGGGTCTTCGATCCGAAGTGGGGCGTCCCGTTTGCGAATCGTTTGTATACGGCCCGACCACCGGGCTTCCTGGACATCCCATCCGACCTCAAGTGGGGCGCGGTCAACATTCCTGATCCCCAGGACCCCGTCGGGGCGAAGGGGATCGGTGAACCACCCGTCGGGGCAGGAGCGGCGGCGCTGACTTGCGCTGTGGCGGACGCGATGGGTGGCCGGTGTCTGTGCCGGACACCGCTGACCCCGGACATCATTTTAGCTGAACTCGAGGGTCGTCCGATCCACGGCCGCCTCGACCAGCACGTCGGTTAGGAGAACGAGAAATGGCGAAGATCAGAGATATGATCCCGGCGTTCGAGCTCTACCAGCCGACGACCGTGGACGATGCACTCGAGCTTCTTGACGAGCACCGCGAACAGGCCTGGGTCCTGGCCGGTGGACTCGACTCGTTCGACTGGTTCAAAGACCGTGTGAAGCGACCCTCGGCTGTCGTCGATCTCGGCGGCATTCCTGATCTCACCGGTATCCGGGATGTCGAAAACGGTCTTGAGATCGGGGCGATGACGTCCCTCACCGCGATCGAGCGCGACGAGCAGGTGCGCTCAGCATATTCGATTGTCGCTGATGCAGCCCGCCACGTGGCGACTCCGCAGATCCGAAATCAGGGCACGCTAGGTGGGAATGTCGGGCAGGACACCCGCTGCTGGTATTACCGGAGCGGTTGGCCCTGCTATCGAGCGGGCGGCAACACGTGCTACGCGGCCGCGCCGCAGGCGATGAACCGTGAGCACTGCATCATGGGTCGTAGCCGTTGTGTGGCCGTGAACCCGTCGGATACCGCTCCCGCCCTCATCGCGGTCGACGCGAAGATGATCGTCGAGAGTAATGATGGCCCGCGCGTCTACGACGCGGAGGACTTCTTCATTGGGCCGGCGATCGACATTACACGCATGACGGTCATGAAGTCGCGCGATCTCCTTACACGGATCCAGCTGCCTGAAACGTGGGCGAACGCGGAGTTCTATTACGAGAAGATCCGTGACCGAGGCTCATGGGACTTTCAGCTGGTGAGTGTGGCTGCGGCCTTCCGGAAATCGGGCGATACGATCGAAGCGGCCCGGATCGCCGTGAACGGTGTGGCCCCATTCCCGGTCAGGCTCGACGCGGTGGAGCGTCTGGTGCAAGGCACCACGGGTGACGAAGCCACGGCCAACGCAGCCGGCGAACTCGCCATCGAGGGTGCACAGCCGCTGCGTCACAACGAGTACAAGGTGCCGCTGATGCGAAACCTTGTTCGCCGCGCAGTCAGGAGTGTCGCCTGATGGAGCTCTTTCGTAGAACTGCTAATCCGTGGGGCCAGGACGTGCTCATCGGCGTGTCATGGGATCTGATGTGGGCGGCTGTTTTGGCTGCCGGTCTCTTCCTCATCGGCCATGCCCTCTGGGTTCGTACGCGGAAAAAACAGGCCCACGAGGGGCCGAGTGATGTCCCCCCGGGTATCCCGGAGAAAATCGAGCGCCATTCTCTCGCTGCGCGTGCCTTTCACTGGGTGATGTCAGTATCGATGCTGGTCCTCCTGATCACGGCATTTGTGCCGGTCATGGGCTGGCAATTCAACTGGGTCGACCTCCACTGGCAGGCTGGTGTCCTGCTCATCGCGACGGTGGTCTACCACATCATCCACTCGATCGGCTGGATGGACTTCTGGTCGATGTTCCAGCTCGGTGTCAGCGAAGGTATCGCGACGTTGAAGCACCTCGCCTCGTCTAAGGCGCCCGCCCCGCCCAAGGCAGGCAAGTACCCGTTCGACCACCGCATGTATCACCACGTGATCGTGGTGGTGTCGCTGTCGGCGATTATCACGGGTGTACTGATGATGGTGCGGATCGACACGCCGCTCTGGACGCGCAATCCCTACCTGTTCAGTGACGCGACATGGGGTGTGATGTATGTGGTCCACGGCGTTTCAGGGGTCTCACTGATTCTCCTGGTCGCGTCACACATCTACTTCGCGCTGCGGCCCGAAAAGCGCTGGATTACGTGGTCGATGGTACGTGGGTGGATCGATCGTGATCACTACCTCGAGCACTTCGACCCGGCCAAATGGGTTGTGACCGATGGGGCCATGAAGTCCAACGACAGCGGATCGGGTGCGATCGCCGAACCAGCGGTGCGCGCCAAGCGCGAGGACTGACCTCGACTGTACCAGATTCGAGGGGCCGGGCGCGTGGCGTCCGGCCCTTCGTTCATTCACCATCCGCGATCTACGTCCGGAGAGACTGTGTCCGACGCCAAGACCGAAGTAAAGCAGCGTATCGACACCATCGAGTCGAGCTATGAGTTCTTTCTCGCCTATGCGGCTCAGGGGCGCACGACCGACGAAGGAGCGAGGGCGGGCGCCGACCTGCGGGACTTTCTGTCGAAGCTCGAGTCGGCGCTGGATGGGCTGGCTGATACGGTGACCGAGGCCGTAGCTGGTGAGGAGCCACAGGCCTCTTGGCAGAACCTGATCGCTGTCGTGCGCCGAGACGCCGAGGCCTCGTTGTGCGCTGTTCGTCTGGTTGCCGCTCGTCAGGGTATCAGCTCGCAGCTGATCGATAACTTGAACGCAAACATGCATTTGCGTGCGGTGCTCACCGATCTCTTTCTGGTGGATGAGCTCGTCGGGTAGGGTGGTGTGACTCCCCTTGTACTGGTTACGGCGCTCTTTCTGGGAAGTGCGGCGTTCTTCAAGGCGAGAGCCGGCAGTCGGCTGGGAATGGGCATCTCGATCTTTGTCGCGCTGGAAGGGCTAGGCTCGATCGTCCTCGTGCTCGTCGGCCTGCCTGGACCGCTCGTCGGTTCTGCCATCGCGAGAGCCGCGGTGCCCGCGGCAGTACTTCTTCTCGTTGTGTCCAGCCTGGATCACGCGCGTCGACTCAAGTCGGTTCGAGAGCGTCGCGAAGCGACAGAAGGTGGTCGCCTGGCTGCGTATGTGAAGTACGAAAGCGAGGCACACGGTGGGGATCTTCGGAGTGAGTCGGGGACTGACCCGTCGTGGAGCAGACACTTCTAAAAGAGCTCGAAACGTCCTTCATCGAGCGGATGTGCACCCTTTGATCGCGTGCCATTCTGGGTAAATTCTTGCGACTTTCCCTGATTACACACGTGGGTCATGCTTCAAGATCTTGGGAACATCGGTGAGTTCGTCGGGGCTCTCGGAGTCGTCGTGTCGCTCGTCTATCTGGCACGCCAGATGATTCAGAACACGGTGTCGGTCCGTGCGGCGTCCTTCAACGCGATGGTCCAGAACAGTATTCGGCTCCTGGAGCACGCATTTCGCGATCCAGAGTTCGCGGCGTTCATGGCCAGGGCAGAGGCTGATCCCTCCTCGCTCACGGAGTCGGAGCGTGTGCGCTGGTATTCCTACATGACGGCCGTCTGGCGTCATTTTGGAAACCTGCAGTACGCCAACCGCGTTGGCACGCTGGATGGGCAGATGTGGCAGGCCTACCGGGCAGACCTCAAAGAACATCTCCGTCAGAAAGGCTGGGCGGAGTGGTTCCAGGCGAACCGGCAAATCTTCAGCGAGACCCTCGGTCGGCAGGTCGATCTCGCGCTCGAGGAGATCGCTCAGGAAGGTCTTCGGGACTGAGCCTAATGGTGGATTGCCTCTCCGGTGCCACCGGCCTAGCGTCTCTCTCTGGATGCAGCGACTCGCTGACGCTCCCTTCCCGGGCTCCCGGGTATGCAAGAGGCCTCGATCGTGCGCACCGGGTCTTGTCCGGTGGAAGTTGGGGCCTTGGGCTTGTAGCTTGCCACTGTCGCCAAGCGATTGCGCCACTCTGAGGCATGACGACCACCACAGCCGAGAGCACGACCGCGCCCCTCTGGGCGAAGGTCATCGACCACACCCGCTGCATTGGTTGTCACGCGTGTACGACAGCCTGCAAGTCCGAGAACGAGGTCCCCTTGTCGGTGACCCGCACGTACGTGAAGTACGTGGACACTGGCTACTTTCCGAATACGCGCCGGTCTTTTCAGGTCACGCGCTGCAATCAATGTGAGGATCCACCGTGCGTCGCAGTGTGCCCGACAGCGTCGATGCACCGCCGGCCAGACGGTATAGTCGACTTCGACAAGTCGATCTGCATCGGGTGTAAAGCGTGCATCGCGGCCTGCCCATACGACGCGATCTTCATCAATCCGGAGGACAACTCGGCCGAGAAGTGCAACTTCTGTGCGCACCGGCTGGACGTTGGCCTTGAGCCTGCCTGTGTGGTCGTGTGTCCTACCGAAGCGCTACTGGTAGGGGACATGAACGATCCGCTGTCCAAAGTCAGCCAGATTGTGCACCGCGATGCAGTCACCGTGCGCCGGCCGGAGAAGGAGACCCGACCGAAGGTCTTCTACAAGGGAGCGGATCAGGTCACACTCGATCCTCTGGCTGCGCGCCGCCCCGATGGCGGCCTCTTCATGTGGAGCGAACAGGGTGACGTCTCCCATCAGGTTCACTCCGGTCACCCGGGCCCGCACAACTCCTCCGCAGCGGCTGTTCTCAGCTATGACGTGATTCACCGCGCGCCATGGGACTGGCGGGTGAGTGCGTACACATTCACAAAGTCTATTGCTGCCGGTGCGTATCTCGTACCGCTCGTGCTGGGCTGGCTGGGCCTGCTACCGTTCACCGGAGAGCTCTGGGGGCTGCAGGCCCCCCTTGTTGCGATGGTGGGTCTCATGTTGACCGGCGGCTTGCTGGTCTGGGACCTGGACCATCCGGAGCGCTTCTGGATGGTGCTCTTCAAGCCGCAATGGCGAAGCTGGCTCGTTCGCGGAGGTTTCGTCATTACCG
Organism: Gemmatimonadales bacterium UBA4456; assembly: GCA_002390225.1. Classification (GTDB taxonomy): domain Bacteria; phylum Gemmatimonadota; class Gemmatimonadetes; order Longimicrobiales; family Gaopeijiaceae; genus UBA2589. Next base: position 17,107 of record DGOW01000010.1, on the reverse strand, counting down.
GCTATGGCGGAGTTCTCGCGTTACACCTGGGTCTGACATTCATGGGTCGAGGTGATGTTACGCCGGTGCTGGGTTGGGTCGGGGCCCCCCTCGCCATCATGACCGCGATCTATACGGCATACCTCTTCGCGCAGGCGCGGGCCCGAGACCTGTGGCAGAGCCCTCTTTTGCCGGCTCACCTGTTCGTTCAGGCGCTGTTGGCGGGGGCCGCCATCATTACGCTCATCACGGTGAGCGCAGGGACTCCGAGTTCGGTCACCGCGCTGTTCCGCCTTTCGTTGGCCGCCCACCTCGTGATGGCACTCGGGGAGGCATCCATGGGTCATCCGACCGCTCACGCCAAGCTTGCGGCTCGCGCGATGACTCATGGCTCATATGCTCACCTGTTCTGGGTTGCGATGCCGCTCGGTGTCATCGCGCTTGTCTTCGCCGCTTCGACGCCCGTGATCGCTGCAGGCGCAGCGCTCGCATCTCTCCTCATGTATGAGCACGCCTTCGTTCAGGCGGGCCAGTCGGTACCACTCGCATGACGATCGACGAACTGAACCGCCGCGTCTCCGCGGCCCGCGACGAGGTCGAGGCGCGGGGCGAGACGTTCTACCCGGGGGCCAGTCGGGTTCACCTGGCAGCGTTCCCTCCACGTGAGCGCTGGAACGACTGGGTCGAGCTGGACTCCAAGTCATGGCCGAAACGGGTCGAGAAGCGGTACATGCTCGTTCCCACGACGTGCTTCAACTGCGAATCGGCGTGCGGACTCCTCGCCTACGTCGATCGGGATACGCTTCAGGTTCGGAAATTCGAGGGGAATCCTGAGCACCCGGGATCGCGTGGGCGCAACTGCGCCAAAGGTCCGGCGACGATCAACCAGATCACAGACCCGGACCGGATCCTCTACCCGCTGCGCAGAGCTGGCGCGCGTGGTGAAGGGAAGTGGGAGCAGGTCTCGTGGGATGACGCTCTGGACGACATTGCGGCCCGTATTCGTGCATGCCTCGAGGAGGAGCGACACGAGCAGGTCATGTATCACGTCGGCCGACCGGGTGAGGATGGATACACGACTCGTATGCTGGCTGCGTGGGGTGTGGATGGGCACAACTCTCACACCAACGTCTGCTCGAGCGGTGCGAGGTCGGGGTATCACTGGTGGATGGGCATGGACCGTCCGAGTCCGGACCACGCGAACGCCAAGGTCATCCTGCTGGTGAGCAGTCACCTAGAGACGGGCCACTATTTCAACCCGCACGCACAGCGGATCATCGAGGGCAAAAAGAACGGCGCCAAGCTGATTGTTCTCGACACCCGGCTTTCGAACACGGCGACACATGCGGATCACTGGCTCTCGCCGTACCCGGGATCCGAGCCTGCCATCTTCCTGGCTGTAGCCAATTGGATGATCCAGGAACGCCGGTACGATCGCGAATTCGTGCGACGCTGGTGGAATTGGCAGGAATATATGGAGGTCGTGCAGGGCGAACCCGATGCCTCCTTCGAGCGCTTCGAAGAGGTCCTTTCCGAGTTCTATTCGACGTACACCTTCGACTTCGCGGCGGCGGAGTCGGGGATCGACGTGGACGCACTTCGACAGATCGCGGAGGAGATCTCCAACGCCGGGACCTGTCTGGCTTCGTACAACTGGCGAAGCGCAGGCTCGGGCAACCTGGGCGGGTGGCAGGTCGCGCGGACGATGACGCTGCTCAGCGCGCTCCTGGGCGCGCTCGCGACGGAAGGGGGCACGTTCCCGAACTCGTGGAACAAGTTCACGCCGAAGCCCCCGCGGTTACCGCATCAGCACCCGACGCGCTGGAACGACGTACTCTGGCCGGACGAGTATCCGCTGGCGCTGATGGAGATGTCGTTCCTGATGCCACATCTGATGAAGGATCAGGACGCCTTCGTCGACGTGTATTTTACGCGCGTCTACAACCCGGTGTGGACGAACCCGGACGGGTTCAGCTGGATCGAGATGCTGACCGACGAATCAAGGATCGGACAGCACATTGCGATGACGCCTACGTGGAACGAGACGGCGTACTTCGCCGACTACGTGCTCCCCATGGGCCACTCGTCCGAACGGCACGACCTGACCTCATACGAGCAGTACGACGGGCAGTGGATCGGCTTCCGCCAGCCAGTGCTGCGGGCCGCGCGGGAGCGACTCGGCGAAGAGATCGCGGATACGCGCGACGTGAACCCGGGTGAGGTATGGGAAGAGAACGAGTTCTGGATCGAACTGACCTGGCGTATTGATCCGGACGGCTCGCTTGGTATCCGGCAGTTCTTCGAGTCCGTGAAGAATCCTGGCGAGAAGATGACGGTTGACGAGTACTACGGATGGATCTTCGAAAACTCTGTGCCGGGGCTGCCCGACGCGGCGGCTGCCGAAGGCATCACGCCGCTCGAGTATATGCGCCGCTTTGGGGCCTTCGAGGTGGCACAGAAGGTGGGCCAGGTGCACGAGCAGCAGGTGCCCGACGTCGAGTTGGATGACGTTCGGGTCGACGAAGCCGGCCGCGTATTCACCCATGCGCCCGTACCGCCAAGCCCGAAAGCGCCGGGTGGTACGAAGATTGATCCGGACGAAGACGGACGCCGTCGGGTGGGGGTCCGAGTCGACGGGGAGATTCTCAAGGGGTGGCCTACGCCGACCGGCAAGCTGGAGTTCTGGTCGCGCACACTGCACGAGTGGGGTTGGCCGGAGCTGGCGACGCCGACCTACGTGAAGAGTCATGTGCACCGACAGAACCTCGACTCGGATCAGATGCCACTGATCACCACGTTCCGGGTTCCGGTCCAGATCCACACGCGAAGCGCCAACTCGAAATGGCTCGATGAGATCGCGCACACCAATCCGCTCTGGATTCACCCGACGGACGCGTCGCGTCTCGGGATCGACAAGACGGGTGACCTCGTTCGCGTCGAAACCGAGATCGGGTATTTCGTGCTCAAGGCGTGGATCACTGAAGGCATCCGGCCCGGCGTTGCTGCGTGCAGCCACCATATGGGTCGATGGAAGCCCGAGGGTCATGAGGGACAGCGCATCGGCATGATGACGGTTGCGCTCGACCAGCAGGGTTCTGACTGGGGGCTGACACGCAAGAAGGGTGGGGGAGCGTTCGAGTCGAGCGACCCTGACACACTTCGAGTCTGGTGGACGGACGTCGGCGTGCATCAGAACCTGACGCACCCGGTACACCCCGATCCAATTTCCGGGATGCATTGCTGGCACCAGGCTGTGCGGATTTACCCGGCGCGGCCTGGCGACGCCTTTGGTGACGTCTCGGTGGACACTGCGAAGTCACGGGCTGTGTACGAAAAGTGGCTCGAGATGACGCGTGCAGCCTCCATCCATTCACCGGACGGCATGAGGCGCCCGTGGTGGATGCTCCGCCCTGTTCGCCCTGAACGTGCGGCGTACGCCTTGCCGGAATCCGAGCCGGTCGGTGCCTGAGGCGCTGCCAACCCCGATCCATGCGCTGAGGGGCCTCGCGGTTTTCGCCGAGTCTCCGAGCGAAGAACATACGGACATCGCCGACGCGCTCGGTCTCACGACGGTTCCGACGCCGGCTGAATACTCTGATCTCTTCCTCTTCCAGCTCTATCCGTACGCGTCGGTGTATCTCGGTCCCGAAGGTATGATGGGGGGTCTAGCCCGTGAGCGAATCGCTGGTTTCTGGAACGCTGTAGGCCTCACTCCTCCTCCCGAGCCCGACCACCTGGCGGCCCTGCTCGGGCTGTACGCCTCGCTGACTGAGAGAGCGTCAGACACTGATCCGGATCAGGCTGCGGAGTCCGCGCTCGCTGGGCAGGCGGCGCGAGCCCTCCTCGACGAGCACCTGGCTCCGTGGGTCTTCGGTTGGCTCAATCGTATGGAAGAACTGGCGTCCGGCACGTACGCGGCTTGGGCCGTGTTGCTCCGAGAGTTGCTCTCCGGGGAGCTTCGGCGTTCGCCAGTCGCGGACTCCGGAGAGGTCGGCTCTCATGCGCGTGCGAAGGCGCGGCCGGACGATGACGAGGCGGGTGCTGTGCTTCAGCACCTCCGAGATGCGCCTCCGCTGCCCGATCCGCGAACTGACGGTACGTCGGACTTCATTGCCGGCCTGCTCGCTCCGGTCCGCTGCGGCATGGTCCTGACTCGTGCTGACCTGGCAGGCATGGCACGCATGCTGGATCTGGGCCTGCGGGCGGGTGAGCGCCGGTACGCGCTCGAGCACCTTCTGGCGCAGGACGCAGGGCCTACGCTCAAAGCGCTTGCGCTTGAGGCGCGACGGCAGGGAGACGCGCACCGGCAGCGGGTGTCATGGCTGGGTGAGTCGGCGATGTATATGATGCGGCGAACCGAGATAGCCGCCACGCTCTGCGATGAACTGTCGATGGACGGGCTGTCGTGAGATCGACGCCGCCGGAGCGGCTCTCCTGGCCCGACGTTCTCGCGGGTCTCAGCGTGGCCCTCGTTCTAATTCCCCAGTCGATGGCGTATGCAGAGCTGGCGGGGCTGCCCCCCCATCATGGGTTGTACGCTGCGGGGCTTCCGCTCATCGCGGCGGCGTTCCTCGCATCTTCTCCGTATCTGCAGACGGGGCCAGTAGCCCTGACGGGCCTGCTCACGTTGGGTGCACTCCAGTCGCTGGAGCCGTTAGGGACAGTCGAATACGCCAAGCTGGCGGCGCTACTGGCGCTGGTCGTTGGCGTCGCACGCATTCTTGTTGGGGTTTTGAACGCTGGCTGGGTTGTCTACCTCATGTCACACTCGATGATGGCGGGCTTCGTCTCGGCGGCCGCCGCCCTGATCGTCGCGTCGCAGATTCCGGGTGCGCTCGGCGGAGCGGCCCCGATTGAGCTCGGAGTGCTACAACGGGCATGGCACGGGGTCACTCACCCGGGTGAGTGGGAAGCCGCCGCCATTGGGCTCACTGCGTTCACCATTGCGGTGGTTGTGGTCTCCGCCCGCATTCACCCTCGTGTCCCCGGGGTCTTCATTGCTGCTACCGTCGGGCTCGCCTTCTCGGTATCGACGGGCTACACCGGGGTGACGGTTGGCGAGATCCCGTCCGGGCTGCCCCCGTTTTCACTCGACCTTCCCTGGGAGATGCTCCCGACTTTGCTCATTCCGGGGCTTGTCATCTCCGTGATCGGATTCGCGGAAGGCGTCTCGATTTCACGTGTCTTCGCATCGGAGGACCAACAATATTGGAACGCCGACCGGGAGTTCCTTTCCAAGGGCATGGCGAATGTGGTCGCCGCGGTTACGTCCGGTCTGCCGGTGGGCGGTTCTCTGTCACGCACGAGTCTCAATCGCCTGGCCGGGGCGAAGAGTCGCTGGTCCGGCCTCGTAACGGGCGTCGCCGTGCTGGCGTTCCTCCCCTTCGCGCCGGTCCTCTCCGCGCTCCCGCGGGCTGTGCTGTCCGGTATTATCATTGCGGCGATCTGGAAGTTGGTGTGGCCTCGGGACTTGGTCCGTGTCTGGCGGATTTCTCCGATCCAGGCGTTGGTCGCCTGGGTGACCTTCGGGGCCACGCTCGTGATGGCGCCTCACATCGATCGAGCGATTCTTCTCGGGATCGCTCTCTCGGCTGCGGTTCATCTGTGGCGCGAGTTGAAGCCGACCGTCGTGTCGGCGCGCACGGGGGACGCGCTCATGGTCGACGTCTCTGGAGTACTCTGGTTCGGGTCGGCGGCGGCCCTCGAAGACTCGCTCCTGGAGCAGATTGCGGACGAGCCGAACCTGCAACGTGTGGTGGTGCGGTGCGCCGGACTGGGCCGAATCGATCTGTCCGGCGCGCAGGTCTTGCGAGATATGGTTGACCACGCACGTCGAGTGGAGATCGAACTCACGGTGACGGACGTACCCGATCATGCGGTCAGATTGCTTTCCGCGGTGGGGTTGGTGTCTGCTTCTGGAACAGGATCGGCACAAGAATCGTAGTGTCGATCAGAGTCAGCTTCTAACTTGGTGCTGCGGCGCCGCCTGAAGCTGGCACGGGCAAGTCAGATGACTCACGCTGGGAGATAACATGTTCGGTTTGATCGCTGCTGGAATCGCCGGCGTCTCTGGCGTGATTGGTCATATCAAATCAAGGCATTTCGTAGGTCAGAAGCTCCGGTACACGTCGATCGTCGAGAAGCCGATGCTCGGCGTGTGGGTAGGGGTGGGAGCGACGGTACTTGCTGCACCCGTGGTGGCGGTCATCCCGATCATCGGCGCTGGTACCGCCATCGCGATCGGTGCGGGAATCGGTACGGGCGTCGCACTCGGTGTGAAAGACTCCAGGGAGCCGCCGAAGCTGCTCGACGACTGAGGATTCGTCCTACGAGAGGGCGGGGCTTGGCCAGGCCGCCCCGTCAGCCGCCGAAGCGCTCGAGCACATCGCTGAGATGCTCTCGTTCCTCCTGAGGCAGGCCCGTCACGTCGGGGTCCGATTCGATCCAGGCTCGGAAGCCTGAGGTTTCCGAGATGGAGACCTCACCGTCCCGAGACGAGTGGGGGAACGTTCAAGTATTGAGCATTTTGTGACAAGCTGCGCGTGGCAAACCCTGCGACCTGATGAGGCTGGTTTGTACGTTCAGTTCATCGCTGCAGCCGACTCCAGGATCGCCGAGTAGACCAGCGTTCGCAGTCGCGCGTGGTCGTCGAGCCCCGTGGCCGGGATGACCTGAGTGAAATAGAGAACCACGAGGTCTTCAACTGGGTCGACCCAGTAGGTCGAGTGGTAGGCGCCGCCCCACCCGTAGGTACCCTCGGAGCCTGGCTCACCCGAGGCGCCGACGTCGAGCAGCACGGAGAATCCCAGCCCAAAGCCCATTCCGGGGGCCTGGTAGATCTCGCCAATGTGGTTCTGGGTCATGAGCGCTACGCTCACGGGAGAGAGCAGGCGCGCGCCTTCGAGCGCTCCACCGTCGAGTAGCATTTGCAGGAAGCGACTATAGTCACGCGCGGTGGACAGCAAGCCGGCTCCGCCCGAGAAGCTGGTGCGGGGCCCGGTGACGTATTGACCCTGAGTTTGCATGCCCGGGCCCGTAGCCGCGCGGTTCAGGCCATCCCTCAGGTTGTAGACCGTCGCGAGTCGCGCCGCTTTCTCGGGCGGGAGGTAGAAATGCGTGTCGCGCATGTCGAGAGGCTTAAAGATGCGTTCACTCAGGAACTCAACGAGGCTCTGGCCTGAGACCTCCTCCACCACCGCGCCGAGAATATCCGTGTTGTACCCGTACACGAATCGCGCGCCGGGTTGTGCCTGGAATGGCAGCGAGGCCATGCGGTCGATGGTCTCCCGGACCGGTTCGTCACGGTCGGCGAAATACCATCCGGTGATCCCGGCACCCTGCCATGCTTCCGCTCCGGGTCCGTTGCCATAACCGATGCCGGCCGTGTGGGTGAGCAGGTCACGAAGGGTGATCGGGCGTCGGGCCGGGACGACGTCATATCCGTCCCCCGATGGTTCGGCGACCGTCGTCGAGGCGAACGAGGGCAGATAGGTGGAGACACGATCAGAGATCAGGAGCTCCCCCTCTTCCTGCAGCATCATGATCGCGACACTCACAAGTGCCTTGGTCTGGGATGCGATTCGGAAGATCGCATCGGGTCGCATCGGTGCGCCTGCTTCGATGTCCTGATTCCCGACTGCCTCATGGTACACGATACGCCCATCTCGAAGCACCATGGCGACGGCTCCTGGCAGCCGTTCGTCGTCCACGTACCGCTGCAGGACCCCTGTCAGCCGGTCAAGTCGCTCGGAGGACATCCCGACCTGTTCGGGGACGGCCGTAGGCAGCTCCTGAGCCACTGTCGGCAGTGGAGTCCACAGCGCGGCCGCCATCAATGCGGTCACGATCAGCCTTCTGGGCTGGTAGCGGACTCGCGCGATCGGGTGGAGGTGCGGCGTCTGGGGCCGAGTCGTCGCCATGTGATGCTCCGGAAGGAAGGGTTCCGGAGAATTGGCGGCTAAGGGCGAGGTGGCGCCAGACCCTTCAGGGTTAGTTACATGGATGCTTGAGCCACAGGGCATGAGCCTACACGTTATTTATCCATTGATCCGCGATCCGCCAATTCTCCCGCACTCCGAGACCATCATGAGTGATGCACCATACCGAGGCACTCCGATCGATCGACGCGAACTCTTGCGGCTTGGCGCCGCTGGCGTCGGGGCGGGACTCAGCCTGGGTGGTATCGGCGGACTCGCAGGCCTCTCCGCCGCAGAAGTCGCTCAGTTGCAGGAGCGACCGAACCTGGGGCCGGCGCCGGCTCATCTGTTCGCTGCGGAGCCCATCGACGTCGTGCGTGTCGGGTTTGTCGGTGTAGGGCTTCAGGGTGGCTCCCATGTGCGCAACTTCCTCCGGATCGATGGTGTGGAGATCGTGGCGCTCGGCGACATCAACGAGGCGCGCGCCGAGGAGGTCGCGGGTTGGGTCGAGGCGGATGGACGCCGCCGGCCGAATCTGTACACGCGGGGAGAGCGGGACTTCGTCCGGATGTGCGAAGAAGAAGATCTAGACCTGATCTTCACCGCGACGCCGTGGGAATGGCACGTTCCGGTGTGCACATCTGCGATGGAGAATGGGAAGCACGCAGCAACTGAGGTGCCAGCGGCCTACACCGTCGATGATTGCTGGACGCTGGTCGAATACGCAGAGAAGTACGAAAAGCACTGCGTCATGATGGAGAACTGCAACTACGACCGACCGGAGATGATGGTCTTCCGTATGGCGAGGCTTGGCCTGTTTGGAGAGCTACTCCACGCTGAGTGCGGCTATCTCCACGACCTTCGCGGGATCAAGTTCGAGAATCAGGATGAAGGGCTGTGGCGTCGCGCCCACGCCATGGTTCGTGATGGAAACTTCTATCCGACGCACGGACTCGGTCCGGTTGCAAACGTCATGGACATCAACCGTGGCGATCAGCTCGACTACCTCGTCTCGATGAGCACGCCGTCACGCGGCTTGCAGGAGTGGCAACGAGAGCACGTTCCCGACGGCGATCCCAGAAAGAACGAGCGTTACGTGCAGGGTGACGTGAACACGACCATGATCAAGACCGTTCACGGTAAGACGATCTACGTTAGTCACGACTGCAACCTGCCGCGGCCCTACTCGCGTATCCATCATGTCCAGGGGACGAGCGGCCTGTTCCAGGGATATCCGCACCGGTTCCATGTCGAAGGGATGAGCGAGGACCACCGCTGGGAGGAATGGCGCGAATCCGAGGCGGACGGTGGCGCTCCGAAGTTCGATCATCCGATATGGACGCAGCTCGAAGAGCGGTCCGCTGGCGCCGGTCACGGCGGCATGGACTTCATCGAGGACTACCAGCTCGTGAAGGCGCTGCGCGAGGGTCAGCCCACGGACATGAACGTGTACGATGCGGCGATGCTCTCGGTCATCTGTCCGCTGACGGAGTGGTCTGTTGCCAACCGTTCCCAGCCAGTCGACGTACCCGACTTTACGCGTGGTCGATGGGCTGAGTGGCCACGTCTGGAGTTCCTGGGGGCACCTGTCGTCGATTGAGTACGCTCGAGGAGGTGTTCGAGGAGACGTACGGGTCGCCGCCCACTCTCCTCGTTCGGGCGCCCGGCAGGGTGAACCTCATCGGGGAGCATATCGACTATAACGGCTTGCCGGTGTTTCCCATGGCGTTGCAGCACGAAGTGCGGCTCGCACTCCGTCCACGTGACGATGAGACGGTACGGCTGCACTCGAACGACCAACGCTTTCCGCCGATCCACTTCGAGATCGAACCGGCGATCGAGCCGTGGAAGAAGGGGTCGTGGGGGAACTACGCGAAAGCGCCTGCACAGGAACTCGCCGAACGGTTCGGGATCTGGCAGGGATTCGACGGCGTTTTGGAGTCGGACATCCCCGTCGCGGCTGGGCTGTCCTCCTCTTCCGCCATCGTGAACGCGGTCGGGCTTGCACTCGCACACATTAGCGAGGTCTCTACCGAACCGCGCTCGCTCGCTGCCGTGATGGCTGATGCGGAGCGATACGTGGGCACCCAGGGAGGAGGTATGGATCAGGCGATCTCCCTCGGTGCGCGTGATCGATGCGCCGCGAAGATCACGTTCCACCCGCTTCGCCTCCGACACGTGGTGGTGCCGGACGACTGGTGCTTCATCGTCGCGGACTCAGGTGACGTCGCGGAGAAGTCGGGTGCACTCCAGGCCGCGTATAATCTGCGTCGGAAGGAGTGTGATGAGGCGCTTCGCGTCATGACCGCACACCTGGCCACCGAGAAGATCACCGCTCAGCTGTGCATGTCGTATCCGGATCTGTGTGGCACCATCGATGCTGAAACGCTGATCAAGATCTCGGAGCAGGTGTTGCAGGGAAGCCTCCTTCGTCGCTTCCGACACGCGGTCACGGAGGCGGCGCGGGTCGATGAGGCGGTGGATCGAATGCTCGCCGCCGACGTACATGGTTTCGGTGCGCTCATGGATGCGTCGCACGCATCGCTCAAGACCGATTACCACGTGAGTACCGCAGCGCTCGACGAGCTCGTCGCCGTTGCAAAGGAGGGTGGCGCGGCCGGTGCTCGGCTGACCGGCGCCGGTTTTGGTGGCTGCGTCGTCGTGCTGGCCAGTCGCTGGACTGTCGGCGAGGTGCTCGAGACGCTAGTGACGGAGTATTTTGAACGGCGCCACCAGGCGGAAAGACTTGAGGAACGGCTCTTCGTGGCCGTGCCGTGTCGAGGTGCTTCCATCCGTGAGATTTGAGCTGCAGTGCAGCCTGCCCAAGCGTGCTCGTTCGTCCTTGGTCAAGAGAAGAGTCGTGCTTGACTCCACCCGACCAACCATAATCTTCACCTCCTGAACGTACACCGAAGACCAACTCGAATGTTCGAACCGTCCTCCAAAAAAATCATGTTGTCCGTATTGGTCGTATGCTTTGCGATCCAGACGGGCCTCGTGTACTCGGATGATGTCGACATCGTGCTTTCCGCCGACGCGGTCGAGGGTCGCGAACTCTACCACGACGGCTCGTGTCAGGTCTGTCATCAGTTGTGGGGCCAGGGAGGGTTCCTCGGTCCGGACCTGACGAATGCTTCGAGCCGCGTCGACGAGACGCGGCTCGCTTCGCTGCTCACCGTGGGGAGCGGACAGATGCCGGCATTCGATTATGACGCCGATCAGATCCGGTTCATGAGGGCGTTCCTCGAGGAGATCGATCGGCCGGATGTCGGGAGGGGCCAACTCCGACTTGGTGACCCGGCGACCGCGGTAACGCCTCAGGGCGCGTTTGACGCCACCGTGCGCGAGAAGGTATCCCCCGTCGCGCTCGGGGGCTTCGAAACATTCGCGTCCGGGGTGTGCTCGGCGTGCCACTTCCCCTTTCAGACGTCGGTAGTTGGGGCGCCGGACCTGTCCACGGTGTCGGAGCGCCTAGATGATTCCGTGCTCCATGAGGTACTGACGAACGGCCGGCCAGAGCGAGGCATGCCACCTCCGGTTCCCGCGCTGTCTGCAGCTCAGCAGGATCAGCTTATCGAGTACTTCCGTTGGCTGAACGACAATCGCGCTGACTTGATGTCCGACTGGGAGCTTCGCCAGGGGGATCGGCGGGTGGACTGGTCCCGGCTTGATTGGTGGGAGTTCCGATGAGTCCCGACGCGAGCGCCACCCTGGAACGGCCCAGCGACCGGGCGGAACAGGGTACACCGCAGGCGCCGACCGGGGGGGTCTGGTTGCCCTTCGAGGCAGGTGATCCGGTTCGTCAGTTCGCGACGATTCTGTTCATTCGCGGAGGGCTGATTGCCATCGCGGTCACGCTGGTCGGTGGAATTCTCGGCGCGTTGTACTCGATTCCGTCGCTCGCACCCGCCTTCCAGTCGCTCGGCCTTGATCTGCGCCAGCTACGGCCGGTTCACACGACGTTCGCGTCTGCCTGGATCTTCCTCGGTGGCGTGGCTGTTGTGCATCGTTGGCTCCAGGACTACGGCGGTACGGCGACGCGGGGCGATCGGATCCGGCTTCGCGTTCAGGTGCTGTGCTGGTCCATCGCCGGCCTGGGAATCATCGTCACTCTAATGCTCGGGGTTGGCTCCGGGCGGGAATACGTCGGCTTCCACCCGGTCTTCAGCGCACTGATCCTGATCGGCTGGCTCTGCTATGCCTGGAACTTCTTCCGCGTAGCGGGCCCTAATTTCTTCGAGCGCCCGCTCTACCTGACGATGTGGGGCGTAGGCATGCTCTTTTTCATCGTCACCTTCGTTGAGCAGCACCTCTACCTGCTGCCGGGAATCTTCTCGAACCCCCTGCAGGATCTGCAGGTGCAGTGGAAGGCCACCGGAACCCTGGTCGGCGCGTTCAACCTGTTCGTGTACGGCTCGATCATCTATATCGGCGAGCGCATCAGTCGTGACCGGGAGTACGGGCACTCGCCAGTAGCGTACGCGCTGTTCAGTGTGGGTCTGTTGAACTCGTTCACCAACTTCGCACACCATACGTACCACCTGCCTCAGGATCACCTGGTCAAGTGGATCTCCTTCGTGGTCAGCATGATGGAGATCTCGATCCTCTGTCGTGCGTCGTACGACCTTCTGAAGGTCATACGTGCGACTGAGGATCGCTCGTTCTGTGCGGCGCGTGGATCGTTCGCCGCGTCGAAATATTGGTCGGTGTTCATCCTGCTTTCGGCGATCCTGATCTCCGTTCCACCGCTCAACGGAATCATCCACGGAACGTACGCGGTCACGGGTCACGCGATGGGTGCCACGATCGGCATCGACACGATGGTGCTCATCGGTGCCATTATCTGGATTCTCGGCGAACACCTCGCGGCTCGTGAAGGGGAAGCGGCGGCGGGCGTGCTGCACACGGTAGAGATGCGGCGCATCGTGGTCGGGTTGAACCTTGGCGTCGCCGCGCTGGTCGGTTGGCTCCACCTCTCCGGAACGATCACAGGCGTGAATCGAGCGGGCTTCGCCCCGGGCGAGGTCTACGTTCCACTTGCTTGGCTACCGATGTGGAACGGCATCCTCTTCACAGCAACCGGCTTCATTGCACTGTTCTTCTTCGTAGCGCTGCTCTGGAAGCTGATACCGATCGCGTTCCGCTACTGGTGGGTCAGCGACGTTCGAGCCTGACCGGAGTCCAGTTCGGCGGTCAGGTCAATCCGACCCGTGGCAGCGTCTTGAGCAACGCGAACGATGCGATGGCGGCGGCCCCGAGACACACGACGGCGAGTAGCGTGCGACCGTAGAGGACGTACCCTGTGCCGAGCACGGCTCCATAGACGACCGTGATCCCCAGAAACCACGCGAGGAATGCGGCTGCAGGGCTGTCCGCGCTCCGATCCTCTTCACTCAGTCCCAGACCCGCACCCGCCCATCCGTTCCCCATGGGGCGGATGAGACTGTGAAACGAAGCCAGCGTTTCAGCATCCGCGGGTGGTGTGAGCATCGTCACCGTCATCCATCCGATGGACGTGATGACGACGCCGAGCACGAGCTGCAGGGAAGGGTCTACAGCGTCGAAGCCGAGCGCGACGTGGCCGAACTGGAAGTAGACCGCGACGAAGAACGAGATGATCATCGCGGAGAGCTCGCTCCAGACATTGATGCGCCACCAGAACCAGCGCAGCAGGAAGACCAGCCCCGTGCCCGCACCGATCTGAAGCAGGATCTGGAATGCCTGCAGTGCGTTCTCCAGCCAGAGCGAGATCACGCCCGCAACAACGACCAGTGCGACCGTGGCGATCCGCCCCACGAGTACGTACGTCTTCTCGTCCTCGTCGGGCGCTATGAAGCGTCGGTAAACGTCGTCGACGAGGTAGGAGGCGCCCCAGTTGAGATGGGTACTGATTGTCGACATGTACGCGGCGGCCAGCGAGGCGACCACAAGCCCGAGCAGCCCCGAGGGTAGGAATACGAGCATCGCCGGATAGGCGAGGTCGTTTCGGACGATCGATGGGTCGATGTGTGGGAAGGCCGCCTGGATCGAGTCCAGCGTCGGATACACGATCAGCGACGCAAGCGCGACGATGATCCACGGCCAGGGCCGAAGCGCATAGTGGGCGATGTTGAACCACAGTGTCGCTTTCATGGCGTGGCTCTCGTCCTTCGCGGCGAGCATGCGCTGAGCGACGTAACCACCGCCACCCGGCTCAGCGCCGGGGTACCACGTGCTCCACCACTGGACCGCAATCGGGATGATGAAGACCGTCGACGCCGTCCTCCAGTCGGAGAAATCGGGCAACAGCGAAAGCTTGTCGGCGACAGCGGGGTCACTGAAGAGCCCGACCATACCACCCACTTCGGGCTGGGCGAGGGCGTACCACGCGACGGCGACCGAACCGATCATGGCCACCGCGAAGAGGATCAGGTCGGTGACGACGACACCCCAGAGACCCGAGGTCGCCGAGTAGAGAGCGGTCACGGCGCCGGCGACAAGCACGACCTCGTACTTCGAAGCCCCAAGGACGACGCCACCGATCTTGATCGCGGCGAGCGTCACGGTCGCCATAATCATGCAATTGAAGAAGACGCCCAGGTACAAGGCCCGGAAGCCACGAAGGAACGCCGCGGGCTTGCCGGAATAGCGTAGCTCGTAGAAGCCCACGTCCGTCGAAATCCCGGAGCGCCGCCACAGCTTGGCGTAGAAGAAGACGGTGCACATTCCCGTGATCACGAATGCCCACCACACCCAGTTTTGACTCACCCCGCCCGAGCGGACGAGGTCAGTCACCAGGTTCGGCGTATCTGTCGAGAACGTAGTGGCTACCATCGACGTGCCGAGCAGCCACCATGGCATGGACCGGCCACCCAGAAAGAACTCATCGGACTCGCTTCCGGCTCGGCGTGCGAACCAGAGGCCGATCGTGACCGCGATGAGGCCGTAGGCTGCGATGACCGTCCAGTCGAGTGTCGTCAGTTCCATCGTGTCATCCTAGTCGTACGAGGGCGTCGGCGAGACGGGTCGGGTAGACCCCGGAGGCGACTCGTTCTCGGAGGATCCCTTCGGAACGGGCTCGGTCCGCTGCGTGCGTGACGCCGAACCAGGTGTCAGGGGCCCGCAGGACACGCACGCGAGTGGCTTCGAGTTCGATTTGGGCGTTCAGCGACGTCGACAGGAAGCATTCGGCCTGGGTATCAGCTCCCCAATACTCCAGGAAGTGGCGGAATTGTCTTCTCAGGAGCGCGATCACTGGGGGGGTGAAGGCCCAGAGGTTCATCGATGTCACCTCGTCTCCCGTGAGCTCGACGGGGGACCCATCAGTTGTGGTGCCGGTGATCCACCGATCGGCGCGCTGGATGTTCTGGACCTCGGTGACCCGTTCGAGCAGCTCATCTTGTCCGAGCACGCACACTCCCCGCGCGACCCCGCCTGCCCCCGACAAGGTCTTGGCGAGGGTGTATCCAACGAGGGCGGCCTCCGTGCTCGGCTCACCCTGATGGATCTGATCGAAAATGAGGTGGAACGCGCCCTGACCGTACAGATCGTCGGCGTTGCAGACCGCGAAGGCCCCCTCGATGTGAGAGGCAGCACAGAGCACGGCATGGGCCGTTCCCCATGGCTTCCGTCGGTCGGGAGGGGCCCGAAAGCCGTCGGGGAGCTCATCGAGCTCCTGGCAGACGAAGTTGGTTTCGAACGTGCCTCCAATCGTGTCGTGCACATGCCGCTGCACGTCCTCGAGAATCTCCTGTCGCACCACGTAGGTAACCGAAGTGAATCCCGCGCGGGCCGCGTCATAGACATTGAAGTCCATGATCGCTTCGCCACCGGGGCCAAGAGGGTCGAGCTGTTTGAGGTGGCCGTACCGGGTCGAAAGACCCGCCGCCAGAACGACGAGAGGGAGGCTCAAAGGAGAAACTCGGAGGTGTTGGGAGCAGTCGCGCCAGAATGTGCACTGTTTTGCCCGGTCGGCGCGACCCCTCTGGACATTTATCCGGGCAGGCTCGGGGTTGCATCAGATCGGATTGAGATATTATGCATTAAAGATGAATAATTCATCACCCAAGTCGGTTGTTCTGAAGTTTGGAAGCCGCCTGTTGACCAATGGCACCGCCGAGCTCGACACCGAGAGAATGGCGACGGTTGCTCGGGCAGTGGCGGCGTGCGGGGATCAGGACGTGGTGATCGTGTCGAGTGGCGCCGTAGCCGCTGGCTTCCGGGCTTTGGGGCATACGACGCCGCCGACCCGGATCGCTGACCGGCAGGCAGCTGCCGCAGTCGGCCAGGGACGACTGATGAAGCTGTGGAGCGATGCCTTTCAGGAGGTTGGCCTCAGCGTGGGTCAGGTTCTCATCACCAACGACTGTCTGACAGACCGCAAGCGGTACGTGGCCGCACGCCGGGCCCTGCGAGCGCTGCTCCAGGCGGGTGTCGTGCCCATCGTCAACGAGAACGACACGGTGAGCGTTGATGAAATCGTCGTGGGTGACAACGACAATCTGGCGGCCATGACGGCGGCGCTCGTAGATGCCGACCTGCTTGCCCTCCTGACCGACGTTCCGGGGGTGTACGACCGGGATCCCGACGACGATCCGACTGCACGTATCGTGACGCGGGCCTCCAGTGCGGAGGAGTTGCGGGCACTTTGTTTCGGTAAGAAGGAGATCGTGTCGACGGGTGGCATGGAGACCAAGCTGGAGGCTGCGGAGCGCGCAGGACGCTACGGGGTGCCCACGGTCATTGCTGCGGGAAACGATCCGTCGGTCGTCGACGCCGTACTGGCTGGCGAATCGGTCGGCACACGTATCGAAGCGCACGCAAAACCGCTCGGAGCACGTCGCCACTGGATGGCGGTCCAGAAGGGACTGACGGGTTGGCTGGTGATCGACGATGGCGCGGTGAGTGCGCTGCGGCGGCGGGCAAGCCTTCTTCCACGCGGCGTGGTCGGTGTGGGTGGGCGGTTCCGTCGCGGTGACCTGGTCGCAGTGGTCGATGGCCAGGGAGTAGAACACGCGCGCGGCATCGTCCGTTTCGACGATCGCGAAGTCGAGCGGATCCGGGGCATGCACACCGATGAGGTGAAGATCGCGCTCGGCATGGAGACCGGCACCGTCGTCATGCGGCCGGATCGGATGGTGCTTTCCAGGGAGGAGGTCACTGTATGACGACGAGTACACAGCCACCGGTTGCGGAGGTGATCGACGAGATGGCGTTGGAAGCGAGAGCGGCAG
>DGOW01000098.1 GCA_002390225.1 Gemmatimonadales bacterium UBA4456 | reverse complement strand
AGAAGCACAGGGTGACGTTGACCCTGTGCCCTTCGGCGACGAGATCGCGGCACGCCTTCAGGCCGTCTTCGGTCAGGGGAACCTTGACCACCGCATTCTCATGGATGGCCGCCAGCTTGCGCCCTTCCGACACCATGGTCTCCCTGTCGAGTGCCACCACTTCAAGTGACACAGGGCCATCCACGGCCTCGCAGATCTCCCGGTACATACCGGTGACGTCGCCGTCGGCCACCTTGGCGACCAGGGACGGATTCGTCGTGATACCGTCGATGAGGCCCGCATCCGCAGCTCGCCGAATCTCTGAGAGTTCGGCAGTGTCGAGAAAGATCTTCATTAGGTCAGGAGGCTCCTGGTCCGTTCGGTTGTGGAATCAGCTTCGGTCCGGCCGCTTCATCCCCCGGATACGTCACCCGATGGAGGAAGAGACCCTCGGGAGGTGCAGGGGGCGATGTGATCAGTTCCGCATGAGAGTCGAGTAACCTAGCCATATCCTCAAGCGGGCGTCGACCAAGGGCCACGTCGATCATCGTGCCCGTTAGGTACCGCACCATATGATGCAGATAACGATCGGCCGTGACGGTGAAACGCACGCCCAGATTGGTGTCGATCCAGAATGCGGAGCGCACGTGGCACCGCGTTCCACGCTCCGGCTGGCCGGCCTTGGCAAAGGCCTCGAAGGAGTGCTCCCCAGCGATCACATCGGCTGCGCGGTCCAGTCGCGATCTATCGATTGTGGGTGGGTGTCCGCCCGAGCCACCGAGAGGCCAGCACCAACGCCGGTGGAAGGGCGAGGCGCTCTCGGGGCGCAGTCCTACTTCGTACCGATACGTGCGCTTCAGCGCATCGTAACGGGGGTGAAAGTCCGCTGCTGCGGATGCGATCGATTCGACCCAGACGTCGTCTGACAGGACCGAGTTCAGAGATTTGCGCAGCCGGGCCGCGTCCCAGGTCGCCGGCATATCGACGGATGCGACTTGTCCTGTAGCATGCACCCCGGTGTCGGTTCGTCCTGACCCGATGACCGAGCGTGGTGAGTCGGCCAGTCGGGAGAGGGCGGACTCGAGGTCACCCTGCACCGTACGCCGGTCGGGCTGGACCTGCCAGCCGTGGAACGCCGCCCCGTCATACTGGACGGTAAGGCGGAAACGGAGCGATTCAGGGGCATCCACTTGGGAAAGGTAGCGAGGCGCACGACCCCCTCCAAGCTACGACAGTGAGACGGTCAGGCCCACGCCCACGCGTTGCGGGATTGGCCGAAAACCCGCGTCGCAATTAGCCTTCCCACCCTCTGACTCTAACTGACTGAATCATGACCCATCCCAGCCTGACCTGGCTCCTTGAGCGCGTGGCCGAGGGCTATGATTTGACCGCCGACGAGGCGGAGGGTGCCTTTGACCGGTTCATGGACGGCAGTGCTACCGAGATCCAGATGGCCGGTCTCCTGGTCGGTCTGCGCGCCAAGGGACTCGCTCCGTCCGAAGTCGCAGGTGGTGTGCGTGCGCTTCGATCAGCCATGGTGCCTGTCCACGCGGCTGAGCCTGACCTGCTCGTCGACACGGCCGGTACCGGCGGGGGCACGGTGACGACCTTCAACATCTCGACTGCGGCAGCTTTCGTCGTCGCAGGTGCAGGCGTCCCCGTGGCCAAGCACGGAAACCGGTCATTCACCTCCCGAAGCGGGAGTGCCGACGTGCTGGAGGCGCTTGGCGTCACGATCGACCTCTCCCCGGAGCGAATGGGTGAGGTCCTCGCCGAAGCCGGAATCGTCTTCATGTTCGCTCCGCTTCTTCACCCGGCGATGCGGCATGTGGGCGCGGTACGTAAGGGGCTCGGCATCCGCACGCTCATGAACATTCTGGGTCCGCTGACCAATCCTGCCGGTGCCCGCCGTCAGGTCATCGGCGTTGCAGATGAACCGCTCCTGGAGCTGGTTCCCCAAGCGCTCGCGGAGCTCGACCATCTTCGGGCGCTGGTGGTGCATGGATCCGCGGGTCTGGATGAGGTGAGCCCGCTTGGCCCGACTCGGGTTGCCGAGCTGAAGGACGGCGAACTGAACTACTACGATCTCGAACTAGAGAACGTCGGGCTCTCGGCGGTCGAGGCCGCTGAGATCGCCGGGGGAGAGCCGAAGGACAATGCGCGCATCGTCCAGTCGGTCCTCGCTGGAGACGCGGGTGCCCCAAGGACAGTGGTTGTCCTCAACGCTGCAGCCGCGCTCCTCGTAGCAGACCGAGCCACCGACTGGCCGGCCGCGGTCGCACTCGCTGAGGAGGTTATCGATTCGGGGGCGGCCAGGGCCGCACTCGAGCGCCTGCGGGTCAGTACTTCCGAATAACCCCTACCACGACGCCCTGGATCCGGACGTCGATTGCGTCCACGAAGATCGGCTCCATCGTCGGGTTGGCTGGCTGCAGGCGAATGCGTCCGTCCGGCTGCCGATAGAGCTTCTTCACCGTCGCCGCCTCATCACCGACCAGAGCGACCACCATCTGTCCGTCCTCGGCTCGATCCTGAGCCTGCACGACGATGTAGTCGCCGTCACGGATCTGTTCCTCAATCATCGAGTTGCCCTCGACGCGGAGGACGTAGTTGTCGCGACGCCGGCTGACCATATCCGGAGGAACGGCGAGCGTCTCCTGCGAGTCCTGAATCGTCTCGATCGGAAGACCTGCTGCCACCGCACCGAGGAGGGGCAGCTCTAGCACCGGTGTGCCCGTGTCATGCCCGACCAGTTCGATGGAGCGACTCTCGTTGTACGACTTCCGAATGTATCCCTTGCGCTCCAGATTGCTCAGGTGCTCGTGCACGGTCGCGAGAGAGGAGTATCCAAAGGATTCAGCGATTTCCTCGAAGCTGGGCGCATAGCCCTGCTCTTCGATGAAGGACTCGATGTAGTCCAGGATCTCTTTCTGACGCTTCGTGAGGGGCATGTCATCCTCCTCCGCTCGGTGGGGGCCCGAATAGGAACCGAAGTAAGGTTACCCGAACGTTGCCCGAAACGCAAGAAGAACACTCGCTTCCCGGCATCCTCGCTGAGATCGTGCGAACCAAGCACGAGGAACTCGTGGCGATGGCGGGTCGTGCCCGTGAACTGGAGCGCCTGGCGGCAGCGGCAGCGCCGACACGGGATTTCTCGGCTGCTCTGGCGCGACCGGGGTCGGTCTCGCTGATCGCTGAATGCAAGCGCAGGTCTCCAGGGGCGGGGTTGATCCGACCCGGACTCGATCCCGCGGCTCTGACGTCAGGATACGAGAGAGCCGGGGCGTCGGCGCTGAGTGTACTCACGGACGAGACCTACTTTGGTGGCTCGCTCCACGACCTCAGCGCCGTACGCGCGGCGACCACGATCCCGATCCTTCGGAAGGACTTCACGCTGGACCGCGTGCATCTCCTGGAGGCCCGGGCGCGGGGAGCCGATGCTGTGCTGCTCATCGTCCGGATTCTGGATGACGGGCAGCTTGGAGCACTGCACAGAGCGGCTCTGGATCTGGATCTCGGTGTTTTGGTTGAGGTGCATGACGCCGAGGAGCTGGAGCGGGCGCTTCGCATTGATGCCCGGGTGATCGGGATCAATAACCGGGACCTCGCGACCTTCACGACCGATCTGGCAACCACCGAGCGACTCCTGAACGCCGTCCCGTCGAACGTGGTGGTTGTGTCGGAGAGTGGTATCCGCAGTCGCCCCGACGTCGAGCGGCTCGGTCGCGCGGGCGTGGACGCCATCCTCGTAGGGGAGTCGCTCTTGGCCACAGACGATCCGTCCGTGGCGGCGGGCGATCTATCGGGCGTGCCGATGGTTGCCCGCCCTCCGAGCGCCTGATCGAGACTGTTCTCATGCCCGCACTGACCCCGCTCGTGAAGATCTGTGGATTAACACGAAACCAGGACGCTCGATTCGCGCAGGAAGCGGGGGCGGATTACGTCGGCGTCGTCCTTTCACAGGGTTTCGGTCGAAGCCTGCCTGGGGGGGATGGTGCGCGGGTGCTGCAGGGGGTGACGGTGTCACGGGTTGCCGTGACCGTCGACGAGTCTGCCAAGTCCAACGTCGAGCTTGCTCGGGAAATCGGCGCTGCGGTCATCCAGCTCCACGGCAGCGAGCCGGTCGACCTCGCACGAACCTTGAGAGGCGCTGGCGAATGGTTGATCTGGAAAGCTGTTCGTGCCCGACACGTGGATGATGTCCGCCGGGTTGCAGATGAATTCGACGGCGCCGTCGATGGTTTGCTGGTAGAGGGGTGGCGGGAGGGTGCCATAGGTGGGGCAGGGCTGACCCTCGGGCTGGAGCCTGCCGAGTTACGGACTGTGATGCCTCCCTCGGTCACCTTCGTTCTTGCCGGGGGCCTGACCTCGGAGACCGTCGCGGAGGGCATGGCACGCTTCGGCCCTCAAGTGGTAGATGTTTCGTCAGGCGTCGAGCGAGCCCGGGGAGTGAAGGATCCCGACCGGATCGAGGCCTTCATCAGGGCGGCCCGGTCAGCTAGCGTGACGGGGCGCACTGTTCCCCCGATCGATAGCACCCGTGACCACGATCACTGAATCACAGACGGATCGCTTCGGCGCGTTCGGCGGACGATACGTTCCGGAAACCCTGATCAAGGCGCTCGACGAGCTTGTCGCCGCCTATGCTCAGGCCGCCGAGGACCCGGCCTTTCTGGTCGAACTCGAGGACCTCAGTGCCGACTTTGTTGGCCGGCCCACGCCACTCTATCACGCGAAGCGACTCGGCGAGGCGGCGGGTAACCCCGACGTCTGGTTAAAGCGTGAGGATCTCAACCATACGGGTGCCCACAAGATCAACAACACGATCGGCCAGGCGCTGCTCGCGCGTCGGATGGGCAAGACGCGGATCATCGCCGAGACCGGGGCAGGGCAGCACGGGGTCGCCACTGCAACCGCGTGTGCTCTCTTCGACATGGAGTGCATCGTCTACATGGGCGAAGAAGATGTCGGGCGGCAGGCGCTCAATGTCTACCGGATGCGACTTCTCGGAGCCGAGGTCCGCCCGGTCTCCTCGGGCACGAGGACGCTGAAGGACGCGACAAACGAGGCCATCCGCGACTGGGTGACCCATGTAGATTCGACTCACTACATCATCGGGTCTGTCGTCGGGCCTGATCCGTTTCCGAGGATGGTCCGGGACTTTCAGTCGATCATCGGACGGGAGGCGCGTGCGCAATCGCTGGAGCGCCTCGGGCGTCTTCCCGCTTCGGTCGTAGCGTGTGTGGGTGGTGGGTCCAACGCCATGGGGATGTTTCACGCCTTCGTGCCGGACGTCGGGGTAGAACTCGTCGGCGTCGAGGCCGGAGGCTCAGGGATCGAGTCCGGTCGCCATTCGGCGTCTCTGGTCGCTGGGACTCCGGGAGTCCTGCACGGTTCGCTGAGCTACCTCCTTCAAGATGCGGACGGTCAGGTGGCGCCCGCGCACTCCGTGTCCGCGGGATTAGATTATCCGGGCGTTGGTCCGGAACATTCATTCCTGAAAGACTCGGGCCGCGCTCGGTACACCTTCGTCACGGATGAGCAGGCGTTGAGGGCATTTCACAGTCTTTCCGAGCTTGAGGGGATCATCCCCGCGCTGGAAACCGCCCACGCCATCGCGCACGTCATGGAAGAGGGGTCCGGTGTCGACGGGCCAATTCTGATCTGCCTCTCGGGCCGAGGCGACAAGGACGTGAGTCATGTCGCTCAAGTCGAGGGCCAGGAAAGTCCGATCTGAGGACGATGCTTTGACCGACTCCGTGGGCGCCGCAAGTACTGCGGGCGATGGCATCGACTGGGATAGGGAGTTCCTTCCGGTCGAGGAGGTTCAATCGTTGTTCGTCTGGCTTCCGTGCTCCGAGCCCGAGACGATCGATCTCGCCGCGACCGACCCGGCAACGGATCGCTCCGCGCACCGGATCATCAATACGACCGATGCGAACGAGTACGGGATTCGAGTCCACGACGACCTCCTCACATGATCTCCTCTGTCTTTGCTGTCCAAAGGGAAGACGGTCGGGCGGCGCTGATCCCGTACGTCACTGCGGGCCACCCCTCGGCTGATGCGACCGTGCCTGTCCTGACAGCGCTTGCGGACGCCGGGGCAGACATCATCGAGCTTGGCATTCCCTTTTCTGACCCGCTTGCCGACGGGCCGACGATCCAGAGGTCGTCGTTCAAATCGCTCGAAAACGGTACGACCGTCGAGGGTGTGCTCGCGGACCTGAGGCGCTTCCGGGTCGAACGTGACACGCCGGTCGTGCTCTTCACGTATCTGAATCCGCTCCTGCGCTATGGTGTGGACGCGTTCCTCGCCGATGCTGCCGACGCTGGAGCCAACGGCCTGCTCCTGACCGACCTGCCAGTGGGGGCGGACCCGCCGCTTGAGCGTGCCGTAGCAGACAGTGCTCTCGACTTCATTCGGCTGGTTGCACCGACAACGGAGCCGGATCGAATTCCTGATATCGCTGAAGGCGGTTCGGGCTTCCTTTACTACATCTCACGCACCGGCGTGACAGGCGCCCGATCGGAGCTGCGTCAGGCTCTTGCAGAGGAGGTGGAGGCGCTGCGCACGCACGTGGGAATCCCGGTCGCGGTGGGCTTCGGGATCTCGACGCCCGAACAGGCGCGTGAGGTCGGGTCGATCGCCGACGGTGTGGTTGTCGGCAGCGCCCTCGTCCGGATTCTCGACGAAGAGGGCATCGAAGCTGGTGCTCGATTTGTTGCCGAACTGCGCGCGGCTCTGGACTGACGCAGGTGCGCCGCTAGTCCTCGTTGGCCCCTGTGTCATCGGTCGAACGCTGCTCGATCAGTTCCGGGTCCGGGGACACGAACAGGGTTTGTACACGGTCAGGCACAACCGAGCCCGGGGCTGAACCGCGCGGTTTGCGGACGTATTTTCTCAGGGTCCAATCCACCGGCACCGTTCCGGACGTGCGTGCCTTCGAGTGCAGAGCTGCCAGTGCGGCCGCCTCTTCAAGGTCTCGTGCGGGTGGGGCACCCGGGCCAGTCCACCTCAGGATCACGTGGGCGCCGGCGGTGTGACGTGCGTGAAGCCAGACGTCGTTAGGCGCTGAATTCCTGAAGGTCAGATCGTCGTTGTGCCTGGCTCCGCGCCCGACCCGAATCTCTAGCCCTCCGGTGCTCGTGAAGCTGCGATAGGGAGCCGAGGGGCCCTGTGGTCCCCGGCGCTGGCGGGCGGGTACAGCCGGGAGCGCTCCCCGGATTACCGCGGCATCGACGGTGCCATCCCGGGTCCCGGACAGGAGTGCGGCCAGCGCATGCACCTCATGGCGAGCTGCATCGATTAGGCTGGGGATCCGTTCCGCCGCCCGTTCTGAGCGAGCGGCCCGGTCGTAGTACTGAGAGGCATTCTCGTGCGGTTGCAGCTTTGGGTCGAGCTTGAGTTCAACGGTGTTACCCTCGAAGTCGTCCACGAAGGCCGACGACGTTCCGGGCGAGAGTTCACCGTACCGCGCCAGGATCAGGTCACCCAACCCGCGGAGGCGCTCCGGGTCCTGACGGCCGTCTAGCTGCGCTGTAAGTCGGACGACCCGTTTCTCCCCTTGTGCGATCGCGTCTTCCAGTCGCTCCAGGAGCTCCGGCCCGATTGCGAGCGAACCGGGGGATGCATCGCCAGTCGAGTCCGCACAAGTCGCGATCGCCGCGACCAGGCTCTCGGCCGCCGACGACGGGATGCCCTGGAGGGGCATTGGGTAGGGCTGGGGGCCACGCGACGTCTCCAGGATGACGGGATCGATCGGATGATCTGGCGACGCCAGTGTCCGCCACGTATCGAGCCCCGAAGACAACGCCCCGTTCGGTCCGTCCGTCAGGCAGGCGTCCGCATTGATCGGGGAGGCCCATGCGACGTTTGACATCAGCTCCCGAACCCGGGCGGGCGGGGGTACGGGAAGAAAGAGAGCTCGCCACTCGGCGTCGGATGCGGAGCCGTCCGACCAGCGACGGCTGGTGGAGGCAGGAGGAGCCCAGGGATGCCCGACCCGCAGGGCTCGAGCGCCTTTACGGGTCCGGAGTAGGTGCCGAGCAGTACGGTCCGTCCCCTCCGTCACGACGGCATTCATCTGACGGCCAAGCAGCTCGATAATGAGCGTCCACGGTCCTCTGCCCGATCGACGGCTCTGAAGTTCCATGGTGAGAATTCGTTCGTCCGGGATGGTGTGGACGCTGCGTACACGGGCCCGGATCTTGAGGTCTTCCGGCTGCGGTTCGACCGCGTCGCGAATCCAGAGGCCGCTCCGCTCGGGGTGCAGCCGCCAGACCATCGTTCGATCACGGAAGAAGAGCACGGCCTCACGTGTCCGCGCATCGAGTCGAATTGCGCGCAGTCGGGCTCCGGCGAACTCGTGGTCGAGTTCACGGGCGAGGTCGCGTACAAGCACGGAATCCCATCGGATCGGCATGCTCGAAGCTAACTGGCCCGCCCCGCAGAAGAAGCTGGAGTCGGTCGGGCTCAGCGACTATCGTATTCCCGACATCAAATGTTTACTAATTCGGGCTCTGGCTCGGATGCCCCCCCGCTCGCCGTGCACGCATCGCTCCAAGCTCTCCTGAATGGACGCCCGCCAACGTGGACGGTCGCCAGTGAGCAGCGCCACGGACACATGGAGCGAGTCGCCCTGCTGCTGGACACATGGGCCGGAGACCTCGGTCTTCCTGAGAGCGAGCGACTCCGTTGGAGAGCCGCAGGTCTCGCGCACGATCTCCTCCGAGACGCGGATCCAGACGAGTTGCGAAGCCACCTGCCGCTGACCCTGGCCGATCTCCCCGGGCCGATTCTGCACGGCCCAGCTGTGGCCGAGCGACTGCGAATCGAGGGTCTCGAGGACGGTGAGCTGCTGACCGCTGTCGCGTATCATACGGTCGGGGACGCCCGCTTCGGTCGCATGGGACGTGCCTTGTACGCTGCCGACTTCCTCGAGCCCGGCCGTTCATTCCTCCCCGAATGGCGTAAGGAGCGTCGGCAGCGCATGCCAGCGGACTTCGACGCCGTGGTGCGTGAGGTGGCGGCTACGCGGATTCGGAATCTGATCGAGCGCGGGTCGCGCGTACCTCCGCGAACCCTGTCCTTCTGGAATTCGATGGCGAGGGAAGCGGCATGAGCCCGCGAGGAAGGAAGCGCGCCCGCAAGCCAGTCCCCCGGTCTCGCTCGAAGCAGAGCTCGGCGTCTCGGAGGCGTTCTGGCCGTAACAGATCCGTCGTGGGCACGCTCGGACTTTTCGCCGGTGTAGCGCTTCTCGCCGCCATCGGGGTCGGTGTCGTGCAGGAGGAGGCACTCGAGGTCGAAGAGGTCCAGGACATCGTCTGGAACGGGGCGCGCGTGCGGGTCGACATCCAGAACGGGGGTGGTGTTACCGGTATGGCACGCGCTGCGACGGATCTGCTTCGCCCCGTCGGGTTCGACGTGGTGAAGTATGGAAACGCCTCCTCCTTCGACCCGGATCTTCAGACAGTGGTGATCGATCGGGTCGGACGTAACGACCAGGCGCAGGCCGTTGCCAAGGTCCTGGGAATCGATAACGTCCTCAGCGAGCCTGACCCGGACCTCTATGTTGATGTGACGGTAGTGCTGGGACGCGCGTGGGATCTGGATGTCCCAAGTAGCCAGATCGAAGTGCCTGGATCCTGGACCTGGTGGGACCCACGCGGGTGGTTCGGAAACTAGCCGACGGGAGTGCGCGCTATTGCGCGTTCAAAGCGGAACGAGATGGCGAAAAAGACCAAAGGCCGCGGCCGAGCCCGGGACGAGGAATCGGAGCCCAGCGACGAGAAGGACGACCGGCGGGCGCGGAGACGCGCGGAGCGAAAGGCTGCCCGGGGATCCAAGGGGGCAGGGGAGAACTCGGTTGCCGAATGGACCAAGTCCATCGTCATTGCCGTGGCGCTCTTCTTCGTACTCCGCACGTTCCTGGTCCAGACGTTCGTCATTACCTCGGGGTCCATGGAAGAAACGCTACTAGTCGGGGATATGCTGGTCGTGAATCGGGCGAGCATCGGATCACGCATTCCCGGCACCCCACTTCGGATTCCAGGCTACTCCTCCGTTAATGTGGGGGATGTGCTCGTCTTTGATCCGCCGCACGAGGAAACGCTGAAACTCATCAAGCGGCTCGTCGGTATGCCCGGTGACCGGCTTGAGATGCGCAACAGGGTGCTATATCGAAATGGAGCGATCGTCGACGAGCCGTATGCGGTGCACACGGATACGGGTGATGAGATGCACCCGTGGATGAGCTGGCAGCGCGACTACCTGGCGCCTGATGTCAGCGCGACGACGTACGCTCCGACACGAGACAACTGGGGTCCGATCATAGTGCCCGAGGGGCACTACTTCATGCTTGGCGACAATCGAGAGAAGAGCTTCGATTCAAGGTACTGGGGCTTGCTTGAGGGGTGGCGTTTCGAGGGTCGGGCGGTCTTCACGTACTACTCGTACAACAAGGACTCTTTCCGACCGTTCCCGGCGATCCGGGAGGTACGATGGAATCGGATTGGGCGGGCGATCGACTGACCGACCCCCCACCTGCGGAGATCGGCCCGCGGGGGCTCTCCTGCTTGGTGATCCCTTGCGAGTGGCCCTAGGTTCGGGCTCGTTTCTCGTCGATCTGCACGAGCGTGTGCCCACGGAGCTGACCGCACGCCGCGTCGATGTCCTGGCCACGCGTCTCGCGCACCGCGACGGACACGCCTCGCTTGGCTAGTCCCTGTTCGAAGTCCCGGATCCGGTTCGGCTTCGAAGGACCCCATGACTGGTAAGGGATCGGGTTGAACGGGATCAGGTTCACGAACGCTCGGACGCGGAGCGCCAGGTCTCCGAGCGGTCCAATCAGCTCCGGCGCATCATTGACTCCGTCGATCATCGTGTACTCGAACGTGATCCGCTTGCCACCGCCGTCGTCGAAACGCTCGAGTGCGGCGAGGACCTCCGGCAGGGGATATCGTTTTTCCAGCGGGATCAGATCTCGTCGGAGCTCGCCGGAGGGTGCATGCAGGGACAGAGCCAACTTGAACTGCTCCGGACGATTCGCCAGCTCCACGATCCCCGGCACAACGCCGACGGTCGATACGGTGATCCGCCGAGCACCGACACCGTAACCCTGGTTCAGGATCGTGAGGGAAGGGTGGATCGCCTTCCGATTGGCGAGCGGTTCACCCATGCCCATGTACACGATGTTCGAGATGGCTCCGTAGTCGTGCTGCTCCGCCCAGCGACGGGAGGCACGGTACTGGCCGGCAATCTCACCGGCGCTGAGGTGGCGATCGAAGCCGCCCCATCCTGTGGCACAAAAGGTACACCCCATGGCACAACCCACCTGCGACGAGATACACAGCGTCAGCCGACGCTCGGTCGGGATCAGCACCGACTCCACAAGCTCGCCGTCCGAGAGGCGCCACAGATGCTTGACCGTCCCGTCCTCGCTCCGCTGGACCGTGTCTGCCACGGGTTCATCGATACGAAATACCTCGACCAACGCCGCACGCTCAGAGGCCGGAAGATCCGTCATCTCGTCGATAGAGTGTGCGAGTCCCTCGTAAATCCATTTCTGTACCTGACCCGCGCGATATCCCGGCTGACCACGGGATGCGAAATGCTCTTCGAGCGTCTGGTGGAGCATGTCGGGTGTGAGCGACAGCAGATCTGGGCGGACGTCGGGGCTCATGGAGACTCGTTGAATCGACCTTCGGGGCCATGTAACTTAGCCGCCATTCGAGGGGCTCAGGTACCGGCGCCGGCCGGCCTGGGCCCATTTCACGCCACGTGACGGTTCGTTCGGACGATCCAACGGAATCTCAGAGCTTGCCGAACCGAATCCGTACGTGGGGGCCTGCCGTCAGCTGGGCCTTCGTAATTTTTGTGCTGAGCGCCCTTCCGAATCTGCGCGGAGCACCGAGTTTTCCCTTCAGTGACAAGATTGCGCATGTAATCTTATACGCGGGATTGGGGGCTGCGCTTGCATGGGGATGGGCGCGTTCTCCGCAAACCGTATCACATGTGGCGCTCCTGATTGCCGGAGCGTTGTACGGTATTACGGACGAATGGCACCAGATGTACGTGCCGGGGCGAACACCGGATCTGGCGGACTGGATCGCCGATGTCGTCGGCGTGCTGCTGGGTTACGGAGTTACGCTGAATAGGGTCGAACGAGTGAATGGAACGTCGAAGCCGAGGAAGCGACGCGATGTCTGAGGGGCAGATCGAACAAACAGGACTTCGGAGCCGGATGGTCGGCGGGCTTCGGGCCGGAAACGAAGGCGAGGCACTCGCGCTCGCGGGCTGGGTTCACCGACGCCGTGATCTGGGGGGGCTGCTCTTCGTGGACCTGCGTGACCGGAGTGGCCTGATTCAGGTCTCGTTCGGTCCTGATTGGACCGAAGCCGCATCCATGGAGCACGCCCATGATATCGGCCATGAGGATGTCATCCGGGTCGAGGGTGTTGTGGCAGCGCGACCCGAAGGCGCCCACAAAGATGATATGGCGACAGGCGGGGTCGAGTTGCGGGTCACCCGGCTCGAGATCCTCTCTGACGCTCGTACACCAGAGATTCCCGTGTACCGGGCCTCGGAAGACGAACTGCCGGCGGAGGAGCTCCGCCTCCAGCATCGCGTGCTCGACCTGCGCCGAAGAGAATTGCAACAAAAGCTCGTGCTTCGACACAAGCTCGTGCTTGCCGCACGTAACTACATGGACCGCAACGGGTTCATCGAGGTCGAGACCCCGATCCTCACGAAGGCGACACCGGAGGGGGCCCGGGACTACCTGGTACCCAGTCGCGTCCACAAGGGCGAGTTCTACGCGCTGCCGCAAAGCCCGCAGATCTACAAACAGCTCCTCATGGTGGCCGGATTCGACCGCTACTTCCAGATCGCGCGGTGCTTCCGGGATGAGGATCTTCGGGCCGATCGCCAGCCCGAGTTCACGCAGATCGACGTCGAGGCATCGTTCGTCGAGGTAGACGACATTCTTCGCTGGATAGAGGGCCTCATATTGGCGCTAGCCGAGATTTCGGACGTCGACGCGCCCATTCCGTTTCCGCGTTTGACGTGGCAGGAATCGATGGAGCGGTATGGGTCCGACCGTCCGGACCTTCGGTACCAGCTGGAAATCGAGGACTGGACCGAGTCGACGGCTGACCTCGACTTCCGCGTCATCCGTAGCCAGGTCGACGCCGGTGGGCGTGTGCGCGGGTTTCTGCTCAAGGGTGGTGGCGGCCTTTCTCGGCGGCAGATCGATGGAGTCGAAAACGAGGCCAAGGCCGCAGGTGCGCCCGGTTTGCTCTGGGGAAAGCGAAGCGACGAGGGTGCCTCAGGGCCGCTGGGCAAGTTCATGAGTGAGGAACAGGCTGATCGGATTGGTCTGGGCATCGGTGACCTCGTTCTGGTGTCCGCTGGCCCGGACTCGCTGACGTCGCCAACGCTCTCGGCGGTTCGGGACGCCTTGGTCGCCGTACTCGAACTCCAACCGGTCCGTGAGCACGCATGGGTCTGGGTGACGGACTTCCCGGTCTTTGACGAAGAGGACGGCATGCTCGCAGCGAGCCACCATCCCTTTGTCATGCCACATACGGACGACATCGACGACCTTGAGGCCGACCCAGCGTCGGTCCGCGGAACCGCCTACGATCTGGTGTATAACGGAACCGAGTTCGGCTCGGGCAGTCTTCGTATTCACGAGCCGGAGTTGCAGCGTCGCATCCTCCGCGTACTCGGGCTCAGCGAGGACGAGATCGAGAAGAAGTTCGGCTTCCTGCTCAATGCGCTGTCGGCCGGCGCTCCACCCCATGGTGGCATTGCATTGGGGATGGACCGTATCGTTCAGCGGTTCACGGATTCTCCGAGCCTGAGGGACACGGTAGCGTTCCCGAAGACGACGGCGGCGAGAGCACTTTTTGAAGGGGCGCCGACTCCGCCAGGCGAATCTGCACTGGACGAACTTGGACTACAGTTGAAGGCACAGGACTCGTAGAAGCGGGACGAACCGGAAGCGTAGCTTGCTTCCAGGAGTGCGTGTGGCGGACACCGACACGATGATAGAGCACCGATTGGACACCGAGGGGGCAGATCCCCTTATGCTGGCTGGGGTGAACGACCGCAACATGCATGAACTGGGTCGTCTGTTCTCGGTCCGGCTCGTTCTCAGAGGGAACCACCTGTTGCTCAAAGGTGACCTCGAGACCGTCGAGCGTGCCGTGCCCGTGGTCCAGCACATGATCGAGCTTGCGCGCCTGCGCGCGCCGTTCGACACGCCGGATATCGCGCGCTTCGCCGACGGCGTCGATGCAATGGGGGCGGATGGGATCGTGCATCCGGACGATGAGGTCCGCATCGCACTTCCGGGATCCCGTCGGGTGATCGTCCCGAAGTCTGACGGTCAGCGCACGTACATCCGCGCCATTCAGGGTAACGATGTCGTCATCGGCATTGGGCCGGCCGGAACCGGGAAGACCTACCTAGCGGTAGCTGCGGCGGTGGACTCGCTCTACAAGAAGCGGGTGAAGCGGATCATCCTCGCTCGCCCGGCGGTCGAGGCGGGAGAGAATCTCGGATTTCTGCCCGGCGACCTGCAAGAGAAAGTCGATCCGTATTTGAGACCGCTTTATGACGCGCTCGAAGACATGATGCCGCATGAGCGGGTGAGTCGCGCACTCGAGGACTCCACCATAGAGATCGCGCCGCTTGCGTACATGCGCGGGCGTACGCTCTCGGACGCGTTCGTCATTCTCGACGAGGCCCAGAATGCGACTCGCGCTCAGATGAAGATGTTCCTGACTCGTCTGGGTCTGAACTCGCGTGTGGTCATTACGGGAGACAAGACGCAGATCGACCTCGCGAACAAGTCCGATTCCGGTCTGCTCGAGGTGGAAGATATTCTGGGTGAGATCGACGGAATCGCCGTTATCTACCTGGACGGTAAAGACGTCATTCGTCACCGACTCGTGAAGGACATCATCGAGGCGTACGAGCGTAGCGGAGACGAGGCCGCCGATTGAATAGCCATCCTGGTGAACGGGGGTCAGGGTCTGTTCTGCAGAACCTCTCCGGCGAGCCCGGATCCACTCCCGCCGAGCAGCTCTCTCACCATGGAGCGCGAGCCGGGCTCCTGATTGGTCTGGCTGTGTTCATCACGGTGCTCTTCCCCCCGGAAGAGAGAATGAACGTCACACCGTACGACGTGGGGATGGTGGCCCCTGAGGACGTCATTGCGCAGGTCCCGTTCTCCGTTCCGAAGACGGCCGCCGAGCTCGAAGGCGATCGACGAGAGGCGGCCGAGGCTGTGCCCAGGACTTTCGACGAGCGTCCGTCGGTCGGAGATTCGGTAGCCGCGAGCCTCGGAATCTTCTTCGACGGAATCGACGAGGCCATCGATGGAGGCGACACGTTACGGGTGGGTCAGATCTTGGAGTCGGCCCGGATCAACGCGTCACCGTCGCAGATGGATTACGTGCTGGATGAAGATCAGCGAAACGCGCTGCGAACCGCGAGTCGCACGGCCACGCTGGAGATCATCCCCCGCGGGATGGCTGATCCTGCCGAGGCGAGCGCTGTAACGACGGACATCATCTACGTCCGCACGATCACCGATGGCCGGGTCGTAGAACGGACACGGCCGCTCGTCGATGTGGTCACGTCGCGCGACTTCTATGCGCAGGCAGTCCTCTATCTCCCGCCCGGATCCACGCCCGACGCCCAGGAGCTTCTCCGGCTTGTTCTGATCTCACATCTGGAGGTTAGCCTCACGCCGAACGTGGCCGCGACCGAGGTCGCTCGGGAGGCGGCTCGGAACTCGGTTCCGCTCACGAAGGCTGACATCCTGAGAGGCGAGGCGATCGTGCGTGCTGCGGACCCGATCGGGCCGGAGACTCTGGAGCGCCTGCAGGCGTACGAAGTGGGTTTGAGAGACGCCGGCCTGCTCGAGTCCGATGACCCCGTGGCAGCCGCCATGTTCGGTGCGGGGCTGTTGACGGTCATGCTCCTCTCGATTTTCGGACTGCTGGTCTTCTTCAGTCGCCCGAAGGTGTACGCCAACTTCCGATGGCTGCTGCTGCTCACTCTTCTGAGCGCGACGTACTTTGCGGCTGGCCTGGCGATCCATCAGGGCGGCCTCGCGCCGGCTTGGCTCCCGATCGCGTTCGTCGCGCTGCCCGTAGCCGTCCTCTGGGATACTCGGATGTCCCTCCTCCTGGTGCTCGTGCTCGCGGCGATCACCGGGACGCTGGCTCCCTTCTCCGACTACAGCACCGTTCTGATGGTCATGGTCGGGGGAGCTGCTGCCGCGATGTCCGTTCGGGCCGTTCGTCGCAGGTCCGAGACGTGGGTGTCGATCGCAATCATCGCAGGGGCCGCGAGTCTCGTGCTCCTCGCCCAGGGCCTCGCGACCGCACGCCCCCTGGTGGATATCGCCGGTGCTGCAGTCGCTGTGACCGGTAACGCGATCGTTTCGGCACTGCTCGCGGTGGGCTTCCTCTGGGTTTTCGAGCTCTTTTCAGGAATCACGACGGATCAGACCCTGCTCGAATGGGCAGACCCCACGCGTCCGCTTCTGAAACGGTTGTCCCTCGACGCACCCGGTACGTACGCGCACACGATCAACGTCGCGAACCTTGCAGAGGCGGCTGCGAACGAGATCGGCGCCAACGGGCTGCTGTGTCGTGTCGGCGTGCTGTACCACGACGTCGGCAAGATGCTGAAACCGCACTATTTCGTGGAGAACCAGCACGGCGGCCGGAACCCGCACGACAAGCTGAAGCCCGAGACGTCCGCGTCGATCATCAGGGAGCACGTCACGGACGGGGTCCGCCTTGCGAAGGAGGAGAAGGTCCCGGAGCTGGTGCTGCAGTTCATTCTGGAGCACCATGGGACGCAGAAAATCGGTTTCTTCTACGAGAAAGCGCGGGAAGACCAAGGCCCCGACGTAGACCCGGCGCGCTTCACCTACCCGGGGCCAAAGCCGCAGTCGAAGGAAACCGCCCTCGTCATGCTCGCGGATTCCGTCGAGTCGGCGGCCCGCGCGATGCGGGATCCGACTCCGGAGCGCGTTCGCGATCTCATCGACATGGTGGTAGGAAGCAAGCTCGCGGATGGTCAGCTTGACGAGGCACCGCTCACCCTGGGTGAGGTCTCGAGAGCGAAGGAGCAGTTCGTGAAGATCCTCGGGGGCGTGGTACATCGCAGGATCGAATACCCCGAGACGCGCCACCTCACGGATGCAGAGCCTCCTGTCGTTGAGGCGACTGAGACCGAAGTCGACGAGTCCCCGGAGACCGGGGAGGCGCCCGAGGTCGATGCCTGACCTTCCCCGAGACGGCGTTGTGATCACCGTAAACGCGGAGGACGTGACGGCCACCGTCGTGGGTATGATGGAGCGAGGCGTGCGTGCCGCTCTGGCGAACGAAGAAGCGAGCGGGGCCGAGATGTCTGTGACGCTCCTAGATGACGGCGGAATTCAAAAGATGAATGCGACCTACCTCGAACGTGATCGTCCCACCGATGTGATCGCGTTTTCTCTGGGTGGTCCGGGCGATGTACTCGGTGATGTCTACATCGGGTACGCGCAGGCGGAGCGACAGGCCACGGAGCACGGTGAGGCAATCGAGATCGAACTCCTTCGTCTGGCGATCCACGGGACCCTGCACGTACTCGGTTACGATCACCCGGATGGTACGGAGCGTTGGGATAGCGAAATGTTCGCTCTTCAGGAGCGACTCGTGGCAGAGGTGCTCAGGGGCGTCTGACCCGGGCATCAGCCGGGTTGCCCCGACCCCGTCACCCGGGGATCTTCCATCGCCCCGACGAGATCCCGTCGGAGTTTGCTGCCACGCTCCCGTGGGGTCGTCATGTCCAGCGCGCACAAAGAAAACGAAGCCGTCCGGGATCGCATCGAGGAGTTCGTCGTCTCGAGCGACCTCGTGTCGGCGTGCGCATCAGTCGAGGACCTGCACGCGTCCGATCTTGCGGACGTGATCGAGGGGCTCGGAGAGGGGGCGCAGGTCGCGCTGCTTTCCGCGCTGCCTGCGGAGGTCGCGTCCGACGCGCTTGTGGAAATAGAGGACCGGAAGGGTCGAGCCGACCTGCTCTCGAGCCTGACCCCCGAGAAGGGCGCGGAACTCATCGAGGAGCTGCCCGACGATGATGCCGCCGATCTGATCGGTGAGCTCGATCCTTCCAATCAGAAGGCAATTCTCGATCAGCTTCCGGATGAGACAGCCGGTGAGCTGATGGACCTCTTGCAGTACCACAAAGAGTCGGCGGGCGGCCTCATGACGACCGACTTCGTCTCGGTTCTCTCGAAGCTCACTGCGTCGCAGGCCCTGGATGAGGTCCGCATTCAGGGCCGGGAGGTCGAGGAGTTCTACACCGTCTTCGTGGTCGACGAGTCTCGCCGACTCATGGGAACCGTCCGTCTTGACGACCTCGTGATCGCGGACCCCAGTCAGCGGATCGAAGGTCTGGTCGAGGAGCCTGAAGCGACGGTGGGGCCCGAAGAGGATCAGGAGCATATCGGCCGGCTCATCGGGCGTTATAACATGGCCTCGATCGCTGTTGTGACCGCGGGCGGGGTGCTGCTGGGCAGGATCACATTCGATGACGTGATCGACGTGATGGAAGCGGAACAGACGGAGGACATCCTGNNACCTTCGATGACGTGATCGACGTGATCGAGGCGGAGCAGACGGAAGACATTCTCCGTCTTGCCGGTATCAGCGACGAAGAAAAGCTCAGGCACACGTGGACCGAGTCCGTGCGGACGAGACTCCCGTGGCTTGCCCTCAACCTCCTCACCGCCTCCGCTGCGGCGTCCGTGATCCTGATCTACGAAGACGTCATTGATCAGATCATCACGCTGGCCTTCCTGGCGCCGATCATTGCGGCGATGGGAGGGAGCTCGGGGACTCAGTCGCTGGCGATCACGATCCGTCGGCTGACTGTCGAAGGGCCGGGCAGTGCTCGTGGCTTCGTCATGAAGGAGTTGTTGATCGGGCTCGTCATCGGAGGGGTGCTCGGTCTCGGGATCGCGGGAATTGTGCTCTTCATTCCGGGCGGTAATCCTCGGCTCGGGCTCGTGGTCATGCTCGCGATGTGGGGTAACCAGATCGTGGCGGGCTTTGCCGGAGCCTTCGTGCCGGCAACTCTGGACCGCATAGGGGTAGACCCATCGGTAGCATCCTCGGTTTTCGTCCATACGCTTACGGACCTGTGCGGATTCTTCCTCCTCCTCGGTCTCGCCTCGAAGTTCCTCCTCGGCGGCTGAATCCATGAAGCGCTTGGCGCGCACCTTTTCCATTCTGCTGCGCTTTGCGCCGTTCGCGATCGCATTCATGCGCGATCGCCGATCGTTCTTGATCTTCGGTCGTCCCGCGCGGCGCAACGCTGAGCATCATCAGAAGCGGGCGGTGCTGCTGTCTGCACGACTGGCGCAGTTCGGGCCTGCCTTCATCAAGCTCGCGCAGCTACTCAGCGCCCGAGCCGACATCCTGCCGGAGCCATACCTCTCGGAGATCGGGAAACTGCAGGACCGTGTGCCCGCTGTCCCGTCGGACGCCGTCCGTCGCGTCATCGAGAGCGAGCTCGGTGCATCGACGGACGAGTTGTTCGAAGACTTCCAGGACGAGCCACTCGCAGCCGCGAGCCTCGGGCAGGTCCATCGGGCTCACGTAGAGGGGCGGGAGGTCGTTGTGAAGGTCCTGCGGCCGGGTGTGGAACGCTTGGTTGCGCTCGACCTCTCGGTCTCATTCCGGCTGCTCTTCTGGCTGAACATCCTTTTTCCAAACCACCACGTCCGTGGACTGACGAACGTGGTGCGGGAGTTCTCCGTTCGAGTGAAAGCGGAGATGGATTTCGAGCAGGAGGCGGCCAATATCGAGCGCTTTCAGTCCGTGTTCGCCTCGGATTCGAGCGTTCGCGCGCCAGAGGTCATTCACGGGTTCACGACCAAGCGCGTTCTGGTGATGGAGTACTGTGCGGGAACCAAGGTCGATCGCCTCCACGACCACTTCGCCTCAGGTCGACTTTCCTTCCGCCAGCTGATGAACGCGCTTACGAAGGCGTACATGCGCATGATGATGGTCGATGGTTTCATGCACGCCGACCCGCACCCCGGAAACCTCCTGGTTCAGGACGACGGCACCGTGGTGGTCCTGGATTGGGGTTCGGTCCTGGAAGTGCCACGCTGGACCCGCGAAGCGATTCTGGGGATCGCCCTCGCGCTCGGCCGAGAGGATATCGACGGGGTCATCAACGAGATGTACCGTCTCGGGATGATCAGCGCGGATGCGTCCCGCGGTGAGATTCGCGAGGCCGCCACCGAGATCCTCAGGATCGTTGAGCGGGCAAAGACGACGAACCATCAGATGATCGTGGAGGACGTCATCGCGCAGCTTCTGGACACGTTCTACACCTGGCCACTCGTCCTGCCTCAGGAGCTGGTCTACTTCTTTCGGACATCCGCGCTCATCGAAGGTCTCGCGTTCCGGTACGATGCGCGCTTCGACGGGCTATCGTTCATCCGCGAGTTGGTGAAGGAAAACCGGGCAGAGCTCGCGAAGAGCGCCGGCCAGCAGCCGGCTCAGATCGCCAGGAACTTCATGGGCGAATCGCAGCAGGTCATCCGTTCCCTGCGGGACCTGGTCACCCGCGCTGAGCGAGAAGAGCTGAGGGTCCGTGTTCACCCGCGGGACATTCAATCTCAGGAACGCTTTCTGCACCTTCAGGCGCGCCGTCTGCTCCTGAGCATCTTCGCGTCCGTGACGGCGGTCATCACCTCGATCCTGTTCATCGCGCTGCGTAACTGGTGGCTTCTCGGCACCGGCCTGGCTGCGGCCCTCATCATGTTTATCGTCGTGCTCTTCATCCCGACACACCTTCTCGAGAATCCCCTGCGCCACGCGCGTGGGATCGACGCCCGATGACTCCGGTTACGCTCTCATCCGAGCATGAGGCGCTCTTCGAGCGCTTCAGCGACGGAAAGGTGCTTGGTCTCGCCCGCGCGATCAGCGTGGTAGAAAACGAGCGCCCCGGCTTTCAGGAACTCCTGCATACCGTCATGGCGTCCGGGCCGCAGGCCAGGCGCGTCGGGTTTACTGGCCCGCCAGGAGCAGGGAAGTCGAGCCTTGTCGCCGCGGTCGCCACGGAATATCGAAAGCTGGACGAGCATCTCGGTGTCGTAGCCGTCGACCCGACGTCTCCGTATTCGGGGGGAGCGCTGTTGGGTGATCGCATCCGGATGAACGACATCTCTATGGATCCCGGGATCTTCATCCGGTCGATGGCGACCCGAGGGTCCCTGGGAGGCCTCGCGGCTACGACCAAAGAGGTCGTCGATCTCATGGACGCCTTCGGCTTCGATCGCGTGCTCGTCGAGACGGTTGGCGTCGGTCAGACTGAGCTCGAGGTGACCGCGGCGGCTGACACGGTCGTCGTCGTGCTCGTACCGGAGTCCGGCGATGCGATTCAGGCAATGAAGGCCGGGCTGATGGAGATCGCCGACGTATTTGTCGTCAACAAAGCCGACCGTCCCGGTGCACCGAGGCTGGTGAAAGAGCTTCGGCAGGCGTTGCACCTGCGTTCAGGAAGCGCGCTCAGGGACATCCCGGCCCACCACGGTGTCGATCTGGGACAGGTGGTGAAGAAGGAGCGCACGACCGAAGCCCCGGCAGAAGCACCGGAGGGGTGGTCGGTGCCAGTCCTGACCACAAATGCCCTGACGAACGATGGTGTGGACACGCTGCTCGAGACGATTCAGGAGCACCGAATCTGGCTCGACGAGGCTGGGGAGCTCGAGCGACGACGACGTGCGCGTGCGGAGATCCGCATCCGCGACGTCGTCGACCGTGAGATGCGGCGGATCGCGTGGAAGTCGTCCGACGTACGCGCGCTCTTGGCTCGCGGCGTCGACGACATTGCCAATGGGGACGGGACACCCTACTCGGCGGCAGAGGTCATTCTCGAAGCGCTGATGCGGTAAAACTCTCCGCGTGCAGGCAGTTACCGGCTATCTTCTGGGCTGTAGGTGCAGACCGCATGAAGCGGTCGATGGGGACGACGCGCAGGGAGCCACATGATGTCGACAGTCGAAAAAGACGTGCTCAGCCGGACCGATCTCGAGGGTCTCGTTGACGATCGGGATCAACAGATCGCTGAGTTGAAGGCGCGCCTCGCGGAGTGGGAAGAGTCCTACGACGGCATCGCCCGGCGCGATGTGCTCTTCTCGACCGTCTCCGGGCGCGAGGTGAAGCCCCTCTACACCGAACTGGATCACGCATCAGACGACCAGTCGGTCGGATACCCCGGTATGTACCCGTTCACGCGCGGACCGTACGCGACGATGTACCGCACGCGTCTTTGGACGATGCGTCAGTTCGCTGGCTTCGCGACGGCCGAGGAAACGAACGAGCGCTACAAGTATCTCCTGGCCCACGGTCAGACAGGGTTGAGCGTCGCGTTCGACTTCCCGACGCTTATGGGATACGACTCGGACCATGATCGTTCTCTGGGTGAGGTGGGCGTCTGCGGGGTCGCAATCTCGTCGCTTGCCGATATGGAACGTCTCTTCGAGGGCATCCCGCTCGATCAGGTCTCCGTGTCGATGACGATCAACGGGCCGGCGATCATCCTCTTCTGTTTCTACGTCGCCGCGGCTGAACGGCAGGGTGTCGACGTGAGCGTTCTTCGCGGAACGGTCCAGAACGATATCCTGAAGGAGTACCAAGCCCAGCACGCATGGATCTACCCGCCGGAGCCGGCATTACGTTGCATCATCGACATGTTCGAGTGGTGCAGCGAGCACACGCCCAAGTACAACCCGATCTCGATTTCTGGCTACCACATCCGGGAAGCCGGTGCGACGGCGGCGGAAGAGCTCGCGTTTACGTTGCGTAACGGGTTTGAGTACGTCGAGCGT
Source organism: Gemmatimonadales bacterium UBA4456 (assembly GCA_002390225.1). Classification (GTDB taxonomy): domain Bacteria; phylum Gemmatimonadota; class Gemmatimonadetes; order Longimicrobiales; family Gaopeijiaceae; genus UBA2589. Next base: position 11,863 of record DGOW01000098.1, on the reverse strand, counting down.
GGCATCGCACGGGGGCTGGACGTCGACTCGTTTGCACCACGCCTCTCCTTCTTCTTCGATGTGCACAACGACTTCTTCGAAGAGATCGCGAAGCTCAGAGCGGCTCGCCGTATCTGGGCGCGCGGAATGAGAGAGAAATACGGAGCGAAGAATCCTGACTCGTGGCGCCTGCGTACGCACTGCCAGACAGCCGGGGTGACGCTGGTTGCGCAGCAGCCTGAGAACAACATCGTTCGCGTCGCGTACCAGGCGATGGCCGCAGCACTCGGCGGTACTCAGTCGCTTCATACGAACTCGATGGACGAGACGCTGGCACTACCTACAGAGAAGTCGGTGCGCATCGCCCTTCGAACGCAGCAGGTTCTCGCATACGAATCAGGCGTCGCGAACACGATCGACCCGCTCGCCGGCTCGCATTACGTCGAGGCGCTCACCGACGATATCGAGCGCGACGCCCTCGCCCTCTTTGAGGAAATCGACGAGATGGGCGGTGTGGTCCCCGGGATCGAACAGGGGTGGTTTCAGCAGGAAATCGCCAACTCCGCCATGCGCCAGCAACGTGAGGTCGAATCCGCTGAGCGCGTGGTCGTCGGCGTGAACCACTTCACCGAGGGGTCGGGTGATATCGAGATTGAAACCCTGCGGATCGACCCTGAGGTTGAAGAACGTCAGGTCGCGAAGATGGCTGATATGCGCGTCGGTCGAGATGATGCCGCGGTGAGCGCGACACTCACGGCACTCACCGAGGCATGCCGCGCCGACGCAAACGTCGTGCCTTACATCCTCGAGTGCGCTCGTACGTACTGCACGCTTTTCGAGATCCGTGCCGCCATGGAAGAGGTATTCGGCTCGTATAAGGAGCCGGTGTTCTTCTGATCCGCGCGGTCCTGTTCGACGCCGGAAACACGCTCGTATATCTCGATCCTGTGCGGATGGTCGATATCTTTCGGGCTGAAGGCATCGACATCGAGGTCGACGTCTTTCGTCGTACGGAGTTGAACGCCCGTCGTATCCTTCACTCCCGAATCGAAGAGGGGAGCAAGGGCACTGAGCCCGCGCTGTGGAGCCAGTACTTCACGACGCTGTTCACCGACTGTGGCGTTCGTGAAGAGCGGATTGCAGCCGTCGGGGAACGGGTCCGCCGCGAACATCGGTCGGACCACCTGTGGACGTTCTCACTGCCTCATACGCCTGAGGTGATGAGGCGGCTGACGGAGGGTGGATACCGGTTGGGTGTCATCTCTAACGCCGACGGCCGCATGGAAGGTGCGCTTGAGGTCGCCGGGATTCGGGAACACGTGGAATTCGTGATCGACTCCGAAGTCGTCGGGGTGGAGAAGCCCGACTCGAGGATCTTCGAGGCCGGTTGCGCTGCATTGGACCTCACACCCGAAGCATGCGTCTACGTAGGCGACCTGTACCCCGTCGATTATGTCGGGGCCAGAGCGGCTGGCCTGCAGGCCGTCCTTCTGGATCCGCTAGGGCTCCACACCGAATGGGCCGATACCGTGGCCGATCTCGGAGAGCTGCCCAAGTTGCTCGCCGGGCGTTCGTGAATCGACGCTGCTCGGCGGTTCTTCTAGATTTGGAAGGTTCGGGCACAAGATGAAACGGCTGCCTGACTGACACGTGATTCCAACGCAATCCCTGATATGTCTGACGAACGGAAGATCCGGGTACTGGTCGCAAAGCCAGGACTCGACGGCCACGATCGAGGAGCCAAAATCATCGCGAGCGCATTTCGCGACGCCGGCTTCGAAGTCGTGTACACCGGGTTGCATCAGACCCCCGAAATGATCGTGAACGCCGCCGTGCAGGAGGACGTCGACGTCGTCGCCATGTCGGTCCTCTCGGGCGCGCACATGACGCTCTTTCCACGAGTGAAGAGCCTTCTGGACGAGGCCGGGGCGGATCACATGCTTCTCACCGGGGGCGGTATCATCCCGGAGGACGATGTGGTCGAGCTTGAACAGCGGGGTGTCGGCAGACTGTTCGGCCCGGGCACCTCGACCCTAGATGCGATCGCCTACGTCAACGAGTGGTTCGCCACGACCCATGCCAACTGACGGAACGTCGTCGGGCCGCCTGAGCGATCTTTCCAACGAGCTGAAAACGCTCCGCGAGGAGTTGCGTCTGGGCGGCGGTCAGAAACGAATCGACCGTCAGCACGATCAGGGGAAGCTGACCGCTCGTGAGCGTATCGACCTTCTTCTCGACAATGGGGAGCCGTCGGTCGAGATCGGTATGCTCGTCGCCCACGACCTCTATGACGGTCAGGCGCCGGGGGCGGGAGTGGTCACGACCGTGGGGCGCGTGCACGGACGTGAGGTTGTAGTCGTCGCCAACGACGCGACCGTGAAAGCCGGGTCGTGGTGGCCTGAGACCATCACCAAGATCCTGCGAGCCCAGGAGATTGCGATGCGCTGCCGCATCCCGATCATCTACCTGGTCGATTCCGCTGGTGTGAACCTCCCTTATCAGGGTGGCGTCTTTCCCGGGCAGTATGGTGCAGCGCGGATCTTCTACTACAACTCGGTCATGCGCCGGTACCTGCGGATTCCACAGCTCGCCGCGGTGATGGGGCCGTGCATTGCCGGTGGCGCATACCTGCCCGCGCTGTCCGACGTCATTCTCATGGTCGAAGGGACGTCGTTCATGGGGCTCGGTGGCCCAAACCTCGTGAAGGGTGCGACCGGTCAGTCCGTGGGTGCGGAGGAACTCGGTGGTGCGAAGATGCACACTGAACTCAGCGGCGTTGCGCACTACATGGTGCCGGACGATGAGACGTGTATCTCGCGACTTCGTCAGCTCGTGGAGGAACTCCCCGAGGAGGTCGCTCCCTCCAACCGGACCGCCACGCCGCCACGTCGGTTGGCATACGAGCTCTACGACCTCCTGCCGGGGGATCACCGTCAGCCGTATGCCATGCGCGATGTGATGGAGTGTATTCTCGACGGTGAGGTGCTCGACGAGTTCCAGCCCGAGCACGCCGGTGAGATGATTTGTGGGACGGGTTTTGTCGATGGTCTGCCGGTCGGGGTCATTGCCAACGCCCGGGGTATGTTCAAGCCTGCAACGGGCGGCGCGCCTCACTTCGGCGGGATCGTGTATACGGAAAGCGCTCGCAAGGTGGCGTTCTTCATCGAGACGATGAACCGGCATCGCACCCCGCTTCTCTTCATTCAGGACGTCTCCGGTTTCATGGTTGGACCCGATGCTGAGCATTCCGGCATCATTCGCGCCGGAGCCGAGTTCGTCGAGGCGATGGCAACCGCGACCGTGCCCAAACTGGTGCTGACGCTCAACCACGCCTCCGGTGCGGGCTACTACGCGATGGCAGGGCAGGGCTTCGACCCAGATTTCATTCTGTCGCTGCCGACGGGCCGGATGGGTGTGATGGAGGGGTCGAGCGCGGTCATGGCGCTCTTCGGGGGCCAGCTGGACAAGCTCAAAGAGTCAGGACGAGTCCCCGACGAGGACCTGACTACGAAAATGGACGACGTTCGAGCAGAGTATGATCGACAGCTGGATTCACGCTTTGCGGCCGCACGAGGCTTCGTCGATGAGGTCGTGCTGGCCGAGGAGCTCCGTTCGGCGCTTGGTCTTCTGCTTCGGGCTTCTCTTCGGAACGAAGGGCCGCACATCGGTGCCTTCCAGATCCCGCAGGAGTTGGTATGAGCGAGAGCCATCTAGTCCGTATCGCAAGCGGTCAGGGCTTCTGGGGTGACGACATCGAGGCACCGGTTCGGCAGGTCGAGGGAGGTGGTATCGACTATCTCATGCTCGACTACCTGGCTGAGGTCACGATGTCGATCATGCAAAAGCAGCGTGCACGAAATCCTGGTGCCGGATATGCCCGCGACTTCGTCGAGCTGATGGAACGGATCTTCCCGCGTTGCATCGAGGATGGCGTCCGGGTCGTTACAAACTCCGGTGGTGTGAATCCAGAGGGATGCGCCGCTGCACTCGTTGAGGCCGGCCAGCGAGTCGGCGTGGGTGGTCGTGCCAAAGTGGGTCTCGTGCGCGGTGACGACCTGATGGCTCGTCTCGATGAACTGCTGGATTCCGGGCACGAGCTGGCGAACATGGAGACGGGTGCACCGCTGGCCGAGATCCGTGATCAGGTCCAGAGCGCCAACGCGTACATCGGCGCCGCACCGATCGTCGAGGCTTTGAAGCTCGGCGCTGACGTCGTGGTGACGGGGCGGAGCACGGATACGGCCCTCACGTACGCACCATTGATGCACGAGTTCGGATGGGCTCCGGATGACCACGATCGTGTGGCGGCCGGTGTGGTCGCCGGACACATCAACGAGTGCGGCGCTCAGTGCACCGGTGGAAACTGTCTGATCGACTGGTGGGACATCCCTGACATGGCGGTCGTTGGCTTCCCGATCGTCGAAGCGAGCGAAGACGGTTCGTTCGTCGTCACCAAGCACGACGGGAGCGGTGGTCGTGTGACTCGGGCGTCAGTCGCGGAGCAGATCGTCTACGAGATGGGTGATCCGACGGATTACATCACGCCGGACGTCGTAGCGGACTTCACCACGATCCACCTAGACGACCTCGGTAATGACCGCGTGCGCGTGCATGGAGTGAAGGGTAGTCCGCGAACCGATTTCCTGAAGGTTTCGATCGCATACTCCTCTGGGTGGAAGGCGACGGGTACGCTCACGTACTCTTGGCCGGATGCCGCGGCGAAAGCGAGGTCTGCGGATCGCGTCCTGCGGGAGCGCCTGAGCCTGCTCGGCCTCCACTTCGACGAGATCCGCACGGAGCTCGTCGGTTGGGATTCGACGCACGGACTGCTGGCAGGAGCCCCACCAGCTGATCTGCCCGAGGTACAGCTTCGCGTTGGCGTTCGGTCCTCGGACCGGGCATCCGTCGAGCGCTTTACCCGAGAGATTGCGCCCCTGGTGCTGACCGGACCTCCTTCGGTGACCGGATTCGCCGGTGGACGTCCGCGGGTTCAGGAGATCATGGCGTACTGGCCAGCGCTCATTCGCCGAGAGGCAGTCGAGTCCGAACTTCGTGTGGAGGTACGGGACGTATGACCACGGTTCAGTTGGTTCAACTCGCTCACGCCCGCTCTGGTGACAAAGGGGATAACGCCAACGTCGGCGTGATCGCGTATGACCCGGAGCACTACGAGCTCCTGCGCGAACATCTCACACCGGAGGTGGTGAAGGCTCACTTTGGCGAGATGGTGAAGGGCGATGTCGAACGTTTCGAACTGCCCAACCTGGGGGCCCTCAACTTCCTCCTTCACGGGGCGCTCGGCGGTGGCGGTACGATGTCTCTCATGAATGACGCTCAGGGCAAGGTCTTCTCCACGGGCCTCCTTCGAATCGAGATCGACGTCCCCGATGAGGTCGCGACCGCCACGGCTGGTCAGGGTCGGATTCCGGAGGGATGGTCGCCGTGAGCGACCTGCTCCTCTACAAGGTCGATGGCGGTGTAGCCTTGCTCACGCTCAATCGCCCTGCGAAGCGGAATGCTCTGAATGGGGCACTGGTTGCTGCTCTGAAAGAAGGACTGAGGCGCGCTGCGGACGATCCAGAGATACGCGTCGTCGCCCTCACTGGGACGGGCAAGGATTTCTGCTCCGGTGCTGACCTCGCCGAGCTGGAACGCATCGCCGCGATGGGCGAGAAGGAGAACCTCGAAGACGCGCGCTCCCTTGGTGCACTCTTTCAGCAGATGCGGAAACATCCGAAACCCATCGTGGGAGTTGTCCGGGGGCGAGCGCTCGCCGGAGGATGTGGCCTCGCCTCTGCGTGTGATCTCGTGCTGGCGAGTGAAGACGCCGAGTTCGGCTATCCGGAGGTCTACCTGGGTTTCGTGCCGGCACTCGTCATGACGATCCTCCGCCGAAAAATGGGTGAGGGAAGCGCCTTCCAGCTGGTTGCTCTGGGTGATCGCTTCGGGGCCGAGGAAGCTCATCGCCTGGGCCTCGTGAACCGGGTGTGGCCCCCGGGAGACTTCGAAACCGAGGTGACTCTCTACCTCACCGCGCTTGCAAAGAAGCCGGCCTCCGCGGTGCGCCTGACCAAGAGCCTTCTGTACGAGCTGGACAGTCTCGACTTCGATGAGGGCATCGAACGAGCTGCCCAGGTCAATGTGGACGCACGCATGTCGGAGGAATGCCGGGTCGGTGTGCGCCGCTTCCTCGACAAGTCGAATGGCTGACAGCTTGGCGCTCTTTTCCTATCGTCGCCGGGGCAGCGACCAGTGGCTCGAATGGAAAGTGCGGATCTTCTCGGTCGCCGCCGCACTGACCCTCGGGGGCATCTACCTCGATGAACGCTGGGTGACCGGGGCCGCGATCATGGTGCTCGCCGGTGGCCTCGCTCTCCGGTTTCTGCCGGCCTCGGACGAGCTTGGTGCGGACGACCTAGCCGCAGCTAGAGCTTGTGACGTCGAGGACGACGACACGTAGCAGCATTCGGGTGCCCTGAGAGGCGCGCGATCGTCTTACATGGACGATTCGCCTGTCACGGCCGACCCCATTGCCATACTTCGTGGTCGGTTCGGCTATCCCTCGTTCCGCCCGGGTCAGGAAGAGCTGATTCGCTCGGTCCTGGCGGGTCAGGACACCCTCGGTGTGCTCCCCACGGGCGGGGGAAAGAGCGTCTGCTATCAGATCCCGGCGATGATGATCGACGGGCTCACTCTGGTCGTAACGCCTCTCGTGTCGCTCATGCAGGATCAGGTCGTCCGGGCCTGCGCCGTGGGCATCAATGCGCACTGCCTCACCGCCGCACAGACGCGACGCGAGCGCTCGTTGGTCATGGGGGCTCTTCGGACCGGGCGGGTTGACCTCCTCTTCGTGTCTCCTGAGCGGCTTCCGGCGGCATCGTTCATGCGCGCAATCGTTCGAGTGCGTATCGGCCTGATCGCGGTCGACGAAGCACACTGCATCTCTCAGTGGGGTCATGACTTTCGGCCCGCTTACCGCATGATCGGCGCCTTCCGTGAAGGGCAGCGTACACCGGTGCTGGCTCTTACCGCTAGCGCGACGCCTGCCGTGCGACGCGACATCACGGCGTCTCTGGGCCTGGAGCGCCCCAAGGTTGTTGTGCATTCGTTCGATCGGCCGAACCTGTGGTGGGCGATCAAGACGGCTCGGAGTGGCAGAGGGCGCCTGCAGCGGCTGGTCGAGATCGCGTTCCGGACCCATGGGACCGGCATCGTCTACGCCCCAACCCGCACGTCGGTTGAAGCAGTCCGTCACCGCCTTTCACGGGCGGGGATCGCCGCCGAGGCCTACCACGCCGGCCTCCCGGGCCCGCTCCGTTCAGCCGTGCAGGCTCGGTTCATGAGCGGGGCAAGCAGGGTCGTCGTGGCTACGAACGCCTTCGGGATGGGCATCGACAAGCCCGACGTCCGGTTCGTCCTGCACCTCCAGCTTCCGCCCACGCTAGAGGCCTACTACCAGGAAGCGGGGCGGGCAGGGCGCGACGGTGAGCCGTCCGTGTGCGTGGCGTTCCATGCCATACGTGATCGCCGACTAGGGGTACGCTTCATTAACCGGACGCACCCCCACGAAGCCCGTTTGCGGGCGGTGCACTGGCGTTTGTTGCATCTCGCGGGTCGCGCCGGTTGGCTCGCGTGCGACGATCCACGCCTCAGGCGACTCGCCGGGCCCGAATTCGATGCGTGGCAGTCGGGAGAGGGCTCCGGGGTTCTCTCTGCACTCGAGCGAATCGACGCCATCCGTCAGGTGGGAACAGGCTCGGGCGATGGAGTGTCTTCAAGGTCGAGGATCTGGCTGCTCGATCGTCCGAACTGGAGTCGCTCGAGAGAGTTGCGCCGCTGCGCGCTCGTCCGGCTCAGGGCCGTCCAACGGCTCGCTAGTGGGCCGGGATGCCGTAGAAATGGCCTGTTGCGCTATTTTGGTGAGTCCGTGACGGTCAGATGTGGCCGCTGCGACTGGTGTGGATGGGACTCTGGAACGGAAGGCTCATGCCTTGATGGATAGATATCTGACCTCCGACCACATCGCTCTTCGGGAGCGTGTGAACCGGTTCGGCCGTGATGCGATTGCGCCCGTAGCCCGGGAACTGGACGAAACCGGCCAGTTCCCCTGGGAAAACGTGAAGGCGATGGCCGACATGGGTCTATTTGGCATCGCTGTGCCGAAGGAACTTGGCGGGCTCGGACTCGACCAGCTGAGCTATATCCTCGTCATCGAGGAACTCGGCAAGTTCGACGCGAGCCACTCGATTACGGTATCTGCCCATACGACGCTGGGAATGTCGCCGATTCTGAACTTCGGGACCGAAGAGCAGAAGCAGCGTTTCGTGCCATCATTGGCCCAGGGTAAGGTCCTGGGTGGATTCGGGCTGACCGAGCCTGGCGCCGGGTCTGACGCGTCCGGAACCCGGACCCGTGCAGAGCGCGATGGCGACGGGTGGCGGATCAACGGTTCCAAGATCTTCATCACCAACGCCGGTGTGGGTGAAATCTTTGTCGCCACTGCGGTTACCGAGCCAGGAGAGGGCTCCAAAGGCATCAGCAGTTTCATCGTCTGCAAGCCGACGATCGATCCTGAGCGGACAGCAGCTGTGGGGTGTGGACACCTCGATGATCTGCCGTTCTCCGAGGGATTCCGTGCGGGCGAAAAGGAAGACAAGATGGGCTGGTGTGCCTCGGACACCCGGGAATTACACTTCGAGGATGTACGAGTGTCCTCGAACCAGTTGCTTGGGGAAGAAGGCCGAGGCTTCATCAACTTCATGAAGACGCTCGACTCGGGGCGGATCGGGGTGGCAGCGCTGTCCCTTGGCCTCGCGGAGGGCGCGTTGGAGACGGCGGTTCGCTACACGACCGAGCGCGAGCAGTTCGGTCAGCGCGTCTGGGACTTCCAGCAGGTCCAGTTCAAACTGGCGGAGATCGCCACTGATATCGAAGCTGGTCGACATCTCACCTACCACGCTGCCTGGCTGATGGATCATGGCCAGCCGTACGCGAAAGAGGCAGCGATGGCGAAGTACTTCTGTTCCGAACTGTCCATGCGTGCCACGCTTGGCGCGATTCAGGTTATGGGTGGTGCCGGCTACACGAGTGAATACCCGGTCGAGCGGATGATGCGCGATGCAAAAATCTGCGAGATCGGCGAAGGAACGAACGAAATCCAGCGGTTGGTCATCGCACGGAAGCTCCTCGAGGAGCTCCAGGCCGATCCGCTGACAAGCATGGAGCCGGTGCGGGAAATGGAGACCGCAGGCGCCTAGGTAACTCAAACACGTCGGTCCGTTGCGGTCGGGAGCGGGCGTTCTCATGACACTGGTCCTGGAACGCCCCTCTGCCGCGCCCGGATCTGTCGGAGCCCCGGTGGTCGCCGGAATTGCTCGTGTCGCGCTTCGCGCCGAGGAGTTCAGGGTCGCCCGGGGGCGCCGGAGGGGTAGACTGGAACCGACATCACAAATTGGAGAATCACTTGAGGAGAGAAATCCTCGTGAGTTCGAACCCACAGGAATCGTGGGTCGCACTCCGTGAAGACAAGCGACTCGCCGAGGTCATGTTCGACCGCCCAGATCAAAACCGGGTTCTCGGCGACATCTTTCTCGGCCGTGTCGAGGCCGTATTACCTGGTATCCAAGCCGCTTTCGTAGACATCGGGACCGGTAAGGCCGGTTTCCTTCACGTCTCGGACCTCAACCTCGAAGACGATGGTGAGGACGACCACGAGAATGGAAACGACGAGGTCGACACCGGTGGCAATGACAAGGCGTCCGGAGACGAAAAGGGCGGTGGCGGTGGCAAGGGCAGCGCCGGGAAAGGTGGTAAAGGTGGCGGCGGTGGGCGCGGCAGAGGGCGAGGGCGGCGCCCGCGGCAACTCCCACCGATCCAGGACCACATCAGGAAAGGCCAGACGATTCTGGTGCAGGTCACGAAGGAGGCGATCAGTACGAAAGGTCCCAGGCTGACCGCGGATATTTCTCTGCCCGGTCGCTTCCTCGTCTACATGCCCTATGCATCGCGCGTCGGTATCAGCCGCAAGATCGAAGGCCGGAACCAGCGTGCGAAGCTGCGCAAGATGGCTCAGAAGATCCTGCCCAAAAACAGTGGTGGCCTCATCGTTCGCACCGTTGGCGAAGAGGTGACCGCGGAGAAGCTCGAACGCGAGTTCAAGCGACTTCATGAGCGCTGGCAGAAGATTCGGGGCGATGCGGACTCCCTGAGCGCGCCCTCTCCGGTGCATCGCGAGGCGACGCTGATCAGTGGCGTGATTCGTGACCTGTTCAGCGACAAATTCGAAGCGCTCCGTGTGGATTCGAAGCCGGCGTACGACGAGATCGTCAATTATGTGAAATCGGTCGATCCCGACTTGGAGGATCGTGTTCACCTCCATCAGGGCGAAACCTCGCTTTTCGACGAATTCAGCGTTGAGGAGGACATTCAAAAAGCATTCCGCCGCACGGTACGACTAAAATCGGGCGGAAGCCTCGTCATTGAGCCCACCGAAGCGCTGGTTTCGATCGACGTAAATACCGGCCGGTTCACGGGGAAGGGAAAGAAGGACCCCGAAGAGACGATCCTCAAGAACAACCTCGAAGCAGCTCGGGAGATCGCGAAACAGCTCCGTTTGCGGGATGTCGGGGGGATCATCGTAGTCGACTTTATCGATATGGAGTCGCAGGAGAACCGGGACAAGGTTCTCCGTGAGCTCCGTTCGCACCTGGGGAAGGATCGGGCGCGAACGAAAGCATTCGAGGTCTCGAGTCTTGGATTGATCGAGATGACACGGCAGCGTGTTCGTCCGTCCGTCTTCAACTCTCTGACCTCGATCTGCCAGTCATGCGGCGGTATTGGGCGCGTTTATACGCCGGCGAGCGTGGTTCGTCAAATTGAGCGGACGCTCAAGCGGGCTGGGGCAACGAAGGAAGAGAAGAGCTTGGTAGTGCGCGTGCATCCGGAGGTTGCCCTGCGCGTTATCGAAGAGGAGCCGGGATTTCTGAAGCGCCTGGGAAGCCGCACGAGTCTCCAGCTGAGGCTTCGCGATGATCCACTCATGCGCCTCGACGAGTTCCGCCTGCTATCGGGGCCAGCCGAGACAGACGTCACGGACAAGTATGCGGCATAAGAGCATCTGCACGCCTTGACCGACCCGGCGCACCTGCCGACCTTTACGGGCTAGACATCGAAACCGATTCCACCTCGGTAATTACCATATGTATGCGGTTTTTCAGACAGGCGGCAAACAATTTCGGGCTGAGCCCGGCGGTCGCCTTCGCATTCCTACGCTCGAAGCCGAGCCAGGGGAATCGGTCACATTCGACTACGTCCTCATCGCCGGCGACGGCGACGAGAAGGTGCAGATCGGCACGCCAGTAGTCGATGGCGCGTCGGTGAAGGCCGAGGTCATTCGGCACGGACGCGGTGACAAAGTCATCGTGTTCAAGCGCAAGCGCCGGAAGACCTATCGGAAGAAGCAGGGCCACCGACAAAACTTTACGGAGATTCGGGTCGACGAGGTCGCGCTCGGCTGAGCAGCGCTCCGACCCTTCTCGATAGAGGGACAGCCTCATGGCACACAAGAAAGGTGTTGGCTCCAGCCGAAACGGGCGAGACAGCAACCCAAATCGGCTGGGAGTCAAGCGCTCCGGCGGTCAGCCCGTCAACGCGGGGAGTATCATCCTGCGTCAGCGTGGGACGAAGATCCATCCGGGGCGGAATGTCGGCCGCGGAAGAGACGACACTTTGTTTGCCCTGGTTGACGGTGTCGTGACGTTTGAGCGCATGCGTGCGCGGAATGTCGTTTCGGTCTACGCCGCACAGTAGTTCCCTGAACCCTCGAGGCGTGTCGGGCGACTGAACACTCGCCTTCAACGGCTTCTTTGCATGCCTGCGCGGTTCG
>DGOW01000088.1 GCA_002390225.1 Gemmatimonadales bacterium UBA4456 | reverse complement strand
AACCCGATCCGCCGGCTCTACGACTGGGTCCTACACTGGGCGGACACCCGGTACGGCGTTCCGGCGCTGTTCCTGATCTCGGCGGCGGAGTCGTCTTTCTTTCCGCTCCCTCCGGATCCTCTGTTGCTCGCCCTGTGTCTCGGCGCGAGCCGCAAGTCCCTCAAGTTCGCTGCCGTCTGCACCGTTGCGTCCGTTCTGGGCGGGATGGTCGGCTATGCGATCGGGGCGGGTGGGTGGCACATCGCGCAGGACTGGTTCTTCGCCTACGTCCCGGGCGTATCTCAGGAGGCGTTCGAAGGCGTCCGCGACTTCTATGATGCCAACGGCTTCGCAGCCGTGTTCCTGGCTGGACTCACGCCGATCCCGTACAAGGTGTTCACCCTCGCATCCGGGGTGTTCAACATCAACTTCGGTGTCTTTGTCCTGGCATCCACCCTGAGTCGTGGCTTTCGCTTCTTCCTGATTGCCGGGTTGGTCTACAAGTTCGGACGTCCGATCGAACGCTTCATAGATCTGCACTTTGACAAGCTCGTGGTGTTCTTCAGCCTGCTGTTCGTCGGCGGATTCATTGCCATCGAGTTCTTCCTGTAGTCCGGAATCCCCTGTTCCTCGAGTTGTCGCGCCACATATTGCGGCGACGTAAGGGGAGAGCGGGAACCCCGATTGTGAGGAGCACCTGGCGATGAGCGAAAACAGCGACGAGAGCCGTCTGCCACCTCCGGCCTTTCCGCCGGGCACGCGACGCCGGTCATACGGCAGCAGCAACAGCGATTCCGGGGCGAGCGGCGAGCCTGACGGGGGGGCATACATTTCGCCCGACGATCCCATTCCGGTGCGCACGGAGACCATGTCCGGAGCGTTCATTCAGCCCGACGAGCCGATCCCTGCGCGGAAGATCGAGCTCATGGACGAGTTCCAGTCGGTCACAGATGGCATCGAGCCCGACGAAGAAGGCGAGGTGGTCGGCATGGACCTCGATTCAAACATCGAGCCCGACGAGGTGATCTCCGGCGGTGATCCGCACGTAATTGAGCTCATCGGCGCCATCTCGACGCTCAACGACGCACTGCATCGGAAGGGCGAGGGAGGGCTTCGAAGTCATTCCGAGATGAGCCGTTTCGAGGCGACGTTGCGTTCGTATTGTGTTGGGTACCTGGCGGGCCGGAGAGCCGAAGAGCCGCCGCCGCCCGTGTTGGAGGAGCCGCTACCGACCGACGGGTAGGCGGGGAGCGTTCATGACCCGAGTGACCACCCGGGAGGCGTCGTGACTGCCACCGTACGCGGGGCCTGCGAAAGACATGTATGCCATGGATGAACGACGCGAGGGAGGCGACGGGATAGCGGGATAGGACCGGTTGACCGCCTCTTGCTCGCATGTCTGATCCCATCAGCCGCCTGAACCGGGCCCTCGAAGGCCGCTACCGCGTCGAGCGTGAACTCGGTGAGGGCGGCATGGCGACGGTCTATCTGGCCGATGACGTAAAGCACGAGCGCAACGTCGCGCTGAAGGTGCTGAAACCGGAACTCGCCGCCGTGATCGGAGCCGAGCGGTTCCTGGCCGAGATCAAGACGACCGCGAACCTGCAGCATCCGCATATCCTGCCGCTGCACGACTCGGGTGAGGCGGACTCACTGCTGTTCTACGTGATGCCGTACGTGGAGGGTGAGAGCCTCAGGGATCGACTCGACCGTGACCGCCAGCTTGGTGTGGACGATGCGGTCGCGATCACGACGAAGGTCGCTGCTGCACTGCAGGCTGCCCACGAGCGGGGTGTGATCCACCGGGACATCAAGCCGGCGAACATCCTGCTCAGCCAGGGTGAGCCGCTGATCAGTGACTTCGGCATCGCACTGGCGGTGAGCGCAGGGGGTGCGGGCAGACTCACGGAGACGGGCCTGAGCCTGGGCACGCCGCATTACATGAGCCCGGAGCAGGCGACGGGCGATCAGAACGTGGGTGCGGCAACGGACCTGTATGCGTTGGGCTGCGTGCTGTACGAGATGCTGGTCGGTGAGCCGCCGTATACGGGCAGCACCCCACAGGCGATCCTGGGCAAGATCATCCAGGCGAGGCCGGTCTCAGCCACGGAAGTCCGCCAGACGGTGCCCGCGAACGTGGACGCGGTGATCCGCAAGACGCTGGAGAAGGTGCCGGCGGATCGGTTCAGGACGGCGAGCGAGTTCGTGAGTGCGCTCGGCGATCCGGGTTTCCGGCACGGACGCGCGGTCGAGGCGGCGGGAGCCATAGCCGCACCGGCCGCGACTGCTGGACCGTGGAACCGGCTGACGGCGGCCGGTTGGACCCTCGCCGCGGTGTTCGCGCTCGCGTTCGGCTGGTCGCTGCTGCGGCCCGAGCCACCCGAGCCCGTAACGCGCCAGGTGTTGAGCGCGGAGGGTTGGGCCGGTCTGGTGCTGGACCTTGGGCAATACATGGCGCTCGCTCCGGACGGATCGAGCATGATCGTACCGATCGAGACAGCGAGTGGTGCTCCGGCGCTGGGACTCAAGCTCCGCGGCTCAACGGAGGTGACGGCGATCCCGGACACCGAGCGTGCACAGGACGTGACCTACTCGCCCGACGGCGAGTGGATCGTGTACGCGATCGAGCAGGACCTGTTCAAGCGCCCGCTCATCGGTGGGTCCGCGCTGCGGCTGGCCGAGGATATGGGTGCAGGGCAGCGCGTCGCATCCGCGTGGCTCGATGACGGGACGATTCTGTACGATGCTGGATCGTCGATCGTGCTGATCCCCGAAGACGGCGGCGAGCCGCTCGGTGTCGTGGAGTTTTCCACGGGCAGGCCCGGTTGGGTGCACGGCCTGCCGGGCTCGTCGGGCGCGCTCGTGGTCACGTCCCCGAACACCACTGATGTCTCGCTGTACGCCGTCGGTCTCGGTGATCTGTCGAGTGAGGTGATCCTGGACGATGTGAGCAGTGCGTGGTACACGCCGACCGGGCACATCGTCTATGTACGAGACGACGGGGCGGTCTTCGCGCAGCCGTTCGATCTCAGCTCGCTCAGCTTGACCGGCGGCGCGGTACCGCTGTTCGACGGAGTCCGGCTCGGGGCATTCAACATGCCCGACATGCATCTGGCCGCTGACGGCACACTGCTCTACGTCGAGGGCACGTCGGGTGAGGCGGGCCAGTCTCAACTCACGGTCGTGGATCTCGCGGGCAACAGGGAGGCACTGGCGCTGGCTCCGCGTCAGATCGGCAGCCTGGGCGTCGGCTGGTCGCCGGACGGTGAGTCGATCGTGTTCGAGAGCGAGGGCCAGATCTACACGTACAACACGGTGCTTCACACGACGCCGAGGCAGATCACGTTTGAGGGGACCAACTCCCGTCCGAGCTACTCACCGGACGGCACGAAGGTCGCGTTCTCGTCAGCACGCGACGGCACGGACGTTGCGGATCTGTTCGTGAAGGATCTCACCGGCGATGCGCCGCCCCGCTCGATCATCACGCTGGACGCGAACCAGTTCATGATGGGCTGGCCTGCGGACACGCTGATCGTGTTCGAGCGGGGTGAGGGCGGTGTCCGGGACTTGTGGATGGTCGATATCTCGGACCCGGACAACCCGGACGCGCGCCCGTACCTGACCTCGGAGGCCGACCTGGAGCGTATCGCGGTATCGCCGGACGGAACGCTCGCGGCGTACCGATCGGACGAGTCGGGCCAGGACGCGCTCTATGTGCGCAGCTTCCCGACGCCGGGCGAGCGCACGATCGTGTACTCGGGCTCAGTAGCCGGAATGTCGTGGTCTCCCGCCGGCAGCACGCTGTATGCGGGCACGGGTCCGAACGAACCTGTCATCGCCGTCCGGCTGCAACGCGATCCGGTGCCCGTCGTGCTGGGCGTTGATACGCTGTTCACGGACCCATCGGGGGTCGAGCCAAGACCAGGCTCGACGCTGCACCCCGACGGCGACCGCTTCATCCTGGCGGTCAGCGCAGGCGCGATCGAGGCGGCGGACGCCGAAGAGCCCGACCGTCTGATCCTGGTTATGAACTTCTTCGAAGAACTGCGCCGGCGCGTGGGTGGGGATCGCTAGAAACGTCGACGCCGGCCAGGTCGCGCACAGAACTAGCCGCGTGGGCCAGCCAACTGAGGGTGTGCGAAACCCGGCGAAGGTGCTCCCCTGAGGCAGCGTACGTAGAAGGGTGCACTGCACCGGATCGGGAACTTGGAGCAGGCGCCCGAGCTCAAGGCGGCCGAGAGGTTGGCGTTCTGATAGGCCAGGCTTGCCTCAGCAGTTGCTCCGCTCCGGCGACTGCACGACTTTTTCCCGGCGCCTCCATGCTGTTTGCTTGATGCGTAGCCCCGATGTGCTCCCTGGGAAGAGCGACATGGGTTCAAGCCGGCCAGTGTGACGAGCGCAAGTCATGGCCTAGTCGACGGTAATGGCATCAGCGCCCGTAGCTCAGGTGGATAGAGCGACTGCCTCCTAAGCAGTAGGTCCCTGGTTCGAGTCCAGGCGGGCGCACTGGCTGACGCCTAGCACGTTGGAGCCCGCTCGGCACGCTGCACGTACATCTTGGGAGCGGGACGCTGGCTCCGTAGCTTTCAAGTAACGCCAGTCCGCGACCCGCTCACGGAGCCGTCCCATCACCCCTGCACGTTCGATCACCGAGCGCCTGACGCCTCGGAACTGATCACGGTCAGCGCTGCATGCGAGCCTGATGACTGTCGAGGTGCGGCGGACATCTTGAGGCGGGCCATGGGGGCTCCACCGCTTGCACCCCTGGATGCGCCCTCGTCAGAACCTTCTGCGGAGCCGGTGGTCGGCGGCTGAGGGTCGCGTCACTCCCGACCGGCTGACACGACCTCCCACGCCACGCGTTGGAGGTAGGCTGCCGCTTCTTCCTCGAGCCGGACGAGTGGGATCACGTCATCGCTCACCACCACGCCAGGCGTGCGCATCTCGATGCCGTGGAGCTCGGCGGGTGCCCCCTCGGGGGACGCACCCGTGAGCTGCGCGTAGAAGATCGACGCGTTGAGGTAGGTCCCGGCAGGGGACGGATGCGATCCGTCCGGGTGGAACAGGATGATGTCCGGTCGTTCCGAGCGAACCCGATCCCAGGCCCGCCCAACCGGCGCGACCTCCGCATCATGCCGATGACCGGCCTCCTCGTACGCCTCAGCGAGGGCTTCGGTCTGCCCCGGGAAGGCTTCCTTCGCCCACGTCATGTAGAAGACCATCTTCGCGCCGATATCCGACACGATCTCTGCGACGCCAGCGGCTCCCTCAAAGAACGGTGCCCGGTCTCCGATGGTGCCCGCCGACTCGTCTTCGTACGGCACACCCAGCCTGCTGTGGTCCTGCACAATGACTACGTCCCATGCTTCGCCGTCTGCGGCGATGGCTTCGAGAACGCCCGGGAGGTGGCCATCCTCCAGGTGTCTCACCAGGGAAAAGCCGCCGTGCAGGTGATGCGCGGTCCGCAGGACCGGCCCTGGAAGCGCACGGGACATGTCGGCTAGCTGGTCCGCCAGGTTGTTGAAGTAGACGTAGCTGTTCCCGAGGAAGAACACGTCGAGCGTGTCCCCGGGTGGCGATTGCCTGCCCTCGAGGCCTGCTGGCGCGGATGCGACTACCAGGCCAGTAACGAGCAGGGCGGTTCGCAGCGTGTGGTCCATGTATCGGAGCATTCTCGGTCGAGCGGGCGCGGAG
The DNA here is from genome assembly GCA_002390225.1 of Gemmatimonadales bacterium UBA4456. Lineage (GTDB taxonomy): Bacteria > Gemmatimonadota > Gemmatimonadetes > Longimicrobiales > Gaopeijiaceae > UBA2589. The sequence goes on along the minus strand of DGOW01000088.1, from coordinate 10,717 downwards.
GAGTGCAGGCCAAGTTAGGAAGTACTTCCCGGTGCTGCCAAACGATGCTCCCGCCGGGTCGCGACCATCGTTGCCGCGCCACGAGTTCGGCGGTCTATTGCCCAGTCCCGCCATGTCCATGATCGGAGACCCCATGATCCATCAGTCGTCCTGCCGGATGCCTGCCCGAGGCCGCGCCGCCCTGACTATTCTGGCCCTGGCCGCAGCGGCATGTTCGTCGGACTCGTCCTCCGAGACGAGTGGACCCACCGTCATGGCAAGTGCTCCGCTCCCACCCGGCGCTGAGGCGATCTCATTCCTCGGCGACACGCTCATGCCTCCTGCGCAGTCTGAGGAGGTCAGGGCGGTGTATATGGACCGGTACCGAGAGGCTGAGGCAGCGCTGCAAGCTGCGCCGGAGGATGTCGATGCGCTCATCTGGATGGGACGGAGAACAGCGTATTTAGGGCGATATCGCGAGTCCATCGACATCTACACGCGTGCGCTCGCGCTGCACCCGGATGACGCTCGGCTCTACCGCCACCGAGGCCATCGGTATCTGTCGGTCCGAGAGCCCGAAGAGGCGATCCTCGACTTCGAGCGGGCAGCAGAGCTTACAGCAGGTCTCCCGGACGAAGTCGAGCCGGACGGGCTTCCGAATGCGATGAACACGCCAACCAGCACGCTACAGTTCAACATCTTCTATCACCTCGCACTCGCCCACTATGTGCAGGGACATCTCGAGGAGGCGCTGGACGCTCAACGGAGCTGTCTGGAGGTCTCTGCACACCCCGACTCGGTCGTGGCGACCTCGTACTGGATGTACATGACGCTCCGACGCCTCGGGATGGACGACGAGGCACAGGAGATCCTCGACGGCATCACCGATGACATGGAGATCATCGAGTCCTCGGGGTATCTGGACCTGCTGCTCCTCTTCAAGGGGGAGCGGACACTCGAGGACCTCGTGGGGCCCAGGGGGGATGCGGCAACCCTCCAGAGCACGACGACGGCATATGGACTCGGGGTCTGGCACCTGCTCAACGGCCGTGCCGCCGAAGCACACGACATGTGGGAGGGCCTCCTCATGGGCCGTAATCAGTGGTCTGCCTTCGGCTACATTTCCGCCGAGGGCGAGTTGGCCCGCTCGGCGCTGCGCTGACCCCAGGTTCGAGCGACTGCGGGACAGCCTCACTCAAGACGATTCGGAGAAGTCGACATGATGGGTATCACCACCACGCTTTTTCTGGCCGCTGCGATACAGGTTGCCCCGACCCAAACCGCGCCCGCTCAGCTTCTGATCTCTCCGGAGCGTGCCGAGATCGAGGTCACAGAGACCGCCCAGCTCACGCTCACCGCCCGTGACGGCGCAGGCCGCGCCCTGTCGGACGTTCTCGTGCGGTGGATCGCGTCGACCCCGGAGCTCGCCTCCGTAGATCAATCCGGTGTGGTCACGGCGCTGAATCCGGGCATGGCCAGGATCACGGCGGTCGTCGACGGGACCCCGACCTCGGTGTCGGTGGTGATCCGCGCACTCCCGCCTGCGGAGCTGCGCGCCTCGGTCGGGACCGACATGCCGTACGCGGGTCAGGTGGTTCCGGTTCGAGTAGCCGCATTCAACCGGCTCGGGGAGCCGGTGGACGACCCGGAGCTGACATGGACGAGTTCCAATGCCTCCGTAGCAGCAGTCGACGCGGCCGGACTCGTCTTCGCGCGGTCAGCGGGCTCAGCGACCATCTCGATCTCCGGGGCAGGGGTCCTCACGGATACTGAGATTCAGGTACGCCCCGATCCCGGGATGTCGTACGCGCTGCAGCCCATGCAATCACGTGTCCGCACGGGCGATGTCATACGCTTCTCCGCCACGGCTGAGGCGAGTGGGGGTGGAGTGATCCAGGCGTTCCCGGAATGGTCACTGAGCGGTGTAGGTGCCCAGATCGAGGATGAACGCGGTGAGGGCGTCTTCGTCGCCGAGGAACCCGGTACGTACCGGGTTACGGCGCGCATGGGTGAGCGTGATGTCGTGAGCGGCGTCGTGATCGTCGAGGCTCGCGGCGCGGACGCTGAGCTGATTCAAGTGGGGCGTGGTGGTATTGCTGAGCACCATTCTGGCGATGTTTGGGTGTTCGAGGGCGTGGACGGACGTGATTATGCGTACATAGGAACGTTCATGTGGGACTGGATGAAGGTCTGGGACGTCACCGACCCGTCGAATCCGGTCCTGACCGACTCGTTGCAGCTCGATGCGAGAAGGATCAACGATGTGAAGATCCACCCGAACAATCGGCTCGGCATCGTGACCCGCGAGGGCGCGTCGAGCCGTCGTAACGGCATGGTGTTCCTGGACCTATCCACACCGGCCCACCCGACCATTCTGTCGGAGTACACGGAAACCGTGACCGGTGGCGTGCATAACGTATGGATTTCAGGTGAGCACGAGCTTGTCTACGCCGTGCACAACGGGACTCGAGCGGTTCACGTCATCGACATTTCCAATCCCGAGGCTCCCCACGAGGTCGGGCGCTGGGGCATCGACAACCAGCAGCGGTCTCTTCACGATGTGATGGTGCAGGACGGATACGCGTACGTCTCGTATTGGGACGATGGTGCGGTGATCCTCGATGTGGGTGCCGGGACGCACGGAGGGACCCCCACAACGCCGACCTTCGTAAGTCAGTTTAAGTATCCAATCGGAAACACCCACGTGGCATGGCGTTACGGCAAGTACCTGTTTGTCGGCGACGAGATCTTTCCGGCCGGATGGGAGGCCGACAAGGCCATTCACGCCCGTGGGTACATCCACGTTCTGGACGTGAGTGATATCGAGAATCCCGTGGAGGTCGCGAAGTACGAAGTGCCCGAGGCGGGGGCCCACAATGTCTGGATCGAAGACGACAAGATGTACGTCGGGTACTACCAGGCGGGACTTCGGGTGGTGGATATCTCCGGGGAGCTCCGCGGAGATCTGTACAAGCAGGGGCGGGAGATCGCGACCATCCAGACGACCGATGATCAGACCACGACGCCGAATTGGTCGATGGCCTGGGGTGCTCAGATCTTCAAGGGCCGCATTTACTCGTCCGATCTCAACTCAGGCCTGTGGATCACTGAGCTGAAGGAGCGGCCTCGGGTCGTCTTCTAGGCGTCGGGGTCCCACGCCGTGACATGACGTGATGCATCAACGGACCGGGGAAGGTCGTCTGCCCACGAGTTCAGGAGTCCGGGAGCTCGTGGAGCGGCACGCCTGTGTGACACCTCTGTTGCCTGCACCCGCACTGAGTGAGTGTCTCGGTCGGGAGGTGCTCCTGAAGGCGGAGTGTCTGCAGGTGACGGGCTCGTTCAAGGTACGGGGCGCGGCGGCACGGCTCGAAGGGCTGGCGCCAGAGGAGCGAACGCGCGGGATCGTTGCGTGCTCAAGCGGAAATCACGGGCGGGCGGTGTCGTACGTGGCTGGTCGTGCAGGGATTCCAGCCCGTGTCTTCGTGCCGGAATGGGTCGACCCGGTCAAGCTCGAGGGGATCCGATCCGGAGGAGCGGAGGCGGTCCTGTACGGCGACACCTTCGACGCGTCCGAGGCGGCTGCGGTGAAGGCTGCCGGCGAGGCCGGGAGTATCTACGTCTCCGCATACGACGATCCGTGGGTCATCGCCGGGCAGGGGACGATTGGTCTTGAAATTGCCGATCAGCTCGATGGCCGCCCGGTGTCGGCTGTCCTGGCTCCACTCTCCGGTGGCGGGCTCATCGCAGGGGTCGCGGGTGCGCTGGCTGAGGTCGGCCTGAGTCCGGCGATCGTCGGTGTGTCGGCAGAGCGTGCGTCGGTGATGCTCGCGAGCGTGCGCGCCGGCAGGCCAGTGGAACTCCCGGAGGAAGACACGCTGGCGAATGCACTCGCCGGGGGCATCGGGCTCGACAACCGATACTCCTTTGCTCTGGTTCGAGATCGAGTCGACCAACACGCGACCGTCACAGAAGCGCAGATCGCGGACGCCATGCGGATCGCGATTGCACATCTGCACATGGTCGTCGAGGGCGGTGGTGCGGTCGCGCTCGCTGCCGCATTGGCTGGCACCTGGCAGCCTCCTCCCGAAGAAGACGGCGCCGTTGTCATCCTGCTCTCCGGGGGCAACGTCTCGATAGAGACGCTGGTCGACGTACTCGGATCGGGTTGAGCCCGGACCGACAGCGCTCAGTCGGCTGGCGGAGAGCGCTTACAGCCTCAGGCGCCCACGATCTCCGGCAGGATCTCACCCGATTGGCCGCGGATCGACACCGTAGCCGAGCCGGTCAGAGGTGTCGGCTCGAGGTTAACCTCCACGACGGCACCACCCGAGCGCAGGGTCAGATCTGGCAGCCCTGCAGCCGGGTACACGAGCGCGCTCGTGCCGGCCACGAGGCAGACGTCGGCATGGATCGCGGCCTGCTGAGCCGATCCGATGACACCCGCATCCAGGGACTCCCCAAACCAGATGACGTCCGGGCGCAGAGGCGATCCGCACGCCGCACAGGTCGGCGGCCCTGGTTCTGACCCGGTCGTCCCAGCCGTGAGTCGTGCACAACCCGAGCAGCGATCACGATGGATTGCCCCGTGTACCTCGAGTGGATAGGCAGGTTCGGGGTCGGAGACCCCCAGGGCCATCGCCATGTCGCGCGCGGCCCGGTTGTGCAGTCCATCCACGTTCTGCGTGACGAGCGTCACGCCATCTCGACTCAGAGCGAGCCGGGCGAGCGCATGGTGCCCTGAATTAGGGGAACAGTCGGCGATCAGCTCACGACGCCACTGGTACCAGGACCAGACGAGCTCGGGGTCACGACGGAAAGCGTCGGGCGTCGCGAGTTCTTCTGGTTGATAGGAACGCCACAGGCCCTGCTCGCCTCGAAACGTGGGGACTCCTGATTCGGCAGATACTCCAGCCCCGGTCAGCACGACAATACGAGCTGCATCCGAGAGGATTCCAGTTGCGTTGTCCAGAAGCGCGTGGTCCGGCTCCGTCACCCGCGCCAGGCACTCCAGGCGAGCAAGGTCCATCCGACGATCAGCGCAACGCCTCCGATCGGCGTGATCGCCCCGAGCCATCGTTGCCCTGTGAGCACAAGGACATAGAGGCTGCCTGAGAAGATCACGATTCCCGCAACGAAGGCCCATCCGGCCCAGGTGATGGTCGTCGCCTCCCACTGCGTCGTCGCCCAAGCCACCGCAATCAAGGCTAGCGCGTGGTAAAGCTGGTACCGCACCCCAATCTCGAACGTCGCCAGGTCCTGTGGTGTCAGAGCCGCACGCAGAGCATGTGCCCCGAACGCCCCCAGGCCGACCCCGAGCGCTCCAAAGAGCGCCCCGAGCGTGAAGAATATTCTCATGTCAGTAGGCCAGAGCGTACGCCTCACGACGCGGATCAGCCGCTGCCGTCAGGACTCCGTTCTCACGATCGAAGACGATCATCTGCGCGCCACCGAACGTGGCGGTCCAGCCCTGGATCACGTTCAGGTCATGCCCGAGCGAGGTCAGTCCGTCGAGCGTAGCACTCGAAACCCGGTTCTCGATCGAGACACGCGCACCCGACATGGACCGGAATCGTGGTGCCTCGATCGCCTCCTGCGGTGTCATTCCGAAGAGGAGCATGTTGTGGCTGATCTGAAGGAGGGACTGAGGCTGGCTGTCTCCGCCCGGTGTGCCGAGCGTGAACGCGAAGTCTCCTTCGGTATGCAGTGCCATCATCGGGGAGAGCGTGTGATACGGCCGCTTTTCAGGGGCAACCTGATTCGGGTGCCCATTCTCGAGGGTGTAGAGCGAGCCGCGGTTATGGAGAAGGATGCCGGTCTCGGGCTCGAGGAGACCTGAGCCGAAGCCCGCGAAGTTGCTCTGGATCCAGCTTACCGCGTTGCCCCACTGGTCGACGGCGGTCAGGTAAACGGTATCACCGGCATCGTTCTGCTCGCCCTGTGTGCTCATGTGCTCATCGCCGAAGCCGGGTCCGACCGACTCTGCCGCGCTGGACGGGTCGACCAGCATTGCACGGTTCCGTAGGTACTCGGGGTCCAGCAGGCGCGCGACCGGAACGTCTGCTTTTTCTGGATCAGCGATCCAGCGGTCCCGATCCGCAAAGGCCAGTTTCTTCAACTCGATCAGCGTATGGAGGTATTCCGGGCTGTTGTGGCCCATGCCTTGGACATTGTGGCTCTTGGACATCTCCATCAGCGCCAGCTGTGCGGGCCCCTGGGTGCTCGGCGGCATGACGATGAAAGTGCGGTCCATGTAGTCCAGGCGGAGCGGTTCGACCCATGTCGAGGTGTGAGCCGCAAAATCACTCGTGCGCAGGTGTCCGCCCTGCGATTCGACGAAGTTTGCCAGAGTCTGAGCGATGGAGCCGTTGTAGTACCCGGCCTTCTTCTCCAGCGCGATGGTCTCGAGAGACGCGGCGAGCTCCGGATTACGCAGAATCGTCCCCACGATCGGGGGGGCTCCGTCGTTTGGGAGGTACAGCGCGCGTCCGTACTCATTCAGGTCACCACCCTGAGCCTCAAAATCGAGCGCCAGGCGCGTCGATACGGCGAAGCCATCTCGGGCGAATCGGATCGCAGGTTCCAGGAGCTCCGCGAACGGTCTGGTCCCGAAGCGATCGTGGGCATCGACCCAGCCGGCGACTGCGCCCGGTACGCTTACGGACAACGCGCCCGTGCCGGGGACCTCATCGTGTCCGGCACTCGTGAAGAACTCTGGTGTGGCGAGCAAGCCCGACCGCCCACTCGCGTTGAGCGCCGTGACCTCGCCCGATGCGCCGTCATAAAAGATGCCGAAGGCGTCACCACCGACGCCGTTCATGTGCGGTCGAGTGACAGCCAGAACACCGGCCATGGCAATGATGGCGTCCATCGCCGTGCCGCCGTCCTTAAGTACCTCGAGGCCCGCCTGCGCCGCGAGCGGGTGCCCGGCGGAGACCGCACCGATCGTACCGCGCACGTCCGGTCGGTTCTGCGGTGCGTACGTCGTGGTCTCGAAGCGGACATCCTGACCCAGGTCGGACTCCGGCGCGGCGCAGGCACCGGCCCCGATGGTGAGCGCGAGCATCGCGGCTCCCATGCCACGACGAGTCGAGATTCTGAGGTTGGCGGGCGTTTGCGCGAGGCGGATGGACGCAGGCTCGGTCGAGTACGGCATGGGCACGGAGTCGGTTTGGATCCTGAGGATCGGGTCGGGCTGAGTTCCCAAACGTTGCGTTCTACATGGATCCACGCCAGTCGGTAGAACTCCCAATCGGGTGGGCTTATCCTTCGGCTCATCATCGCGGCCGCCGAGCCGCTCTAGCCCATAATGCGGAGCCCCGGCCTCGTGCAGGTAGTAGCGGAGTCGAGCCCAGCCCCGAGCAGCGAACCATCCGCGCTTCGTCTGGCTCTCGTCGTCTCGGCGGCCCACGCGGTCAACGACATGTATTCGTCGTTCGTTCCGCCGCTTCTGCCGCGCATCATGGGCGACCTGGACCTCTCGATTACGCTGGCGGCGACGCTAGCCGTTGCGTTCTCGGTGGCCGCTGCGCTGCCACAGCCCTTCTTCGGCTTCATCGCCGACCGATACGGGCGCCGTGGACTCGTCGTCATCGGTCCGATCATCTCTGGTGTCTTCGTGTCCGCGATCGCCTGGGCGACGGGGTTCTGGTCACTCCTCATCCTGCTGGTCATCGGGGGCATTGGATCTGCGGCGTTCCATCCGCCAGGGGCCTCGTATGCAGTCCGGGTCTCTGAGGGGAAGGGGGGTGGCGCGCGCTACTCCGTGTTCTCGTTTGGCGGCTCCATTGGATTCGCGGCTGGACCTGTGGTCGCGGTCTGGCTGGCTCAGTCACGGGGAATGGAGGGCCTCTGGCTGGCGGCGCTGCCCGTGTTCGTTGTCGCTCCACTCGTCTACCTGGGCCTGCGCAGTGGTGGAGCAGGGGAGACTACGCGCGCGGAGCGCCCACCCCCCGCACCTCCGTCAGAGGTGTTACGGCACCTGAGGGGCCCCCTCGGACTGATCTTTGGAGTCAGCGCGGTCATGGCGTTCATCCAGCGCCTCTTCCTGACCATGGAACCGATCATCGTCGCGGAGTCCGGCGGCTCAGAGACGCTGGGCGCCGTCGCTCTCACGGCGTACCTCTCGGCTCAGGCCTTCGGAACGGTTGCCGGTGGTGTGCTCGCGGATCGAGTCGATAGACGTAAGCTGCTGGCGAACTTGTGTTTCTGGGCATTGCCGGCACATGCATGTGCGGTGTGGCTCGGCCCAGATGGAGCGATCGGACTTGCAGCGGCCGGCGCGGCCGGTTTCCTCGGCATGGCCACGCTTCCGCCGGTGGTCGTGATGGCTCAGGAGATGATCCCGACGGGCACAGCCGTCAGCTCGGGGATCGTGATGGGACTCGCATGGGCCACGGGTGCGTTAGGGGTCCTCGTGACCGGGGCACTTGCTGATGTCATCGGTGCGCAGGCCGCGACCCTATGGTCACTGCCGGTTGCTCTGGTTGCCGTGGGACTGGCACTCCACCCATCCTTGGCGTCACATGCCTCTGGTCCGGCCGGGACCCACGCCTGAGGAAGTAGTCGATGCCGTTCCGCCTTCACCCACCGCGCGACCGCAAGCTGTTCAGGTTGGTCAAAGAGGCCGAGGCGCTACGGTTGGCGAAGGGCCGACGTCTGTACATGCCCGGTGACGAGGCCCAGGCCGTCTTCCTCGTCCGCAGTGGCTTCGTGCGGCTGGTGCTGCCCGGGCTCGATTTCGGAGGGCAGGAACGAACGGTGGCGGTGGCCCTGCCGTGGGAGATATTTGGGGACGAGGCTTTCACTGAGGGGCATCGCCGCTACGGAGCCATCGCCGGTGCCAGGTGTGTCGTGCACCCGCTACCGAAGGCTGCAGTGCTGACAGGATTGAAGACGGCGAAGAGCAGCCTCGACGCGTATCTCGAGGGGCAGGAGCAGGAGCTTCATCGTCTGCGGCACGCTCAGGGTGGTTCCCACGGACCCAGCACCGCGCAGCGATTGGCCGAGGTTATGATCGACCTGGGCGCGCGCTGCGGCGAGCCGACGGGGCGTGGTATGCAGCTGTCGGAGCGCCTAACCCACCAAGTGTTGGCCGATCTGGCGGGCGCTCATCGGGCGACGATAACGACGTTGCTGAACGACTGGCTGTATGACGGCGTCATAGGTTCGTCGCCGGATCATCGGCTCTCTATTCGCCGGCCTGGTGATCTGTGGGCGCTGGCAGGGTACCAGAGTCCCATGATTCGAGGGCAGACCGGAGCGGATCAAGGTTCCTGACGGCATGGCCACGTCCGGCGTGCGCCGTTGGATTCGTTGACCCTGCGGGACGCCCCATCTAGCTTTCAGCGCTTTTCCCGGGTCTGCCTGAGCAGCCCGTGACCCTGTTCAAAACGCACTATGTCGAAGCGTAATCCCGGTGCTCGCCGGACCTCACAAGACTCGCACGATGCCGACGACTCGTTTGTCGTGGGTGTTCTCGAGGCCAGCAGCTGGGCCAAGGCCAACCAGCAGCTCATGACCGTGGCGGGAGTCCTGCTCGCGATCGTGATTGCGGGTGGCTTCTACTATATGAATTATCGTTCGCAGCTTAACGAGGGCGCGGCCGAATCACTGGAGATGATCTACCAGTCGATCTCGATCAACGACACCGAGGGGGCCAAGATCGATCTGGCGACGTTCCTCGATCGGTTCGGCGGTACGGCGTACGACGGCGAGGCACGCATGGTGCTCGGCGAACTCTACCTCGAGTCCGGTGACCCTCAGCAGGCGCTTGCGGTGCTTGAGCCCATCGGTCAGTCTCCTGGGTCTCCGATTGAGCTCCAGAGCGCTGCGCTTTTGGCGCGAGCCTACGAGCAGGAAAGTCGTTGGGACGAAGCCGAAGACACGTATCTCTCGATCGCGAACCGCTCGGACCTCGATTTTCAGATCCGTGATGCGCTCGTAGGTGCGGCGCGCATCCGGAGTGCTCAGGGCAATGGTGACGGAGCGATCGCGCTGTACGAGCAGGTGTTGGGTGATCTCGATGAGAATTCACCTGACCGCGGCCAGTACGAAATGCGAATCGAAGAGATCCGGAGTGGGTCCAGGACCTGACGGGCTTGAGGAGTAAAGCTGTGCGCGATCCGGAGATATCTATCGGGAGCAGCACCAAAAGGGCTTGAGGCTGCAAGAGGGCGGTTTTGGGGTTCAGACCCTGAATCCGCCCTTTTGCCGTCCCATACCGTGGCTTCGTATAATATATATTATGTTAAGTAGCGAGATTCAGGCATACAAACCGTCCATGCTGAGGCATGCCGCCTGCTCACATCCCTGCCTCTGCCATCGGCTCGGCTCACCGCATCAGTACGAGCCCCTACCGTCTCAGTTGGGCGCGTTGCCCTGAGTACGTGATTGCCACGGTTCCACCGCCTGGACCCGCACGGACGCCGTCCCGGTTTCCACCATACCAAGCCGAACCGCTGCGGCGTACGACACGTCGATGATCCGGCGGTCCGGGTCTGCGAACGGTCCTCGATCATTCACACGAAGCAGAATGCTGCGCCCGTTCGACAGGTTCGTCACACGCACCCACGACGGGAGCGGCAACGTCCGATGAGCCGCTGAGAGCAGATTCAGGTCGAACGGCTCGCCGCTACTCGTTGGACGACCCTGGAACTGCTCGCCATACCACGAGGCCATCCCCCGCTCGTCATACCCGAACGAGCTCTCCAGCACTCGGTACGTACGTCCGCTCTGCTCG
>DGOW01000096.1 GCA_002390225.1 Gemmatimonadales bacterium UBA4456 | reverse complement strand
CCCGCCTGTTTCGAATCGAAGTGCGGCACGGCCTGCATTACAGGCTGCTGAACCGTGTGCACCCCGGCGCGCGGCATGGCATCGCCCCACGATTCCAGGAAATGACGGTCCGGCATGATCAGATCGGCCATCGCAGCCGTCTCATCCATCGCCGAGGCGAAGGACACTTTGAACGGCACCCCGTCGAACGCATCCTGGAAGCCAGAGCCGGACGGCAGCGAATATGCGGGATTGGTTCCGTGAACCAGCACGACACCGACCTGACCACCCGCCATCTCGGTGATAGCGTCGGCCATGTCAGAGAACGGCGTCGATGCGGTGCTCGAACCACGACCCACATGAACCGTCTGGCCGACGGCACCGGCGACATCGTTCAGAACGAGCACGGCGAGGTTTGCTGCCGTCGCGTTCCTATGGTGTGTGCCCACTCCTGGGCCCATCGCAAGCGGGCTAGAGGAGGCAGCGAAGCGATCGGCAAGATCGCGAAGCGAATCCTCGCTGAGGCCTGACGCAGCAGCGGCGTCGGCCATGTCGTAGGTCTCGATGAGAGGCGCGTAAGGCCCAGATACATTCCCGGCAGAAATGTGCGCCGCCATCGCCAGGGCCACGATCGCCTCGGACCCGGGCTGGATCGGAAGCCACTCGTCTGCGTTCAGCCCCGTCGTCGAGAGACGGGCACCGAGGTACGCGAACGTCCCCTTGCTGTGCTCTTCGTCAACCACGCCACTCATGTGCGAGAGGCCACGGCCCGCCTCGACCGAACCATCATCGATGAAGTCGTTACCGAACGAGAGCAGGAAATCGGAAGCTCCGATGTCGTACGTGGGAACCTCGTTCGTGCCGTACGCAATTCGGGTCGCTTCCCTGAGCGGGGCGTTGGACACCGCATGGTATTCCACGCGAGAGCCATCCACGCTGTCGACGAATTGGTCGACCAGACGGGTCATGGTCGGGCCCAGGTGGCCGCCGACGAACATCACACTGTGGCCGGCGGTCGTGGACTGGTTGATCCGGGCTGCGAGCAATCGCTCGGCCTCGTCCCACGTTCCCTGCCGGAACACATCACCTTCCCGAATCATCGGGCCGGCGAAGCGATCGGGGTTGTAGAGATGCTGGAGTGACGCGTGGCCCTGCAGGCACACCGCGCCCTGCGAGATCGGATGATCGGGATTACCCTCGATCTTCACCGCGCGTCCTTCCCGCGTCCGCACCCAGATTCCGCAGCCGCTGGGGCATCCGCACGTCGTCGCATACCAGGTCGCGACTCCGGGGGTGATCTCCTCAGGCTGAACCACATAAGGGAGAAGTTTTTCGACTTCTCCCGGCCCGCAACCAGTCATCGTAGCCCCGGCGCCTGAAACGCCGAGGACCTTCAGGAAGTCGCGCCGCTTGATACCGTCAGTCATGTCTCTGCGCCTCCCTTAGTAATGACAGACGGCGCAGTCGATCGATGCTTCTTCGATCGGACTCCCGTCGGTGGCAGTCAGGCCTTCTGGCGGATTGCGGTGACAGTCAATACACCAACCCATGTTGTCTCCACCCCAGGCAGGGTCCTGCTCGCTCAGAACGCCATAGGTCTGGACCTCACCGTGGCATGTCTGGCACTCCAGGCCCACGGTCACGTGCCGCATGTGCGGGAAGTGCGCGTGGTCTGAAATCTTGTAGATGCGATTCCACGGGATCGGCTCGTTGTGATCCGCGTACTCTTGGATCTTGGCGATCTCCATCTGCTGCTCGGGCGTCGTACCCTGCACCACCTGGTGGCAACCCACGCACATCGAGACTGGGGGAATTCCCGCATCTACAGAACGCTCTGCCGAAAAGTGGCAGAACTGGCAATCCATTCTGTTCTGTCCGGGCTCGCTCCCCGCGTGCTGATTGTGCGGGAACGCGATCGGTTGACCCGACGCGGCAGCGGCGTCCTCACCCTCGGCACCACCACCCTGAACGAACGCAACGCCCGCCAGCATGAGGACACCGGCGAGTCCGCCGATCAGCCTGTTCTTTTTCATGTCGGAAGCACTGCTCCTGGGTGCAGCAAGACGCCCGGGACAACTCGGGCGCAAGGCAGGGTTAGACCGCGTCACACAAGGCTTGTGAAAAACGGAACTTACCCCCGGAAACGGCTTGAACCTACCTGATTTTGCGCCAAACGGTCAAGGCAGAACGGACCCGCTCTCCGAACCTTGCAGCGGCCCCCGGTGTTATACTTTTTCGCCTTCGACCAACCCCGGAGAGGCGCGTCTTTGACCGACACGATAGCAGCCCCCCCGAGCAGCGAGCCCCGCCCGTCCCTCGAGCTTCTCGACCACCTCGTTCAGGCAGTCGAAACCGTCTTCCACGGCAAGAAAGAAGTCGTGCGCCTCGCCGTCGCAGCCCTTCTAGCACGGGGTCATGTACTCTTCGAAGACGTGCCGGGCGTAGGTAAAACTACCCTATCCCACGCGCTGGCTAAGACGCTCGGCCTCGGCTTCCGTCGCGTCCAGTTCACATCAGACCTACTGCCGTCCGATGTACTCGGCGTATCGATCTACAACCCGCAGACTACGAGCTTCGAGATCCGGAAGGGTCCGATCTTCACCAACGTCGTCGTTGCGGACGAAATCAATCGGGCCCCGCCGCGCACCCAGAGCGGCCTCCTGGAAGCCATGCAGGACGGCAGCGTCACCATCGACGACCAGACGTTTTCCCTGCCTCGCCCATTCCTTGTGATGGCGACCCAGAACCCGCTCGAGCACCACGGCACCTATCCGCTGCCAGAGAGTCAGCTCGATCGCTTCCTGATGCGGATCACCATCGGCTACCCTGACGGAGTGGCCGAGCGACGCATCCTGGCAGAGTCAGCCTCCCTCGAGCCAGTTGTCGACCGACTCAACGCCGTGCTCAGCCTGGAGCAGGTCGTCCAGCTGCAGAACCGAGTTGAGGAAGTCGACGTCGATCCAGTGATCCTCGACTATCTGATGGCTATCGTCGAGCGCACCCGAACCACGACCAAGCTGCGGATCGGCGTATCCCCACGCGGCAACATCTCTGTCTTCCGCGCTGCCCGTGCCTATGCGCTGACGCATGGGCGTACGTACCTGGTGCCCGACGATGTCCGGGATCTGATCGTTCCCTGCCTTGCGCATCGGATTCTCCCGGCCGGGGTGACCGGAACGACCTTCGACGTTCACGACGACGCTGCCGCGATCCTCGAGGAGATTCTGGACGAGGTCGAGGCTCCAGTCTGACGTCGTGACATCGGACGACGACGCCCCGAAGAGCCCATTCGACACGGCCCGCCGAGCCGTGTCGACCCTGCGGAAAACATGGGCTCGTATCCGAGCCTGGCGCCGAATCCGCTTCACGTCAGGTGGCGTGGCCTTCACGCTCGGAACCGTCGCGGTCGGGTTCGCAGCCATGAATACCGGCAACAACCTCCTCTATCTTTTGCTTGGCGCGATGCTCGGCTTCATTGCCGTGAGCGGATGGCTCTCTGAGCAGGCGATACGAGGCCTGCGCGTCGAGCGCCGGGCTCCGAGAGCCGTCACGGTGGGACTCGACATGCGCCTCACGTACGAGGTCACGAACGAGAAACGCAGGCTTCCTTCGCTGGCTGTCGAACTTCTGGAACAGGGGCTGCCCGAGAGCGCATTCCTGGTGCACGTACCGGCCGGAGGGCATACGACCACAAAATCCGTGAACAGCTTCGTGCGGAGAGGTATCTACCCACTCGGCTCCGTGACCCTCTCGACCGGCTTCCCATTTGGCCTCTTCCGCAAGGAGCGCGACATCCACATGCCGGGGGAGATCACCGTCTGGCCGCGAACCGACCGAGCCGTGCGTGAGCCCGCGCCGGGTGTCGGAAGGATTCCGAGTACAGGCATGTCTGCCCGGGGAGCCGCGGGATCACGCGGAGAGTATCGGAGCCTTCGGGACTACCGGGTAGGTGATGACTCCCGGGACATCCACTGGAAGTCATCCGCGCGCTTGCGCGGTCCGGTCATCCGGGAGTATGAGCGCGATGGTGCCGAGACCACATGGATCTGCCTGGACCTCAGGGGTGAACCGGGTGAGGCGGCGGAGGTTGCCGTCGAGGTCGCTGCCTCGCTCGCCTCGAGAGCTGTCTCGCAACATCGGCCCTTCGCCCTGGTCGTGGGCGACGACGTCCTCGAGCCGGCAGACGGCATGGGTCAGCTTGAGCGGGCACTCGATGTACTCGCCCGAGCCGACTTCTCCCCGGACGCTCCCCCGCCGTCTCCCCCCGTCTCACCATCGAACTGCATTCTGGTGGGGATCGATGCTCGGCCCGGCTTCGGCGACACACTCGCGGTCGGCCGACGGGCTCGCCTTGTTCACAAGGATGCGGACGAATGAATCTCCGCCTCTTTCACCGTCGTCTCGCCGTCCTCATGGGTGTCGCCGGCCTCGTGGCGTTCGCGGGCGGTGCCGGGTTCGAGCCCCTGTCCGCCTTGCTGGCCACGATCGCCCTCGGCACGGCTCTCTTCTGGCATCCCGATCCGGAGCGTTCCGCGCGTATGGAGCGATTCTGGCTCCCACTCGCCGCCCTCTTGGTCGCTCGGGCACTCTGGCATGTCTTCGTGATCGAGGATGACATCGTCATCCCCGTGGTCGACCTCCTCCTGCTCCTGCTCACCGCGGAGGCGCTACGCTCGCTCGATGCTCCGAACGACCTGCGCCTGTACACGCTTTCGTTCGCGCTGATCCTCGCGTCGACCGCATACCGGCCGGGTGTTCTCTTCCTGATTGCCTTCGTCGGCTACATCGGGCTGGCCACGGTCGCACTCATGGTCGGGCACTTGAGGAGACAGGCAGAGCGCCACGAGGTCCGCGAAGTCCCGCTTGGTCGAAGTTTGCTCAGCACAACAGGAGGCCTGTCATGCCTCATTTTGGGTGTCGCGCTGGTCGTATTCGTCACCTTCCCTCGCGTATCGCAAGGATGGGCCGGACGGGGTGAGACCATGACAACATCCATCGCAGGCTTCTCGGATCAGGTCTCTCTGGGCGAACATGGATCCACAATTCTAGGCAATCCCCAGATCGTGCTGCGCGTCGAGTTTCCCAACGGGCCACCAGCCGGGCTGGGAGGGCTACACTGGCGAGGCCGCTCGTATGACCGGTTCGATGGTGTACGCTGGACACGCTCGGACAACCTGCCTCCCTCTTCGGCACCGACCACCTGGTACCGAGAGCGCTGGGAGGGGGAATCCATCGAGCAGAGGATCTTCGGCTCGGCGCTAGACACCCGTGTCCTGTTCGCCCTGCATCCGGCGCTCGAGATCGACTCGAACAACGGGATCCAGCCGCTCTTCGACAACGCGGGTGACTTCATCTACTGGGGTCGAGGTCAGCCAGCGTATACGGCCTGGGCCCCCACTGGGCCTCCACCCACCGAGGAGTTGAGGCAGCCAGCCGGAGGGTATCACCCGTCGGATGATCACTTCCTTCAGCTTCCCCGACGCTTTGACCCGGCGATCACCGAGCTGGCCGATTCTCTGACCGTAGGCATCGACAACCGATACGACCGGGCCGTAGCGATCAGGGATTGGCTCCAGACCTTCACATATACACGCGAGCTCCCAACGACAGCGCGCGAAACGACACTCTCTCACTTCCTCTTCGAGCGTCGGGCCGGCCACTGTGAGTACTTCAGCACCGCCATGGTGACGATGCTCCGCGCGATCGGCATCGAAGCCCGGAACGTGAACGGCTTCCTTGGAGGCCAGTGGAACGACTTCGGGAACTACCTCGTCGTCACGCAGAACGAGGCTCATTCCTGGGTCGAGATCTGGTTCCCTGGATACGGGTGGGTCGAGTTCGATCCGACTCCTGCCGGCTCAGGCACGGCGGAGATCGCCTCCTCCCGGTGGTGGCCTGGTCGAATCCTGTTCGACGGGGTTCAGCACCGCTGGAACAAGTGGGTGCTCGACTACTCCATGGACGACCAGCTCGGGATCTTCTCCGGCCTTCTCGGCTCGCGCACTCTGGAAGACCTCGAGCAGCCCAACACCCCGACGGACGCCACGACCCAAAGCCCGTGGGCGGCGCTCGTACTCCTGCTGGTTGCCGCCGCCGGTTGGTACTGGGTGCGAGCAACCGGGCCCACGGTCGAGCCCGGGACCCAGATGTACATGCAGCTTCGCTCCGCCTCCAGCAGAGCTGGCGTCGGCGTCACACCGGGGCTCACACCGCTCGCTCTCGTGGAGCGTATTCGAGCCGAGAGCGCCACGACCGCTCGCGACGCGGAACGTGTGGTCGACCTCTATCTACGCAGTCGATATGGCCATGAGCGGCTGGGCGAGCCCGAGCTCAGAGAGATGCGAGAGGCCTTGAGAACCGCTCGGCGCGCGCTACGGACCAGGGCTTGAGTTCCCGTAGCATGTTGCGAACTCGGAGGAACGCTGTACGAGCACCTCTCGGACGGATAACGTGAGCGTATGACTCCTGTCTCCCGGAACCCTAAGCCTGGCGTGCACGTCGCGACCATTGCGCACGAGGGTCTGATCTGGGACGCGTTCCTGGACTTCGAGGATCATACGCATCCCGGAGCGAGGTATCGGGGGCGCCTCCGTTTTGAGCCTCCGACCGGTACTGAAGGACCTCCAGTCACAGCCACCGCCGCGATCATCATCGAGGACAGCTACGAAGAAGCGGTCGCCAAAGCGCGCAGCTTCGACGACCGCCAACTTCAGGCGCTGCTCCGGTCGACGCTCCCGGAGCCAGCGTAAGGGGCTTCTGCGTCCAGGAGGTGGTGGCGCCTACGCTTCCTTCACCCACCTCCACAGCTCCGGCAACGTCGGCCGCTTGCCTGACATCAGGATCCCGACTTTGTAGATCCGGCCTGCGATCGCCGCGATGACCCAGATCATCAGAGCCATCAGCACGAACGAGAGCGCCACCTGCCACACAGGCACACCACCCCCCGACACACGCGCCCACATCAGAATCGGTGAGAAGAGCGGGAAGAGGGACAGCGCGGTCGCCATCGGTGTATTGGGCGCCTGGATGATCGGCGCGACCATCACGATCGGGACGATCAGGAGTGTGATCATCGGGAACTGAGCCTGTTGTGCCTCTTCATCCGAATTGCACATGGCCCCGACGGCGGCATACAGGCCGGAATACATCAGAAAGCCGAACACGAAGAACCCGACGAACAGAGCTGTCAGCCCCATCCCCGGTGCGATCTCCCGGAGATTTTCCAGATTCGCGAGCTCGGGTCGCGCGGCAATCAACATGGGGATCGCCCCCGCCAGCAGCGCCACGGCAGCAGCAATCCAGATGGCCATCTGCGTCAGGCTGACCGCACACACCCCCATGATCTTCCCGAGCATAAGCTCCGAGGGCTTCATCGCCGAAATGATGACCTCGACGATCCGGCTCGTCTTTTCCTCCAGCGTCGCGCGCATCACGGCCACGGCGTAGAGCAGAATCACCATATAGAGGAAGAAGGCCCCAGCATACGCGATGGCGAACTGTGGCTCGGAGATGTCCGACCCGGCTGCCGAAAGGACCTCGACCTGCAGTTCGCCTCCGCCGAGCAGCCCCTCCGGATCGACACCCTGCTGTTCGAGCTGATACTCGAGCGCAGTGCGGGCGACCGAGGTCTGGACCGTCACCTGCCGAAGCGCGGTGGGCACGTCCATGGAGTAGTAAAGGGCCTCACCCGTCTCGAGCGTGAGTTCGTCGACCATGATGAAGCCGCCCAACTCTCCTCCGTTTGCCCGCTCGCGCAGCTCTGTGACCACATTCGAATGCCAGCGTGCCTCTTCCACTTGGAATCCGCCCTTCTCCAGACGGGATGCCAGTCCCTCGTAGAGCACTCCGGTGCCGTCGACTACAGCCAGGTCGAACTGCTCGCGTTCACCCTGAACCGCCAACCAGGCCGGCACGATGATCAGTCCCGCCATCATCAGCGGTCCGACGGTGGTCGCCACAATGAACCACTTGGAACGAACACGCTGCAGATACTCGCGGCGAATCACCGCCCACACGTTGTGCCACATCAGGCGGCTCCCACAACGGCGTCTTCGCTCGATGATGCCATGCTGGCACCCTCGGACATGCTGGCGTCACCCACCGCTCTTCCACCTGCATGCCGGACGAAAATCTCGTGCAATCTCGGCTCGACCAGATCGAAGCGCAGTATACGCGCTCCGGAGTTTACCGCCCGGGCGAGGATGGGCTGGTGGTCGAACCCATCGCGGAGAATCAAGTGCAGTCCGTCGTCCCCCTGCTCGACGCGATCGACCTCCGGCCCCTGAATCCAGGAGTCCGGTCCTTCAAACTCGATGGCCACGATGCCACGACGCTCGGCTGCCTTGATGTCCTTCAGCTCACCATCGAGAACTTTTCTGGAGTTCGAGATCAGGCACACGCGCTCACAGAGTCGTTCGGCCTGGTCCATGAGGTGCGTTGAAAAGAGGATCGTCGTCCCCTTGGCGTGATAGTCCCGCACGATCTCCTCGAGCACGTCCTGGTTGATCGGGTCAAGGCCGGAAAACGGCTCGTCGAGAATCAACAACTCGGGCTCATGGATCACCGTGCCGATGAACTGGATCTTTTGCTGCATCCCCTTGGAGAGATCCTCGACCTTCTTGTCCGCCCACTCCGGCAGACCCAGTCGGTCCAGCCATGCTCCACCTCGGCGCCTCGCCTCGGCCCGCTTCAGACCCCTGATCTCACCGAGGAAGGTGATCAACTCGAGGCACTTCATTTTCTTGTAAACGCCACGTTCCTCGGGCAGGTACCCGACCTTGGTACGGCGCGTGACGTCGGGGTTCTCACCGAACAGAGACACAGTCCCCTCATCCGGCCCGAGAATCCCCATGATCATCCGGATACTCGTCGTCTTTCCGGAGCCGTTCGGACCGAGGAGTCCGCAGATCACACCGCGGGGAACCTCGAAGTCGAGGCCGTCCACGGCCGTGTGTGCTCCGAATCTTTTCGTGACACCACTGAGTCGGAGTGCGAAGCCGTTATCGCTCATGATCCTTACTGGTTCAGTCACCGGGCCCATGACGGAATGCGGGGCCCGGAATCGAACTGACTACGCTTCTGGGGCAGATCCTCTTCACGCCGTACAACAATCTCGCGGATTCGTTTAGATTGCTCGGCTGCAGGGTAATACTCGAGGAGTGCCGATGGCCATCTATCGTACGCTTTACTACACAGACGTCAGCGTGGGCGTGGGCGGGCGTGTCACCATCCCGCAGGACATGCGGGAGGATCTGGGAATCGAGGAAGGTGACTCCCTGACGGTTCGCGTTGAGCAGAACCCTCGCGGCGGTCGCCAGATGGTCATCTGGCGGGCGGATCAGCAAGACGACGAGGAAGGGTAGGCCCCTTCCTCACTCGACCTCGACCCAACGCACCAGGGTCTTCAGAGGTCCCTGCCCGTCGTGAAGCCACCACGCGGGCGGAAAACTCAGGCGAGCGAGCGGGACAATCCGTGAAGCTCCGGCTTGCCCGAACGCTTCGGCAAGCTCGTTGATCCTTTGCTCCGCACCTGCATAGCCGACACTCTGCAGATGTCGGCCCGCCGGCTCCAAGATCGCGGGCACGTGGGCGAGGTCGTCAACCGCCCGAATCCGCACGGAGCGACCGGGTAACGGCGGCACATCAGCGACCTCCGATTCGAAGACCACGGTCCAGTTCGCGCCTCCCCCGTGCATCATCCGAGCGGCGCCCGCGGCTTGGTGAATCTCGACTGTATCACGAGCCTGCCGCAGCGCGGCCCCCTCACGCGCGGCCAACGCAGCCTGACCCGGGGCAGGCCACACTCCGGCCAGACCCTCGAGCGCCTCGGCCACGAGTTCGGCGAAGCGTTCGGGGACAGCGGCACCACCGTGTTCGACGAAGACCACATGTGGGCACACGCAGCCTCGGTGCTCGAACATCGCGACCGCACGAGCAACATCGCCAGCCACGTCCTCCACACCCTGCCCCAGTGCTTCTCGGCCGACCACGCCGATCCCGAAGCGATGATGATATGCCAGAAAGCGTGAGGTCACCGGCACGAGTGAGCGAACGGCGGCGACCGACTCATCCGATCCGTAGGCCACGACCAGGTCGGCACCCTCAATCGCACCACCGGTCAGCTCCTGCTGCGTACCGGGCCAGTAGCGCATGGCGACCGCATCAGACAGGGCCGGGTCTTCCTCCGCCAGCGCCTCCAGGAAAAGGCGGGTGAGGGTGACATCCCCTGCT
>DGOW01000028.1 GCA_002390225.1 Gemmatimonadales bacterium UBA4456 | reverse complement strand
GGATGAGTGCAGGGATCTCGAGTCGGGGCGACGCCCTTGAATCGAGCACGGGAGCTGCAGACCCAGCGTCGTGTCGAGCAGGGCCTGGCCGAAATGGTCGGCCTCGTGCGGGGAGTAATCGCCGACGGGAAGGTGACGGCGGACGAGGCGTACCGCCTGTCCGAGTGGACTAGGGCGAATCCTGAGGTTGCAACGCGCTATCCGGCGAATCTCTTGTCGCGTCGCCTCGAGCGGATCTTCAGGGACGGCAAGGTCGACAGTCAGGAACGGGACCGGCTGAGCGCAATCCTCGCCCAACTGGCCGAAAATTCCAGTGGCCTGGGGGGTGGAGCACGACTCGCAACCGACATGCCCCTGACTGTCCCACCGCCGGACGTCGTCTTCGCGGGTCGGACCTTCGTGTTCGGGGGCGACATGGCATACGGCCCGCTCCACGCCTGCGAGCGAGAGGTCCTAGAACGAGGCGGAATGTGCGAGCACGCGGTTAACCGCCGAACCGACTACGTCGTCATCGGCGCTCTCGCTGCGTCGGACTGGTCTCAGGATTCGTTCGGATCGCTCATTGACGAGGTCGTGTTGTATCGATTACGAGGCGTTCCGATTGCTGTGATCAACGAAGAACACTGGGCCACCGGGCTTACCTGACGATCCGGATCTCTGCCAGCCTCGCGATCGCGCCCAGCGTCGTCTGAGCCGCATTGAAGCCGAGCATGAAGTCGGCATCCGAGAAGGTCTCGAACAGATCCGTCGTCTGATGCCAGTGGGGGTTCGCCCGATTGCCGGTTTCGTAGAGGCGACGGTTCTCTCTTAGGCTGACGGCAGGGACCAGATCCATGAAGGGCGTCGAGTCCGTATTGCTCATCGCGTTGCTAAGCACCGCCGGGTAGTCGGTCGCGTGTAGCCGGTTCGAATTGATCAGCGCCAGTCCGAGCTGTGCAGATTCGGCGGCCATCACCGAGTTCAACTGAAACTCGACATCAACGTCTGCATCGAGTGCCTGGTTATACGTCACCGGGTTGCCGTGGTCCCACATCATCATGTCGTGCTGAATCATTCCCATCCAGCGTGGCTCCGGGTAAAGACCCGATCCCGGTGGATCCTCGGCCCCCTGCATCGCTGCCCGCTGCTCGACATACGCCCGGGCTCCGTTCAGGCCCGTTTCCTCGTTGTTCCAGAGTGCGAAGCGAAGGGAGCGGTCGGAGGCCACGTCCGACGTCGCCAGGACGCGAGCGATCTCCATGACCAGAGCCGTTCCCGACCCATCATCGTTGGCTGCTTCCCCGCCGCCCCGCCCATCCATATGGGCACCGATGATGTACATCTCGTCCGGGCGAGACGAGCCGATCTTCGTTGCAAAGACCTCCTCGCGCGGCTCAGCGACTTCTGAATCGCGCGGCGTATACATGTAGTGCACGCGCTCGGTCTCGTAACCCCAGCTTCGCAGCTGATCCTCGATCCAGTCGATGGCGGCCGCGTTACGGGGCGTACCCTGCTCCCGGTCTCCGAACTGCGTGAGCCCGTATAGGATCTGCTTGTACGAGTCGAAGTCGAGAAGGCGTACGACGTCCTGGTGCATGCTGTCCGCGGCCGTCATGGGCACCCCACCGAGTACACCTCGCAGGTTCCGCCTCAGCACGGGCGGATCACTCGGACGCCGCTCCTGCTGCGGCCGCTGCTGTGCCTCCACTACGAGCGGCAGTGCGATCAGTGCAGCAAGGGACATGAGGGTTGTCACGGGGCGGATCAAGCGCATGGAGGTCTCTGGCTGGCTGAACGAGTCGATCGAAGGACCGACAACATCCCTGCCTGGCCGCCAAACGCGCAACCCGGGGGCCTTCAGTGGAAGCTCAGGCCCGTCTCCACCGTGATCCCCCGATACGCATAGAAGACGTCGAGCGAAAACGGCCCCAGGTCCGTCCAAACGAGAAGACCTGTGAACGGGATGGCCGGTACCTTACCGGCCAGAGAGAGAAGCCGCTCGTCGTACCCGCTCAGAAGGCCAACTCTGTATCCGATGCCGAGGGCGATCGCGTCGTAGGCACCCACCCACCAGTAGCGCTCGAGCGCAGCCATGAACGCCACACGGTCATAGGAGTTTACGAATGTTGCAGCCAGCCACTGATGGCTCCTCACTCCGAAGCCCTGAGTCCAATCGAATTCCGGGAACTGAGGCTCGAAGGGGTGGAGAGCCCACACGCCCACGATCACATGCGGACGCGAATGCTCCCGCCCGAAAATGACGGTCCACCCTCGGCCCTGCTCTGCGACGGACGCAGAGGATTGCATGGTGGCCTCGCCCGTCGACTGACCAGACGCCGGGCCTGACGACCCGAGGAGGGCCAACAGGCCGAGCACCAGACACGAAAACAGCGCGCGCGCCGCGGCAAACCGCGATACGGCGCTCACCCTCCGCCCCGCCAGCGGTACGGACGGGGCGGAGATGCCACCAGCGCTACGCGCCGAGACTAGTACGCCGGCTCGAGCCGCACGATCCTGCTCGGATCACCACTCCGGCTCTCGAATGCCACATAGATGAAGCCGTCCGGACCCTGACGGACGTCCCTGATGCGGCCCATGCTCTGAACGAGGTCTTCCGAGCCCGTCACGACATCGCCGTCCAGGCTGACCCGCACGAGAACCTCGCCGGTCAGCCCGCCAGCGAAGAGGTCGCCGCGCCAGGCAGGAAAGCGCTCACCGTCATACATCATCAGGCCGGACGTCCCGATCGAGGGAACCCAGACGTGACGGGGGTTCTCCCACCCCTCGCGCATGGAGGCCGCGTGGATCGCCGAACCCGGGCCGTAATTCACGCCGTAACCGACCACAGGCCAACCATAGTTGGCACCAGCCTGTACCAGATTGATCTCATCACCGCCCTGCGGGCCGTGCTCGGTCAGCCAGATGTTGCCGGTCGCCTCATCAAAGATCATCCCCTGCGGGTTCCGATGTCCGTAACTGAAGATGCTGGGCTCGATGCCGTCCTGGCCCACGAAGGGGTTGTCGACCGGAATACTCCCGTCCTCCGCGAGACGATTGATCGTACCGTGATGATTAGAGGGATCCTGCGCCGGATGGCTCTCAAGGTCTCCTCTCGGGGAAGCCTGACGATCACCGACGCTGAAGAAGATGTGACCCTGTCCATCGAAGATGATTCGAGATCCGTAGTGACCGCGGCCCGCCGAGTTCGCCTCGAAAAGCTCCTCGACATCGTGCAGCGCGCCATTCTCCAGACGCGCGCGGATGATCGCCGTCGTCGACTCGGTGCCGCCCTGCGGCTTGGAGTACGAGATGTAGACCAGACTGTTCGAGCCGAAATCGGGGTGTGGAACAACGTCCAGCAGTCCACCCTGCCCTCGGACGTAGATGTCCGGAAGCCCCTCGACCGGAGTGGCCAGCAGTTCGCCGTCACGGACAATCCGGAGCCGGCCCGGACGTTCGGTGATGAGCATGTCACCGTTCGGCAGAAAGGCCATGGACCATGGGTTAACGAGGCCCTCTGCAACAGTAACAATGCGGTAGTCGTGCCAAGCTGAACGGCGAAACTCACCGGCATCCTGCGCAGACACTGCAGTCGCGGCAGTCAACGTCATCGCCGCCGCTAAAATCGGCGTAGAAAGTCGGGACATCACAGTTTCTCCTGAGGCGCTTCGGAGGCAGCAGCCTCCGTGGTTTTGCGGATGTGCGAACGGACACCGACGGCAGGGCTAAGGTTCCCTGACCGAGCCGCCGGAAAGACCAGGGCTATCGACAGGTTAAGCCGCGCCCGAAGATCAGTCCATGGGCTTGGGCCAAGCGCTAGAAGATCCCGCGTGCCGCGGCCGGAAAGCCCTCGTGATGCGGCAACACGCGGTCCTCGAACTCCTCCGCAATGAGTGCTGATTTGTGGCTGACACTCCCGACCGTCGCGGACGCATGGAACAAGGGTGATACCACGCCTTATCGAATCCTCGGATTCCGTGGCGATGACCCGAAAACCTGCCTAGCTTCTGGCGTTTCCTGCCCCTGGAGGAGTTATGATCGATCCGGACCGCGTGACCGCCGACCAATTCCCAAAGGAAGTGCTCACCCTCTTCGATCAATACGTACACGGTCTGATCGATCGCCGGACTTTTCTGAACGAGTCGACCAGGTTCGCGGTCGGTGGGATGACGGCAGCAGCCTTTCTTGACGCCTTGAGCCCAGACTATGCCCTCGCGGCGGAGGTGCCACTCGAAGACAAGCGCATCCGTCAGGAGTACGTCGAATACGACTCACCGAACGGGTCCGGGCGTATGAGGGGCTATATGGCATGGCCCACGTCGTCCGAGGGACCATGGCCAGCCGTCCTCGTCATTCACGAGAACCGGGGCCTGAACCCCTACATCGAAGACGTCGTGCGGAGAATGGCTGCGGCCGGATTTCTCGCCTTCGGCCCAGACGCGCTCACACCGCTCGGTGGCTATCCCGGGAACGACGACGAAGGTCGGACGATGCAGCGCCAGCTCGACCGCACTGCGATGACCGAGGACTTCTCAGCCGCTGCGGAATTCTTGATATCCCATCAGCGGAGCACCGGCCGGGTCGGCACCGTAGGATTCTGCTTCGGTGGCGGGATGGTGGGCACTCTCGCCGTGCGGCTCCCGAATCTCGCTGCAGGGGTCCCCTTTTACGGTTCACAGCCCGCAACCGAGGACGTGCCGCAAATCCAGGCTCCACTCATGATTCAGTACGCCGGCCTGGATGAGCGGATCAATGCGGGCTGGCCTGAATTCGAGGCTGCGCTGCAGGCGGCCGGCAAGCAGTACACCATGCACATGTATCCCGACGTCAACCACGGTTTCCACAACGACACGACGCCCCGCTACGATGCGGCGGCCGCCCGCCTGGCCCAGGAGCGTACGATTGCCTTCTTCAGCGAACACCTTCGTTGAGGACAGTCAGAGTATGAGGCCAGTTCGTGGCATGATACGCCGTCTGGGGCATGGCACTGACCATGCGAATCCTGCTGTTGTGAAGGGACCGGATCCCTCGAGGACGTGAGCCCCCACCGAGTCGCCTGGAAGCGGGTCCACCGCTCGCAATTGGCCTCGCTCTCCCGATGAACAACCCCAGACCCGGAACCGGCAGAGCCGCTGCGCACGCAGCCTCGCTGGTCGACCTGGACTTCCTCCTCGACACGGCAGCCACCCTGATCCGGATCCCCAGTTGGAACGGAAAAGAGTCCGCGGCACAGCATGCGGTAGCCCGGGTCATGTCGGGGATCGGTCTCAAGACGGATGAGTGGACGATTGATCTGCCACTCGTGCAGGATCATCCCGCCGCGTCATGGGAGATCAATCGCAATGAGGCCTTGGGCTTGATCGGGACGCTCGAGGGAGAAGGATCCGGCCCGACGCTGATCCTGAACGGTCACGTCGATGTCGTACCGCCAGGGGACGAACACCTCTGGACCTATCCGCCATTCGAGCCCGTCGTGAAGCAGGGACGGTTGTACGGTCGTGGTTCCCTCGACATGAAGGCGCAACTCGCGGCCGGATTGGCAGCGCTCAAGGCGGTAACGGATAGCGGCGTGACCCAGGCGGGCTCGGTCCGGCTGCAGAGCGTCATCGGCGAAGAGGACGGAGGCATCGGTACACTCGCGACCATCCTCCACGGAGGTGGCGCCGATGGCGCGATCGTCATGGAGCCGACATCACTGACCATCGCCCCGGTCCAGGCTGGGTGCATCAACTTCAGGCTTCACGTGGCTGGTCATGCAGCCCACGGAGCGGTTCGAGACGAGGGCGTGAGCGCGTTCGAAAAGGCGTTTCATATCTACGCCGCGGTTCAGGCCCTAGAGGCGTCGCGCAATAAGGGGCATGAGTCAGACCCCATGTTTGCCGCCTACCCCACCCCCTTCCCGATCAGCATCGGTACGATGGCAGGCGGAGACTGGGCTTCTTCCGTCCCGGATCACCTCGCGATGGAGGGCCGCCTCGGTGTACGGCCCGATGAGTCACCCGATGCCGCTCGAGCTGAGTTCGAGGCGGCGGTCGCTGAAGCTGCGAAGGTCGATGACTTCCTTCGAAACCATCCTCCCGTCGTCGAGTGGTGGGGCGGACGCTTCCTTCCGTCGCAGACACCGATCGATCACACTCTCGTCCGCTCGCTGTCCGCTTCTGTGCAGGAAGAACTCGACACTGACGCAGTCCTGCAGGGAGTGACCTTTGGAGCAGACGCCGGACTGTTACAGCACGTCGGGAACACCCCTGTGGTGCTGTTCGGCGCTGGCGATATCCGGCGAGCTCATCGACCTGACGAGTTCGTCGAGGTCGCTCAGCTCAAGACCATGGCTCGGGCGCTCGCTCGAACAGTCGTTCGCTTCTGTGGTGCATCCTGACCCGCGATCAGCCTTCGGACATCGCACGCCCCTGGGACGCGCCGTCGAGTGCGTAGATCGTCGCAGAGTACACGGACACCCCCGCCGCACCGATCATCAGGGGCAGCAGGCCCCCCATCGGTAGTCCGAGGGCTGACCAGCCGAGAACGACAAACATGAGGACGCTGGCAATGCGTCCATGGATCCGGTGCACAACCTGCAGCGGCCCATACTGGATCCGGAGCACGCTCACACCGACCAGCAGAACCAGGTCACGACCGAATACAATCACGAGGAACCAGAGCGGGAGTGCCGTGAAGACCGGACCTACGCTGAGGGTGAAAAAGGCGACCAGCGCGACCTGAACCAGCTTGTCCG